>NZ_MEHJ01000001.1:681250-1362500 GCF_001746415.1 Streptomyces agglomeratus
GCGCACCCCCGACGGCCGGACGCGCCTGGTGGCGTACGTACGACTCGTACCCGGTGCCGCGGCCTCCGGCGAAGCGCTGCTGACAGCGGTGCGGGCGTGGCTGCCCGAACAGGCCGTGCCGTCGGCCGTACGGCTCGTCGACTCCTTCCCGCTGGACGCCAACGGCAAGGTCGACCGGGCAGAACTGACACAGGAAGCGACCGCCCCGGGCGCGGCCGGCGCACCGGATGCCGGTGCACCGGCCTCCGCGACCCCCGGCGAGCGGCTCGTGCTCGCCGCCGTACGCGACCTTCTCGCGCGGCCCACGACCGTACTGTCCGACAACTTCACGGAGGTGGGCGGCACTTCGATTGTCGCGGCCCGGCTGCTGACCGTCATCGAACGGGAAGGCGGCGTACGTCTGCGTGCGCCGGAACTCCTGCGCCAGCCGGACCTGCGGGCCGTCGCCGCCCTCGTCGACCGCCGCCGCGAGGCGGCACAGGGAGCGGGTGCCTGAGATGACCGCCCTCACCACCCGCACCGACACCGCCTCGAAGGAAGAACCTGTGCCGACCGAACGCACCCAGGCCGCCCCCGACAGTCCCCGGCCGCCGTTCGCTGCCGGGCTGCCCGCCCTCGTGGCGTGGCACGCCGAACGCACCCCGCACGCCCTGGCCGTGGCCGATGGAGACACCACCCTCACCTACGCCGGCCTCGTCTCCTGGGCCCGGGCTCTCGCCGCCCATCTGCACGAGCACGGTGTCCGGCCGGGTGACCGCGTGGCGCTGCTCATGCCGCGCTCCGCGCGCACCGTCGTCGCGACGCTCGCCCTGTGGTGGGCGGGCGCCACCTGCGTACCGCTCGATCCGGCGCACCCCCGCCCGCGTTCCGAGGCGATGGCCGCCGACGCAGGCGTGACGCTGACCGTCGGTGACGGCAAGCTCCTCGAATCGGTGGCCCTCACCGGCCCGTCCCTCGCGCTCCCCGCGGAGGAGCCGCTGTCCGGCTCCCGGGCGGCCGCACCCGAACCGGGGCCCGGCGCGGCGGCGTTCATCATGTTCACCTCCGGCTCGACCGGACGCCCCAAGGGTGTCTGTGTGCCGCACCGGGCCGTCGCCGAGCTGTTGTCCGAGCCGGCGTACGTCACCCTCACCACGCGGGACCGGGTGCTCTTCCACTCCCCCATGACCTTCGACGCGTCGACGTTCGAGGTGTGGGCAGCCCTCGCCAACGGCGCCGCCGTGGTGGTGTGCACCGTCGAACGGCCCTCTTTCGAGGACCTGGCCCAGCAGGTGGAACGCCACGGCGCGACCGTCGCCTTCTTCACCACCGCCCTCTTCCACCGGCTCGCCGCCCGCCGCTCCCGGGTGTTCTCCCTGCTCCGCACAGTCGTGGTGGGCGGGGAAGCGCTGTCCGCCGAGCACGCCCGGCGGGTTCTGCGCGCGTTCCCCTGGCTGGAACTGGTCAATGGCTACGGCCCCACGGAGACGACCACGTTCGCCACCGCGCACCGGGTCACCGATGCGGACTGCGACGGCCACGTGCCGATCGGCCGGCCCATCGCGGGCGCGACCGCGCACGTCCTGGACGGCACCGGGCGGCGGCCCGTCCCCGACGGCGGGCGGGGCGAGCTGTGGATCGGGGGCAGCCGGTTGGCACACGGCTACACCGGCCTCCCCGAGCTCACCGCCGAACGCTTCGTCGACCACCCCGAGCTGGGCCGTCTGTACCGCACCGGCGACCTCGTCTCCGTCCGTCCGGACGGCAACCTGGACTTCCACGGCCGGACCGACGACCAGGTGAAGGTGCGGGGCTTCCGCGTCGAACCGGGGGAAGTAGAGCACGCCCTGCGCCGGCAGCCCGACGTGGACGACGCCGCCGTCACGGTGCTCCGGCCCACCCCCGACGACGCCCGGCTCGTCGCCTACGTCGTGGCGGCCCCCGGTCCCGTGCCCCGGTCCGGCGTGCTGCGTGACCGTCTCGCCGCGACCCTGCCCGCGCACCTGGTCCCCGACGAGGTGACGATCGTCGGCCGGCTGCCGCTGACCCCTTCCGGGAAGGTCGACCGCCGGGCTCTGGCCGCTCTCGGAACCGGGGACGGGGACGCGACCCCGGCCGCGCCGCTGACGCCGTTGCAGCAGGCGGTCGCGGACATATGGAGCCGCGCACTGGGGCGCGAGGTCACCCAGCCGGACGCCGACTTCCTGGCCCTGGGCGGTCACTCCCTGCTGGCTCTCGTCGTCACCGACGACCTGCGCGAGGAGCTGGGCGTCGACGTGCCACTCGCCGGCTTCTTCGCCGCCCCGACGGTGGCCGGCCAGGCCGCCCTGGTCGAGCAGGCCCTGCTCGACGCCCACAGCGATCTGCGCCCGAGCGCCCAGGAGGACACCGATGACCAGTGACACCCCGCGGGCCACGGCCCCGGACCTCCAGGAGGAACTGCTGCGCCGGGCGCGGGCACGCGCCGCGGGCCGTTCCACCGCGCCCTGGCCGACGGGCCACCGGAGCCAGGGCCCCGCGCCGCTGTCCCACGCCCAGCGCCGCATGTGGCTCATGGACCGGCTCGGCCACGCCGACGCCTCGTACAGCGTGCCCTTCGCCACCCGGCTGCGCGGCCGCCTGGACATCGACGCCCTGCGCACCGCGCTGACCGCCCTCGTACGCCGCCACGAGATCCTGCGCACCCGGTACGGGCAGCGGGACGGGGAGCCCTTCCAGGAAGCCCTTCCGGCGCCCGACGCGATCGAGGTTCGCATGGTGGAGGCAGACCCCGGCCGTGCCGAGGGCCTGCTGACCGAGGAGGCCCGCCGGCCGTTCGACCTGTCCGCCGGGCCCCTGCCGCGACTGCTGGTCGTCCGGCACGGCGCGGAGGACCATACAGTCCTGCTGACCTTCCACCACATCGCTGTCGACGGCGCCTCACTGGAGATCATCGCCCGCGAGCTCACCCAGCTCTACACGGCCGTCCGCCGCGGGACGCAGCCTGAGCTGTCCCCGGCGCCGCCCCGGCACGCGGACTTCGCCCGTCGCGAGTACGAAGCGGCCGAACACTTCGAAGAAGGGCTGCGCCACTGGACCGGCCGCCTTCAAGGAGCCGCGCCGCCGCCTCTCCCCCGCCCCGTGCGGCCGCCGGCCGACGCGGCCGGCCGGCCCGCCCACGCCCACTCCCTGCCACTCGGCCCGCACGTCCCGGGGGCCCTGCGGGAACTCGGCGCGTCCCACCGGGCCACCCTGTTCACCGTGGCCCTCGCCGCGGCCTTCGCGGCCCTGCACCGCCTCACCGGCGAGGACGACCTGCTCATCGGCGTCGCGAGCACGCACCGCAGGGGTACGGACATGCGCGCGTTGGTCGGGCTGTGCGTCAACACCCTGCCGGTCCGGGTCGACACGTCGGGGGACCCGTCCTTCACCGTCCTCGTCGAGCGGGTACGGGACACGCTGCTGGAGGCCCAGCGCCACCGCGACGTGCCGTTCGACCTCATGGTGGAACGCCTCGGCGCCGCGGCCCGTGACGCCGATGGAACGGCCCTGGTGCGGGTGACCGCCGACGTCGTGGCGCAGCCCACGGCGCTGCGGCTGCCCGGCACGGAGGGCGAGTACGTGGACGTCAGCGTCGGCGAGGCGAAGTTCGACCTGTCGTTCGGGCTGCTCGACACCGACAGCCCCGCCGCTCTCGTCCAGTACAGCCGCACCGCGCTGGACGAGTCGGCGGCCGTCACGCTGGCCGACGGATTCGCCGCGCTCCTCACCGCGGTCGCCGCCGACCCCGGGCTGCGGCTGTCCCAGCTGCCCGCGACGGCTCCGGCGCACGACGCCGGCCGGCCGGCCGGGGACACCCGGGACGGCCGCGACGCCGGCCCGGTAGGGCATCCGGCGGAGGCGCTGCTGCGGGCACACCCCCAGGTCGCCGACGCCGTCGTCGTCGAGCCCGTCGGCGGGCCGCTGCTGGCGTACGCCGTGCCGCGTGACATCGGTGGGCCGTCACGCGCCCAACTGCGTTCCCACGTACGGGCGTCACTGGCACCCGAACTCGTGCCCGTGACCGTCACCCTCCTGGACGTCATGCCGCGTACGGCCCATGGGGCACCCGACCTCTCGCGGCTGCCGGGTCTGCCGGCCGCCCCCGCACTGGCGGGGCCGCACGCCGAGGCGGTGACCGAGGCGTTCGGCGCGGTGCTCGGGTGCCCGTCGCCGGGGCCCGACGACGACTTCTTCGTCCTCGGCGGCCACTCCTTGAGCGCGGTCCGGCTCGCGGAACGACTGCGCGCCGCGCTGAGGCTCCCGGTGACTGGGCTGGACGTCATGCAGGCCCGCACCCCCCGGGCTGTCGTCGCCCTGCTGGACGGACGCGCGGAGGAACGCGCCGCTGCCGCGGCCGCGCCCACCCGCCGGGCGCGTCCCCGAGGCACCCGCGAGGGGACCGTCCTGGTCACCGGCGGCAGCGGCGGAGTCGGGTCGTACGTCCTGCGGGAACTCGCCGCCCGCGGGCGTCCCGTGCTCGCTCTGGCCCGGCCGGAGTCCGCACACCTGGTGGCCGGGGAGGGGGTGGATGTCGTCGAGGGCGACCTCACCGATCTGGACGGCCTGGGTGCGGCGGTCGCGCGCGCCGACGCGGTGATCCACGCGGCGTGTACCTTCACCCGCCCAGAGGTGGACGTGGCGGCCATGAGGGCGATGGTTGATGCCTGGCAGCGCGGTCCGTTCGTCTTCGTCAGCAGCGTCGACGCGTACGGGCAGCCCGTCGACGACCTTGTGGAGGAGGAGTCCCCCGCGCAGGAGCCGCTGAGCCCCTACGGCCGGGCCAAGCTGGACTGTGAGCGGCTGCTGCTGGACGCGGCGGGCACCGGGGGTAGGGGTGGCGCGAGCGCCGTACGCTCCCCTCTGGTGTGGGGCCCGCACGACCGGCTGCGCGACCAACTGCGCTGGGGGGCCACTGGGGTGCTCTACCAGGCCGTGCAGGAGCGCCGCCCGGTCTCGCTGCCGAAGCCGGGCGCCCATGGTCACGCCTGGTACGGCGCGCCATGGGTGCACGCGTCAGCACTGGCGCGTGCCGTGACGTCGTGTCTGGACACGCCTGTGCACGGGGTCGCGAACGCCGTTGGCGGCCACGTCTCCTGGTACGACCTCACGACGGGCCTCATCGAACTGTTGCACGGCGACGCCCCCGGAGCCGGCGGCGATGTTGTCCGGGCGATCCTTGAAACAGACGATGTGCACCCCGATCTGGACCACCACTGGCGATACCGCGCCGACCGTCTGGGCCCGTCCCTGCGAGAGCAGCCGGGCGAGAGCTGGCGCACCGTACTGGGAGAGATGGTCGGCGCCTTGGGCGCCTGACGGGAGCGCCGCGGGGCGTGGGCCGTCTGCGGTTGCCCGTGAGCGGGAACCGCCTGAGCCGGACAAGGACCGCCTCGGCTGATGCCGGATGCCACTACGCCCGGTCAGGAGGTCCGGGCGTGGTGGTCCAGCAAGCGGGTGAACAACTGAACGAACTGGTCGCGTTCGGCCGGACCCAGCGGTGCGAGCAGCTCGTCGTGGAGGCTGCTGGGGCGCGGGAGGGTCGTCCAGAACCTTGTCGAGGACGCGTAGGTGGCGCCGGCCCCGGATGGAAGATCGTGGTCACGTGGCATGACGCTCGCGTTGCAGGTCACCTCGCTCGCGGAGGAGACTGACATTGAGCGGCTGCATCCCAGAAAGACCTGGAGCGATGGGCGACTATGTGGAGCTCCCCGGCGTCCGGACGTGGTACGAGACCGATGGTGCCGGCGTCCCGTTGGTCCTTCTCCATGGCGGCTTCTGCACGAATGAGACATGGAGGGCTCAGCGAGCCGATTTCGCGGCGCGATTTCGTGTGTTCCTTCCCGAACGACGTGGGCATGGGCACACGCCCGACGTCGAAGGGCCGCTTTCGTACCAGGACATGGCCGACGACACCATCGCCTTCATGGAGTCGCTCGTCGACGGTCCCGCTCACCTCGTCGGATGGAGCGACGGAGGGGTCGTCGCCCTGCTCGTCGCCATCGCCCGTCCCGACCTGGTCCGGAAGGTGGTGGCCATGGGGGCCAACTTCCTCCCCGGTCCGCAGAGTGTCGTGGCGCCGGAGATGCTCGATCAGATGACGCCCGACGCCCCTGACCTGGCCATGGTCCGTCAGGCGTACGAAGCCGTGTCGCCCGACGGCGCCGCCCACTTGCCGGTCGTCGTGGGCAAGCTGGCCGACATGTACCGCACTGAGCCCACTATTCCCACCGAGGACCTGGCTCGCATCGGTCGGCCCACGCTCGTCCTCGTCGGAGACAACGACCTGGTCACACTCGAGCACACGATTGCCCTGTACCGCGCGATCCCCGCATCCGAGCTGGCCGTCGTGCCGGGAACGTCGCACGCGGTGCCGCTGGAGAAGCCCGGGGAGGTCAACCGGCTCATCCTCGACTTCCTCGCCAATGATCCAGTCCCCACGGTGTTTCCCACCCGGCGCTCCGCGGCCACGGCCGCGGGGACCGGTCCGGCCTGACCGCACTCCACCTCTGACGAATTCCTCCACGGCTACCCCGCACGCACAGTAGCCAATGGAGACGCTCAGCCACACTGTGGGATGCGCGGGTGGCGGGTGCGGTGTCGGGGATGAAGGGCGGTCCAATGACATCCGGCGTTCGCTCTGCGCGAGGTGATCTTGCGAGTCGCCGCGATCCGTCACCACTTGCTCTTCGCCCGTTCCTGCGGCTGGGGAGAGGGCACTTCGGGTCGTGTCTGCATCACGTGGGGGTGCGGGGGCGCTCGATCGCAATCATGACGGCATCGTCTCCCAGCCGTCCGCCGACGTACTGGAGCAGATCGCGCCGGAGGCGACGCAGAAATGCGTCGGGGTCGCTTTCGGTCCAGCCGGTGATGCGCTCAGTCAGTGGATAGAAGGTGCCGGTGGAGTCGCGGGCCTCGACGACCCCGTCCGTGTAGAGCAGGAGGAGGTCTCCAGCCTCGAACGTGAAGGTGTCGACGTGGTAGCGGGGGTGCGCCAATTCGCCGAGGCCCAGTGGAGGCGCGGCCTGGTATGCGTCGATCAGCGTGGCACGGCCGTTCCGCACAACAATCGGCGGTGGGTGCCCGCAGTCGATCATGTCGATCATGCTGCCGTGGTCGGGGATGTCCACAATGGTGGCGGTGATGAAGGTCTCTCCGGACTGGTCCGTCTCCCCGGGTTCGGTCAGGTTCCAGCACACGCTTCCATCGAGATAGGCCGCCAGTTCGGGCAGACTCGCCTGGCGGTGGGCGGCGGCCCGGAACGCGCCGAGCAGCAGGGCGGCGTCACCGACGGCGGTCATGCCTTTGCCTCGCACGTCGCCGACGATCAGCCGGGTGCCGGAGCGGGTGCGTGAGGCGGCGTACAGGTCGCCGCCAATCTGCGCCTCGGCCTCGGCAGCGAGATAGAGCGAGGCGACTCGCAGCGGCCCGATCCACTTGGGCAGTGGACGCAGGACGACGCGCTGGGCCGTCTCGGACACGTACCTCACTTGCGTGAGTTCTCTGGCACGGCGCTCCCGCACCACGCAGAAGATCACAAGGCTCGATCCGACCAGGACCAGGGCGGCGATCTGCGCCTGATGATTCGCCGAGAAGAGCTCGTCCGGATCACGCAGCACCGCGATCACCGCCTGCGCCACCACCGCGAGGGCGGCGATCAGTCCCGTCATCCGGGGGCCGGCGAACGACGCGGTGATCGCCGGGGCGGCGACCAGCAAGGGGCCCAGGTGGATGTCGGGCGGCGCCAGAACGTCGATCACGACAATCGCCGCTATCAGCGCGATGGGGATGGCCGCCATGGCGTGACCCCTCGCGCCGACCGGCGAAGACCGACGAGGCGCTGCAACACCTCTCCTCTCTACACCTGCTTTGTCCGGCGCGCATCCCGGCAATGAGTAGGTCGCCCCTGGCCGGAATCAGCCTCGACGCGGGCTCTCCGGTCGATCCGTTTCCGGCGCCTTTCGACGCCGTGGAACGTGTTCCACGGCGGGCATCCGCGACCACCCCCTCCGCCCCTGCCCCCGCTCGCTACAGCGCGTCCACCGCCTTGACCTTCCAGCCGTGCTCAGTACGCACGAGCGTCATCCGGACGCGGTTGAGGTCGAGGCGCCGGTCCGCGACCTGAGTGCTGGTGGTGACCTGGTTCATGAAGATCAGGACGACGGCCTGGTCCGGGCCGGCCGACACCACCGAGGCCGCCGGGGCGTCGCCGCCCGTGGGCTTGGCAACCGTGGCCTTGACGACTCCGCGGTACTTCTTGGCTGTCGGCGCGACCACGGCCTTGGTGGTCTTGCCGTACTGGTCGAGAAACGGGGCGGTGAGGTGGGCGCGGGCCGCGCGGAAGTCGCGGTCCAAGTGGCGGTAGTCGTACGACAGGATGACCGGGGCCGCCTTGCGGGCCGCCGCGAGCGCGGCCGTGCGGGCCTCGGTCGTGCGCCCGGCCTCCTGGTACCGCAGTCCGAGCGCCGCTGTGGCGACCAGGCCGAGGGGGATGAGGACGGCGAGCCCCGCCGTCGGCAGGCCGGGGCGGCTGCGCGTGGGCCTGTCCGCCTGCCCGGTCGGCGGCTGGGCGGCCGGCTCGGGGGCCGGCTCGGTCGGACGTCGTATTCTCTCGGCGCGTTTGGCCGCGGCGCGGGTGGCCGCTGCTACGGAACGCTGCCGGGGGGTGCCGGCGCCGCCGCGGCCTCGGAGGGTCTGGTTCGCCACGGTGTTCTCCTCACGGGTGGTACAAGGCGAAGTACGGGAGTTCTGAAGTCCTGCGGGATGGGATGGGGGGGTGGGGCTTCAGCCGACGAATTCGACGTTCGACGTCAGCCACCGTCCCCCTTCGAAGACCAGGTCCAGCTGAAGGCGGTAGTTGCGTGAAGTGCCCTGCGGAGCGGCGACGTTGGTGACCTTGCTGTCAGCCACCACCAGGACGCGGGCGGTACGTTCGTCCGCGCTCGCGATGCCGGCTTCGAGGACCTGTCCCTCGGAAACCGACTTGTTGTCGGTGACGATCTTCGTCAGCTTCTCGGTCTGGGCCGAGAACTGCTTCTCGAAGTCCCCCGTCGCGCCCTTCAGGACGGTCTCGCTGTCCCGGTCGTAGCGCCGGTAGTCGAGCGAGGTGAAGTTGAGTGCCGACTGGCGGGCGGCGGCCAGGATGTCCTGGTGCCGCCGCTCCGTCGTGTGGCGCTCGTACACCTGGTGGCCCAGCCACCCGGACGAGACCGTCAGTACGGCGGCCATGGCGGCCAGTACCGCCACGGCTCGCGGGTGCCGCAGCGGCCGTACCGCGCGGGTCAGGAGTACACGGGTCATGCCATGGGTCCCACCAGAAGCCATTGCCAGGAGTCCTTTCCGAAGAGGCTCTGTGCTCCGCCCGTGGAGCCGATCTGTACGGGCGTTCCGTCGGGCCCGGTCGCGGTGCCCGTCCCGGGGTCGTAGGCGGCTACGTGCGACGCCCGGCCGGAAGCCCTGTCCGCACCCGGGGCGTTCTGCGCTCCCCGGACCGAGGTGTCGCCACCGCGCGGTGCGGTGCACCGGGCACCTGTGTTGGCCGGGCGGTCCGTGGTGTCGGAGGGGTCGCGGCGCTGGGTGCCGTAGCCCTGGCGGCAGGGCGGGGGGTCGTCGGCGTTGACGACCATGCCGAAGTGGGTGGTGCCGTCGCCGGGGATGACCGTGTAGCTGCCCGAGACCACCACGGGGAAGGTGACCAACACCTGTTCCACACCCGGCAGGCGGGCGGCGGTGACCTGACCGCCGCTGATCAGGTTGCCCAGAAGCACCGGGAGATGGGTCCGGTTGTCCTTCAGGAGCTCGTCCACTTGGCGGGAGGCCGTGGTGCCGCTGGTCATCAGGGAGCGGATGTCCCCGTCGCTCGACTTCAACTGGCCGGTGAGCAAGGCCAGATCGCGGGAGAAGGATTTGATCGACGAGCCCTGGTCCGCCTGTGTCTTCAGTACCTTCCGGGAGTCCTCGATCAGCGCGATCGTCTGGGGCAGCGAATCGGAGGCCGACTCGATCAGGGCGTTGCCCGAGTCCACCAGCCGGCTCAGATGCGGGCCGGTGCCGGCGAAAGCCTTGCCCAGTTCGTCGACCGTGATCCGCAGGTCCTGCTTGTCCACCGAGGTGACCAGCCGGTCCAGGCTGAGGATCAGCTCGGTGGTGGGTACGGGTATGCGCGTGTTCCGGCGCGGGATGCGGCTGCCGTCCCGCAGGCCGGGCCCGTTACCAGAGCGCGGTTGCAGGTCGACGTACTGCTCGCCGACGGCCGAGCGGTTCGCCACCACGGCCAGGCTGTCCGCCGGTATGCTCGGGGAGTCCTTCAGATCTAGCGCCACCGATACGCCGCCGGCCCCGGTCAGCCGCAGCTCGCCGACGCGGCCCACGGGCACGCCGCGGTAGGTGACCTCGGCGCCGGAGTAAATGCCTCCGGAGTCGGCGAACTCGGCTCGTACGGTGTAGCCCCGGTCCAGAATTCGGTCCACCAGGCCCGTGTACTGGACGCCGACGTACGACACCCCGAGCGCGGTGACGATCGCGAAGGCGAGCAGCTGGAGCCTCACCATGCGGGTGATCACGGCATCATCCCCTTCATCAGCAGCTCCGCGAGGGCCGCGTCGACACCGCGCGGAAAACCGCCGCCGGCATTCACGGCGTACGAAGCGTGGGTGCCGGTGCACAGCGGCAGGCAGCCCAGGTCACCGCCCCCTGGCCCCGGCGGCCGACCCGAAGGGGCCGGAGGCACCGGCGGGGCCGAAGGTGTGTCCGGCAGGTCCGGTGCGTCCGGCAGCCGGGGAGTGTCGGGGAGCCGGGGCACGTCGGGAAGGTCCGGCGTGGGTACCCCGGGCAGCTCGGGCTTCACCGGAGAGCCCGGCTTCTTCGAGTCGTCGGCGAGATTGCCGTACATGCTCGCCAGGTCGAGATCGGCGGTGACCTTGAGGTTGACGTAGTCACCCTGGATCGCGTCCACGACGTTGCGGGGGAAGGGATACGTCGTCAGCAGTTCCAGGGCGTTGGGGAGATCGGCGCCCGCCTTGTTCAGCTGCTGGAGGATCGGCTGGAGCCGGCGGAGGTTGGCGATCGTGTCGTCCCGTGACGCGTTGATCACCTGGGTGCCTGTCCTGCCCAGCTTCGACAGCGAAGTGAGCATCCGGGTGAGTTTGGTCCGCTGGTCGGCCAGGACCTTCAGCGCGGGCGGCATGGTGGTGATGGCCCGGCCGATCGTCTTCTTCTCCTTGGCCAGGGTCTTGGAGAGCTTGTCGATGCCCTCCAGCGCTCTGACGATCTCCTTCTTCTGCTTGTCGAGGCCACCGACGAAGGTGTTCAGCTCCGTGAGCAGGGACTTGACCCGGTCCTCACGGCCGTCCAGGGCCTTGTTCAGCTCCACCGTGATGGTCTTGAGCTGAGCGACCCCGCCGCCGTTGAGCAGCGCCGACAGGGCCGACAGCACTTCCTCGATCTCCGGGTTGCGTCCGCTGCGGGACAGCGGGATCTTCGCGCCGTCGGTGAGCGTGCCCACCGGTTCGGTGTCCGTCGGCGCCGACAGCGCGACGTACTTCTCACCGAGCATGCTGGTCTGCCGCAGGCCGGCGATCGCGTTGCCGGGGAGCTTCACCGAATCGTCGACGCGCAGCCGAACCCGTGCGTGCCAGCCGTCCAGTTCCACCTTCTCGACGGCGCCGACGGTGACGTTGTTGACCTTCACCGTGGACTGCGGGACGAGGTCGAGGACGTCGCGGAACTCGACCGTGACCCGGTAGCTGTTGCCGTCGGCTGCGGCGCCGCCCGGCAGGGGGACGTCGTACAGCCCGTTGAACTCGCAGCCGGTGAGCAGCAGGGAACCGGCGGACGCCCACAGGGCCGCCTTCTGCGGAGCTCTGACAGCTCTCATGTACGGGCCTCCAGGATTCCGCCGAGCGTCTTGTCCGTCGAACCGGCCGAACCCGCCGAACCGTTTGAACCCGTCGGGACCGCCCCGGTGACCGCGTCGGCCTCCGGCAGCTCGGGCAGCGAGTCGAACAGCTTCTTCAGGTCACGGCAGTCGGCCGTCTTCCCGGCCGTCTCCCCCGTCGTCTTCAGCAGCGAGCACAGCAGGGAGGCCGGGTCCTGGTGGAGCTGTTCGGCGTTGTTGCGGGTGTCGAGGGTGCCGGATTCGGGGTTGTAGGCGTTCTGGAGGTTGGACAGTCCGGCCGGCGCCACTTCGAGCAGCTCCTCAAGGGCCGCGCGCTGCGTGACCAGCACGCTGGTCACCTTGCTGAGACCCTTCACGTTCGCGGTCAGCGCCTTCTTGTTGTTCTTCACGAACTCCGTCACATCGGCGAGTGCGGCCGCCAGGTGCTTGATCGCCGCGGCGAGGTCCTTGCGCTCGCCGGCCAGCTGGTCGGCGACCTTGGCGAGGCTGTGGTTGAACCCCCGTACGCTCGAATCGTCGGCCGCCAGCACAGCCGTGAACTCCTGAAGGTTCTCCACCGTCCCGAACAGGTCCTTCCGGCCGCCGGACAGGGTGGTGACGGCCTGCGAGAGGTCCTCGACCGTCCGGTGCAGCTTCCCGCCCTGCCCCTGGAGGTTGTCGGCGCCGACCGCCAGGAGCCGGGACAGCGATCCGTCCTTGTTGGCACCCCGCGGGCCGAGCGCCTCCCCTGCCGTACGCAGGCTGTCGAAGACGCGGTCGAGCTCGACCGGCACGGCCGTGCGTCTCTCGGGGATGACGTCGTCGCTCTTCATCGCCGGGCCGGAGCGGTAGGCGGGGAGCAGCTGGAGGTAACGGTCGCTGACCACCGAGGAGTTGATGATCGCCGCCTTGGCGTCCGCCGGGACCTTGTACTCGGCGGCGTACTCCAGCTCGACGCGCACCCGGCCGCCCTGCGGCGTGATCGTCTTGACCTCGCCGATCCGGACGCCGAGTACGCGGACGTCGGACCCCGGGTAGATGCCGACCGTACGGGGGAAGTACGCCGTCACCCGGACCACCGGCGACTCGGAGAAGTGGGCGAAGGCCATGACGGCGGTGACCACGAGCACGGTGGCGAGCGCGATGCGCCGTACGAGCCGCCGGTCGACCGTCTTGATCCTCATGGTTTTTATCTTCATCGTGACCCTCCGGTCCGTGGGGTCACCGGTGTGGGAACGACGAGGTTCTCGATGTAGCTGTCGAACCAGCGGCCGTTGCCGAGGGTGTTAGTGAAGACCCGGGTGTAGGGCGCCAGCAGCCTGACGCTGCGGTCTAGGGCGGCCTGGTTGCGCTCCAGCATCCGCACCACGGTGTTCAGGCGCGTCAGGGCGGGGCCGATCGCCTCGCGGTTGTCCTGGACCAGGCCCGACAGCTGCATGCTCAGCGCGACGGAGCTCTTGAGCAAGGCGTGGATGACCGCGCGCCGCCTGTGGATCTCCTCGAACAGCTTGTCACCGTCTTTGACCAGCTTGCTGAACTCTCCCTTCCGCTTGGCCAGCACACCCGTGACGCCGTTGGCGTGGTCGAGGAGTTCGCGCAGGGCCTGGTCGCGGGACGACACGGTCCGGGAGATCTTCGACAGCCCTTCGACGGAGGCTTTGACCTCGTCGGGCGCGTCCTCGAAGGTCGCGGAAAGGGTGTCCAGGGCGGTGGCCAATTGCTTCTTGTCGATCTTCTCGGTGGTGGTCGTCAGGTCGCTGAATGCCTCCACCACGTCGTACGCCGCGACCGTGCGGCTCAGCGGGATCTCGCTGCCCGGCTCCAGCAGCCCGGAGCCCTTCGGCTCCAGAGCGAGGTACTTCGCGCCCAGGATCGTCTTGACGCGGATGGACGCACCGGTCCGCGTCCCGAACTCCGGGTCTCCCTTCACCCGGAAGGTGACCTTGACGTGGCCGTCGTCCAGTCCGACGTCGTCGACCTTGCCGACCTTGACGCCGGCGATCCGTACCTCGTCGCCCGGCTTGAGCCCGCCGGCCTCGGAGAATGCCGCGCTGTACGTCTCGCCACTGCCGATCAGCGGCAGGTCCTGGACACGGAACGCGGTGGCGATCACCAGGGCGATCGTGGTGAGGCCGACGGCGCCGATCAGCACGGGGTTGCGTTCACGGAAGGGAATCAACGGCCGCACCTCGCTCGCGCGACATGGAGTTCCGGCGTAAGGACTTCCGCGGTCTTCGGCAGCACGATCCGGCCGTCGAAGTCGCAGAGGTAGAAGTTGAACCAGGAGCCGTACGAAGCGGTGCCGGTCAGCTTGTTGAGCTTCTTCGGCAGCCGCTGGAGCACGCCCTCCACCGTCTTCTCGTGGTCGTTCAGCGTTCCGGTGAGCTCGGAGAGCTCCGCGATGTCGGTCTTCAGCGGCGGGCGGGCGTCCTTGAGGAGGCCCGAAGTGGCCTCCGCGAGGCCGTTGATGCCGGCGAGCGACTCCCCGATGGGTTTACGGTCGGCCGACAGCCCGGAGATGACCCGTTGCAGCTGCGAGATGAGGTCGGAGAAGCGGGTGCTGCGCCGGTCCACCGTCTTCAGCACGGTGTTGAGGTTGTCGATCACGGAGCCGATCAGCTTGTCGCGTTCGGCGAGCGTCGTGGTGAGCGAGGCGGTGTGCGCGAGAAGGCTGCGTACCGTACCGCCCTCGCCCTGGAGGGTCTTGACGATCTCGGTCGCGAGCTGGTTCACGTCCTTGGGGCTCAGCGCGGCGAACAGCGGCTTGAAGCCGTTCAGCAGCGCGTTGAGATCGAGGGCGGGCTCGGTACGGGAGAGCGGGATCCGTCCGCCGGGGCTCAGCGGCGTCGCGTCCCCCGTGCCCTCCATCAGCGCGATGTACCGCTGTCCGATCAGGCTCCGGTAGCGGATGGCGGCACGGGTACTGGTCAGCAGCGGCCGGTCGCGGGAGACGGTGAAGGTGACCTCGGCCAGCGTCCGGTCCATGATGTCGATGCTTTCGACCTCACCGACACGCACCCCGGCGACACGGATGTCGTCACCCTCCTCCAGGCTCGTGACGTCGCTGAATACGGCGGTGTACGCCTCCTTGGGGGTGAAGGAGAGATTGACGATGGTGGCCGCGAGCACGGCGGTCGCCGTCACCGTCACCACCGCGAAGATGCCCAGCTTGATCAGCTGGGGGGCTGTCGTTCTCGCGTTCGTACGGCTCATGCGACGCTCACCGCCGTTCCCCGTGCCATCGGGCCGAAGAGCAGCGTCGTGACCGCCGGCACCTCGTCGGCGGGCACGCCCATGGCCGGGGCCACGAGCGAGGCGACGGCGTTCTGTTCGACCGGCGTGCCGGACACGGCGCCGCCAGGGCTCGGCGAAGCCGACGTACCGTCGTTGAGCTTGGTCGGTGGTGCGGGGACGCGAGGGTGGGGCAGCCCTCGGCAGTTCGGGCCGGAGCGGTCGGCATAGCGCGGTTCCTCGCCGGGTCGGTAGGAGGGACGTTGAGGGACGAATTCGAGGGTGATGCGCATCTTTCCGCCGCTGAAAGCCTGTTCGGAGGCTTTCTCCTGCCGCACCAGCCCGGCCAGCAGGCACGGGTACTCCGGTGAGTAGCGGGCGAAGAGGGCCAGCGTGGGACGGGAGACGCGGCCCAGGGTGATGAGCCGGGCGGAGTTCTCGTCGAGTACGCCTTCGGTGGTGTTCGCGGCGGTGGCGGTCCAGGTGAGGACCGACGCGAGCTGGTCCTCCTGTTCGACGAGCGTCCGGCTGGTGGTGAGGGTGTTGCGCAGCACGCGCAGCAGGTCGGGGGCGGCTTCGCCGTACACCTCGGCCACATCGGCGAACCTGGAGATGTCCTTCTTGAGGGAGGGCATGTGCGGGTTGAGCCGGTGCAGGTAGTCCTCCAGGCGGACGAGGTTGTCACCGATCTTGTCGCCGCGCCCTTCGAGGGCGGTGGAGAAGGCGGACAGGGTGGCGTTCAGCTTGGCGGGCTGGACGGTGCGCAGCAGCGGCAGCAGGTCGTTCATCAGCTGCTGGAGTTCGATGCCGACCGTGGTGCGGTCCTGGGTGATGACGTCACCGGCGCGAATGTGCCGCGCCGAGGAGCTACCCGGGTCCACCAGGTCGACGTACTTCTCACCGAACAGCGTCTTGGGCAGCAGCCGCGCGTGGACGTCGGCCGGGATGAGGCGGACGTGCTCCGGTTTCAGCGCGATGCCGAGGGTCGCCTTCTCGCCGTCGGCCCGCACCTCGCGAACCTCGCCGACCAGCAGGCCGCGCAGCTTGACGTCCGCGCGCGGCTCCAGCTGGTTGCCCAGGGTGTCGGCCTCCAGGGTGATGCGTACGACGGAGGTGAAGACCTGCTGGTAGACGGCGACTGTCAGGGACAGCAGCAGGGCGATGACCGCGATGAACACGATCCCGTACAGCCGCAGCCGGGTGACCCGGGCAAGCGCGGGTTTTGCTGTTCGTATGCGCATCGGCCCGCCTACCCCGCTATCCGTACGGTCGTGTTGGCTCCCCAGATGGCCAGGCTGAGGAAGAAGTCGAGGATGTTGATGGCCACGATCGACGTCCGCACGCCGCGTCCGACCGCGACACCGACACCGGCCGGGCCGCCGCTCGCGTAATAGCCGTAGTAGCAGTGCACCAGGATGATCACGACGGCGAAGACGATCACCTTGCCGAAGGACCAGAGCACGTCGACCGGTGGCAGGTACTGCTGGAAGTAGTGGTCGTACGTTCCGGTGGACTGCCCGTAGTAGCCGGTGGTGATGGTGCGGGCGGCGAAGTAGGAGGACAGCAGGCCGACGACGTACAGCGGGATCACGGCCACGAAGCCGGCGATCATCCGCGTGGTGACCAGGAACGGCAGCGACGGTACGCCCATCACCTCCAGCGCGTCGGTCTCCTCACTGATGCGCATCGCGCCGAGCTGGGCGGTGAAGCCGGCGCCGACCGTCGCGGACAGCGCGAGTCCGGCCACCAGCGGGGCGATCTCGCGGGTGTTGAAGTACGCGGAGAGGAACGCCACGAAGTTGGACGTGCCGAGCTGGTTGAGGGCGGCGTACCCCTGGAGGCCGACCTCGGTGCCGGTGAAGAAGGAGAGGAAGGCGATGACGCCGACCGTGCCTCCCACAACCGCGAGCGCGCCACGGCCGAAGCTCACCTCGGCGAGCAGGCGCAGCACTTCCTTCTTGTAGCGGCGCAGGGTGCGGCCGGTCCAGGCGAGGGATCGCCCGTAGAAGACCATCTGCGTACCCAGCTCCTCCAGGGAGCGGAGCGGGCGGTCGAGAAGTCGTGGCACAACTAACCTCTCTGCGGGACGAGTTGGAAGTACACGGCGGTCATCACGAAGTTCGTCACGAACAGCAACATGAAGGTGATGACGACGGACTGGTTCACGGCGTCACCGACGCCCTTCGGCCCGCCCTGGGCGTTGAGGCCCTTGTACGAGGCGACGATCGCGGCGATGGCGCCGAAGACGAGGGCCTTCAGCTCGGCCGCCCACAGATCGGAGAGCTGCGCGAGGGTGGTGAAGGAGGCCAGGTAGGCGCCGGGGGTGCCGTTTTGCATGACGACGTTGAAGAAGTAACCACCGGCCACTCCGACGACGGAGACCAGGCCGTTGAGCAGGACCGCCACCAGCATCGTGGCCAGCACCCGGGGGACGACCAGCCGGTGGATCGGGTCGATGCCGAGCACCTGCATCGCGTCGATCTCCTCGCGGATCTTCCGTGCCCCGAGGTCCGCGCAGATCGCGGTGCCGCCGGCGCCGGCGATGAGCAGCGCCGTGACGATGGGTGAGGCTTCGCGCAGCACGGCGAGCACCGAGGCGGCGCCGGAGAACGACTGAGCACCGAGCTGCCGGGTCAGGCTGCCGATCTGGAGCGCGATGACGGCGCCGAAGGGGATGGAGACGAGGGCGGTGGGGAGGATGGTGACACTGGCGATGAACCATGCCTGCTGGATGAACTCCCGCAGCTGGAAGGGGCGCCTGGGGAGGGTCCTGAGGACGTCCAGGGCCATGGCGAAGAGGCTGCCGGAGTGTTTCAGGGCTCCGGTGGGGGACAGACTCACGCGTCCGCCACCTCCTCTCCCTTCTTCCGGGGCGACTCCGCCTCGTCGTGTGGCTCCGATTTCTGGGGTGGCTCCGTCTTCTGGGGTGACTCCGTCTCGTCGTGTGGCTCCGCCTTCTGAGGTGGCTCCGCCTGGTCGTGTGGCTCCGCCTTCCCGGGGGGCTCCGCCTTTCGGCGCGTCTCCACCTCGCGTTCGGCGATCGCCTGCCAGCGGGGCGGGCGGGTGACTCCGGGGCTGGGCAGCAGGCGCGGGGTCATGGCCGTCGTGGACTCTTCGCCGGCGTTCTGTCCGACGCCGTTGCCGAGATCGGCGAGCTCCTGCTCGACCTGGGCGGCGTCCTTCTCCTCCGCCATGCCGATCGGTCCCTGCATACGGCCGTTGAGGAACTGCCGTACGACCGGCTCGTCGCTGGTGAGCAAGTCCTCGCGCGGACCGAACATCACCAGCTCGCGCCGGAAGAGCAGCCCGATGTTGTCGGGGACCAGGCGGGCCGAGGCGATGTCGTGGGTAACGATGAGGAAGGTCGCGTCGATCTGCGCGTTCAGGTCGACGATCAGCTGGTTGAGATAGGCCACTCGCACCGGGTCGAGCCCGGAGTCCGGTTCGTCGAACAGGATGATCTCCGGGTCGAGCACCAGCGCCCGCGCCAGTCCCGCCCGCTTTCGCATACCGCCGGATATCTCGCCGGGCAGTTTGTCCTCGGCACCGATCAGACCGACCATGTCCATCTTTTCCAGGACGATCCGTCTGACCTCGCTCTCCGGCTTGCGGGTGTGCTCGCGCAGCGGAAAGGCGATGTTGTCGTACAGACTCATCGATCCGAAGAGCGCGCCGTCCTGGAACAGGACCCCGAAGAGCTTGCGAACCTCGTACAGATCGCGCTCGCGGAGCTTGGTGATGTCCTGTCCGGCGATCTTGATCGATCCCCGCTCCGGCTTGAGCAGTCCCACGAGCGTCTTGAGAAACACCGACTTTCCCGTACCCGAGGGGCCGAGCATGACGGATACCTCACCGGCGGGCAGTGTCAACGACACGTCCTGCCAGATGACCTGGTGGCCGAAGGATTTCGTCAACCCTTCCACGCAGATCTCGACGCCCATCCGGTTCACCCTTCAGCGGGGAGCAGCTCTGACATCTGCTCTACGGGGAAGGGCGGCGGGTCCGTCGCGGAGAAACGAAGATTTTTAACCGGGCGGAAATCAGCGGCGTACGCCGGTGTGCGGAGCCTCGTCCGACGTGCCGGCCGGCACGTCGGCAGGCACGTCGGCAGGCACATCCGCGGGAACGTCCGCGGGGAGAGGGGCGGAGACGGGCGCGGGAACGGTGGTGGAGACGGGCGCGACAACGTCCGGCACGGCAGTGGTCTCCGGCAGCGACGGTGCGGCGGGCAGTTGGGGAGTGTCCGGGGCGTCCGGGAGCGGTGCCGAGACCTCCGGCAGTGTCACCTCCGGTGCCCGGACCTCCGGCGCCCGAACCCCCGGCAGGGGAACCTCGGCCGACCCCGTCGGCAGCGCGGTCGGTGACGTCTCCCCGCCCGGAGGGCGAGAGCCTGCGGCTTCGGAGCGAACCGACGGGCCCGGAGATCCCGGGGAGTCCGGGGAGTCCGGGGAGTCCGGGGAGTCCGGGGAGTCCGGGGAGTCCGGGGAGTCCGGCGAAGCACCCGGAATTTCGTAGCCGGCCGCGTCCACCTCCTCCCGCACCTCCGACGTGCCGGGCTGCGACGCGGGCCGTTGCTGACCCGACTCGTACGTGAAGGGCACGACCAGTCCTGCCACGGCCAGCGTCGCCGCCGCGGATGCCGCGGCGAGCGCCGGGGCATGCCCGCCCGCCTGACTGGCCTGGTCCCGGCCGCGTCCGATCAGCCACAGGCCGAGCGCCAGCGTTGCGGCCAGCGACTTGCGGAGCGTACGCCGGGCCCTGGCCAGCAGCGACTCGACCGCTTCGTAACTGAGGTCCATCTCCCGGGCGATCTGTCCGACGTCCCGGTCCTCCGACTTGAGCCGGAGTGCCTCCGCCTGGCGGGCGGGCAGCTCCTTGCTCCGGTTCGCCAGCCACTTGGCCTCCGCCCGGTCGCACACCGTCTCCTCGACGGGGACGGGGCCGGGGGCGGTGAGCGTCCGGGTGCCCGACACCTGGGCCTCCCGGTGGACCTGCCGGTACCGGTCGACGCACAGGCGCATGGTCACCGTCGTCAGCCATGCGCCCATCCGCGCGTCGTCGAGGTGCGCGTACTGCGCGCCGCGCAGCATGGCCTCTTGTACGGCGTCTTCGGCGTCCTCGGCGCTCATGGAGCGGCGACGCGCCACCTTGAGCAGGTGCTCGCGATGGCCCCACATGCGCTGCCACCGCAGATGGGCCCCTTCGTCACCGGGTCGCGCCAGGTGAGCGGGGTGCGTATCCGTCGCCATGAAGCCCCTCCTCGCACTCACGCCTGATGGCCGGGAGGTTACCGCCCGGTATCCGGAGATGTGGAGAGGTGACGCCGGAGCGAGTCCTAACCGTTGCCGGCCAGCGTCCCGCCGTTACCGTCCGGGAGGACACCGTCACCCGGCAACTCGATGCCGGTGCCTGAAGTGGTGGCCGGAGGCGGCGCCGGCGCCACCCCGCCGACCGGGCTGTCGGACGGCGACGGCTTCGGGGTGGGCCTCGGAGTGGCCCTCGGAGACGGCTTCGACGAGGCCGACGGCGGCGCGGACGCCGGCCGGGAGGGGACCGCCCCGGCACGCGGCTGCGGAGTGGCCGTCCGCGCGGTGCCGGAAGAGCCCGGCTTCGTACCGGAAGCGGAACCCGGACGCGAACCCGAACCCGAACCGGAAGCGGAAGCGGGACCGGAACCCGTACCGCTCAAGCCCGGCACCACGCGGTGGCCGTCCCTGAAGTAGCCGTACCAGGACAGGACGACACGGAGGTATTCCCGGGAGTGGTTGTAGGAGAGGATCGCGCGGTCGATGTCTCGTGACCGCGAGAGGCTGCGACCGCCCGCGCACAGGTAACGGCCCGCCGCCAGCGCCGCGTCGTGGACGTTGTGGGGGTCCGCGCTGCCGTCGCCGTTGCCGTCGGCGCCCCACCTGGCCCAGGTGGACGGGATGAACTGCATGGGGCCGACGGCGTGGTCGTAGGAGCTGTCGCCGTCATACGCACCGCCGTCGGTGTCCCGGATCTCCGCGAATCCGCGGCCGTTCAGCTGCGGTCCGATGATGGGCGTGTACGTCGTACCGGCCGCGTCCACCCGCCCGCCCCGCGCCTGACCGGACTCCACTTGACCGATCGCCGCGAGCAACTGCCAGCGCAGATCGCATTCCGGCGCGCTCCGGGCGAGCGCCGACTCCGCCTTCCGGTACGCGGCGAGGACTGTGCCGGGCACCGCTGCCCGGCCGATCGTGACGACGGGGCCGGCTCCCGGGGACGAAGGCGCGGATGAACCGGACAAGTAGCGCACCACCAGTGGGGGCAGCTCGCGGTAATAGTGCGTATCACCCGAAATGCCCAGGCGTGGTGCTGCGCCGGCCCTCTCGGGAGCGGAGGCCCACGCCGCGGCACCCGGCCCCTGCGACCCGGTCAGTGCCACCATGGCCGCCGCCGCGGCCGCCGTCCCCGTCACACCTCTGCGTATCCGTCCAGCCATATGTCAGGCTCCTCCTCATCCCGCTGCCGCACCCAACGGGCGCGGACACTGTCACCTGTCTCTACGGGGAGGAGCGGCCGGTCCGTCGCGGAAGTCCACCGCACTGTTCACCGGTTCGTCCCGTGCGGCGCGTGGACCATCCACAGCACCGAGGGCCTGCTCAAGAACACGTCCAAGTTTGGCGTCGGCCACTGAGCACACCGACGCCCAACGACGCTCGTTCCGGGGTTCACATGACCCACTCCCCGGCTTCGACCTGATGCCCCGTACCAGGAACCGGCCACCAGGCCGATGACGGTCGGAGCGGATGCCACTACCGACCCACCGGCGGACATACCGAAGCCCTCGATCGGCTCGGTCGCCCCCCGAGGCCGCGCTCCTTCACTCGAGGTCCACCCACAGAATCCGGACAGCTTCCCGACGTGACGACTGACACGATTGCCGGCATGCGACAACAAATTCTCCAATCCTCACCTCAGTTGTCCGCAAAATCTTTTGATCTACGCCGGCGCAACGAGCATCACAGGAAGATCAACTTGGTTCAACTTCGCACTATGTGCGAGCCCTTGTCCGCATAGCGACCGCCGACTGTGCCGAGACTTCGTCCGGCCGGGCACAAGGCTGTAGTCATATTCACCGACGGCCCGCCGGGGCCCGGTCGGCCTGACCAGCCGACTCCTCCTCGGTGAGGGGTCGTCAATGTGCTGCCCCGCGCCGGCACAGGGACACCGGGGCGCACCGACTCGCAATCGACTCGCAGCAACCAGCTCGCACCAACCAGGGGGAACACCCATGTCTCAACTAAGCCGACGCCGCGCCCTAGGCGCCTCCGCCACAGCTCTGGCCGGCCTCGCTCTGACGGGCTTCGTGCGCACGGCCGCGCCGTCCGGTCCTCCGGCCGCCGAACACGGCAACCGGGCTCACTCCCCGGGGGGCTCCGGGCACACACCCACACAGCCGAAGCCGTTCGACGAGTCCTTCAAAGGACGTCGCATACAAGGTGCGCCGTCACATCACGGAGGACACCACGGCGTGGGTTACTCCGTGCACATCGACGGCGAGGAACTGCACGTGATGCAGAACGCCGACGGCACGTGGATCAGCGTGGTCAACCACTACGAGACGTTCACCAGCCCGCGGGCCGTGGCTCGCGCCGCCGTGGTCGAACTTCAGGGATCGCAGCTCGAACCCCTGCTCTGAGCCTCACCGCCGTCCAGCGACGCCGTCCAGCCCTGACCCGAAGGCATTTCCATGACCGTACGCAAGAACCAGGCGCACCTCACCCCCACCGAGAAGCGCAACTTCGTCGACGCACTGCTCGAACTCAAGCGCAGCGGGCGCTACGACACGTTCGTCACCACACACAACGCGTTCATCATGAGCGACACCGACAACGGTGACCGTGTGGGCCACCGTTCGCCGTCCTTCCTCCCCTGGCACCGCAGGTTCCTCATACAGTTCGAGCAGGCTCTCCAGGCGGTGAACCCGGAGGTGGCGCTGCCCTACTGGGACTGGACGGTGGACCGCTCCCCCACCTCCTCCCTGTGGGCGGCCGATTTCCTGGGCGGTACCGGCCGAAGCAGGGACGGGCAGGTGAGCGACGGTGCATTCGCGGTCACCGCCGGCAAATGGCCCGTGTCCGTACGGGTCGACGGACGTGGTTTCCTCCGCCGCGCCCTGGGATCCGGCGGACAGCAGCTGCCCACGCGTGCGGAGGTCGACGCCGTACTCGCGATGCCCACGTACGACACCGCGCCCTGGAACAGCGCGTCCGACGGATTCCGCAACCACCTGGAGGGCTGGCGCGGCGTCAACCTGCACAACCGCGTACATGTGTGGGTGGGCGGACAGATGGGCACGGGCGTGTCCCCCAACGACCCGGTCTTCTGGATGCACCATGCGTTCATAGACCGCCTCTGGGCCCAGTGGCAGGCACGGCACCCGGGATCGACGTACCTGCCTGCCGTCCAAACACGCAACGTGGTGAGCCTCAATGACGTCATGCGGCCCTGGAACGACGTGACACCCGCCGACATGCTGGATCACACCAGGCACTACACCTACGACACCGCGGCGTAACCCGGGCCTCTCCCCTCACCGGCTTGTGGGGAACGGGAGTGGCCGCGGAGGCGGCCGGTAAGGTGCCACGGTCCGGGGGGCCGCGGTGGTGTGGGCTTCGCCGCCGGTGATCGAGTCGGCGATCCGAAGGACGAGCCGAGCGGCCTCGCGATTCGGTGCGGCCCTACTTGGAATCCGCTCGTCGGCCTAGGCGAGGTGCTCCCATGCCCGGGCGTGCGAGCACCGCACGGCGAGGGCCGCGATGTCGTCGCCGAGCGCTCCACCGCTGTACTGGAGCAGGTCCCGGTGCAGCCGGTCGAGCAACTCGCGGGGCGGCGTCGGGCCTTGCCTCGGCATCCAGTCCGGCAGCGGGAAGAACTCACCGGTGCGGTCCCGGGTCTCTGTGACACCGTCCGTGTAGAGCAGCAACTGGTCGCCCGGGGTGAAGGCGACGGTGTCCACGCAGTATTGGCTTCCGAGGAGTGTCGCGAGGTTGAGGGGCGGCGAGACTGTGGTGGGGTCCAGGACGCGGGTCTCCCCACCGTGCACGAGCAGCGGTGGGGGGTGGCCGCAGTTGAGGAGCCTCACCTGGCCGCCGCTGTGAGGAATTTCGGCGAGTACAGCAGTGGCGAAGCGCTCGGGCAGGTCCGGGGAGGGGAAGGCCGCGCTGTATCGGGTGATGCTGATCTCCAGTCGCCGAATGATGCCCCTCAGGTCCGGTTCGTCGTACGCCGCCTCCCTGAAGGAGCTGATCACCGCCGAGGCCGCCCCCACCGCGGACAGGCCCTTGCCGCGTACGTCGCCGATGAGCAGCCGGACTCCGTACGGTGTGTCGACCGCCTCGTAGAAGTCGCCGCCGATCCGGGCCTGCTCTTGGGCCGCCAGATACAGCGACTCGATCTCGACGCCCGCCATGCGGCCCGGCAGGGGGCGCAGCAGAACCTTCTGGGCGGCGTCGGCGACGAGCCGGACGTGGAAGAGTGCCTCCTCCCGCTGGAGCCGGACGTGGCTCGCGTATGCGGCCGCCAAGGTGACGGTGATGATCGCAGCCGCCGTGTACGGCGTCCCCAGGTCGGTGTAGGCGAAGCTGAGGCCAATCATGACCAGCAGGCAGAACGCGCCCAGCAGGATCGTGGGGACCACGGGCCACATCGCGGCGGCGAGGGCGGGTGCAGCGGGCAGGAGGCGGCTGAAGGCGATCTCCCTGGGGGTGGAGAACGCCAGGCCGGCGATGAGGACGGTAAGGATCACCGGTGACAGCCAGGCAGCTTCCCACCTGCCGCCGTAGGGAGGACGACGGCGCCGGAGCCGCCTGGACTTGATCACAAAGCGCATCATATCGGGAGTAGATCGAACACCTAGCACCCTAATGGGTCATACGGCAACGCGTCCGCGATCACCGAGAGCACGCTCGGCGAAGCACTGCCCGTGCTGTGACCGCATGGATAGTCAGCGCGTCGCTCGGCATAGGAGGTGCCCCTCGGGCTAAAGGGTGCGCGCGGCCGTGGGCTGCGAGGCGCGTGCCGCGACGAGCAGGAACAGTCCGCAGGCCGCCACGAGCAGCCAGCCCGGGCGCGACGCGGCGGCGAGGCCGGCGCGTTCGGCGCCCGCGACCAGGCCCCCGGCGACGGCGATTCCGACCGCCGCACCGACCTGGCGCGCGGTGGAGGTGATCGCCCCGGCCACACCGGCTTGGGACGGCGGCAAACCGCTGACCGCGGTATTGGTCAGAGGGGCGTTGGCGAAGCCGAACCCCACGCCGATGAGCAGGTAGGCGATGAGGATCAGCGCCACGCTCGTGTCCTGGCCCAGGTCGACCAAGCACAGACCGCCAGCCGCGGTGAAGGCGCCCGCGAGGATCAGCGGACGTCGCGGACCGAGGCGTCCCACCAGGCTGCCCGCCAAGGGCGCGCACAAGGTGGCTCCGAGTGCCATGGGGAGGGTCGCGGCGCCCGTCGCGAGCGGTGTCCAGCCACGGGTGTGCTGGAGGTACAGGGTATTGAGCAGCAGGCTCACGTTCAGCGCGACGAACACCGCCATGGCGCCGAGTACCGCTGTCGCGAACGGCGGCCGGCGGAAGAGGCCGAGGTCCATCAGGGGTTGGCTGCGGCGCAGCTCGACCCGGACGAACCCGGCCGTCGCAGCCGTGATCAGGGCGTAGACGACGAGGGCTGTGGGTGATGCCCAGCCGATGCGGGGTCCTTCGATGAGGACGCCGACAAAGAGACAGAGAAGTACGGTGAGAAGCACCTGACCCGGCAGGTCGAGTCTCCGGGCACGCTTCGCGCGCGACTCCGGTACGAACACGGCGACCAGGACGAGGGCGACGACGACAACAGGCGCGTTGATCCAGAACACCGAGCGCCAGCCGAACGCGGCGATGAGCGCGCCGCCGGTGACCGGGCCCGCCGCCATGCTGAGCCCGAAGACCGACGCCCACACACCGATCGCACGGGCCCGTTCCCGTGGGTCGGGCATCGCGTTCACCACGATCGCCAGGGCCACGGGGCTCAGCATGGAGGCCCCGATCCCCTGGACGGCCCGGGCGGCGACGAGGACGCCGAGTGACGGGGCGAGGGCGCATGCGACGGAGGCCAGGCCGAACACGACCAGTCCGCACTGGAAGACGCGGCGGCGTCCGAAGCGGTCCGCGAGCGCGCCGGAGACGATGAGGAGGCTGGCCAGGACCACGGTGTAGGCGTTGACCACCCACTCGAGACCGCGAGTGTCCACGCCGAGGCCGTGCCCGATCTCAGGCAGTCCGACGTTGACGATGGTGGTGTCCACACCCACCAGGAACATGCTGAGCGCGCACACGGTCAGCACCGTCCAGCGTCGGCGCGCGCTCAGCGGGGAGGGTGGAGCGGCCAGGGATGTCGCGAGCACAGGGAGCCCTCTTTCTACGGAATCGGTCGCCGCCCAGGCTCGGGTGAGGGGAGGGCTCAGAGCCAGGAACTTTGCGGAGACTGCAAAATGGCCGCATGGACGACGATCTCGCGGAACTCCTCGACAGCATCGGGCCACGGCTGCGCGCCCTGCGGCGCGACCGCGGCCTCACCCTCGAAACCCTCGCGAAGGACACCGGAATCTCCGTGAGCACGCTGTCGCGCCTGGAGTCCGGCCGGCGGCGTCCGACGCTCGACCTTCTCATCCCGCTCGCCCGGGCCCACCGCGTCGCACTGGACCAACTGGTGACCCCTCCGGCCACGGGTGACCCACGGATACATCTGAAGCCGCACAGCCGGGAGCCTGGAAACGTCCTTGTCCCACTGACGCAGTACCCGGGCCGGGTCCAGGTCTTCAAGCAAGTGCTCGCGCACCGGGAACCGAGACTGGTGACCCACTCCGGCTACGAATGGCTCTACGTACTGGCCGGCGAACTCCGCCTCATTCTCGGTGAGCGCGACATCATTCTCCGGCCGGGCGAGGTGGCCGAGTTCGACACCACTGAACCCCACTGGTTCGGGCCCGCCCACGCCGAAGCGGTGGAAATCCTGCACCTGTTCGGCCCCCACGGCGACCAGGCCGTCGTCCGCACCGGCCCGACGGCGAACGACTGAGGGGCCCGCCTCCCGGTGGCAGGCGATCCGAGTCGGCGGCGAGGGGCCGGCCCGTCATGGACGAGCGCACTCGGGAGCCCGACCCAGGCCGGTCACCCTCGCCCCCAGGGGATGCCCCTGCCGGCCAGCACCTTTGCCACCCGCCTCGGCTGACTGACCGATGGCTGGCTAATGGCTAACTGACTGACCTACAACCGCGCCTTGTCGAACGCCCCGAAGGTCTGCTGCTGAGACACCGCAACCAGGCGTATCGGCTCCACGTCTCAGTGGCATGACCTCCACCTCGCCCCACGCCGCCCCGGACGCACCTCCTTGGCCGCACTGCCGGTACGGCGCCACAGCGGACAACGTGGACGTGGGGTGCCGAGGCCGCCTCGTCGAGCCCCACACCGCATGCCTGGCCCACCTGGGCGACGCCGATCGCTCGGGCTACCTCGCCGGTCTGCACCCCGGCGCGGACCTCGACCATCGAGGCACGCCGATTTCGGAAGAACTGCTGAGTGGCCTGCTCCGCGCCGTAATGGAACCCGAATCAGCCAGGGTTCGCCTCGGCCATGCTCTCTTCGGACTGGCCAAGTTCTACGGGAACGCCGACTTCGGCGGGGTGGAGATCGAAGGCAACGCCGACTTCACCAAGGTGGAGATCGGCGGCGACGTCGACTTCACCAGGGCGGTGATCGGAGGCAACGCCGTGTTCGTGGAGGCCGACATTCGCGGTGATGCCCAGTTCTCCAGCGCCGATATCCGCGGATACGCCCAGTTCGACGGCGCGAGGATCGGCGGCCATGCCCAGTTCGCCAGGGCCGCGATCGGCGGCTATGCCTGGTTCGCAAGGGCCGAGATCGGCAAGGACGCCCAGTTCCCAAGGGCTCGGATCGGCAGTGACACCTGGCTCGCGAGTGCGTCGATCGGTGGTCATGTTCAGTTCGGCGGTTCGATCTTGGGCGGTGACGCCGCGTTCCGCGGAGCTACCATCGCCGGCGACGCCCAGTTCGTCGGCGCGGCCTTCGAAGGTGATGCCACGTTCCGCACTGCGACGATCGGAGGGCACGCCGACTTCGGAGGGGTGACCTTCGGTGGCGACGCCCGGTTCGGCGGAGCCACGATCGCCGGCGACACCACGTTCCGCAGGGTGGTGTTCGAGCACATCGCGACCGTAGGACCACTGGTATGCACAGGAGCACTGGATCTGACGGAGGCGGTGTTCGCAACCGCGGTGACCATTGAGGCGGCAGCCGGCACCGTGTGCTGCCGACGAACCCGATGGGCTTCCACGGCCGCACTGCGACTGCGGCACGCCACCGTGGACCTGAGCGACGCGGTGCTGGAGTACCCAGTGAGCATCTCCGCCCAGGCGAAACGCTTCACCGAGGACGGACGGGAGATCCCCGAACTCGGGTTGACGGACCCCCGCGTGCGGGCGGCATCACTGCGCGGCGTAGATGCGGCTCACCTGGTGCTGACCGACGTGGACCTCACCGACTGCCTGTTCGCCGGAACCGTCCACCTCGACCAGTTACGGCTGGACGGACTGTACGTGTTCGCCACCACCCCCACCGGTTTTCGTCGGCGCGGGGTGGTGCCGGTGCGCTGGACGCCGCGCCGAACACTGGCCGAGGAGCATCACTGGCGCGCCACCCGCCCGGCCCGTGCGGGTGGCTGGAACCCCGCACCGGGCGGAGAAGTGCCGTTGGAGCCGGCCGCACTGGCGCCGGTGTACCGACAGCTTCGCAAGGCCTTCGAGGACGGCAAGCACGAACCCGGCGCCGCCGACTTCTACTACGGCGAGATGGAAATGCGCCGCCACGCCCATGACATACCCCGAAGCGAGCGAGCCCTCCTCACCGCCTATTGGGCGCTGTCCGGTTACGGTCTGCGCGCCTCCCGCGCCTTGGGCTGGCTGCTGGGGAGCATGGCTGCGACCGTGCTGGTGATGCTGCTGTGGGGGCTTCCCAAGGACGACCCGAAGCCTGGGAAGCCCATTGCGCTGACCGGCCGAAGCGTCACTCTGACCATCAACAGGCCCGAGCCGGTCAACCCCGACCAGCCATACCGGGAGCGTCTGTCGACCAAGAGGTTCGAGAAGTCCTTGCGGGTAGTCATCAACTCGGTGGTCTTCCGCGCCTCGGGCCAGGACCTGACCACCGCCGGTACCTACACCGAGATGACTTCCCGGTTGGTCGAACCCGCCCTGCTCGGCTTCGCCGTCCTTGCCGTGCGCGGCCGGGTGAAACGCTAGCAAGTCACGTGCTGGCACGGTCGTACGGTCCCGTCCGACGGCCGCTCCGAACCGGGAGGCGTGCGGAGGAGCCTGGTCCTGCTCGGGAAGACGTCAGTGGCCGTTGAAGAAACCGTACAGTCGGCTGATCCGGCCACCCTCGAACCACGCGACGTCAAACCCGCTCGCCACCGGTGCGCCACCTGTGGGGCCGACCTGCCACGAAAAGTGGACGGCGTCGTGGTGAGTCAGCACCGCGCCAAAGGTGAAGAGCATCCCGGTGAAGTTCTTCTGCGCGGCGGCAACGTACTCGCCTATCGCCGCGGCGCCGTTGGCCGCGACAGTGGGATCGGTGTACGTGGCGTTCGCGGTGAAAACCTGGTCGATCAAAGTTTGCCGCACCCGGTCGTCCGATTCATTCCACATGGCGATGTACTTTTCGACCAGCTCGGTAACGGCATTCTTGTCCATGCCAGGAGATTACATCACCGCCGCGCTGCGGATTCGTACAACTAGCGGCAGAGATAAAGCAGTTGACTTACGCGGTCTCTGGTGCATGAGCTTTTGCAAGTCATCGCCATTCCGTGTGCGAAGGCGAGCCCGTACTCGGCTGTGGGCTCAGCGACGGCAGGCGGCCACGATGGTCAGCAGGACGAGCGCGATGGCCGCCAGCTGGAGGCACGCGTGGCTTGTACCCGGCCCCCTCTTGCGGGTCTCGACGTGGCCACCGGGGGGCGTCCCGGGATGCTTGCGGGCGTAGTGCTCGATCTGCCGGCGCAGCCCCTCGGACTCTTCGAGCCACGGGGTCTTGAAACTGCACTCGCCGCACCAGTAGCGGTTGGCCACGTCGGCTCCTTGCCTTTCGTCGGTGTGCGCACAGGACCGACGGTGACCTTTGTCATGTTCGCTGAACAGGCCGGGGAACCGGCCATCCGTGACCGGTGGCCGCCGGTAGGCTCGCCGCCGTGCGAAATGGCGAGCAGGGAGACGCTCGGTGACAGATGAACTCGGCACGTTGTTGCGCCGACTGCGCGATGCGGCGGATTTGACCCAGGAACAGGTTGCCGAACGGTCCGGGGTGAGCGTGCGCACCATTCGCCGACTGGAGAGCGGCAACTCCACCAACCACCGCATGGGAACGGTGAACCTGCTCGCGGACGCGCTCGAACTCGGTGAGGAGGACCGCCGACGCCTGGCGGCGACCATCACCGCACCGCGGGGCGGGCCGGCCTTCCGAGCACCTGCACCCGAAGAGGCCGCCGCGCCCGTGCCCGAAGAGGCCGCCGCGCCCGTGCCCGCATCCGAGACCGGGTCGGTCGCCCCCCAAAGCCAGTCGGTCGCCCCCGTACCCGGCGCTCTGCGGCCCGGCGAGGCCCTGCCGGGTCCCAGCACGTCCGCGACGCCCACCCGCTTACCCGTACATGACACCGTCGCCGCCGCCGCGCGAGAACTCGCGACGGAGGTCCGGCGGCGCTGGCGCCGGGAGGAGGCGCAACGCAGGGTCCACGACCCGTATCCCCTGCCGGTCCGGTGGGAGCCGGCGCCTGCCGGTCTGACCGACCGAACGGAGAACATCCAGCGTCTGTGGCCCGGGGAGACGGCGCGCGAGTTGGACCTGGAGGGTGACCTCCGGAGCGTGTCCGACGTCTACCTCCGAATCCCGTCCGGACGACTGGCGATCCTCGGCAGGGCCGGTTCGGGGAAGTCCGTACTCACGATCAGGTTCGTACTGGACCTTCTGGAGGCCCCGGTCACGCACGGCCGTGTGCCGGTCATCTTCAGCATCGGCTCCTGGGACCCGACGACCACCGCACTGCGGGACTGGCTGGTCGGCCTGCTGCTGCGCGACCATCCCCATCTGGCCGGTCGCGGCCCCCGCGGGGCGACCCTGGCCGCCGCGCTGGTCGACGCCGACCTGATCCTCCCCGTCCTGGACGGGTTCGACGAGATCGCCGAAGGTCTGCGGCGGGAGGCCCTGGACGCCCTCAACGCCACTTCGTCGCCGCTCGTCCTCACCAGTCGGCGTGACGAGTACGCCGAAGCGGTCCGGGCCGCGCACGCGCCGCTCGTCTGGGCGGCGGGCGTCGTGCTCAGCGACCTCACCCTCGACGACCTCGCCGGCTACCTGCCCCGCACCACGCGAACGATCACGCGGGAAGGGGGCGGAGACGACAGCGCCGGTGGGCCAGGGACGGCGTGGGAGACGGTCATCGGAGAACTGCGCACGCGGGAGAGCCCGGGGAGCGCGAACCTGGCGACAGCCCTGACCACCCCGCTCATGGTCATCCTCGCCCGTACCCTGTACAGCGAGATACCCGGCCAGGATCCGGCCGAACTCCTCGACGTCACCCGCTTCCCCACGGTGAGGAGCGTGGAGGAACACCTGCTGGCGGGCTTCGTGCCCGCCGTCTACCGGCGCCGGCCCCCCGAACGGGACGCCGCCGGCCGGCAGCCGAGGAGTCCTGGCCCGGATGCCGCGAGCGCCGAGCGCTGGCTCGGCCACCTCGCCCACCACCTCGTCCGCTTCGACCGCGACCGGCACGACCTCGCGTGGTGGCAGCTCAGCGACTCGCTGTCGCGCTCGACCCGCACCTTCGCCGTCTTCCTGGCCACCGCCCTGAGCGTCGCCCTGGCCGACTGGCTGGTCGGCCTGCTGCTCACACCGATCGGGATCGGCGAACTCCTGTTGCAGGGCGGTCTCATGGGGCCTGTCGCGGGCATCGCCTTCGGGTCCGTCTACGCGATCATGGACAGGTCCGGGGGCGGAGCGGTCGTCGAACCGACCCGAGTACGGGTGACGCTGCGCGGCTTCCACGGCGGTCTCGGCCGCCGGCCCCTGCGCACCTTCATCGTCCGGTTCGGCCACGGTTTGTTCGGGGGGACCGTCATGGGCATCGGATGCGCCTGCGCCCTCGCCCTCGAACGCGCGCTGTACTCGGGGAGCCCTCTCACCGACCCGCGCGTCATCGAAGGCACTCTGATCAACATGGTGGTCCTGGGGCTGATCTTCGGCTCGGCCGCCGGCCTCGTCTTCGGGCTCATGGCCGCACTCGAAGCACCCGTGGACGTCACCACGGCGGCCACCCCGGTCAGCCTGCTGTCCTCGAACCGTACGACGATGGTGCGACAGTTCCTGGTACTGGCCCCGACACTCACACTGGCCATCGCCTTCGGCGGGTACGTGATCGTCCAGCTGCTCCAGGGCTCGATGGGACGACTCAACTGGGGCTTGCAGGACAGCCTGTTCATCGGAGCGGTCGGCGGACTCGGGGGCGCGGCCTCCTATGTGCTCGCCTTCACCGCCTGGGGACAGTGGTTCGTGTTCTCCCGCGTCTGGCTTCCGCTGACCGGCAGGCTTCCCTGGGACCCCGCCGCGTTCCTGGACGACGCCTACCGGCGCGGGGTCCTGCGGCAGACCGGCGCCGTGTACCAGTTCCGCCATGTCCGGCTGCAACACCACCTCGGGAACGCGTTCCGCCGACAGCACGCCGACTTCGCACCGGCCACCTTCCCGCCCCCACGAGCCGGGGCCTCCTGACAGCGAGGGCGTGAGAGACGGGCCCGGTAGCGGCCCTGGACGGCACCGTTCGGCCCGGGTGGTGGCCGGTCACAAATGGCCGGTCGTACGGCCTGTCCGTCCGACGGCACGGGAGACCAGCATCGGAGCGTCCGACCCGCGGCGCTCATCCTGCCGCCGCGGGGACCCCACGACGACGGGTAACCGATGACGTTTCTCCGCTTCACCACGGTCGGCGCGGCCTTCACGCTCGCGGCCTTGACGGGCACCGGCGCGGCACACGCCGACGCACCGAACGCCGCGCCCGCAGCCACCGCCTCCGCTGCCTCCGCCTCCGCCGTCCCCGCCTTCACCGACGGTCACGGTCTGACGGTGGTCCCGGGGTCCACCGAGGTGCACAGCCCCACCGACTTCACGATCACGGTCACCACGAAGCAGCTCTCCGGGAAGCACAAGATCCGCATCCTCTTGCCCGCCGGGTACGACGCCGACCCCGGCCGGCGCTGGCCGGTCACGTACTTCCTGCACGGCGGTGGCGGCACAGTGAACGACGTCGCGGCGGCGCCGGCACTGCACTCGGACTCGATGATCACCGTGGTGCCGGACGGCGGGCTGAAGGGCTGGTACGCCGACTGGCTGATGCAGAACACCGCCGAAGGGGCCGCGAACTGGGAGACCTTCCACCTCACCCAGGTCGTCCCGTTCATCGACGCCAACCTCCGTACCCGCGCCGACCGGGCCCACCGGGCTGTCGTCGGACTGTCCATGGGCGGCTACGGCTCTCTCCACTACGCCGAGGCCCGGCCCGACCTCTTCGGACACGTCGCCGCACTGTCGGGAGGCATCGACTTCGGCATGCCGCAGGTCCGCGCGGCCGTCCTGGCCACCGAGCTCAACCTCACCGGCGCCTGGTGCGCGGCGAGCAGCTCGTCCGGCTCCGGCAAGTGCACCGGTTTCGGCCCCTACGTGGACAGTGACGCGATCTTCGGTTCGCCGTACCCGTTCTTCGACGCCGACCGCGTATGGAAGGCGGTCGATCCGGCGGCGCCGGCCAACCTCGCCAAGCTGTCCGGCACCGGTATCACCCTTTACACCGGCAACAACGACATCATCGACGTCCACACCGAGGCTGCCTCCAAGACCGTCAAGGCCCGCCTGGACCAGCTGGGCATCCCCAGCCGTCTCGTCAACTACGGCAACGGCGCGTCACTGGCCCCGAGCTGCGACGGCGGCCACAACTACGGCTGTTGGGCCCCCGCTTTCGCCGACTACGTCCCGCGCCTCGAAGCCGCCTTCGCCGCAGCGCGCTGACTGATCGGAAGGGTCTTCGAAGGAGAAGGACGTCATGGTCTTGCACAGAGGTCGCCTGCGGTTACGCGGGTTCGCGGTGCTCACGGTGGCTCTCGCGGTGTTGCTGGGCGCGGATCCTGCGGCAGGGGCGCGAGACACAGCCACATTGTCTGCCGCCAGCGCTGAGAACGGCCCCAAGAAGCTTCCCGCCCCGGGCCCTCGGGGCAAACAGATCACCAAGTGGTTCCAGGATCCTGTCGGCAACATGGCTTATGCGGCGCGCAGGACTGCTGGGCTCGACACAGCGTACGGCCGCAATCTGGCCATCGGCTTCGTGGACATCACCGGCTTGAACGGTGTGGACACCAATGGATACCGCGTGGTGGTGCCCAAGGAGTTGAAGACGAGTGATCCCGCGCTGTACAAGTCGCTCGGTCTCGCCCGCCGACCCCAGATAGAGCGGTTCGTGATCGTACCCACCTTCAACAATCCCTCCACGTCGGAGGCCGACGGCGCGCATTCCGAAATGGTGTTCTTCACCCAAGAGTTACTGTTCATGGGAGTAGCGGACCGCAGCCGTACGTTTCTCCTCTACTCCGATCTCTCCCCCTGTGACGGATGCGCTCCGGAGATTCCGGAGAACACCGAAGTCCGCTGGATGACGAAAAGCGGGAAAGGATCGTTCCAACGCAGGGAGCGCATACTCAACGCTGCCGCCGCCGCGAGCCACGAGGCACAAATGACGGACGCGGACCGGGAACGCAACCAGAAGGCGGTGCTCCGCACCCGTCAGATGGTGCTGGACAAGCGCGCGCGGGAAGCGGAACGGTTGGCCCAGACGTTCGGCAAGGTCACACCGAAGAAGTGCGCGACACAGGCGCCGCCGTCGACCCTGCCGGGCAATGAGTCCGCCGGCGTACACGCACAGTCGGCCTCGCTGGCGTTACCCCGTGCGCGTTCGGTCGCGTACCTCGCCGCGCCTGCCGCTCCCTGCGCCGAAGAGGACACGAAGGGAGCGGGCCGTGGGGGGCTGCCCAGGGCGCTGGCCGGACCGATGGCCGAGGCGTCAGGGGGGATCGATTTCTCCTCGCTCGAACTGCGGTATCTCTCCGACCCCGGCGACGGCAGCGGGCTCCAGTACTCCTTTGAGGCTCCGGCGGTGGCCGGCGGAGATCACCGGCCTCGTACCGGTCTGACGGCGGCTGACCAGGCCTCCGACGCCTTCTTCGTCTGGCTGTCACTGCATCCGAGTTCGTTCTGGGTCAATCTCAAGCCGAACGAGCCGGACCGCATCGTCGACAGTCGGCTGGGCCGTACGGATGCCGGGCGCATCATGCTCCAGGCCGACCTGCGGATGAAGAAGACCGTTGCCAAACTGATCCACCCCGACGCCGCGACGGGCCGGGAATTCTGGAACCGCGTCTCCGGCGCATGTATGTCGTTCCGGACCTGGATCCTCTCCGCGCCGGCCTCGGTGCACAAGAACGGCGACAAGCTCTACATCCTCGACGCGCCCCTCGACGTAAAGATGGAGACCCAGTACCAGCAGAAGACCGGCGCTTCCAAAACCGCCTCATGCCCTCAGCAGGACAAAGCCGCCGAAGACCGCAATGAGCGGCTGTTCCGAAGCCTGATCCTGCCGAAGCTGAAGCATTCCATCAACACGGCGCCGGAATACGCCGAACTGCGGAGGGTCTACCTCGCCCGTGTGGCCGCCGAGTGGTACCGCGAGCTGAGCCGTACCAAGCCCACCACCTATCGCGACCTCGTCGACAAGGGTGACATCACCCCCTGGCAGACCGAGAGCGACTGGAAGCCCACCGACACGTTCGACCAGTACGTCCGCTCTCACACCAAGGGCGAGTTCAAAGTCAGCAAGAGGACGACCAGCGGCAACAAGATCTACGTCCGTACCTACTCCTACGGCGGCGTCGACCTCACCAGGATTCCCCTCCGTAAGGTCTCGGACGACCGCTTCGCTGCGCAGCACGCAGGTCTCGCCAAGGACATCGACCAGTCGCTGAACGCGCCCCGACCCGCGTCCGGAGGCACCGTCCTGCTCGGTGCACCCACTCCACGCCAGGCCGCAGGGCTCGGACCGTCCGAAGAGCCCACCTCCCCCGCCGCACTGGCGCTGCGCCTGCTCCCTGTGCTGCTGCTTCCCCTGGCTGCGCTGCTGTGGTGGCGCCGCCGCCGGCTGAGCGATTCCGCCTCCGCAAGTCCCTTGCGTCGTGCGGCGGCGTCCTCCACCCGTACGAGCAACACCTTCCGGAGGCCGTCATGACCTCTCCCACCGACAAATCCGCAGCACAGGACCCGGCGGCGTCGCCTTCCGGCCCTCTCCCGGTCTCCGGCTCTTCTCCGCCCCTGCAAGAGACGAGGGGCGCCTCGGGTGAGCCGGAGCGCCGCCCCTACGTGCGGCTGATGGCCGCGCTCGGCGGGATGGGTGCGGTAGCCGCCTTGATCGGCGTGCTGGTCGGCTTCACGACCGATCCGGCCTTCCCGCTGCCGGAGAAGTTGCCGACGTTGCCCACCAGGCCGGGCATGCCCTCGGGCCTGCCGACCGGACCGGGGACACTGCCCAGCGGGTTCCCGACCGGCTTGCCGACCGAGATGCCCACGGGCTTCCCCACCGGAATGCCCACGGGTTTCCCTACCGACATCCCCACCGAGATGCCCACGGGCTTGCCCACCGACGTCCCCACCGAGATGCCGACCGGCTTCCCCACCGATTTCCCGACGGAATTCTCCGGAGGGCTGCCGAGTGGCTTCCCCGCGGACGGCTCGATCCCGAAGTCCGGAGGTACCCGATGACGACGGCCCAAGTAGTCCTCTTCCCGCCATCGGGACCGCCGCCTGCTCCCCGCATCCCACGCCACGGCATGGCCGCCGCGATCACGGTGGCGGTCGCCCTGTCGCTGGCCTTCGCCATGGGCCAGATCCTGTACTGGGCACAGCCCACCATCACTTCCCCACTGCCGTGGATGCGGGTGTTCAGGCTCCCGGAGCCGGCTCCTTTCACCTTGACGAAGAGGCTCCTCCACGTCGGCTGGATGATCGCCGCAGCCCTCGGTCTGCTGCTCCTGATCATGTACCGACGCACATCGGGGACGGGCACCGGCGGCCGTGTCGGAACCGTGCGGGCCTGCCAGTTTGGCATCCTGGGCGCTCTGCTGCTGCCCTACGCCGTCATGCCGCTTGACGTACTCGCCAGTGCCCCGCTGGTTCTCGTGATGTGCCTGCCCACCACCGCGGTGGCACTGCTGTGCGTGCATCGTGTGCAGTTGTACCGTCGCCTGCCGGGATGGCTGCTGCTGACGGGCTTCGGCTGGGGTGTGCTGATCGGGGGCGGGTTCGGAACCGTCATGATCGTGTGGTTCCAGCGGTACGCGGGTGGCTACCTGCTCGACTGGGAACACCCCCGGGACGCGATCCGTTCGCTCTACACGCTGCTGTCTCTCAACGCCGGAATGTTCTCCGAAATGGGCAAGGCCGCGGGGGTCGCCGTCCTCTACCTCCTCTTCCGACGGCACTTCGACGGGGTGGTCTCCGGCGCTGTCGTCGGAGCGGCGGTGGGGCTCGGCTTCAATCTCACCGAGACCGTCCGGTTCATGACGGTCATCGATCCCGGCCAGGCAGCCACGCAGTTCTGGATACGGCAGGTGGTCGGGCTGATGGCTGTCCACGTGGCGTTCTCCGCCGTGGTGGGCGCCGGCTTCGGCGCGGCCCGTGGGCTGTCCGTGCGGAAGGACCGTCTGCTCGTCATCGGCGGAGGCGCCGTGGCCGCCATCGGCGGGCACTTCGTCACGGACGCGACCATGCCGAGGCTCGCCACACTGACCGAGGACCTCTTCTCCCACAACCAGACACTCGACCTGCTCGTGGGCGTGCCGCTCGTCACCGCCGTCACTTCGGGGCCGTTCGTTCTCGCGTCCGTGGTCATCCTCCGGCGGGGTCTGCGCGAGCAGGCCGTCGGCCTCGCTCAGGCACTGCGGGGGGAAGCGGGCGTCGGCACGGGCGCGGTCACCCGGCCGGAGGCGGACGTGCTGCTCTCCCCGCGGCGTCGCCTCCTGCTCGAACTGCGGGTGTGGCGCCGGGACGGACTCGCGGGCGTACGCCACCTGAGACGTCTCCACCGGGCGCAGCTCGACCTGGCCACGCAGCACTGGCACCGCACGTCTTCGGGAGCCGACTCTGCCGTGGCCAACGACGCTCCGCTGCGTGCACGCGTGCTGGAGTTGAAAGGTCTTGTCGTACCGGCCGTTCGTCCGTCTTCACCATCGGCGCAGGAGGTCCCGTCATGATCAACCACAGGCGTGTGCGACTGCCGGCCCTGGCCACGGCAACCGCGCTGCTCGTCCTCGGTGCACCCGCCTCCGCCGTGGCGCAGTGCTCGAACCCTGATTACAAGGGCAGTAGGTCGTTTCCCGGCGGAGCCTGCCCGGAGCACGTAGCGGGCTTCGCCTCGGGGGCGATGTGGGGTCTGCTCGCTCTCGCGGCGGGTCTCTGGCTCATCTCCGCGCTGCGCCGATCCCGATCGGAAACCGACACCGACCTGGCGGCGATCGATGCGGTGTTCGGCGGTGCGCTGAACGAGGAGTCGGCGGCAGGGCGGCGCGAGGCGGACCACATGTCGCCGTGATCCGCTGACCCTTCGCACCGGCCGGCTGCGCGCCGGAGGGCCCGTCCGTAAAGCGGTGGACAGCTCTCCGGTGCTCGGCGAGCATCTCCGCGATGAATAACGAACTTCGCTCCATCCCCAAACGCGTCCGCTTCGTCCAGCTCAGCGCAAAGGCACTGCGGGCGCTCGCCGACGGTGACCTCGCCAGCGGCAGCGCCGAGGCCGGGGTCGCCCTTGACGAACACTTCGTCTGCGACCGGGCCCGCCATATTTTCGGCTATCGCGCTGACCAGCTCGCCGAAGACCCGTCTGCCGCGCCCTGGATCACGCGGGCCGCGGTGTCTGAGTCGGACGGCGCCGTTGTCGGCGACGCCGGGTTCCACGGGCCGCCGGACGAGGACGGCACGGTCGAGGTCGGGTACTCCGTCGTTCCCCGGTACCGCCGCCAGGGTTATGGCCGTGCCATGCTGACGGCGCTGCTCGTCAGGGCCGCCGCCGAACCCGGCGTCAGGACCGTACGGGCCACTATCAGGTCCGACAACACCGCCTCCCTGGCCACCATGGCGGGCTTCGGATTCACGCGCGTCGGCGAGCAGGGGAACGAGCGCGACGGACTCGAGATCGTCTTCGAGGTTCCGGCAGACGCTATGCAGGCCGAGTGACTTCACGGCCTCGGCGGACCTCATACTCCAGCCGTGGTTTGCGATGACCCGTGCGGCAGAGTGGGGGCATGACTACGTACGAAACGATGCCGTTCCACCTCGAGACCAAGCGGCTGATACTACGGCCGTGGGCCGAGTCGGACGCCGCTGAGTTTTGCGCCCTTCTCTCCGAACGCGGCAAGGGGACGCCCGCGGTTGAGCACATTCGGACGTCGATCGCGGAGCTGCTCACCGAGACGGCGACCACGGGGATCGCCCTGTTGCCCATCCAGCGCCGTGACGAAGGCGACTTCATCGGCTACTGCGGGCTGATCATCGGCCGCTCGACCCTGGAGGAGCCTGAAATCGCGTATGAGCTGTTTCAGCGCGCGCATGGGCGTGGCTACGCCACCGAGGCGGCAAGCGCGGTGCTCGATGCGGCTGTCGCGACCGGGCGGAAACGGCTCTGGTCGACCGTCGGCGCGTGGAACACACCGTCGCTCCGTGTCCTCGAGAAGCTCGGCTTCGAGCGGGATCACGTTTCCACGGAAGACAACGGTGAAGTCGTCTGGCTAACCCGCTCGTTGCCGTAAGCCGACTGCCCGCTTCCGGGGCTCTCGTGCTCATTCGACCGCGCCGCTCAATGACCCGGCCGGCTCGCGGACCGGGCCACGCGATACGGCAAACGATCGGCCGGACAGCTCCTGATCGTCCTCGTCCTCGAACGCTCGACGTGGCAGCCGCGCAAGGCGACGCGGCTCGGCGGGTGGCGCACCGCGGCAGGGCCTCAGTCCGTATCGGTTGTCGACACATGTCGAGACACCGAGGTCAACCTCTTGACCTCGGCGGCTCCAGCCCACTAATTTGCGGTAGACGTCGACCCATGACTCCCGAAAGGAGGCGACCAGCAGATGTACACCAGCTCTGATCTTGGTCGCCTCGCCCAGTGCACAGCCTGGGTTCCGGGTCGGATCGCGCACGGCTGCTGACACGCCGTTCTGATGTGCCCGTCCGTGGCACGTTCCGGGTTTCCCGTCACCACCTCCCCGCACGTCGCTCTTGCGTGCCGTTTTGCGCCCGCTCGTCTCCTGTGGCGCGCCTGAACACAGAAAGCTGCCTGAAATTGGCGAACATGATGAATCAACCCATCGCGCACCGCATCGAAGGTCCGTCATGGTAGCGGCGCGGATCACGGTCAACGGGAAAGAAACACCGATTTCACCGGCTGCGCCCCACACCACAACGCTGGATTTTCTGCGCGATCGTGGCCTCACCGGCACCAAGGAGGGCTGCGCCGAGGGTGAATGCGGCGCCTGTTCGGTCCTGGTGGCGCGTCCCGGGGTGAACAAGCCCACCGACTGGGTGGCGGTCAACGCCTGCCTGGTTCCGGTCGCCGCACTCGACGGTCAGGAGATCGTCACCTCCGAAGGTCTCGCCACCGCCGGCGAACCCGGCACGCCGCCCACCCTGCACCCGGTGCAGGAGGAGATGGCGGTCCGCGGCGGCTCCCAATGCGGTTACTGCACGCCGGGATTCGTTTGCAGCATGGCTGCCGAGTACTACCGCCCCGACCGCTGCGCGCACTCGGACTCGGGCGCGCACGCGGACTCGGGCTCCGACCCGGACTCGCACGCTGGCTCGGGCTCGGGCTCGGGCGAAACCGTCGACGCCGAGCACGGGCCGAACGGTTTCGATCTGCACGCGCTGAGCGGAAACCTGTGCCGCTGCACCGGATATCGCCCGATCCGCGATGCCGCCTTCGCCGTCGGTACGCCCTCCGACGAGGACCCGCTGGCGCAGCGTCGCGAGCAGTCCCCGCCCGCGCCGGCTACCACTGAGTACACCCAGGACGACAGCGCCTTCCTGCGGAAGAGTTCCCTGGCCGAAACGCTGCGGTTGCTGCGCGAGCGGCCCGACGCGGTGGTGGTCGCCGGCTCGACCGACTGGGGCGTGGAGGTCAACATCCGTTCCCGCCGGGCGGATTGCGTCGTCGCCATCGACCGGCTGTCCGAACTGCGGGAGCTGCGCGTCGAAGCCGACCGCATCGAGATCGGGGCGGCGCTGACGCTCACCGAGATCGAACGCCGCCTCGACGGTGAAGTCCCGCTGCTGGCAGAGTTGTTCCCGCAGTTCGCGTCCCGGCTCATCCGCAACGGTGCGACCCTGGGCGGCAACCTGGGTACCGGCTCCCCCATCGGTGACAGCCCGCCGGTGCTGCTGGCGCTTGAGGCATCGGTGGTGCTCGCCGACGCCGACGGTGAGCGCGAGGTCCCCCTGGCGGACTACTTCACCGGCTACCGGCAGAGCGTGCGCCGTCCCGGCGAGCTGATCCGCTCGGTACGCATCCCGTTGCCGCTGTCGCCGGTCGTGGCCTTCCACAAGATCGCCAAGCGGCGCTTCGACGACATCTCCAGCGTCGCGGTCGCCTTCGCGCTCGACATCGAGGACGGAATCGTCCGCAAGGCACGTATCGGCCTGGGCGGCGTGGCCGCCACCCCGATCCGCTCCCTCGCCACCGAGGCGGCCCTGGAGGGCAAGCCGTGGACGGCGGAGACGGTCGAGGCCGCGGCCCGGGAGCTGCGGGGCGAGGGCACCCCGATGAGCGATCACCGCGCCAGCTCCCTCTACCGCTCCGCGATGCTGGGCCAGAGCCTGCTGAAGCTGTACGCGCAAACCACCGAGGCGGTGTCGTCATGAGTAACTTGTCCGAACGCCCCGAAAAGCCTGTCGTCGGCGTTTCGATGCCGCACGAGAGTGCCACCCTGCACGTCACCGGGACCGCGCTCTACACCGACGACCTGGTCCATCGCACCAAGGACGTCCTGCACGCCTACCCGGTCCAGGTCATGAAGGCCCACGGCAGGATCACCGCGCTGCGCACCGAGCCCGCGCTCGCCGTGCCCGGCGTCGTCCGCGTACTGACCGGTGCCGACGTGCCGGGCGTCAACGATGCCGGGATGAAGCACGACGAACCGCTGTTCCCCAACGAGGTCATGTTCTACGGCCACGCGGTCGCCTGGGTGCTCGGCGAGACCCTGGAGGCGGCCCGGCTCGGCGCGGCGGCCGTCGAGGTGGAACTCGACGAGCAGCCATCCGTGATCACACTTCAGGACGCGATCGCGGCCGACAGTTTCCACGGCGCTCGGCCCGTGATGCTGACCGGTGACGTCGACTCCGGCTTCGCCGATTCCGCGCACGTGTTCACCGGCGAGTTCCAGTTCTCCGACCAGGAGCACTTCTACCTGGAGACGCACGCGGCGCTGGCCCACATCGACGAGTCCGAGCAGGTGTTCGTCCAGAGCAGCACCCAGCACCCGTCGGAGACCCAGGAGATCGTCGCGCACGTACTCGGTCTGCACAGCCACGAGGTGACCGTGCAGTGCCTGCGGATGGGCGGCGGTTTCGGCGGCAAGGAGATGCAGCCGCACGGGTTCGCGGCCGTCGCCGCGCTCGGCGCCAAGCTGACCGGCCGGCCGGTCCGGCTGCGGCTCAACCGGACGCAGGACCTGACCATGTCCGGCAAGCGGCACGGGTTCCACGCCCAGTGGAAGATCGGCTTCGACGCGGACGGCCGTATCCGGGCGCTGGACGCCACCCTGACCGCGGACGGCGGCTGGAGCCTGGACCTGTCCGAGCCGGTGGTGGCCCGCGCGCTGTGCCACATCGACAACACGTACTGGATTCCCAACGCCCGCATCGCCGGTCGCATCGCCAAGACCAACAAGGTCTCCAACACCGCCTTCCGCGGCTTCGGCGGACCGCAGGGCATGCTGGTGATCGAGGACATCATGGGCCGTTGCGCGCCGCTGCTCGGCCTGGACCCCATGGAGCTGCGGGAGCGCAACTTCTACCAGCAGGGGCAGGCGACACCGTACGGACAGCAGGTCTCCCAGCCCGAACGGATCTCGGCCGTCTGGCAGAAGACCCTGGACAACGGCGGCGTCGCCGATCGCAAGCGCGAGATCGCCGCCTTCAACGCCGCGCACCCGCACACCAAGCGGGCACTCGCGGTCACCGGCATCAAGTTCGGCATCTCGTTCAACCTGACCGCCTTCAACCAGGGCGGCGCGCTGGTGCTGATCTACAAGGACGGTTCCGTCCTGATCAACCACGGCGGCACCGAGATGGGCCAGGGCCTGCACACCAAGATGCTCCAGGTGGCCGCGACCACGCTGGGTATCCCGCTGCACAAGGTGCGGCTGGCCCCGACGCGAACCGACAAGGTGCCCAACACCTCCGCCACCGCCGCCAGTTCCGGGGCGGACCTCAACGGTGCGGCGGTGAAGAACGCCTGCGAGCAGCTGCGCGAACGGCTGCTGTCGGTGGCCGCCTCGCAGCTGGGTTCGAACGCCTCGGACGTACGCATCGTCGAGGGCGTCGCGCGCACCCTGGGCAGCGACAAGGAACTGGCCTGGGACGACCTGGTACGCACCGCGTACTTCCAGCGGGTTCAGCTGTCGGCGGCCGGTTTCTACCGGACCGAGGGGCTGCACTGGGACGCGAAGACGTTCCGGGGCTCGCCGTTCAAGTACTTCTCCTACGGCGCCGCCGCGGCCGAGGTGGAGGTGGACGGCTTCACCGGCGCGTACCGCATCCGGCGGGTGGACATCGTGCACGATGTCGGCGACAGCCTGTCGCCGATGATCGACATCGGTCAGGTCGAGGGTGGCTTCGTGCAGGGGGCGGGCTGGCTGACGCTGGAGGACATGCGCTGGGACGCCACTGACGGGCCGAACCGCGGCCGGCTGCTGACCCAGGCGGCGAGCACGTACAAGCTGCCGAGCTTCTCGGAGATGCCCGAGGAGTTCAACGTCACGCTGCTGGAGAATGCCACCGAAGAGGGCTCGGTGTACGGGTCCAAGGCGGTGGGTGAGCCTCCGCTGATGCTGGCGTTCTCGGTACGGGAAGCGTTGCGGCAGGCCGCCGCGGCGTTCGGACCGAGCGGTGCCAGCGTGGAGTTGGCCTCGCCCGCCACGCCGGAAGCGGTGTACTGGGCGATCGAGACGGCTCACCGGGGCGATGCGTCCCGGAACGGGCACGCCCGCAACGGATCGGCCGGGGACGCCACCGAAGGCACGACCCGAACCGACGCCGACGCAACAGTGCTGAGCGGTGCCTGACATGACGTGGGTCGCCGCGGTCGCACGGTTGCGGGCACGACGGGAGTCCGGCGTGCTCGTGACTGTCGCGACCGTGCGCGGCCATGCCCCACGCGACGCCGGTGCGAAGCTTGTTGTGGGGCAGACCGAGACGTGGGGCTCGATCGGTGGCGGCAACGTCGAGGCCGTCGCGATCGACCGGGCCCGGGAGATGATCGCCGCTTCCAACCCGGAGCAGGAGCCGGAGCTGATCGATTTCGCCTTGAACGACAAGGTGACCAACCAGCATGGCGTGCAGTGCTGCGGCGGCACGGTCTCGGTGCTGCTCGAACCGCTGCCGGTGGTACGGGCCGTGGCCATCTTCGGCGTCGGGCACGTCGGGCTGGAACTGGCGCGCATCTTGGCACGTCAGAACCTCGACCTCCATCTGATCGACACCCGCTCCGCCATCCTCACCGAGGAGCGGCTCGACGTACTGGCGGACGCGGTGGCGCAGGTGCACGTGCACTACACGCCGCTGCTGCCCGAGGAGGTGCTGGAGGAGCTGCCGCGCGGTACCCACATCCTGATCATGACCCATGATCACGCCGAGGACGCCGCCCTGTGCGACGCCGCCTTGCGCACCAACCACCTCGGCTCGATCGGGCTGATCGGGTCGGCGGCCAAGTGGGTACGGTTCCGCAAGCGCCTCGCCACCGAGGGCGGTCAAGACGAGGCCACCATCGATCGGATCAAGACCCCGATCGGGCTGGCCGACATCACCGGCAAGGAACCCGCGACCATTGCCGTGAGCGTCGCTGCCGATTTGCTGCGCGCCTTCGAAACCGAGGGGAACTGACTCTCTCCACCGGATCGACAGGGTGCCCCGCGTCGCGCTCGTACGAACGCACCCGCGCGGGGCACCCTTTCGGCGTGCCCGTACCCATCCCTTCGCAGGCGGCGCTCTCAGCGGGCTGATCAGCGAGCCCCGCCACCGGTTCCCCGGCTCATGCCGGGATGTGCTCGGTGAACGCCGGCGTCCGGCGTCTTCCGGCGATGCTGCCCAGCCCGCCGAGCAGGAAGGCGACCGGCATCGACACGAGGACCACCGTCTGGAGCGGGAACCAGTCGAAGTGGCGGTCCGGCAGGAGCGCCATCGGCGAGCCCGAGAAGACCGGTCCTGAGATCTGCAACCCGATGGCGCAGAACAGACCTCCGTACAGCGTCCAGAGAAGTCCGGCGCGGGTGTAGCGGCTCCAGAAGAGCGAGTACACCAGGGCCGGCAGCAGGCAGGAGGCTGCCACCGCCAGGGCGAGGGCAGACAGGAACCCGACGTTCCAGCCCTGTACGCCGACCGCAAGCCCGATGCTCAGCAGTCCGACCCCGGCGGACGCCATGCGGGCGGCGGCCACCTCGCGGCCCTCCGTCGTGCGGCCTCGGCGCACGACATGCGTGACCAGGTCGTGGGCGACCGCCCCCGCCGCCGCCAGGGTGACGCTCGCGACCACCGCCAGCGTGGTGAGGAACACCGCGCAGGAGACCAGGACGACGAGCCAGGCGTCGCCCGTGGACGAGCCGCTCGCCAGTTCGCCGGTGAGCATCAGCAGCGTGCTGGTGGCTCCCGGATCCGCTGTGAGGATCTTCGGAGCACCGACCAGCGCCGCTCCCCCGAAGCCCAGCACGGCTGTGGTGAGGCAGAAGGCACCGACCATGCCGATGGTGTGGCGCACCGTACGGCGGGCGGCGGCCCCGTCGGGTGCCGTGTTGAGCTGCATCGCGACGTGGGGCAGGCATGCCACACCCAGCACGATGCTGATCATCAGACCGATGTAGTCGAGTGTGCCTTCGGCTCCGCCGGTGCCGGCGAAGCGCAGCCCGGGCTGCGGGTAGGCGGCGGGACGGCCACTGCCTTGCCCGGCGGCGTGGATCAGGGAGTCGGTGCTCCAGCCGAAACGGTCGAGCACCACCGCCGCCACGACCAGGGCCATGCCCAGCAGTACGACCGTCTTGAGTACCTGGAGGGTGATCATGCCGCGCATCCCGCCGAACGTCGTCGCGCAGACGACGAGGAGGCCGATCATGACAATGGACGTCTGTTCGGGGCCCGGACCGGACAGCCCCAGCAGCATCGCGGTGGTCACTCCCGCACCGGAGAGCTGCACCACCAGGTACGGGACGCAGACGCTCAAGGTGACGACGGCGACCGCGATCCTCGCTGCGGGCCCGGGGGCCCGCAGGGCAAAGATGTCGCCGAAGGTGTAGAGGCCGCGCTCACGCAGGGGGCCGGCCAGCAGGAGCAGTACGCCGAGGGACAGCACCGTACACAGGGCTATGAAGAGACCGTCGTAGCCGAAGACCGCGACGGTTCCTGTTGTACCGAGCACCGTGGCCGCCGACAGGTAGACGCCGGACAGCACGAGGGCGCCGCGGAGGGGCGAGAGCGCGCGACCGGCTGTGTAGAAGTCGTTGACCCGGTCCCGCGCGGGACCGCTGAGAACGCAGATGAAGAGGATGGGCACGATGAACGCGAGGAATCCCACGAGAACCATGCCGCGCGTGTCCGAGTCCAGGACGCCGGCACCGGGTGAGGCGGCGAGCACGAGCTGAGCGGTCGTCATCGGTATCAGTACTCCACGTCCGCGTGGCGGTCGTACCGCACCGCCGTCCACAGCAGGAGGGAGCCCTGGGCGAGGATGGCCAGCATGCCGATGTTCGTTTCTCCCCAGGTACGAGTGGCCATGAACTCGGCGGCGAAGAGGGCGAGCAGCAGGTGTACGCCGAAGGTCACTCCGTTGACCAGGGCGAAGGACCGGCCCGGGCGGTACGGATGGGGCCGATGATGAAGCCGGGGAGCGTGCTGGCGGGACATGGCGGTCTCCTGGCGGGCGTGGAGGGCGGGCGGGTTACCCGCTGATGCGGGCCTACCAGAACAGCTACGGCCCGGCCGGTCCACGCTCTGTGCCCGCGCTGTTGTCGACGCCCAACGGCACGGTGTGTTCACTGTGCCGATGCCCACCACGGCCGCGCCCCTCAGGGCCACGGGTCGTCAGAGGGCCGACGGGGGACGCGATGGCTCCTGGGCGCCGGACGCGCCGGGGGCGGCGGCCGGCCCGAGCAGCCGGAGTGCGTCGAGGGCGAGGGTGAGCTGCACCAGATCGCGGGGCCGGGACAGAGCGAGACCCGTTGTCTGCTCGAAGCGGCGCAGCCGGTTGAGCACGGTGTTGCGATGGCAGAGCATGTGCCGGGCGGTCTGGACGGCGGAGCCGCCCTTCTCGATCCAGACTCCGAGGGTGGCGAACAGGGTGTCGCGGTCCGCGGGTTCCAGGTCGTACATGGGCTGGAGCACCTGGAGCGTCAGTTCGGCGGACAGGTCGGGCCGGGAGAGCAGGAGGCCGTCGGGCAGGCGGGAGTCGAGCCGGGCGATCTCGCCGTCGGCCCGGCACGTACGCAGCGCGAGTCCGGCCATGTCACGGGCCCGGGACAGGCTGTGCAGCCCCTGTACGACCGGGCTGATGCCGATGCGCAGTCCGGTACCGGCGACCAGGCCCGACGCCAGGGCGTCCAGGGGACGGTCGCCCAGGTGCGCGACGAGCACAGCGCGCTGCCCGCGGGTATGGCGCAGGACCCGTATCCCGTGCACCTCCGGGACGCTTTCCGGCAGGCGGCCGTACGGCGGTGTGGCTCCTATCATCGCCACGGCGAACCGTCCGTCGAGCGGCAGATCGAGGATCGCCGCCGCGTCCCGGGCGAAGTCGGGTTCGTTGCGGCTCTCCAGCAGGGCGGCGAGGATCAGGCGGACGCGTTCACCGTGCCGGCTGGCGACGCCCTTGGCGACCTGCCGGTAGGCGTCGGCGACCAGGACGGCGTCGCGGTCGTTGTGTTTCCACACCAGCTCGGCCACGTGCACCAGCTGGCGCGAGTCGCCGAGCCCGTGCCGCTCCACCGCACGGACGATCCCGCTCCAGACCTCCGAGCCGGCGACACGGTAGGCGTGCATCACCTCGTCGAGGGGGCGGCCCTCTTCGGCGCGCCGGATGCCCAGTTCCCTGGTGTACCGCTCGACGTCCACGAGCCTGCCCGGGTCCAGGCCCGCCTCCAGCCCGTGGCGGACGCCGGTGCTCACGGACCGCCGCAGGTCGGGCGGGGCGAGCGGGTCCGCGTAGTACTGGACCTCGGTCCGGATCTTCTCGACGACGGTGTCGGTGAAGTCGGTACCGCGTCCCAGCAGGCGTCGGCAGGCACGATCGAAGAGCTGGAGCGCGGTGGACTCCGCCGCGGCGGCGGGCGGCCCGCCGACGGCCTCGTCGTGGCCGCGAGCGCCCTCCCGGCTCAGCTCGGCGCGGAGCTTGCCGGTCGTCGCCGGGAGGCGCTCGTCGCCGCGGCCGGTGCCGACAGGGGTGGTGGTACGAGCGCTGCCGGAAATGGCGTTGGTGTGCATGGACCCTCCAAACGGACGGGACGTGCCAAAACACCGCGGCGGATCGCCAAGTGTGTGCTGCGCGGTGCGCTGTGCGGTGCGCTGTGCGGTTTCTCCACAGGGTCGGCCGCCGGAGCGTGGAAGGCGGCGGCGTCCTCCGGGAAGCCACCATGCTAAGCAGTCGGTTAGCCCAGGGCGAGGGCTCAGCGAAACCGTGATGATTCCGCCACATTCGGCCCGGCGGTACGGATGGCGCCCCCTCACCGCCGAGCGGCAGGACGTGGCGTGCGGCGAGCGGGGCCGGGGGGCGACGGCGGGCACGTGGGCAGGCCACCGCGTGGGCGGGAGACGGATAGCGCCTGATGGGGGCGCGGCCATGGGCGGCGATGGGTCGCGGCCGTGGGCGGCGATGGGCGGTGACGGTTAAGAAATCCGGCTGACGAGTGAACCCACCCCTCCCTTTTTCCGTCTGAGAGAGGCGGGAACCATGCGCGGGAACATGTGCGGGAAAGACAGCGCGAGATGTCGGCGACGAAATCTCGCACTCCTTCTTTGACGTGCTCATATTCGGGCTTCTAATGTAGGTCAGCGTTACAACACACGCTGCTGAGACGGCTTTTGACGATCCGTCGGTTCGTCATGCGCTCGTATGCGGCCGTTGTGTCATTTCACCGAATCGGAGAAACCCCCCATGCGAATTCCATTCCTCCGCCGCTCCGGGCGGACGACCGTCGCCGGTCTGGCGGCCGGCGCGGCGCTCACCCTTTGCATATCGGGTGCGAGTACGGCCCAGGCCGCACCGGTGGCGAAGGACGGCGACCGGCCCAGCGCCTACATCATCGGCGGCGCAGCGAAGCCCAACGGTACGTACCCCTTCATGGCCGCACTGCTGAACAAGGGCAGGGACAGCGCCGTGGACCGGCAGTTCTGCGGCGGCAGCCTGCTCTCGCAGGACGTAGTGATGACCGCCGCGCACTGCGTCGAGGGCACCAAGGCCAAGACCATCGAGGTCACGGTCGGCCGCACCCTGCTGTCGGACAAGCGGCAGGGATCGCTGCGCAACGTGGCCGACATCGTCGTCCACCCGAGGTACGCCAAGGGCAATGAGGCGTACGACATGGCGCTGCTGATACTGGACAAGCCGGTCCGCGGCACGGCGCCGGTCCACCTGCCGACCGCCGGGACCGACGCCCTGATCCGGCCCGGCGCCTCGGCCACGGTCGCGGGCTGGGGCAACACCGACACCGAGGTCCCGAAGTACCCGGACCGGCTGCGTGCGGTGAACGTGCCAGTGCTCTCGCACATCGAGTGCAAGGCCAGTTACCCCGGCTACGACAAGAGCGTCAACGTCTGCGCAGGCGTCGAGGGCAAGGACTCGTGCCAGGGCGACAGCGGCGGCCCGCTGTTCCGCAAGCTGCCGGGCCGTCAGGGCGTCTACCAGATCGGCATCGTGTCGTACGGAGACGGCTGCGCCGAGCAGGGAGCCCCGGGCGTCTACACCTACACCGGCTCCGCCAAGCTGTGGAAGACGCTCGACGAGTCGGCCAAGGGTAAGAAGGTCAAGCGCCTGCTCGGGCGCTGACCGGCCGACAACCCGCTGCCCGGCCCTCTGCCGGGCGCTGACCGGTCCCGCCGGGCGCTGACCGTGACGGCCCGTTGCCCCGTCCCGCCGCCGCGGAGCCGGGCAGCGGGCCGTGCTCACGCCGCCGCGTGGAACAGGGCCGCCGCCTCGCCCCGCGAGGCGACCCCCAGCTTCGTCAGGATCTTCGCGACGTGGAACTTCACGGTCGACTCGCTGATGTGGAGTTCCTGCGCGATCACCCGGTTGCGGTGCCCGAGCGCGAGTCTCGCCAGCACCTCCAGTTCCCGCGCCCCCAAAGAGCTCAGCGGATCGGCGGATGCCGGGGCGGCGGGCGTAGCCAGGGGGACCACCGCGGTGACCGTCGTCCCCCAGCCGGGCACCGCGTCCACCTCCAGCCGCCCGCCGAGGACTTCGAGCCGGTCGGCGATGCGGGCGGACCCCAGCTCGCACACGGACATCGTGCCCGGCCCGTCGTCCCGTACGGTCGCGCGCAACTCCTGCTCGGTGATCTGCCAGCCCACCCGCACCCGGGTCGTCGTCTCCTGCTCCAGCACGGTCAGCACCACCGCCCGCACGATCGCCCGCGCCGCGTGCGCCACGTCTGCGGCGACCCCGCGGACGGAGTCGAGAGGCCCCAGTTCCAGTTGGACGCGGCTGTGGCGCAGCAGCGCGCGCAGCGAGTCCGCGAGCCGGCCGAAGGCTTCGTCCGCCCGCTCCTCGGCGACGGCCTTGTCCCGGTCCGTCTCGGTCCGCAGTTCCATGAGCGCGGTCACGGCCAGCTCCGTGGCGGTGGCCCGCGCGGCCGCGTCGTCGAGGTTACGGCTGCGCAGTACCCCCAACAGCCCGGTCAGCGCGGCCGAGTGCCTCTCGCTCAGCTCCGCGATCACCCTGGCCCGGGTGTCGGCGGCGGCGCGTGAGCGGGCCAGTGCGCCGGGGGTCGCCTCCGTCGCCAGCCGGTCGAAGTGGCTGGTCACCAGGGACCACAGGGCCTGCACTACGGCCAGCGCGCCCTCTTCCACCGGTAGAGCGCCGGCCTCGCGTACGAGGACCAGCAGCGCGCCCCGCGGCGTCGCGTCGGACATCACGGCGACCACGGGCCGCTCGGCCCCGGCGATCGTGGCCGCGCCCTGCCACGGCCGGCCGGGCACACCGGCGAGGAAGAGCGGTTCCAGGTCGGCCGCGCCGATCCGGGTGGCGAACGGCGCTTCACCGGCCACCTTGAAGGGCGAGTGCGCGCAGTGGGTGGACAGTTCGGCGGCTGCCAGGTGCGGGACCGCCTCCGCCAGAACCGCCGACAGCCGGGGCAGGATCTGCCCCAGCGGCTGCCGGATGACGTCGTAACCCGCGGTCAGTGCGGCCAGGGCGGTGGCGCCGGGCGAGAGGGCCGGCGCGTCGGCGGCAGCGGTGTCCGCCGTGGGCAGGAAGGTCACGGTCCCGGTGGTTGTCAGCTCCATTCGGCCAGCGTAGCCAGGGCCGGGTCGCGTACGGCTGGTCTTTCGGCCAGTACGGACTGTCCCGAAGACCTGTCCGAACGGCCGTCCCGGCGGCGGAGGCTGTGGACGTCAACCGATCAGCGTCAGCAGCGGGGAGTCAGTCATGGAAGCGATCGTTCACGACACGTTCGGCGGTCCGGAGGTCCTGCGTCACGACCAGGTGCGTAAGCCGGAGCCGGAAGCGGGCCAGGTCAGGGTGCGGGTGATGGCGGCCGGAGTGAACCCGCTCGACTATAAGATCCGCAACGGATGGATGGACGAGTTCTACCCGACGACACTGCCGGCCGTACCGGGCCTGGAGTTCGCCGGAATCGTGGACGCGGTCGGCGAGGGTGTCACCCACACCGCGGTGGGTGAGGAGGTGCTCGGCTGGACGACGACGGGCGCCTACGCCCAGTACGCGCTGGCCGGGCACATCACGGCCAAGCCCGCCGCCCTTTCCTGGGAGCGGGCGGCGTCCCTGCCCGTGGCCGGCGAAACCGCCCAGCGGGTACTGGACCTGCTGGGCGTGAAGTCCGGCGAGGTGCTGCTGGTGCACGGCGCGGCGGGCGTGGTCGGCTCGGTCGCCGTACAGCTCGCGACCTCCGCCGGAGTCACGGTCGTCGGCACGGCGTCGGAGGCGAACCACGAGTACCTGCGTGCGCTCGGATCGGTTCCCGTCAGGTACGGGGACGGGCTGGCCGAGCGGGTACGGGCGGCCGCCCCTGAGGGCGTGGACGCGGTCTTCGACACGGCCGGGCACGGCGTGCTCCCGCTGTCGATCGAGCTGCTCGGCGGCGCCGCCGACCGTGTCGTCACCATCGCCGATACCAACGCCGCCGACCACGGCGTGGTCTTCTCTGCCGGCGGTACGGCGCCCGAGGTCATCCGGGCGGGGCTGGCCGAACACGCCCGTCTCGCCGCCGAGGGGCTGCTGGACGTCCGTATCGCCGAGGTCTTCGCGCTCGCGGACGCGGCGAAGGCGCAGGAGCTGAGCGAGGCCGGACATGCGCGGGGCAAGCTGATCATCAAGCCCTGACGCCAGGCCGCTGACCCGGCCGCCACGCCCGACGCGGCTCCGGGTCAGCAGGCGATGCCCCTGCAACGCGGCCATGCGCACCGGGTCTCACCGGACGTACTGGGTCACCCGACGTACTGGGACCACCGGACGTACGGCCACCGTCGTAGGCCCGTGAGCCCGTGGGCTCGTGGGTCCTGGCGGCCGGGGCCGACCTGTCCGGCCGCCCGCGCCCGGTCACCTGGAAGGTTCGTCGTCGCAGCGACGGCAGAGACATGAAGCGACGACCATCAGGGGCCAAAGGGACTGAACGCATGTCACAAAACGTTCGGCAACACCGGCGGCACCTTGACGCTGCATTTCGATCAGGAACCAGCCTGCGCCGACGCCCATGAGAATCGTCACCGTGATGGAGGGCGCGGGCCGCAGTCCCCATGGTGCGGTTCCGCCGCGATCGGCGGCCAGGACCGGCCACACCGCCAGGAGAGTGAAACCGACCGCGACGACCGACCCGTGGACCAGTGACCCCCCGCTGCTCGGCACCGGGAGCAGAGCCACCACCAACGCCACCGCTCCACCGGCGCCCAGCGCCACACGTCCGGCAAGCGCGGCTGCGCGTAGCCCCCAGGCGGTGAGCAGATGGCAGAGGCCCAGACCGAGGAGTGCTCCGGTCATCACCCAGAATCCCGCAGCCCCATGGGCCCCATGGGCCCCAAGGACACTGATCGTCTGGGTAACCGGATCGTAGCCGGGCCCCTGCTGTAGTGCCGCGATCGTCCAGCCGCCGACCAAGAGGACGGGGGCGCACCCCGACGAAAGCAGGGCCCACCGGGGAACTGGTCGCATCAGCCCACCTTGACATCCTCTCCGCCCTAAAGGACCCCGTTGCTGATCTCTCAAATCTCCCCTCGTACCCGGTGCGGAAGCGGGATGGTGGGGTGGAGGATCGAGTTCGTTGGCGGTGATGTTCAAGTGTCGTTGGAGTCGTGGGCGGGTGGAGAGATCCCGGAGTTGACCCGGCGGGTGGCGCGCAGGGCCTTCCCGAAGAGCTCGTTGGCGATACGGCTGCGCGACAGTCTGGGACAGATCTTCGATGACGCACTGTTCGCGGCCGCGTTCCCGGCTGATGGGCGGCCGGCAGCCTCGCCCGGCGCGCTGGCGATGGTGTCGGTGATGCAGTACGCCGAGAGGTTGTCCGACCGCCAGGCCGCCGAGGCCGTGCGGGCGCGGATCGACTGGAAATACCTGCTGGGCCTGGATCTCGACGACAGTGGGTTCGACCACTCGTTGCTGGCCCGGTTCCGGGCCCGGCTGGTCGCACACGGACTTGAAGAGCGCGTCCTGGAGGCGGTGTTGGAGGCCGCCGCGGGCCAGGGGCTGCTGCGCCGGGGCGGACGCCAGCGCACCGACTCCACCCGGGTGGTCGCCGACGTGCGCCTGCTGAACCGGATGGAGTTCGTCGCCGAGACCCTGCGTGCTGCCCTGGAGGCGCTCGCCGCTGCTGCACCGGACTGGCTGGAGCAGTCCCTGGCAGAACGGGAGACCGACTGGCTGGGCCGGTACGGAGAGCGCGTGGACTCCTGGCACGGGCTGCCCGACGGCCAGGACCGCGACAGCTGGCTGCGTCAGGTCGGCGAGGACGGATTCCACCTGCTCACGGCTACCTGGAGGCCCGATGCGCCCGACTGGCTGCGCCGCATCCCCGCCCTGCAGATCCTGCGCCAGGTGTGGGTGCAGCAGTACCACCGTGGTCCGGGCGGCGTGCACGTCCGTGAAGGCGAGGACCTGCCCCCTGCGCACCAGATGCTGGTAAGCCCCTATGACACCGAGGCGCGCTACGGCACCAAGAAGACCATCAGTTGGACGGGCTACTGGCTGCACCTGACCGAGACCTGCGACGACGAAACACCCCGGCTGATCACGGACGTTGCGACCGCTACCGCGGCCGACGGGGACAGCGAGGCCCTGCCCGGCATCCATACCCGCCTCGCCGAGCGGAAGCTGCTGCCCACCGAGCAGCTCGTCGACAGCGGCTACGTCACGGCCGGCACCCTGGTCAGCGCCCGTCAGGAACACGGCATCGACCTCGTCGGCCCTGCACGCCCTGTCGCCGGAGGCGACGGCCTCCAACGGTTCGGCCACGACCACTTCCAGATCGACGACGTTCGACGTGAGGCGATCTGTCCGGGTGGGCACACCAGCGTCTCCTGGGCTGCCACCCGCAGCAGTCGCCGCACACGCGTCCCCTTGGTCCAGATCCGTTTCGACGCGGCGACCTGCCGTGTCTGCCCGCTGCGCTCGCAGTGCACGACAGCGGGCAACGGCAAGTGGGGGCGGGCACTCACCCTGCGCGAGCCCGCCCAGAGAGCGGCCCTCCAGCAGCGCCGCCGCGAACAGGAAACCGACGCCTGGCGGGATCGCTACCGCCGACGCGCCGGAATCGAGGCCACCGTCTGCCAGATCATCCACCGCACCCGCGCACGCCGCAGCCGCTACCGGACCGCAGCCGCCACCCACCTCGGACACTGCCTTGCCGCCACGGCCGTCAACCTCATCCGGATCGATGCCTGGCAGCAAGGCCACCGCCCTGAGCGCACCCGCACCACCCACTTATGCCGCCTCCTCGCGCGCCCCTCGAAATGAAAGATCAGCAACGGGGTCCTAAAGGGCGGAGATTCCCGCCTGCCTGCGGTGGTCACCGGCTTGGGCTTCGGGTGGGTTCCTGTTTCTTCGCGCTGCGCCGGGACGGGTCCCGGTCTTACCCGCGCTCCGCAGGCTGATACCGCCAGTCCGGCGGCCTTGGCGACGTTGACCGCCGGCACCCCGCTCGGCGGCACGCGCTCCTCCCACCTCGAAGCCCTCATCCTCGCGGTCTGACAGCCCGATTCGCGGATTCTCAGCAGAGTGCTGAAGGGTGAAGCACTGCGCAAGATCAGAGGTAGAACGCTCGGTCGTTCCTCCGCGCGGCACGCAGGCGGAGTGGAACCCGATCAGCTCACAGTCGGCTTCGCCGGACAGCGACGGCCCTGACCTCGACGTGTTGGCGGAGTCCACCGCCGAGATCCGAACGACGTGGTTCGAGCAGCGGGGCACACGCGGAGCGACCGAGCCACGTCGGCGTACCCGACCGGCCTGCCCTGCCGGGCCGGGACCGGCGCAGACGTGCTGCCCGCGCCGGCCAACAGGAGACCGTCCCCCGGTGGTCCGTACCGGTCGGGAAGCGCGCCGGCCGCCCCCGCCCGAAGCACCCGCGGCCGGGACTGCGGTGGCGTAGGCGGAACAGCCGGCTTCACACCGGATACGCGCCAGGGCTTGACCTGGACCGCCACCATCCATCACCCTTTCACTACTTGATTAGTTGAAGGGGGGTTGTAGTGATCGAATACCGGATCGACCGGGGCACAGGCATAGCCACGTACTTACAGATCGTGCAACAGACCAAGCGCGCCATGCGCTTGGGCCTGCTCGAGCCGGGCGACAGGCTGCCCACCGCCCGCGAGGTCGTGGAGGCGACAGCCATCAACCCGAACACCGTGCTCAAGGCTTATCGGGAGCTGGAGCGCGAGGGCCTGGTGCAGGCACGACGCGGCCTCGGCACGTTCGTGCAGAAGTCGCTGGAGGCGGCGGCGACTCAGTCTCCGCTCGCCGACGAGCTGGCCGACTGGATGAAGCGAGCCCACCTGGGCGGACTCGTTCGCGAGGACGTCGCCGCACTGTTCAGCTCCGCTCTGGAGCAGGAGTTCACGGAGGGGGAGCAATGAGCAGGGAACCGGCCGCGCTTGAGGCCCGAGGACTCGTGATGCGCTACGGCCGCCGCCGCGATCCGGTCCTGCGGGACTGCTCCTTCCGGCTGCCCGCCGGTCGGATATGCGCACTGGTCGGCCCGAACGGCGCCGGCAAGTCCACGCTACTGGCATTGGCGGCGGGGATTCTCCGCCCGACGGGGGGAACGCTGCGGGTGCTCGGGGCCGGCCCCGCCGAGTCTCGGCCGCGGATCGGCTACGTGGCGCAGACTCGTCCGCTCCATCCCCAGCTCACCGTGGCGGAGACGCTCCGGCTGGGCGCCGAGCTCAACAGGGGCCGCTGGGACCAAGAAGCCGCCGAACGCGCCGCGTACGCCGCCGGTCTGGATCCGAAGACCAGGATCCGTACCCTTTCCGGTGGCCAGCGCACCCGCGTCGCCCTGGCGCTGGCCTTGGGCAAACGGTCCGAACTGCTGCTGCTGGACGAGCCGATGGCGGACCTCGATCCAGTAGCCCGCCACCAGCTGATGGGCACCCTGCTGGCCGTCGCGGTCGAGCACGGCACCAGCGTCGTCATGTCCTCTCATGTCCTCACCGAATTGGAGGGCGCGTGTGACTACGTCCTGCTGCTCGGGGGCGGGCAGATCAGGCTCGCCGGGGAGAGCGAGGAGGTACTGACCGCGCACGCGCGCCTCACCGGCACCTCGTCCGACTTCACGCCGCACGCCGTCGTGGAGTCCGGCGCCACAGGCCGCGGCCATACCGCCCTCGTGCGCCCCCGGGGTCCGGTCGACACGGCCTCGTGGCTGGTCGAGCAACCCTCCATGGAGGAGCTGATCCTGACCCACCTCCGCAACCCCGGCGCTCCCGCCCTGTTCACGAGAAGCGCTTCGTCCGCACCGAGCCAGGAGGCTGTCGCATGACCACTCTCTCGCATTTCCCACGCAGGGGCCTGACCTGGGCGGTGCTGCGGCTGCACCGGGTGCCGCTCGGGGTCTGGGCGGCCATGGTCGTCGCCGGGGCCGGCGGGCTGCTCTGGCTCTACGAACTGGGACAGGGAGCTGCTTCGTACAGTGAGCGCTGTGGTGATGGCGCGGGGTTGCTGCAATGCACGGCAGGCGTGCGCCACTGGGGTCTTGAACTCCGGTACGCCCAGCTCCTCGCCTGGCTTCCGTGCGCCATCGCCGCCTGCGCAGGCGCTGCACTGATCGGCCGCGAACTGGAGCACGGCACCACCACCTTGGCGTGGACCCAGTCGGTGTCCCCCGTCCGCTGGCTCGCCACGAAGCTCGCTGTGCCGGCGGTGGCTCTCCTCGCTGGTACGGCGGTGCTGACCCTGATGTTCCGGTGGGCGTGGCTGTCCGGTCCCGGCGACGGCATCAACCGGTGGAACAGCGAATACTTCCACGCCGCCGGAGCAGTGGGCCCGGCGTACGTTCTGCTCGGACTGGCGCTTGGCGGGCTGGCGGCGCTGCTCACCCGCCGCACCGCCCCCGCGATGGGCCTGGCCTTGGTCGGCATCGGGTTGGCGTACCACCTGGGCGACCGAGTCCGGTCTTCCCTCTGGCCTGCGAGCGAGGTGCGGGGCCCGTGGGACTCGGCACTCAACCATGTCGATCAGCTCGAACTTGGGATGATCATGAAATCCGGGGAGCGCGTCAGCGGTCTCGACTGCCACAACCAGGCCGCGCCCGGCGATCTCAGTACGTGCCTGTCGGATCACGGGGCAGTCGACTTCTATGCGAAGATCCACCCGACCTCGCACTACTGGCCGATCCAACTGGTCGAGACCGGCATCGTCCTGGCACTGACCGCCGCTACGGTGGGCGCCGCGTTCTGGGTGCTGCGGCGCAGGCTTCCCTGACCGCCCGCTCCCGTGCGCCGCTTGGGCGGTCGTGCCGGCATCGTTGCGGCTGGGCAGTCAGTGCACGGTCAGGAGATGACCGGGTGTTGGCGAACCTGCCGGGCTGAGCCGTCCGGCCGGGTTCAGCGTTTGGCTGCTCGGGCGACGTGGGTCAGGGCACGGCGTCCGGCCGCATCACCACCCAGGATGGTCGTGAGGTGGTCCGCTAGGGTGACCCGTCGTCAACTACCGGGAGATCGTCGTGTCCACCCCGCCGCCACTCGGCTCGTACTCCTCCGCCCATCAGGGTGCCCCGTATGGCGGTGCACCGCACGCAAGCTCCTCGCCGTACGCACAGCATGCGACGTTCCCGTGGGGTGCTCCGTACGGGCCCCCCGCCGGGCCTTCATGCCAGGTGTGCGGTGCGCGGCCGGCCGCGCACGCGGTCATACGTGGACATCAGGGCTTTTTGGTGATCATGCGCTTCCTCAAGCGGGAAGGTGACTTCTGCCGCGACTGCGGCACGGCGTTCTACCGCCGGATGACCTCCGACACGCTGTGGCAAGGCTGGTGGGGCCCCTTGTCGATGGTCATCACGCCCTTCACCGTGCTCCTGAATCTCGGGTCGCGCGCCGTCTTCCGCCGCCTGACCGCTCCGGTCGGTGCCGTGCGGCGTCCTCTCGACCCCGGTAAGCGTGTACTGGCCCGGCCCCCGGCCCTCATCCCCCTCCTCGCCGTCGGCCTGGCGCTCGCCATGGTGACCGTTCTGGCAGTCATCGGCCTGGTGGCGGGCGGTGACAGGGCGGCGGCCCAGGTGTCGGTCGGTGACTGCGTCCGCAACAACGCGGCCTGGCCCGAGCAGGACATCGAGCGCATCAGCTGCTCCGACAGTGACAGCCAGTACCGCGTGTCGCCGGACGATTCCTGTCCCGCCGGCGCGTACGTCCTCTATCCGGACTACAGCAGGGACGGTTCGGCACTGTGCCTGGCACCGGTGCGCTGATCCCCTCCGGACACAGTGGCGACCCGGCTCCCCGGCGGAGAGGGGCTACGAGGATACGACCCCAGCGGGCGCGTTCCCTCGGCCTTCCGTACGCAGGGAGGCCGGCCTGACCCGGCTGCCCTGCTCTCCTCCCCCGGCGCCCCGGCCCTACCGCCCGTAGGGCTGACTTATCGTCACTTCTCGCTGGCAGTGCGACCGGCGGCAGGGGGATCCCGGGAGCCCTTCACACTCATCTCGCTCCGGCACGCCTCGGCCCGCCCTCGTGAGCAGCCCGGCTACCGGCTGACGGCCCGGCAGCTCCCGCGATCACAGATGCTTACACGGTTGTTTACAGAGAATCACGTTGCGGTCACGTTAATCGTACGCATCTTGACGCTTCCCCAACCACATAGTTGGCTTTCGGCCACCTTGGCCGCAATTGATGCGGCCTGCCAGGGAGCTTGGATTCAACCAATGAACGCACTTCTGCGTCGTACCGCAGTCGCAGCCGCCGCCTCAGCGATGGCCATGTCCCTCTTCGGATGCGGCACGAACGAGGAACCGAATGTGAGGCTGAGTGACGACATCGTTGTTGGTCTGCTGCTCCCGGAGAACCAGGCCGCGCGCTACGAGCAGTTCGACAAGCCGGTCATCGAGGAGCGCATCGCGCTTCAGACCAACAGCAAGGGCAGGGTCCGCTACGCCAACGCGAAGAACGACGCCGAGCTTCAGACGCGGCAGCTCGAATCGATGATCGCGGAGGACGTCGACGTGCTGATCGTGGACGCGGTGGACTCCAAGGCCATAGCCGGCGCGATAGAAAAGGCGGACGACGCCGGCATCCCGGTCGTCGCCTTCGACCGCCTCGCCGAGGGCCCCATCGACGGGTACGTCTCCTTCGACAACGAACAGGTGGGCCACATCCAGGGCAAGTCCCTGCTGAAGGCCCTGTCGGGCGAGGCCGGGGCCGGTTCGGGGTCCGGGGCGGCGTCGGGCAAGGTCGTGATGATCAACGGCGCCCTCACCGACCCGAACGCCGCCATGTTCAAGAAGGGCGCCCACACCGAGCTGGACAGCAAGGTCGAGATCGGCGTCGAGTACGACACCAAGGACTGGAAGCCGGAGAACGCCAAGGCCAACATGCAGGCCGCGATCGCCGCCCTCGGCAAGGACGCCATCACCGGCGTCTACTCCGCCAACGACGGCATGGCGGGGGGAATCATCGACGCGCTCAAGGCCGCCGGTGTCACCGACCTTCCGCCGGTCACCGGCCAGGATGCCGAACTCGCGGCCGTGCAGCGCATCGTTGCCGGTGATCAGTACATGACCGTCTACAAGCAGTACGCACCGGAGGCAGAGGCCGCCGCGGAGATGGCCATCCTGCTGGCCAGGCACATGTCGCTCGGCGCCGCCGCGCACACGGACATCGACACCCCGACCGAGAAGTCCGTCCCGACGGTGCGCATCCCCGTCATCGCGGTGACGGAGGACAACATCAAGGAGACCGTCGTCGCTGACGGCCTCTACTCAGTGGAGCAGATCTGCATCCCCAAGCTCAAGGCCGAATGCAAGCAGCTCGGGCTCGTGTAGTACCGCCGGGCCGGCCCTCGTACCCCGTACCCCGCGCCCCTTCACTCGCGGGACCTCATGGTGGCCGGTATCTCGATCCCGAGCCGGGCGTGCACCTCGTCATCCCCACGTGGGGCCCGCCGCGCCACACCGCGCGGCGGGCAGCACCACATTGCGCGGCGCTTCGATTCGAGTGGGGACGGATGCCATCGATGCCATGGCCATCACGCTGGTTGCGGCTCGGCGGCCGGCGCTTCCTGATTCCTGACCGGTCTGGTCACCTGTTTCGCCACACACTGCGGCATCCCCTGCGCGGGGCCCGTCGGATGGCGCCGGTAAGCGCCGGGCGGCATGCCGACCAGTTCGCTGAAGCGTGTACTGAAGGTGCCCAGCGATGAGCAGCCCACCGCGAAGCAGACGTCGGTGACGCTGAGGTCGCCACGGCGCAGGAGCGCTGCCGCGCGCTCGATGCGACGCGTCATCAGGTAGGCGTACGGCGACTCCCCGTAGGCAAGCCGGAACTGGCGGCTGAGGTGCCCGGCGGACATGTTCTCTCCGCGGGCGAGTGCCTCGACATTGAGCGGCTGGGCATACTGCCGGTCGATCCGGTCGCGGACGCGGCGCAGTCGCGCCAGGTCGCTCAGGCGCTGCGCCGCGGTGCGGGCGCGCCCCCAGGACGGGTGACACATGAGGTATCTCCACTTTCGTCGATGTCCGTGAGTGCTGGGTCGCACGCCTTGGCAGGCGTCGAGGTACTCGACGGTGGCCCGCGAGCACCGGCCGCCGTACTCCTCTCAAGTGGTCACGACGGTGGCCGTCGCGGCCGAATCGACGACCGGACGGCTCAGCGCAGCTCCTGGATGCGGATCAGGTTGCCCGCGGGATCGCGGAAGGCGCAGTCGCGGATGCCGTACGGCTGATCTGTCGGCTCCTGCACGACCTCCGCGTCGTGGGCCTGCACCTTCTCGAAGGTGGCGTCAAGATCTCTGGTGGCCAGCAGGATCCAGCCGTACGTGCCCTTGGCCATCATCTCGGCGATGGTGCGACGCTCGTCCTCGGTCACCCCGGGGTCAGCGGCGGGCGGCGCCAGGAGGATGGACGTGCCGGGCTGATCGGCGGGGCCGACCGTGATCCAGCGCATCTTCCCTTGTCCCACGTCGCTGCGGACCTGGAAGCCGAGGACGTCGCGGTAGAAGGCCAGGGACGCGTCGGGGTCGTCGTGCGGAAGGAAACTGGTGTGAATGGTGATGTCCATGCCCGTCATGCTAGGTGGGCCGCGTCTCCCCGCGCTTCTCGATTCCTGACCGATCCGGCCACCCGTTTCACTCCCCGCGACCGCGTCCCCCATCACGCGGACGCCACCCCTGTGCACCGCTGCCCCGGGCGCCCGCGATCTCCGCGACGGCCCCGCATCGCATCTGGGATCACGAGGACACGACAGGGCGGGGGCGGATAAACTCAAGTGGCCCGAAGGGCTGTGTAGTTCGGGAAGAGGTCGGCACTGACAGGCGTACCGCGTCGCTCCTGAGAGGGGATCGGGTGCGGGCACGGCGCCTTAGCCGATCCCTCTTCGAAAGGAGCTACATGGAACTCGCGGGATGGGTGACTGTCGGGACTGCGGCGGTCGTTGGGGGTTTCACTGTCGTGGGACACCTCTTCGACCAGGTCCCTGCTCTCTCCCAGAAGATAATCACCGCGATTCGGTCCGTTCGCGCCGTGCGCGATGAAGTGAGGGCCAGTCGGGAGTGATGACTGGTCGCGCCAGGAGGAGTTCCCCTGCCTCCTGGCGCGACGCGGTACTGGAGCCCAAGCCCTTCCTGCCCGGCCGCACCCGGAGCGCATGCCGTCGTCACGTGGAGCGCCTGGTTCGCTCAGCAGCCTTTGACGGATGGCCGTACCGTCGGCAGCCCCCACGGCTCCAGAGACCCGCTGATCAAGTCCGCCAGGAACTGAACAGCACCTGCTTCGTAGTGCCACCAGTCGCCATTGCGTGAAGCCACCGTGACAGTCCACTCGTCAGACCCGGCCCCGGCGGTGGTCCAGAGGAAGTAGTCGCCCGAGTACGACGTGGCCCACGGCAGCAGGCCCCCCGGCGCCGGGAAAGGGCGCAGCGGAAGGGACGTCTCCGCGTCCGCACACCACTCCGCCAGGATTTCGAGATCGTCGGAATCTTCTGCCCATGCCTTCTCCCGTCCGGGTGCCGGGAAGCCCACGAACAGGAAGTCGCCGAAGGCCAGGGACGGATAGGTGTCACCGAGCAGCTTGTAGTCCGAGGGCAGCCGCACGCCCAGGCCGGTCTCCACTCGCTCCCAGTCAATGCCAGCGGGACCCGTACGCCGCAGAGCAGGCAGCCCGGGTATTGCCCGGTCCAGAGCCTGAATCGCCGAAGCCGGATCAGTCAGTCGTCGATGCGGCACCTGGGTGCCGATGAGAGCGTCGTCCACGCCGGACAGGTTGCCAGGCGGATGGTTGCCGATCATCACCCGGTCCGCCGAGAGAAACGGCGCCCTTGCCACCCGCACCCGGCCGGAGGCCGTCCCTCAGCTGCCCGGTTCTGCGATGAAGTGCACCAACGCCGAGCCGCCTCGGCGGCAACGCACCCGGTTGAGGCGGCCGAGCTCCGCACAACGGCGGGACTCCTACCCGATCAGTTCTCCCGATGAGGTGACTTGAAAGGCCCGCCCGCGCACGGAGGCATCGGAGGTGTCCCCCTGGGCGCCCCCGCTGTCCGACCACGCGATGAACACGCTTTCGGCTCCGTCCCCGAAGGCCGCCGCGGCGCAGACCTGGGCACGGCCACCGGTCGTCGCCGAGCTGACCTGAACCTTCTCACTCAGCGAGAGCTGACTCTCAGAGCACATCTTCGCCATGACGGTGGGGACGGTCTGGAAGGTGACGGCGCTCTTTTCCACCCAGGCCAGCAGGAAACGCCCACCCGGCATCGGGGCAAGCGCCGGCCACGACCGGTTGAAGTCGCGCGGCGGGCCTGCGATCACACTGGTGATGACCGAACCGTCACCGTTCGGGTCGAAGATGCTGGCTTCCACGGTGGTCTGTGAGACACCGAGATCGCTGGGGCCGATGCCCTCGATGTGCGCGATGACGAACTTCCCGGTATCGAGAAGGGTCAATGAGTTCCTGCCCTGGAAACCGGACACGTTGGGTTGGATCTCGCCTCCCCGGGGCGATCCGTCGAAATTGAACACCCTGTAGGTGAGCCGATTTCCTCCGATCGACGAGGGATCACTCGTCCATGCGACGACGTAGTTTCCGTTCGCCAGCACCGTCACCGCCGGGCTGTTGTGGAACCCTTCGGTGGTGTTGACCGTCATCTCAGGACCGGACTTGTTGCCTTCGATGGTGAAGCGTTGGGCGCGAATCCGCTGGTCCTGGCGTGCCCCCGTCCATACGACGACGCAGCCGCCGTCGATCAGGCGCGTCAAGGAAGGCCGGTTCGTCGGGTCGATGTCGGTGGTGCTGACCCGCACTTGAGGCCCAGCCGGTTGCCCGTCGAAGAATCTTTGCATTTTCACCTGCGGGAGGGGTGGCGGAATGTTGAAGGGTTGTTCCGTCCAGACGACGAACGAGCCCGAGCCCGAGAATTCCAGAGCCGGCCATTGCCGGTTCGCGTTGCCGTCCGATGGAGTCGGTGCGGCAACGGGGAACTCCTGCCCGACTTTGACCCCATCCGTATTCAAGGTCTGTCCCTTGATGCTGACGTCACTCCCATCCGCCCACATTGCCTCGTACTGCGTACCGCGCACTGAGTCGACGCACGGTTGGGACTGACTGCCACTGGTTGTCGTGTTGATGAGAAGCTCACCCATGGCTTCCCTCCGTGTCCAGCTTGCTCCGCTTCACATCCGGGGAGCGGAGCCAGGCGCTTCAGCCGGATCGCGGGATCAAGGGAGCATCGCCCTGACCCGGCTGACTGTGGCTGATGGCAGAGCGCACGGCACGGATTTGCCCCGTGTTGTCACGATTTCAACGACACCGAGTGCGCTACTGACAACTGAGAATCCGACAGTTCCTTCAAAGGACTTGAGCGCAGAGTACTTACTTCAATACTCCTCCACAGGTCCCTCCCGCGCATGACGAGTGACAGCTGTGTGCCGCCACACGGAATAGCGCAACTCCGTTTCCTGCGGACGCTCGTTGAGCAATGAATCACCAACGCCGCCCCCTGCCCTGCACCTCGGCCAGGACGGCGTCATCACGGCCGCATCGTCGGCGGATCGACCGAGAGTAGTCACGTTCAGCGACGAAGCGGGCGTGGCGACTCACTCCACGTGACCGATCGGGGTCATGATGGCCGCCCGCGGCCGCGGTCGTCACGGCTCCCGCACGGGGGCGGGGCGCGGCCGGAACGGAGGAACGCACATGCCGAACGACGCGGTACGAGGGCCCCTTCCTGACCCATGGGAGCCGGTCACGATCACCGTCCCTGTGTCTGTGGCGAACAATCTCGACCAGATGCAGAACGTGATCAAGGAGGTGATGACGCAGTACGGGTGCAACACCTGCCACTCCGGAATCGACCTCAGGATCAAGATCGCCAGGGACTTCGTGGTCAACCCCGCTGGTGAGGTCTTCCAGGGCGTGGCCGTGCCGGTCAACCGGTAACGGCCGATGACGCAGCTCGGCGTGGGCCTCACCTACGTCCCCGGTCTCGATCGGATCCTCGACGCCTGCGCCGATCTGCTGGAGGTCGTCGAGATCGAACCGCAGACCCTCTGGCGCATCCGGGCCGACGGCACGATCTCGACCGACGAGGAGGTGCTGCGCAGGCTGGCGGACCTGCCCGGAGGCCGACTACTGCACGGCGTCGGCAACCCCGTCGGCGGAAGCCGGCTCCCGGACCCCCGGAACACGGCGCTCGTCGGCGAACTCGCCGAGCGGCTCGGCGTGCCGTGGGTGAGCGAACACCTGGCGTTCAATCAGGTCGACGCCCGCGGCGAGAGTTTTCACACCGGCTTCATGCTGCCTCCGCGCCAGACGCCCGCCGGCGTCCGGTCCGCCGTCCGGTCGGTCCGGGCCATGGCCGAGGAGCTCCCCGTGCCCCTCGCAGTGGAGATCGGTGCCAACTACCTGCGACCCCGGAACGACGAACTGGCCGACGGCGCCTTCGTGCGCCAGGTGGCCGAGGGCAGTGGCTGCGGGCTGCTGCTCGATCTACACAACGTGCTGACGAACCAGCGCAACGGCCGCGGCAGCGCGGACGAACTGATCGCGGCGCTGCCGCTGGACCGGGTCTGGGAGGTGCACCTCGCGGGTGGCCTCGACCATCGTGGCTACTGGCTGGACGCCCATCACGGCCTGCCCGACGAGGACCTCATGGCGCTCGCGGAACGGACTCTGCCCCTGCTGCCGGCCTTGCGCGCCGTATTGTTCGAAGTGACGCCGTCCGCCGTGCCGGAGCTGGACGCGCAGGCCGTCCGCACGGTGCTGACGCGACTGGACACGCTGTGGGACCGCCCGGAGAAGCTTCCGCCCCTGTCCGTGCCCCGCCCGGCGCGGCACACCGAGGGTCCGGACGACGGCACCGCGTCTCCGGAGGACTGGGAGTACGCCCTCGGAAGCCTGGCCCTCGGACGCGAACCGGCCACTCCCTTGGACCGGGAACTGGCGGCCGACCCCGCCATCGGACTGCTCCGGGAACTCATCACCGAGGCCCGAGGGGGCTCCCTGGCCGGCGCCTTGCCCAACGCGATGCGCCTGCTGTTCCTCACCCTCGGCGCTGCGGGGTTGCGGGACGTCCTGGACGCGTACAGCAGCGCCGAAACACCCCGTCTGTTCGCCTCGGAGGAGGCATCCGCGTTCGCGCGTCACCTGAGCCGTGTACGTCCAGAAGTTCCATGGTTGGAGGACGTGCTGGCCCTCGACCTCGGACTCCTCCATGTCCGCCTCGAGGGCAGCCCCCGCACCGTCAGCCTCACCACCGACCCGAACGCCCTGCTCGCCGCCCTGGGCGCGGGCCGGCTCCCGGTCGCGCCTCCGCGGGGGGAGTTCCAGGTACACCTCGTCGACGGGTGAGTCCGTGGAAAGACGGTAAGCCGCCGAGAGACGGTTCGTCCGAACCTGACGCCATGCGCCCGGCGGCCACAATTCCGAGTTGCGGCGCCCTGGTGCACGCACCTCGACCGCCCCGAACGGCGAGTCAGCAACCCTCGGAATGTACCCCTGGGGCACGCTTCTCGGGGAAGAAATGAATCCGGGACTTTGACTCGCATCGAAAAAACATCGTGCAGGAGGCCGAATGAACGCGACAGACTTGACCGGGACCTACACGTACCGAAGTTTCCACAACCGGCCGGAACTCGTCGACGACTTCAACAAGCTTTGGTTCGCACAGGCGGAGCTGAGGCTGGCCGTGGATTCGGCCGGAGCGATCAGCGGCGAGTTGGTGTTTCCCGCGGAGCCGGGCACCGAACCGCAATCCATGTACATCACCGGTAAGGTGTCGAACTCGTCGCCCGTGACCTTCACCTTGACGGGCAAAGGTCAGCCGGACACTTCCATCGCCGACTACCACTACGAGTACGACGGCATTGTCCTGCGCCACTGGGAAACCGGGGTGAATCAGCGCATGACGCTCGCCGGGACCGTGCTACGCGCGAAGGACCACGGAAGTGGCACCGCTGTGGCGCCGGCGGGCAAGACGGCCAGCTTCCTCGCGGTAAAGCGGGATGCCTGACACGTCTGTGACGGAGCCCGCCCGGACGCTGCGCGCCGGGCGGGCTTTCCACGCGGGCGCGCCACGCGGTCAGGTCAGCCGAACGTCCCTGGAGATGAAGAAGGGGGCGGGTTCATGAACCCCGGCCCGCTTCACGTGCTCGACCGTCGCTTCCAGGGCGCGGAGGCGCGAGTCCAGGTAGTCGGCCTCGGCGCTGCCCGGCTGAGCCCGCACGGCGAGTCGGGCCACAGGGTGATGAGGGTCGTGCCCGTGGTGCCCCGCGGGACCGCTCCACGGAGGGTCGAAACTCCACGGGACGGCCCCCGTCAGTTCGTTGGCCGCCATCCAGTCGTCGATCCGGGCGTCCACCCAGCCGTGAAGCTTCCAGAAGATCGGGTTGACATGAGAGGAGTAGAAGTCGGCCATCCAGTCGTAGCCGGCGTCGTCCCATCGAGGGTCGACGTTGAAGTAATCCTTGTCCGGCCGGTAGCCGGGCATTTCGGCTGACCAGCGCAGGTGCATCGTGTTGTGGATGGTGTACTCGACCAGGGCGCCGAGACGGCCGAGTGACATTCCCCGCAGCCTCGCCGGGTCCGTGAATTTCGACTCCCAGTCACGGATCTGGGCGAATGACTCCGGGCTCTTGGCACCGCGGATGTCCTCGGTTGTCACCAGGACACCGATCGGGACATCGAACGGGGGCGGGACCGGGTACTCACTGTCTTCCGGAGCGGGAACGGTCGGCCATCCCTCCACCCGTACATGCTGGGGATCACCCAGCTCGGCAAGTATGTCGTTGACTGCGGCGATCATCTCCCGGTGCATGAACAGGAAATCCTCACCAGAACCATTTTCAAGTTCTATGGCCCGAGGGGGAGCCGATATTGACGGGCGCGGCGGTTCCCAGCCGTGGTGGCGGAGCACCTCCTGCTGTTCCGGCGTCATAATCGCCCAGTCGTCGCGGGCGGTGTGCCACAGCAAGTGGTGCAGGCGCACAGCTCGGTCGGCCATGGCGTCGATCACGGGCTTGGGCAATGCGGTCATGTCGCTGGACCTCCTGAAGTGAACAAGGACGGCGTCCGCTGCGGAGCGGTTGTTGATCGCAGTGGGGCGTGCGATACGGCGAGCGCACCGGTCAGCGGTTCAAGCAAGCGAGCCGGTACGAGCCGTCCCTCCCGGCGTTCACTTCGACGTCCGTGATCGATGGGCTGCGACAGGTGATCGGCGACAGGCAGCTGGGGCGAGCCTCGGCCCATGGACATGGGCGTCGTGTGACCAAACCACTCGTTATTCCACTGTGACGCACGTCACTCTCCGCTGCATCTGGTGAGCGAACCTGAGCGCGGTCAGGGGCCGGACGGCGGTGATGCGTTGAGTCCTCCTTCAGGGTCTCCGTCCTCCGTCGCAGGGCGGAGACGGTCCGCCGTAGCAGACGACGCACGGCTGCCATGTCCGCGGTCAGCATGGGCGTCATGACGACAGAGAACGCTCAACTCCGCGCCGCCGCGCCCGCGCCGGTCTGGGCACGCCGCGCCGCCCACGCCATCGCGTTGTGCGCAGTCCCGTCGGGTCTGTGGCGTATAGCCATGGCATCCGGCGTATACGTGGGCTACAGCGACCAGGTGCTGCGCGACGTCTACGGAATCCCGGGCTGGGGCATCGCATACGTCGTCGGACTGTCCGTTGTCGCCGAGCTGGCCGCTCTGTTTCCACTGCTGCTCGTCACCGACCGTTGGCGGCCGCTGCCGCCCCGGGCCCTCGCCGCGCTCGCCTGGACCGCCTCGGGCATCCTGGTCCTGGTGGCGCTGTGGCAAGTCGCGGTCGCTTTCACCGTCGAGAGCCAGACGTACTTGTCGAGCGGTCCAGCCGGGGCGGTCTGGGCAGTCGCTTTCGCCCCGCTGCTCGCCATCCCCGCACTCATGACCGCGGTGACCTGGTCGTACGCAAAACGGCACCGGGCACGAAGGCGGGCGTAGCCTCCACCCGGCATCGAAACGGTTACTCAGGACCGAACACGCGCAGCACTACCGCCGTGGCATCCGCGTCTCTCCCTCAAGGCGCGCAGGAGCGCAGTCCGCAGCGAGGGGAAGGGCAATCACCAGCTGAACACCCCGGCGGCTCAGCGGGGATCGCCGTACGAGGCTTCCTCCATCGCCCGGAGGAGGAGTTGGAACTCCGCGTCGTCCACGGCATGGCTCACCCGCCCGATCTGCACCGGGCACCGGCTCACCAGCGACGCGGCAAACTCCAGCACCGCCGTCTGGCTCCTGCTGGTCCCTCGGGACCACCCCGGAGTCTTCAGGAGGTGGCCGACGCCGTCCCAGTCGACCGTGGGACACCGGCCGGAGGGGTCGATCAGCTGATGGTCGACCAAGGCCGCCAGTTCCTGGTCGCTGGTCAGGCGCCGTAGCCAGTAGCCGTCGCTGTGCGCCCCCAGCAACTTCGTCGCCGCCCGCATCGGCTCGTTCACCACCCCCTCCAGCAACCTCTCGGCAAGCTCCTCACCCGTAGTGCTGTCGCTGACCACAGTCATCGGCATCTCATCTCCATCCGTCGTGAAGCGAGGCCACCGGCGGGCGGCGCAGGACTTCACTCTGCGCGGCAGCACCGGCCGGCTTGCGGCAAACACGCCGACGATCCACCAGACACCACCTCCATATGGGTCTGGATGACGTCAGCGACCCCGTCCCGGCTCGCAGGACCAGCACGGACAAGAGGCCCCCGGCGAGAGGCAGGCGGCCCGGCCGGGAGGCGGGGGTGTGCATCCAGCCAATCCCGTGGGGGGAAGTACGGTCGGGAAGCGCAGGGTCCCGTACGGGAATGCGCCCCGGCGGCTCCGCCGGTCCTGGCGGCGTCTCTTCGTCACCACACCGGCCGCGAACTCCTCGGAGCGCAGGTCGAATCGTTTTTCCGGCAGCTTTTAACGCTGGAAGAAAATTGTTTCATCTTCGACGAAGTCCTTGAACCGCACCGCGTAAATCCGACCACATCTGCAATTTACATCTCGTCCTATTTTTCGTGGCGGTCTTGCCATCGCCTCCACATGTACCGGTAGCTATTGCGTACACCCGCTTCCCGTTCCGGGCTCCCGATGACCCCTGGACAGGCCGGCCTCGCGACGTGCGGTCGGCCGGGGAAGCGGCGTGACACCCGTACGTGAGGAGAGGCCATGAAGAAGGCTTACGAAGCACCGACGCTCGCCCGGCTGGGGACGTTCCGTAAGAAGACGGGACTCCTCCAGAGTTCCGGCAACGACCGGCTGATCCTGAGCAAGAACTGACGGCTGACGGTTCTGATCCGACGCCATGACTGAACTGCACGAGAGTGCGGGGGCGGGCCCCGGCGACGCGCACTTCACGGTCTTCACCGACTGTCAGGACGCGGCCGCCGTGGCCCGCTCCCTCTCCCATCCCCGAGCACGAACCCTGAAGCACCCCTCGGGCCGGCCCTGGCTCGTCGGGCAGTGGCACGACCAGGAGATCACCACCGCGCGTGCCGGCCACGCCGCGCTCGCCGTCATCGGCACGTGCCCCATCGACTCGGCGGAGCTCGAACGCCATGCCGGGCGCCTGCGCGATCTCGCCGGACTCGACGCCCTGGCCCGCTCCCTGCCGGGCAGCTTCCATCTCGTCGCCGCGCTCGACGGACGGCTCAGGATCCAGGGGACCGCTTCCGGTCTCCGGCTGGTCTTCCACGCTCCCGTCAGCGGGGTCCAGGTGGCTGCCACCAGTGCTGAGGTACTGGCCGCCGCGCTCGGCGCCGAGCCGGACGAGGAGCAGCTGGCTGTCCGGCTGCTGTGGCCCGTTCCCCATCCACTCGCCGAGACCCCCATGTGGCGGGGCATCACCGCCGTGTCCCCGCATGACGCACTCGTCGTCTCGGCGGACGGGCGGACCGTGCGCCACTCCCGCTGGTGGACGCCGCCGGAGCCGGTACGCACGCTCGCCGACGGCGCGCCCCTCGTCCGCGAAGCGCTCGCCGAGGCCGTCGATGCCCGTACGCGGCAGGGCGGTGTGGTCAGTTGCGATCTCTCCGGCGGACTGGACTCCACCTCCGTCTGTTTTCTCGCCGCGCGATCGCCGGCCCGGGTGGTGGCGAGCACCTGGCCCGGACGCGATCCCGCCGACACCGACCTGTACTGGGCCGAACAGGCCGCCCGGTCCCTGCCGGACGTCGAGCACGTCGTCTGGGACGCCGATGCCTCACCGCTCGTCTACAGCGGCCTGCTCGGCATCGACGACCTGTTGGACGAACCGACCATCGGCGTCATGGACCGGTCACGCGTCCTGCACCACCTGCCCGGACTGGCCGAGCGCGGCAGCCGACTGCACCTTACCGGCATCGGCGGTGACCACGTGGCCTGGTGCTCGGAGGCGTACTACCACCGGCTGCTGCGCACCCGGCCGCTGTTCGCCCTGGGCCGGCTGCGCGGCTTCCGGGCGCTGTGGCAGTGGCCGGTCGGAGACGTGGCGCGTGCGCTGGCCGACTCGCGGCCGTACGGTAAGTGGCTGGCCGACTCCAGCGGTCGCCTGCGCGACCCGCTGGCCTCCACCGTCCGCACCAGCCTCGGGTGGGGCATGCCGCCCCGTCTCTTCGGCTGGGTCACTCCCGACGCTGAGCAGATGGCCCGGCGGGCGCTGCGCGAGGCCGCGGCGAAGGCGGTCCCGCTACACCCGGATCGTGGCCTGCACACCGATCTCGAACAGATCCTCGCGTGTACGCGCATCATCCGTCAGTGGGACCGTATGGCGGCCCGGGCCGGGGTGCCGATGGCGTCACCGTTCCTCGACGACCGTGTGATCGAGGCATGCCTCGCGGTCCGTCCGGGCGAGCGGGTGACTCCCTGGGCGTACAAGCCCCTCCTGACCGCCGCCATGAGCGGGATCGTGCCCGATGCGTGTCTGCGACGTACCAACAAGGCCGCCGCGTCCATGGACGCCTCCAACGGTTTGCGCGAACACCGAGCGGACCTGCTGCGGCTCTGGGAAGACTCGCGGCTGGAGCAACTCGGTCTGGTGGACGGCGCAGCCCTGCGCCGGCTTGCCCAGCGGCCGGCCACCCCCGAACTGCGCGACGCGATCCTCTACTCGACCATCGCCGCCGAGGTGTGGTTGCGCGGACTCAGCCGCTCCCCCGGCCCCAGGGCGCCGGCCGCCCGATGACGACAGTTCCTCAGCGGAAAGGCACACGCATGGCATTGAAATTCGGCGCCAATGTCTCCACTGCCGAGACCGACTACGGCACTGTTCTTCTCGATGAACGGGCCGGGGAATACTGGGAATTGAATCCCACGGGCACGCTGGTCGTCCGTACGCTCATGGCGGGTGGTGACGAAGCGGACGCGGTGGCCGCACTCACCGAAGAATTCGACATCAGTGCTTCGAGGGCGAAGCAGGATGTCGACGCCCTCGTACGGCAACTGCGGACCTCGGGGCTGGCCGAATGACGACGCCGAGCGCACTGGAGCGGCCCACCGGAGTGCCCTTCGCGCGACGACTGGCCGCCCGTCTCGTTCTGCTCCCCGCGGTCGCTCTGTCCTTCCTGCCGCCACGGCGGATCCGCGTTGTACTCGGTGTCGTCCGTGGCCGGGCCAGGCCGGCCACCGCCGCCGAGGCCAAACGCGCGCGGGATGCCATGTGCGCGGTGAGCCTGCGCTGCGCCGGCCCCAAGGGCTGCCTGCCCCGTTCGTTGGGCGCCGCCCTTCTGTGCCGCGTCTCGGGAACATGGCCGACCTGGTGCACCGGGGTACGCGTGGTGCCGCCGTTCACGGCACACGCCTGGATCGAGGCGGACGGCCGGCCCGTGGACGAAGGCGTACCGGACGACTATTTCACTCGGCTGATGACGGTCACCCCGGCGGACCGATCGGGCCGATGACCGGCACCGTCGTGGAGCAGGCGCAGCCGGCGGCCGAAGGCGACCGCTCGACGCGGGCCGCGGTCGCCACCATGTACCGGCTCACCACCGGGCACCGGTCTTCGGTCGCCGTCGCCACCGTGCTCACTCTGGTGGGCTCCGCTCTGGGCCTCGCTCAGCCGCTCGTCGCCAAGCATGTCGTGGACGCGAGCGGCCGGGGGCAGGTGTTGTGGCCGCTGTTGCTGCTGCTCGCGGTGCTGTTCGTCACCGAGGCGGCGACGGGTGCGGTGGGCCGCTTCGTACTGGAGCGCATGGGCGAAGGCGTCGTACGAGGGCTGCGCCACGGCCTGGTGGGGCGGCTGCTCCGGCTGGAGATGAGGGAGTACGACCGGCACCGCAGCGGTGACCTCGTCTCCCGGGTCACCGCGGACACCACCCTGCTGCGGGAAGTCGTGTCCCAGGCGCTGGTCGATCTGGTGACGGGGGCTCTCGTCGCGGCGGGCGCGATCGTCCTCATGATCTGGATCGACCCGCTGCTGCTGCTCCTGGTCGCTCTGACCGTGGCCGCCGCCGCCATGATCGTTGCCTCACTGCTCAAGGGCATCCGGGTCGCGTCAGAACGTATGCAGAACTCCGTGGGCGCGATCGCCGCAGAGCTGGAACGCGCCCTCGGCGCGCTCCCGATGGTCCGGGTCCACCGCGCCGAGGACCGTGAAGCGGCCCGCATCGGAGAGCGCGTCGAAGCGGCCTACGACGCCGGTGTACGGACCGCGAAGCTCGCCTCCGTCATGAGCCCGGCCGTCGAACTCGCCGTCCAGGGCTCCTTCCTGATCGTCCTGGTGATCGGCGGCCTGCGGGTGAACGGGCAGGCCAACTCACTCGGCGACCTGGTGGCCTTCCTGCTGTACGCCTCGTACCTGGTGCTGCCGTTGTCGTCGGTCTTCCGCGCGGTCGGTCTCATCCAGCGCGGCATGGGCGCCTACCAGCGCGTCGAGCAGGCACTGTCCCTGCCGGCGGAGCCCTCCGCGGAGAAGCCGGCTGTCCGGGCGCGTACGCGCGAACCGGCCAGGCATGTCGCCTCGCGCGAGGAGCCCGTCCTCGCCCTGCGGGACCTCTGCTTCGGCTACACGCCGGGCCGGCCGGTGCTGCGGGGCCTGTCCTTCACCGTCGCACACCGGCAGCAGGTCGCCCTGGTCGGCCGGTCGGGTGCCGGAAAGAGCACGGTCTTCGCCCTCATTGCCAGGTTCTACGAACCGGACTCCGGAACCCTGTTGTTCGACGGCCTTCCCACCACGGGACTGAGCCGCGCGGCCTGCCGTGAACGCATCGCCGTCGTCGACCAGAACACCCACGTCGTCCATGGCACGCTGCGGGACAACATCACCTACGCCGTTCCCGACGCCACCGAGGCCGATGTGCGGCGCGTCGTCGAGCTCGCCCAGCTCGACGGGGTCGTACGACGGCTGCCGGGTGGCCTGTCGGGTGTGCTCGGCGAACGCGGCGGCACCCTCTCGGCAGGAGAACGTCAGCGCGTCGCCCTGGCCCGCGCGCTGCTCGCCCGCCCCGCTCTCCTCCTGCTCGACGAGCCCACCTCCCACCTCGACACGATCAACGAAACCGCGCTCACCACCGTGATGAGGGACGTCGCCCAGGAGTGCTCCGTTCTGGTCATCGCGCACCGACTCTCCACGGTCCAGCACGCCGACCGCATCGTCGTACTGGAGGACGGCCGCACCGCCGCCTGCGGACAGCACCAGGACCTGCTCACCAGCAGCCCCGCCTACCGCGAGCTGGCCGCCGGGCAGATGCTCCGCCCGGCCGGCGCGCGGGCCTCAGCCGTCGCGACCACCCCGATCCACCCCCGGCACCGGCCGTGAACCGGGCGAGAGGCACCACGCCGGCGCCTCCTCCACGAGTGCGAACCGGTCCGCGGTTCGGAGGACCGGCTGAATCTCGTGCGGGTGCCCGGTGCCTTTCCCCAAAGGTGTGGGCGTGACGTAGCGGGCGGGGGCCGGGACGACGAGGATGCCCGCCATGGCCACTGACAACGACCTCGCCGCCGTACGTTCGACACACTCGACGCCCCTGGTTTTCGGTGCGGGGGCGGTTGTCGGCGTTCTGGGCGGGTTGGTCGGTCTGGGTGGCGCGGAGTTCCGCCTGCCGCTGCTGATCAGCCTTTTCGGGTTCGCCGCGCTCTCAGCGGTCATCCTGAACAAGGCGATGAGCCTCGTCGTGGTCCTGGTCGCTCTGCCCGCCCGCCTGGCAGCGGTGCCGGCGTCCGAGGTGGGCGCACACTGGCCTGTCGCGATCAACCTGCTGGCCGGGAGTCTGCTGGGCGCCTGGGCCGGAGCGACCTGGGCGGTGCGCATGCGCGGTTCCACCCTTCACAAGGTCCTGGCGGTGTTGATGGTGTTCATGGCCGCCGGCTGCTGGTCACACACACCACCACCGTGGGGACGCCGGCGCTGCCGCTGTGGGCTCAGGTGCCTTGTGGCGTCGTGGCCGGGTTCGGGATCGGGGTGGTCGCGGCGATCATGGGCGTGGCGGGTGGCGAGCTGCTGATCCCGACGATCGTGCTGCTGTTCGCGGTGGACATCAGAGCCGCGGGCAGCCTCTCCCTGCTGGTGTCGCTGCCGACCATGCTGGTGGCCTTCGTCCGCTACAGCCGTGACGGCAGCTTCGCGGTGCTCAGTACCCACCTCCGCTTCACCTTGATCATGGCCGCGGGCTCGGTCGCCGGTGCCGTGCTGGGCGGGCTGCTCCTCGGTGCGTTCCCGGAACTGGTGCTCATCCCCGTGCTGGTCGTGATCCTGCTCGTTTCCGCACTCAAGCTCGCCCGTCACGCCTGAGCGCGCGGTGTCGCCCCGGCCGCGGTGGCCGGCCGCGATGCCGGTGGCGTGGGCCACGGCGCAACTGTGAGCGGAGGCTGGGAGAATAGCGGGCATGGACATCGATCGCAGGAACAACGTCACCGTCGTCGGCAACCCGCAGGGTCCGGCGGTGATGCTGGCTCACGGCTTCGGCTGCGATCAGAACATGTGGCGGCTGACGGTGCCCGCGCTGGTCGAGAACTACCGCGTGGTGCTGTTCGACTACGTGGGTTCGGGCCGCTCGGATCTGTCCGCTTTCTCGGAGGAGCGCTATTCCTCCCTGGAGGGCTATGCCCGGGACGTGGTGGAGGTGTGCGAAGCGCTGGAACTGCGTGATGTCGCGTTCGTAGGGCACTCGGTCAGCGCGATGGTCGGGGTGATGGCCGCCAACATGGCTCCGGAGCGCATCGGCGCGATGGTGATGGTCGGGACATCGACGAACTCCTTACGTCACTGGAGTCCAATTACCTGGGCTGGTCGGCGGCGATGGCGCCGGTGATCATGGGGAACGAGGAGCGGCCGGAGCTCGGTGAGGAGCTGACGAACAGTTTCTGCGCCACCGACCCCGACATGGCGCGCGTGTTCGCCCGCACCACCTTCCTGTCCGACTCGAGAGACGATCTGAAGAGTGTGCGGGTTCCGACACTGGTACTGGAGTGCACCCAGGACGCCATCGCTCCCCGGGAGGTCGGCGCCTTTGTCCACCGGGCGATCCCCGGGTCGAAGCTGAGCACTCTCGACGCGACGGGGCACTGCCCCCACATGTCCGCGCCCGAAGCCACCAACAGGGCGATCACCGGCTTCCTGGCGGGCCTGCGGTGATGTGCCGCACGGGACAGGAACCCGACCCGCACGACGCCGGCAAGGAGCAGACGCCGGATGCGGCGTTCACCGCACTGCTGGAGGACAGCGCCGAGGAGTTGTACGAGAACGCGCCGTGCGGCTATTTGTCCACTCTGATGGACGGCAGTATCGCGAAGATCAACACCACGCTGCTGGGCTGGCTCGGCCTGGAGCGGGAGGCGGTGGTGGGCCGGATGCGGTTCACCGACCTGCTCACCGTGGGCGGCAAGCTGTACCACGAGACCCACTTCGCGCCGCTGCTGCGCATGCAGGGCGAGATCAACGGAATAGCTCTGGAGATCAAACAGGCGGGCGGTGCCCGGCTGCCGGTACTGATCTCCTCCGTGGTCAAGAACGGCAGCACCGGCGAACCGCTGCTGATCCGCACCACCGTCTTCGACGCCCGGGACCGCCGCGCCTACGAGCGGGAACTCCTGCGCAGCCGGCAAGCGGCCGAGGAAGCGCGCAAAGAGGCGGAGGCCGACCGCGCGCGGCTACAGGACGCCCTCGCAGTCCTTCAGCAGTCGCTGCTGCCCGCCGCACTGCCGCCGGTACCGGGAGTGCAGACGGCCGCCCACTACCACACCGCCTCTCCCGACCGGCTCGGCGGTGACTTCTACGATGTCTTCCCCGTCGACGGCAAACGCTTCGCCTTCTTCCTCGGCGACGTGTGCGGCAAGGGCCCCCAGGCCGCTGTGGTCACCTCCCTCACACGCTACACCCTGCGCGCAGCCGCCCTGCACGACCCGGACCCCGTCGCCGCACTGTCCACCCTCAACAATGTGCTCCAGGAGCGCTACACCGGCGGCGACCCGCGTTACTGCACCGCCATCTACGGCATCCTCGAACCCGATCACGCGACCGGGCAGGTCGCCATCCGCCTCGCCTCGGGCGGCCACCCCCCAGCCCTCGTCCTGCGCGCCGACGGCACAGCCGACTTCCTGCCCACCCCCGGCGGCCTCCTCGTCGGCGTTCTGCCGGACCCGCACTTCGCCACCGCCACCACGACGCTCGCCCCCGGCGACACCCTCCTGCTCTACACCGACGGCCTCACAGAAGCGCGGACGGGCGAAGACCGCGCCGGCCTCTACGGTGACGAGGCGCTGCGCTCCTTCGCCGCCGGCCACGCCGGCAAGCCCCCACATGCCGTCATCCAGGCCCTGACCGGCCTCTTGGACGATTTCGGTGACGGCCTCGACGACGACACCGCCCTGCTCGCCCTCGGCATTCCCGCCGCCGGCCCTACGACGAAGAACCCATGATGAGCCCGCTACAGATCATCACCCGAGACACCGCGACCGGTCCCGTTCTGGAGATCATCGGCGAACTCGACTACTCCAATGCCTCCGAGCTGCGCGACCGGCTCACCACGCTCGCCCTCCAGCCCGGCCGGCGTCTCGTCCTGGACCTGGGCAGCATGAGGTTCTGCGACTCCAGCGGCATCACCGCCCTGCTCGCGGCCCGCAACCGCGCACACGCCGCCCAGGCCGACATCGCGCTCGCCGCCGTCCCCGCCCACACGATGCGCATCCTGCGCGTCGTCGGCCTGGACCAGATCTTCCCCCTCTACCCGGACACCACCCCGAACTGCTCTCCCGTTCCGGTGTGGACGAGCTCGTCGGACAAGAGCGAGGCCGGATGAGCGAGCCTCTTCCGACCCCGCCCCCTGTCTGCCCGCCGAGGGTCAGGGCCGCCTGTAGGGGCGGCAGAGCAGGTCCTTGAGATTGCCGTCGTCCAGACACACGCGCACGAGCCCGGCTCCGCCGGGAACGTCTGCCGGAACGACGAATGAGAAGTCTTCGGTCGTGCCGCACGCCGTATCGCCGGAGGCAGAGCCGTTCGAGCCCAGCTTTACTGTGTCGGCGGCGTTGTAGGTGTACGCCCAGGTGCGCCGGCAGTATGCCGGGCCGGCCGCGCTCACCGACTTGTGCGTGCCCTTCACGACGACCGACCGGTTCTGCCAGGTCAACGTGCCCGTCGTCCACGTGTTCCCGACCTCGACGTAGAACGGGGTGACAGGGTAGGCGGCGGTGTGAGCATGTGCGGCGGGAGCGCCCAGTAACGTGCCCGCGGCCAGCGCGGTGGTACCGAGGGCGGCGGCGAATCGCGTACGCATGTGATCTCCAGGAGTTGGCCGGTTACGGCTCTACATGCTGCGGGATCCGGGCACCCGCGGCCCAGCTCTTAAGCCACGGCTTAAAGGTGGCCGGTGGCCGTCGCGCTGTCGCCACCTCGTTTCGAATGGGGCGGCGGTCCAGTTGCCGGCTGCAACCGCCGCGCCGCACGGCGGCCTCGCGGCTCGCGGCTCACGGCTCACGGCTCACGGCTCACGGCTCACGGCATGGTTCCGGTCCTGAGGAGGGCGAGTCCCAGAGGAGTGATGCGGTGCTGCACGGACCCGCCTCGGCGGCTGGTGGTGATGAGATCCGCGTTCCGGAGCACTGTCGCGTGCTGGCTCGCGGCTGCGGCCGAGACCTCGAGGCGTCGGGCCAGCTCCGTCGTCGTACAGCCTTCCGCCGTCACGTTCAGCGCGGCGGCGCGCGTGCGGCCGAGCAGGGACTCCAGGTTCCGGCCCGGGGAGCCGCCCGGCTCAGTCGGTTCGGCACCGGTCAGCGCTTCGCGGAGGCACGGCACGGTCAGCCTGGGTGGCTGCGCGGTATCCAGCGGGTCCCACAGAAGGCTCAGCGGGCGCGGCGAGAAGACCGTGGGCGTGATGATCAGTCCCCTGCCGCGAAGATGCACCTCGGTCCGGCGCGGGTAGGGAGCTTCCAGTACGGGCGGACGCCAGCGGACCAGTGGTGCGCAGAGCGACCGCAGCAGCAGGTCGATGCCTCCTTCGAGCATCAGGTTCGCGCAGCGGGAGGACAGGGCGACCAGTTCGGTACGTCCTTTGTGCCAGTAGGGCTCCACGGTCAGCCGGTGGCAGGCGCGCACGGCCTCGGCCAACTCCCGCCGCGCGTCGCGGTCCCCCTCGGACACCCGCCTGGCCCATGACAGCTGTCCGGGGTGGAAGTCGAGGCCCTGGAACTCGCGTCGCAGCCGGGCCACGGGTGCGCGCAGCAGGTTGTCCACGGCGTGATCCAGGGACGGCACGTCGCCCATCAGGGCCAGCAGGTCGAGCCCCGGACCGCGCCTCGGAACCAAGGACGTCAGCGGGCGCGTGTCCGCCCCCATCCGGCCCGCCACCGCTGAGCGCCACTGGCGGAGGTAGGCAGGGTTCCGGTTCTCTCTCAGCAGCTCCAGGCTGTAGTACGTCTCCGCCGCGACTCCGATCGTCGCGGCCACGCGTGTCCGCGCGAGGTCCTCCGCCGTGAAGTGAATGCGTAACACCGACCGGCTCCCTGCCACAGCGGTAGAGCGCGTCTGCGCACCTCCAAGCATGCCCCAACCCGGCACACCCCACCCCCGGCTCCCGGTGGGCGAGTTGCTCCGGGACGGTGCGAGCTCCGCCGCCGGCAACTGATCGGTCGGCGGCCGGCGCCAGGAGCCGATCGGCGCCGGCCGGTACGGCGCATGTCAGCCGGGCGAACCGCCCGGCTCGTCGGAACCGGCGGCGGTGTCGCTTCCCGGCCGTACGCACTCGATCAGGTAGTCGCCGTTCTCGTCGTCGACGGTGACTCCGTGCGCCTCGCTGCGGAACCCGGGGAAGGCCCGGTCGAACGCTTCCAGAGCCTGGAGGTAGCGGAGCAGCGGGCCTTCGGGCTCACCGAGGGACTCGCCGGGCATCAGGACGGGGATGCCGGGCGGAGTGACGGTGACCATGGCGGCGGCGATGCGCCCTGCTGCTTGGTTCAGGCGTACGCGTTCGGTGCCGCCGCGGATCAGTTGCCGGTAGCAGGTCTGCGGGGGCAGGACGGGCTCCGGCAGTTGCTGGAAGGCGTCGTCGAGGGCCGTGACGAGTCGGGCCCGGGTGAGGTGTTCGTGCATTTCCTCGCAGAGGCCCCTGAGGGTGGCGTGCCTGTAACGCTGCGGATATCGCTCGGTCAGGCCGGGCAGGACGCGGTCGAGTGGGGTGTTCGCATCGTAGAGAGCCTTGAAGTCCATCAGGGCGTCGAGGAGGGTGCCCCACTTGCCTTTGGTGATGCCCATGGAGAAGAGGATGAGGGTGCTGTAACTGTCGGTCTTCTCCACCACGATGCCGCGCCCGGCGAGGTAGGAGGTCAGGATGCGGGCGGGGATGCCCCAACCGGTGGTCCGGCCGGTGGCGTTCACGCCGGGACAGGTGAGAGTGACCTTGACCGGGTCCAGCATGCAGTAGCCGTCGTCGAGGCCGGGGAAGCCGTGCCAGTCGGCGTCCGGTTCCAGCTGCCAGCAGGCCGGTTCGCGGCTCAGCAGCGCGGTTGGCGCGTCGGCGAAGGGAATGGGATCTCCGTTGGCCGGGTCGGTGACGGTGTCGGGTTGCCAGACGCCGAAGAACCAGCCCGGCCGGTCGCCGGCCTTGGCGATGCGCCGACCGGTACGGACCACGGCTTGGCGGAAGCGGATGGCCTCGGTCACCGCCTCGTCGATCAGCCACTGCCCCTGAGGACCGTCCATCATCGCGGTGGCCACGTCGAGCGAGGCGATGGCGGGATACAACGGCGAGGTGGTGCCGTGCATCATGAACGCCTCGTTGAACCGCTCGTGTTCGACCGGGGCACGGGGTGCGGACCTGACGTGGACCATGGCGGTCTGTGAGAGCGCGGCGAGCAGTTTGTGGGTGGACTGGGTGGAGAAGACGGTCGGCCGGTCCGGTCCTTCGAAGGTGTGCGGGCCGACGGCCATGCCGTAGCGGTCGGCGTACAGCGGATGGAAGCGCGCGTAGGCGAACCACGCTTCGTCGAAATGCAGGCGCGGGGAGCTCGGCGCGAGCGCGCGGGCGACCTGGAGCGTGTCGTAACACAGGCCGTCATAGGTCGAGTTGGTGATCACAGCGTACTGGGCGGCGTCGGATACGGCCCCCTGGGCGAGGGGGTTGGCCGCGATCCGGGCCGCCACGGCCGTTCGCTCGATCGTGTGCGGCGGCAGGGGACCCGCCAGCCCGTAGCCGTTGCGGGTCGGCACCAGGTAGACCGGTCGGGCGCCGGAGATGACCAGGCCGTGCAGTACGGACTTGTGGCAGTTGCGGTCCACGAGGGCGACCTCGTCGGTGGTGACGCAGTAGTGCCCCACCATGCGGTCCGCGGTCGAGTCGCCGTGCAGTACGAAGTAGGTGCGGTCGGCGCCGAAGACACGGGCCGCGTTGCGCTCCGCCTCCCCGATCGGGCCGGTGTGCTCGAACAGGGAGCCCAGTTCCTCGACCGAGATCGACAGATCGCTGCGGAAGAGCCGCTCACCGAAGTAGTCGAAGAAGACGCGCCCGACCGGTGACTTCAGGAACGCGACGCCGCCGGAGTGCGCGGGGGTGTGCCAGGAGTACTCGTGCGCGTCGTCGAACCGCCGAAGGGCTTTGAAGAAGGGCGGGAGCACGTTCTTCTGGTAGGCGCGAGCGGCACTGACGATCCGGCCGGCGATGAACGGGGCCGTGTCCTCCAGCGGCCAGACGTAGCCCACGACGGTTTCGGCGACCCACAGGGGCAGGCGCTCCAGGGCGTGATCGGACTCGTCGGTCATGACCAGGAACACCGGCAGATCCTTGAAGCGCCGGCCGATCCGGCGCAGTACCGCGGCGCCGCCCCCCTCGTCCTCCCCGTCGGCCGCGCCGGGCAGGTCCCAGCCCACGACGGCGGCCGTCAACCCCGCCTCGGTCTGCAAGGCCGCCCGCGCGTCGCCCTCCGAGCGGGCCCGGCGCACCTCCAGACCCCGGTTCTCCAGCTCCTTCCCGATCCGGCGCAGTTGCTCAGTACCGACGCCGCCTCCTAGCGGATCCTCGCGCAGCGCCAGCAGGACCGTGCCGTTCGCCATGAGATCTCGCTTTCCCGATCGACAGCCGTAGCGCGGGCAATCCTTCCGGCACGCCGGCGACAGGCGGGACGGATCAGATCCAAACCACCCACATGAAGGAGCTGGACGTGAAGGTGCGGCGGCGCGTTCAGGGGCGCACACCGGTTGCGCAGGGGGGTCCGCCACTGCCGCGAGGGCTCACTGGCCCACGCGGCCGCGGGGCCCGGGAGTGCCGAGGTGTGGTTCAGCTCTCCGCGAGCACGATCACCCAGTCCTCCGCGGTGAAGCGCACCTGCTGCTGCTTGTCGGGGTTGATCCGTACGCCGTACGCGGGGCCTGCCGCGGCCTGCGCGCGCAGTCGGTAGCCGACGGCGCACTCATGGCGGCGACGTGCTGAGGCGACGACGGTGGCGAACGTGGTTTCGCTTCCCGGGTGGACGTAGTCGGCCGCGGGTTTGAGGTAGAGCTCGCTGCCTTCCGCATCGAACAGCTCGTCGAAGACGTCCGCCAGGGAGGGGTTCTCCGAGATCTGGGCCATCAGCAGGCTTGTCAGCCGACCGCTCACGATGAAGTCGGCGCCTTCTCGTGCGGGCGCGAGCAACCGGTTGCGGTCGTCGGTCATTTCAGTGGTGAGTGAGATCCTCTTGCCTGAGGCTTGCTCGATCGATCTGAGGTGCAGCAGCGTGACGAGCGTCCTGTCGTCCGCCTCCGCCACCTGGGTCGCAACGGTTGCCGCGGTGGGCGTGCGGCCCGCGTCGCCGATGACGATCACGCTGTCGTACGAGGGCACGTTCAACCGGGCCAGTACGCGAGGGTCCGTGGTGTCCGCGCTGTGGAGGGTCACGTCGAGGCGTTGGGATGCCACCGCGACGTCCTGGGCCCCGCGCATCGTCGCGTGGTCTCCGAGAGCCACGATGTCCAGCGTGGTTCCGGCGCTCACATAGGTGGCGAGCTGTTGGACGATGAGCGGTGCCCGGCGATTCCATCCGAGCAGGAGCAGCCGCTCCGCGGTGGCTGCCCGGGGCCCGGCCGTGGCGATCGCTTCCTCGTCGATGCCGGATGCCGCGGCGGCGACAACGGTGGTGTCGTCGTCCTTCGCGATGACGACGATCCGATCACCGGGGGCGATTTCCGTCCCGGGGTTCGGGTTGAGTGCGACCGTACCGTTCTCGCGCAGCAGGCCGACCGCCGAGGAGGTGGTGAGCGAAAGAAGAGCCTCGCCGAAGGTGCGGCCGGTGAGCGCCGGGGCGTCCACGGTGTAGAACTCGTCGCCCGCGAAGTTCAGCAGTTCCTGGTAGACGAGCGAGAGGCCCGGTTGGCGTGCGGTCTGTACGAGAAGGCGGGCGACGATGTCGTCGACGGCGAGGACATGGCCGCGCGGTCCTGCGGCGAGCTGGGCGGCGACACGGTTGTGGGCATCGTGAACTGCGGCGACCACGATCGCGTCGCCGGGTTCGGCGGCGACCGCGTTCAGCGCGAGGAGGGTCTTCACCACGTGGGTGTCACCGTCGTCCGCGCCGGGCGGTAGTACGAGTACGGCTTTGGCGGTCTGCGGGCTGACCCTGGTCAGAACCGCCGGGTCGGTGGTGCAGCCGTTGCGGCAGACGATCGTGGTGGTTCCGGTAGCCGGAACGCGGGCGTCGATCTCCTGCTCCATCTCCACCTTGTCCTTCGGGGCGAGGACAGCGACGACAGCCCGGCGCTGGTTGGAATTGGCCGCCACCAGTTCCGCGGTCACGGGGAAAACCTGGTCGGACCAGCCCAGTACGACGGTGTGCCGTGTCTCCAGCAGCCTGGAGTGGCCCAGACGCAGCTCCATGATGCGCTGGTTGATCCCGGCAGTGATCAGACTGACCAGCGTCGATACGAAGAGCAGGGCGATCAGCGCCAGCAGGACGGACGCGAGTACGTACAAGGGGGAACCGACCGCTCCTCCGATTTTCAGGGTCTGCCCGACACTGACCCATACGGCCGTGAGCTGGCCGGAGAGGGTTGCCGGGGGCTGGTGACCCGCCCGGACCAGCACCACGCTCGCCGGGACGACAACACTCAGACAGGCGAGGGTGAGCCAGCCGATGAGAGCGGTGGTGCTGCGTGACACCAGATAGTCGAACCGGTATTGGAGGCGTCGCCAGAGGGGCGTCGTGTGCTGCACCATGCACCCCCGGCATGAGTCGACGCGGCATTCGGACGGGCGATCCGCCGCCCTGCGGCTACACGTTAGAAAGGTGCGGCCAGCGCGAGTCGGGAAAGCCTCTGGCTCTCACTCAGAGGTATGAATCACCCCCGCCCGACACCCGGAGCACCGCCGGCCGGCGTCACCGCCTGCCGGGCAGGACGCGGCTTGTCGACCTGCGACACGGGGCCTCTCGCCCGGTGCTTAGGATGAATGCCGGTTCACGGCAGGCGCGCTCCGTCGGCCACCTGCCGCTCGTGGCGTGCGGCGCACCGCGTACCCTCACCAGATCGCCGGGACCGCGCCGGTCGGCGGTAACGGTCATGCCCCTCGCAGACAACCGGAGCACACATGCGTCACCCGGAAGGACTGGCCAGGCCGCCGCAGCCGGACGCCGTCCCGGAGGAGGCGCCTGCCGAGAGCCCCGCCGGGAAGCTTCCGGTCCCGCTGATCGTGGCCGGTCTGGTCCTGTCCCTGCTGGTGGGCGAACTCGGTTACTCCCTGGTACGAGACGACACATGGCTCACGCATCCGGGCTTCACCGCGTGGCAGACCGTCGTTGTGGCCATCACCGTCCAGGCTCTGCCCTTTCTGCTGCTCGGCACACTGATCTCCGGAGCGGTCAACGCCTTCGTACCGGCCGAGCTGTTCACACGCGTACTGCCGCGCAATCCCGCGCTTGCGGTCCCCGTGGCGAGCGCCGCCGGCGCGGTGCTGCCGGGGTGTGAATGCGCGTCAGTACCGGTCGCGGGGAGCTTGATCCGGCGTGGCGTCACGCCCTCGGCAGCCTTCGCCTTTCTTCTCTCGGCGCCTGCCGTCAACCCGATCGTGCTGGCGTCGACCGCTGTGGCGTTCCCCGGCAGCCCTGAAATGGTCGCGGCCCGGCTCGCCGCCTCACTGGCGACCTCCGCGATCATGGGCTGGCTCTGGCTGAGGTTCGGCCGCGAGGACTGGCTGCGGATGCCTGCCCGGCACTCCGGGCACGAGCACGGGCGCAGTCGCCTCAACGAGTTCCGGCTCGGTTTCCAGCACGACTTCCTGCACGCCGGAGGCTTCCTCGTGCTCGGCGCCATGGCCGCCGCGGCGTTCAACGTCACCGTGCCGCGCTCGGTCCTCGACATGTTCGCCGACTCTCCGTGGATGTCGGTCCTCTTCCTCGCGGCACTGGCCGTCGTTCTGGCCGTGTGCTCGGAGGCCGACGCGTTTGTCGCCGCCTCCCTGACCGGCTTCTCCCCCACCGCCCGGCTGGCGTTCATGGTGGTCGGGCCCATGGTGGACCTGAAGCTGATCGCGTTGCAGGTGGGCACCTTCGGCCGGGCGTTCGCGCTGCGCTTCTCGGCAGCGACGGCGGTGACCGCTGTGACGAGCAGCGTCGTGGTCGGATGGTGGCTGCTGTGAAGCCGATGGTGCAGCCCATGCTGCTTCTGCTCATGGGGGCGGCGATCTTGCGCGTCTCCCTGTTCAGCGACATCTGCCTGCGGTACGTGAAGGAGGGCCTCCAGCCCTTCCTCATCGCTTCCGGGCTCGTGCTGGTCGGCTGCGCCCTGGCGGGTGCGTTGCCCCAGGGTCTGCGCTTCATCAGGCGTCGGGAATCGACAGGCTCCGTGCCCGCGGTCGCCGCTCCTGGTCCCGACGGGCACGAGCACGCCCACGTACCCGGCATTGCCTGGCTGCTCGCGGCTCCGGCGCTGGTCCTGCTGATGTTCGCGCCGCCCGCCCTCGGTTCGTACACAGCCGCGCGGGACAGTCCGAAGGTCGTCGAGGACTACGACCATTTCAAGCGACTGCCCGCGCAAGGGCCCGTACCCCTTTCGCTGACGGAGTTCACCGCCCGGGTCCAGCAGGATCGCGCGAAGAGTCTCCAGGGGCGCACCGTTGTGATGTCGGGTTTCGTCACCCCCGGCAAGGGCGGACGGTGGGACCTGACGCGGCTGCTCGTGGCGTGCTGCGCGGCCGACTCCCAGTCCCTGACGGTGCCCATGCACGGTTTTCCGGCACCGCCCGCGGACACCTGGGTCAAGGTGACGGGCACCTGGCACCCGAGCGGTGCCCTGGGCACCGCGTCCGCGGCCCCCGCCCTTGACGTGCGGTCACTCGAGCGCATCCCCCCACCGCTGAGCCCGTACAAGGATCAGCCGCCCGCCCCATAGGCAACGTGTTGCGACGGGCAGTCGGGTACTCCGATGTCCGGCTGCCCCTGGCACAGCTGCGTCAGTCCAGGCAGAACTCGTTGCCCTCGGGATCGGTCATCACGATGAAGCCGGTGCTCATCGGGGGCTCGGGCTCGTAGCGTCGTACCCGCGTCGCTCCCAGCGCGACGAGCCGGTCGCACTCGGTCTCCAGCGCCGCCATCCGCTCCTCGCCCTCCAGGCCGGGAGCCGTACGGACGTCGAGGTGCACCCGGTTCTTGGCGACCTTGTCCTCCGGCACTTGCTGAAAGAACAGCCGTGGGCCGTGCCCGTCCGGGTCCTCGATGGCCGATCTGCTGTTGCGCTGCTCCTCCGGTACGCCGACCCGCGCGAGGAAGTCGTCCCACGCGGCCAGCGGATCGGCGTCCTCGGGCAGGTCGACTCCGGGCGGGCCGGGGTGGACGTACCCCAGTACGTCGCGCCAGAAGGACGACAGCGCCCTCGGGTCGTGGGCGTCGAAGGTGACCTGGAAGTGGCGGCTCATCGGTTCGCTCCGTTCGTGGCGTGCTTCGTTTGCGGGCAGAGGTCTCGCAGTGGGCAGACCTCGGACAGGTGGTGGATCAGCCGGCGGTGGATGTGCAGCGGCGGGCCGGCCATGGGCATCACGGGGAACGTTCCTTCGTGCCGACCGGGACCCGGAGCCCGCCGCACGCTCCACGTCGAGACCGTTTGCCTCCATGGAGCCACCCTGGCACCGATAGCGGACAGGTCGGGTACGCAGTCGGGTGCCGGGGCGGGCGGCTTGGACGCGGCATACGGCAGGGGCGACCTCGCAGAGGTCCGTCCAAGTCCGGCCCGAGCGCCAAGCCCGCCGAGGCGGCGATGCGGTCTGCGGTCTGCGGTCTGCGGTCTGCAGTCTGCAGTCTGCAGTCTGCGGGACGGTGATCTGATCGGTCCAGACATGCTGCGCGAACTCCGGCTCTCGAAGACGCTCCAAGCAGACCGGCTCCACAACCGTCATGGGCACGATCACGGTCCCGTCGTACTCGGTCAAGGCTAGATCCAGTACCTCGTACACGCGCCGACGCCATGCCTGGAGTCCTGGAAATCGGCACGCAAGGACGTAAGAGGCATCCGCCGCGAGCCGAGACCGGCCCCGTCGCGGTGGACGTGGGGCGCGGACGCCGTGGATCATGGAGCGGTACGCCACGCACGAGGCACATTCGAAGGCACGACGGGGGCGGGAACGACATGACCGACGAGAGCGCTGAGCGGGCACGGGCCGTGGTCGCGGCACTGCGGTCGTCGGCCGCACGGCGGCCGGACATCGCCCTGCTCGACGGTTTCACGGACGCGGAGCTGGACGCGTGGCCGGTTCCGGTGCCGGAAGCGGTGCGCGTCGTGCTGCGCGACACCGGTGGCCTGGAGGCAGGCGGCGTTCGTTACGTGTTCGGGCCACGCGGCGACTCCCACGGTCGCCGTCCCTTCGCGGACGGCCACTGGACGCTCGGAGAACTGACCTGGGGCCAGGGTTCACTGTTGGTGGGCGTGGGCGGAGAGCAGCGCTCCGACTGGGGCCCGGTCGCGGCCGTCCAGCCGTACGACGAACCGGAAGTCACCGTCGAAGCCCCGGGCTTCACCAGCTGGCTGCTGGGTCTCGCCGAACGTCTCGCCGACGGCGGCACGGTGGAGGACCGCCCCCTGCCCACCGTCTTCACCGAGGCCGTGCCGTCCGTGGAGATCGCCGAGAGCGCTGACGCGGACGCCGAGCTGGTGGCCCTGGCCGGGCGGGGGGATTCGCTCACCGATCTGGTCGATCTGCGCTCCCTCCTGGCCTATCCGTGCGGAGTCGGCTGGGAGCCGTACCACTCGACCGACTACAACACCGCCGACACGGGAAGCAGCGAAGTGGACTTCCGGCTGGCCGGAGACGGCAAAGTGCTGCTCATCCGCAGCATGGTGAGCGGCGACTTCCTGCGGGACGGCGTACGCCGTCACCGTGTCCCCGACGATGCCGGCCCGCGGGCCGTCGCCGAGCTGCGGGCGCTGGCGGCCGAACTCCCCGGCCTCGTCTCCCTCCAGCCCGGCTGTGACGACGCGGAGATGGACACCTGGCCGGTGCCCGTCCCCGCCGACGTACGCGACGTGCTGCGTGAGATCGGCGGTGTTCGCATGCCGGGCCTGCCCGACCTGGAGCTGCTGCACGGGGCGCCCGAGCAAGGCGTGGACCCCGAGGTGCACCGGATGATGGGCGGTGACGGGACGTACTGGCCCGTCGCCCGGGTTGTGTACGCGCGCCACACCGCCCTCGCGCAGATCCGCATCGACCCGGACACCGGCGAGTGGGGTTACGCCGTGTCGGTGCCCACCGACCTGGGCAGCCTCCGGGAATTCCCGGAGGTCACCCTGCTGGCCGAGTCGCTTCCTCACCTGCTGCTGACCGTCGCCCGTCTTGCCCGCGAGGCCGGGGACAGCCCCGACTTCGCGCGTTCGCTCGCCGGGGCCACCACATGGTTCTTCCCGAACACCGGTGAGCCGTGGACCCGTCCGGTCCCCCTGGGCGAGTGGGCTTCCTCCACCGACCCGCTGCGGGCCGCGGTGGCCGGTCTCCCCGCCGGAACCCATGTCGCGGACCTGCGCCGGGCGCCGATACCCACCGACCTGTGTTTCCACCGGGCGGAGGACTGGCCGTACGGCGACAGCCTCGACCGTCTCCACTTCGGCGCGGGGGGACGCATCGCCGCAGCGGTTCCGCTCGCCGGCGGCAGGTGACCACGCGGTCACCACATCCGTCACCCGCCCTGCGCGACCACCGGCGAGGGGGCGAGGCGGCGAGGCGGCGAGGCGGCGAGGCGGCGACCATGCGTAGTACGCCGGCATCGCCCGCTGTTCGGCCGACCGGCCCTTGCGGGGTGGGGAGCAGCAGGCTGAACAGGCCCGCGAGTGGCCGCACTGCCGCTCATCGGAGGATTCCTGCCACCCGTGCCATACTCCGCGCCATGCCGTTCGCGTCCATAGCCGCATACGCCCCGCCCCGTGTCGGCATGCTCGCCGTCGGTCTCGTCGCCGAGGTCTTCGACGCCCACGCCGACGGGCCACCGCGCTTCGACTTCGCGCTCTGCACCGAGCGGCCGGGACAGGTCACCACCGATGTCGGGGTGCCGCTCGCCGTCGAGCACGGTCTTGAGCGGCTCGCTGCCGCCGACCTCGTACTCGTCCTGCCGTGGGCCGATTTCCGCATCCCGCCGCCCGAGCCCGTGCTCGACGCACTCCGTGCCGCGCACGCGCGCGGCGCGCTTGTCGGGGCACACTGCGTCGGTGCGTTCGCGCTCGCCGCCGCCGGACTCCTCGACGGCCTTCGGGCCACCACTCATTGGCGGTTCGCCGATCTCCTCGCCCGCCGCCACCCGTCCGTCACCGTCGATCCCGACGCCCTGTACGTCGATGAGGGCCGGATCCTCACGGGCGCGGGCGCCGCCGCCGGGTTCGACCTCTGCCTGCACCTGCTGCGCCGCGAGTACGGCGCCGCCGCTGCCAACGCCGTGGCCCGCGACCTCGTCCTGCCGCCGCACCGGGACGGCGGGCAGGCCCAGTACCTGGCGTCCCCCGTCCCCGAGGACGGTGAGGACGAGCGGCTCGCGGACGTGCTCGCCTGGGCCCGCGAGCACCTCCACGAACCGTTGCCCGTGGCTGAGTTGGCGCGGCGCGCCCTGATGAGCCGCCGCTCCTTCGCCCGCCGGTTCACCGCCGCGACCGGCACGACGCCGCACGCCTGGGTGGTCGGCCTGCGGCTCGGCCGGGCGGAGGAGCTCCTGGAGACCACGGACCTGCCCGTCGAGGAGATCGCCCGCTTGGTCGGCTACGGCTCCGCGGCCGTGCTGCGTGAGCAGTTCGTCCGCCGCCGGGGCGTGCCGCCCCGCACGTACCGCCGTGCGTTCACGAGGATGCGGTAGGCACTGGAGCCACCCCGTTCGCACACCAGGTATCGACTCGGTAACGCAGGGTCATGACCAGCGGGTAGCTCTTTAGGCTCCTCGCGAGCCGCTCGGTGGCGGCCTTCTGCGGGAGGGGGCTGGTCCATGGAGCGATACCGGCCGTGGGCGTATCCGGTGGCAGCGGGTGCGCTGAGTGGCGTGGCCGCGGCGGTGTGCATCGCGGCGTACGAAGACCGACTTCAGGACCTGTACTGGGGCGATGCCGGTGTCTCGGTCTCTTTCGCGGCCGTAGGAGGACTGCTGGCTCACCGGCTGCCACGCCACCCGCTGGGCTGGCTGATGCTCCTGATGGCGCTGAGCGGTTCGCTCGGATGCCTGATCCACCAGGTGTGGCCGCTGGCCTCGGCGGCACGGATGCCCGGCACGAGTGTTCTCGGCTGGATGACGGCGTGGGTGTGGTGGCCGGCTTTCGGCTCCCTTCCCCTGGCTCTGCTGCTGTACCCCACGGGACGCCTGCCTTCGCCACGCTGGCGCCCGGCCGGCCTCCTCTTCTCCGCTCTGGTGGTTCTGCCGACCGCCGTCCTCGCAGTGGTCGGGGCCATCCATCCCACGGCCGGTGTGGTGGACCCCGAGGACATCGGGCAGAGCCCTCTCTTTCCCGTGAACCGGGTCACGTTCATCGCTTTGCAGGTATGTCTCCTGATTGCCCTGGTCTCGCTCGTGGCACGGTGGCGAAGAGGGGCGCGGCTGGAGCGCGACCAGTTGAAGTGGCTGGCCTTCGCCGTCGCGCTGGCCATAGGCGGGCAGGTCGCGCTGGACCTCGTGCCGTACTCGCCCGTGGTGCTGCACGGGATCGGCTTCTGCCTCGATGCCGGGGTCCCCGTCGCCGTTGCCGTCGCGGTACTGCGTTACCGGCTGTGGGCCATTGACCTGATCATCCGGCGCTCGCTCGCCTATGCGGCGCTCACCGCGGGCGTGGTCGTCCTGTACGCGGGGGTGATGTGGTCGGTCAACGGTGTACTCCACCGGAGGTCCACCTTCGCGGCCTCCCTGCTGGCGACCGGCGTGGTCGCGGTGGCCCTTCAGCCGCTGCACCAGCGCAGTCAGCGTGCCGTGAACCGGATCTTCTTCGGTGACCGGGACGAACCCCACACCGTCATCGCCCGTCTGACCGCACGTCTGCGGTCCTCGGTCGAACCGGACGCCGCCCTGCCCATGGTGGCCCGCACGCTGGCGGACGCGCTGCGCCTGTCGTACGTGGCCATCGAGACACCCGCCGGGCCCCGCGTGCGTCACGGTGCGCCGACCGGCACCGTACTGACCCTTCCCCTGGAATACCGGAACGCGGTCATCGGCCGGCTGATGGTCAGCCCCCGGCTGCCGGGAGACGACCTTTCCTCCGCCGACCGGGAACTGCTCGACCAGACGGCCGGACTGGCGGCGATGGCTGTGGAGACCGCCAGGCTCACCGCCGACCTGAGGGAATCACGTGAACGTGTGGTGCGTGCACGCGAGGAAGAGCGCCGGCGTCTGCGCCGGGACCTGCACGACGGCGTCGGGCCTTCCCTCGTCGGGCTCCGCCTGCGGCTCGCGGCGGCCGAGCACGTGGCCGAGGGCAGCGCGGAGCACCTGCGCGAACGGCTTCAGGCCCTACAGGTCCTGGTGGACGGCATCACGTCCGATGTGTCCCAGGCCGTGGTGGGCCTGCGCCCCGCCGCTCTCGACGACGAAGGGCTGGTCGAGGCCCTGCGTCTGTACGCCGACCGGCTGTCCTCCCCCGACAGCCTCCGCATAACCGTCGAGTCCGAGGGGGACGCCGCGGACCTGCCGGCAGCGGTGGACGCCGCCGCGTACCTCATCGCCACCGAGGCCATGACCAACGTCGTCCGGCATGCAGCCGCCACGCGGTGCGTCGTTACCGTGCGGGTGTCCGACATCCTCGAACTGAGTGTCGCAGACGACGGAAAGGGGCTGCGGACGCAGCGGCGCGCGGGAGTGGGGCTGAGCTCCATGCGTGAACGGGCGGAGGAGCTGGGCGGCGAGCTGGTCCTCGACACGAAGCAGGAGCGCGGTCTCACCGTGGTGGCGCGCCTCCCGCTGGGGGACGCGAGTTGACCACGATCCGGATGGTCATCGTCGACGATCACGAAGTCTTCCGCAACGGCCTGCGCGACTACGCGGAGGTGGCCGGCATTCAGGTGGTGGGTGAGGCCGGCAATGCCGCGGAAGGGGTGGACGTGGTTCTGGAGACGGAACCGGACGTCGTGGTGATGGACCTGGAGATGGCGGGAGGCGACGGGCTGACAGCGATCCGCGCCTTGGCCGCCGAACGGCCGGGCCTGCCGGTCGTCGTGGTGTCCGGCTATGACGAGGGTTCCCGGGTCAGCGACGCGCTGCGCGCCGGCGCCGCCGGTTTCGTACTGAAGACGTGTTCGGCACCCGCTCTGCTGGCGGCTCTCGGTGCGGCCGCACGAGGACTGACCGTGCTCGACCAGACCGCGCGCAGCCACCTCTTCGGCGCACTGGAGGCGGCGCGTACGCCGACGGTCGGTCCCTTTCCCTCCCTCAGCGGGCGGGAACGTCAGGTACTGACCCTGCTGGCGCAGGGCAAGGAGCCGTCCCGGATTGCCCGTGAGCTCGTCCTCGACCCTCACACGGTGCACAACTACCTGTCGGCCGTCGTGCGCAAGCTCGGTGTGGCCGGGCGCAACGAGGCCGCGGAAGTGGCGCGGGCCAACGGCTTGGGGAACGGTTCCGGTTCCCTGCCGGGTGACCTGCGACCGGGATAACCGAGGACGATCGGGGAGTGCTCCCGGGACACCTGGGAGCGGAGCATGGGATGCGTCGGTTCAGTCCTCCGGTGCGGCCGGAGCAAGCGGAGAAGTACCAGCTCTCCAGGCCCGCCCGGACACCAGCTTGAAGGAGCATCGCATGCCTCGAGCGTCGCTTCGGCGCCTCGCCGTCGCCCTGTCGGCCATCAGCGTCGTGTCAGGTCTGGGCCTGGGACCGGCCGGCCTGGCCCAGGCATCGCCACGGCCGGCGACGGCCGCCGCGGCACAGCCCGCCCTCTCGGCTCCCGTTCGAGTGGCGGCAACGCAATCACCGCCCCTCTACTACCACGACGCATACAACTTCCCGACGTGGCTCTTCGGGAGGACGCGGCTGTGTGTCACAGCCGGCTACTCGGCCGCGGGCACCGCAAGGGTGCAGAGCAGCGCACCCCTTGCGGCTCCTGAGTACGTCTCCGTAGCAGCGGGCCAGACGCGTTGTATCGAGCGGTGGTGGGGCGGGTTCCCGGTCAACGCGATGAACATCACCTACAGCCGGCTGACCGTCAAGGCCAGCTGAGAAACGGGGGCACGGGTCCGGTCCCGTACAACCGCCGCCTGCCGCCCCAACCGCCGCTTGTCGCCGCCGGAGACTTCCTGGGCTCCGGCGGCGGGTGAGCGCCGGCGCCCCGCCCTCGGGGCCGGACGAACGAAACCATTCGCTTGGCGTCCTACGAAGGAGCTCGAGCATGAAGAGGTCACGTATCAGAGCATGGATCGTCGCAGTGAGTTCGACAATGCTGGCCGCGGGAGTGGCACTGGCACCCGTACAGACAGCCATGGCCGATCCCGTCGGCGTGCAACGCACCCTCGACTGGGAGCAGTCGGCCGACCGGACCCTCCCGGCCACGGCACCGGCCGGTCTCAACAAGCAGTGGGCCACTTCGTACGGCGCCACCAACGTCACCAGCCCCACGCGCGACGGCTCCCACGCAGCCCGCTTCGAGCTGCGCAAATCCGATCCGGTCGTCTCCAGCAGCAAACGGGCGGAGATCTCGCAGCGCGACGAGCAACCCGCGGGCGCCGACCGGTGGTACGGCTTCAGCATCAACCTCGCGAACACATGGACCCACGACACCTCGGCCGAGATCGTGAGCCAGTGGCACCACTGCGACGTCGGATGCCCGGGCACCTCTCCCCCCTTGGCCCTTCTGACCGACGAGGGACGCTGGAAGATCGACTTCCGCGGTGAGCCCATCGATCTGGGTGCCTACACCACGGGGGCCTGGGTGGACTGGGTCTTCCACGTCACCTGGAGGACGGACAGCACCGGCCTCCTCCAGGTATGGAAGAACGGCGAACGCGTCGTGCACCAGACCGGCGCCACCCACGACGGCGGACCACGGTCGCCCTACTTCAAGTTCGGTATCTACAAGTGGGACTGGAACACCGGAGCTCCCTCCAGTACCACGCAGCGGGTGATGTACTACGACGCTCTGCGTCTGGGCGACGAACGCGCCGTCCACCGGGACATCACGCCCCAGCGAGCCTGTACGCGGGCCCCGGTGGTCGCCGCCGCGTCCGCCACCACGTACGAGGCCGCGAACCCACCCTCCCACGCCGTCGACAACAACCTGACGACCCGCTGGTCCGGCCGAGGATTCGGCGCCGCACTGATCCTCGACACGGGCAAACCCCGCCAGCTCTGCGGCGCCACCGTGGCCTGGCACCGCGGTGACCTGCGGTGGAACGACTACACCATCCACGCTTCACAGGACGGCGTCTCGTACACCAAGGTGTGGGAAGGCCGCAGTTCCGGGACGACCACGGCGCCGGAGACGGTGCACTTCACCTCGGGCGCCCTGGACGCCCGGTACCTCAAGATCTCGTTCTGGGCGAATCCCGAGAACGACTGGGCAAGCATCACCGAAGCGAGGCCACTCGGTCTCTAGCGAAGCGAAAGACTGCCCGGCCGGGCCCGCCGCACACCGCGGCGGGTCCGGCCCGCTGTCGCGGTCGGGCAGGCCGACCGCTGTCACTTCCGGCGCCTCGGGCCGCGCGCGCAATTCCGTCCTGCCGTGCGCTCTCGTCCGCCCGTCTACCTCTGATCTTGCGCCGCGCTCCACCCTTCAGGGTGGGGGTGAAGCGCATCGCCCGACGGGCTGCGGGAGAACGGCCCCGCATGGAACGCGGCACTCAGGGACTGGGCGGCGTGGGCGGCCCGGCACGACTCCGACTTCCGGCTGGGTGACACGACCGCCGACGTCATGCGTACGGTGCTGCGCATCAACGAGGCGGCCGCCGAAAGCGCGTTGCGGGTCGGCTCCCACCAGGTCGGCAGCGGCCTGCTGCCGATCCTGTTGCAGCCACTGGGCAGTGACAGCGACGAGTCTTACCGGAGTTTCGCCGCAGACGTCCGCGTCCTGGCCGACGCCGCCGCGGGCCTGCCCGCCACTCCCGGTCCCGCTCTCGACCAGATGCTGCGGCTCAGTTCGGCACCAGACACAGAAGGGGCCGCATCGGCGCAGACCGCCATCCTGTGCGCCGACCAGGCGGCGACGTCCCGTAACCCCCAGCACTACTTCGCGGACATCGAGGCGCACCGGGACCGTGACCCCTTGTACGGCCCGCTCCTTCGCAACATCACGCCCTGCTCGTTCTGGCCCTCCGCGCCCGTCGAACCGCCCACCGCGTTCCGCAACGACGTACCGGCCCTGCTCGTCGGCTCCACCGGTGACCCGGCGGCTCTCTACCGGCATCAGAGGAGCCTGCACCGCACACTGACGGCGTCACGCCTCGTGACCCTGCCGGACACCTTCCGGCACGGGGTCTACAGCCCGTTCAACAGCACCACCAGCGCGTGCGTCGACTCCGCCGTCGACCGCTACCTGCTCACCGGCGCTCTCCCTCCCGGCGACACGCGCTGCGAGCCGGAAGGCGACTGAGGTACGCGGCGACCAGCGGGTACCGGGGTACGCGGTGACAGGCTCCCGCACGTGACGTGAGCCCTGGCGGACTTCTTCACACGCCCTGTCCCCCGCCGGCCTGCGCGGACGTCAGCACGCTACGAACGTCGCCACCAGAACGAAGGACAGGAAGCCGCACTTTAGAATCGCTGACGGGGAACAGGGCAGCACATGATCGAGCACTGCACCCTGTCCGCCGACGCCCGCGAATTCCACGGCCTGCCGTCGACAACCCGAGCCCAGCGGTGCACCCGCGGCGAAATCCGCCTCGGTGCACCCGAAGACCACGCCGACACCTGGAAGGACCATTCCCCGCACTGCCCGGACGCGTCCGCCCCTGCCCCCCAGCAGGCCCGTGGCCCCCTGGCCCGGACATAGCCCCATCACGCCGCCGTCACGGGCCGCGTCGCGGGGCCGACCGGCCCCGCCCGTCGCCGCCAAGAATGGACCGCGGGCGCGGGCCGGTCGCACGGCGTGAGACGTACGACCGGTTTTCCGCTTGTACGTTCCACTGCTCCTGCCGGTTCGAATCCTGGCAACTTGCGTAACCCGGCATATGCCGGGCCGTTATGCGGGTGCTATCGCGCGCTCAACGGGCGAACTTCCAGAAGGCGCGGCCCGCTTGCCGCCAGGAATGGTGGCGTAACCAGGGATTCTCGTGACGGACATCATGTTGTTGATCACCATTGCCTGCGCTTCGGCATGCACCGTGCTGTGGACGGTCGTCCCGTCCCCGGCCAGCCGGATGCGGCACGTCGACGTCATCGAACTCCGGCGCCACCGCCGGCTCAGGGCGGCCCTGACCGGCCCCGGCCCCCAAGCAGCGGGCTCGCCGGCCGGACAAACGGCCGAGAGGGGCACCCTTGCCGCCCCGGACGCGGCGCGACACGGTGACACGCCCGACGATCACAGCTGAGCCCCTCCCCTCAGCGGCAGGGGGCAAGTGACGGGCCCATATACCTGAGCGCCTCGCAGAACCGATAAATCACTAGGCCGAATTACTCCAAATGCGACAAGGCAGCCACCCGTTTGCCGCGCATCCTGCCTAATCCAGACTGCGTTGGCCTGAGTATGACGAGAGCAAGTCGACTGGTTTCCGCAGGACCGCATCCGACCGGCGTGAAGAGCACCGCGCCTGCTGTCCGGATGGGGGACTGGGTTTTCACCCCTGCTGTCGGCCATCCCATCTGGGGGCCGAACGCGACCTTGCACGACAAGGACCGGTGCGTCGAACTGCGGTACTCGGCCTCGCTCCTTGAAGAGCTGCTGGCACGACTGGGCAGCATCGAAGCCGGCTTCGCCACAACGTCGGGCGCACCGGACGCCCGGACCGGCGGTCACCCCGGCCGGCGGCCCTTTCATGGGTGAGACGCGCGGCCGCCACAGCCGCCCCGAGCCGTCCTCCCCCCGGATCACCCCGCCCAGCTGGCCCCGCCCGGCCGACGGCTTTCCGCAGGCGGCCGACCAGCCTCCGACCTTGGTCGACCAGTTGCACGCGCACTGGGACCCGGCAGAGGAACTCGCCCACCTTCTGCACGAAGCCATGGAGAACGAGAGGAGCGCCGCCCCGCCCGCGGAGATCCATGACCCGCCGGACACCGCTGAACAACCGGCCACCGAAGGTGCCGGTGCCCCCCTCGCGGGGCTGACGCAGATCACCGCGGAACTGCCGCCCCTGCGCACCGCCCCCTCCCGCCGTCGCCGCGCCCCCGCACGCAGGAAACGCGCGGTCGGGGCCCTACAGACGACCAGCTTCTTCCTCGCCGCGCTCGCCGCGGTCGTCGTGTCCATGGTGTGCGTCTTCGGCGGCATGGTCGCCTACGACCCGCTGCGCCACCTCGCCAAGCACCGCACGTCCGGCGCTACGGTCCGGTGGTGGCCCCTGCTGGTCTACGGACCGTGGATGGTCGCTTCTCTGTCGGTTCTGCGTGCCGCTCTCCATCAGCGCCGTGCGGCACACTCCTGGGCCGTCGTCCTGCTGTTCTCCACCGTCTCCATGATCTTGTGCGTAGCGCAGGCGCCGCACACAGTGGTGGACGCCGCGGCGGCCGCACTCCCCTCGCTGGCCGCGCTGGCCTGCTTCCAGCAGCTCGTACGGCAGATCACCCTCACCCGTCCACCACGGCAGGCCAACCCACGACACCGCAACCGCGACCGGCCGCCTTTTCGCCAGCACCCCACCCGGCACCATCGCGCCTCGTCCTGACCAGCCCGCCCAGAAGGACGGGCGCGTCGGGGCACTGGTCGAGCGTGCGGGCGAGACCGCCGGCCGGACGGTGCCTACCGGGGAGCGACGGCGGGGCTGGTGGCACGGGCGCTGTTCGCGTCCGCGGCGAGATGGAAGAACGAGTCGGTGCCGGTGACCTCCAGGAGTCTGATCACCTGCTGAGCGAGAGGGCCGGCGAGGACGAGGGGCTGGCGATTGTGGGCTCCGATCAGCGTGTTGAGCATGGAGGAGTCGGCGAAGGAGACGCCGGCCAGGTCGACGACAGTCAGTGTCGTGCCGTCATGATGAGCGGTGTCCAATGCCTGGCGGAGCGCACCCTCGGTTTCCATGTCGAACTCTCCCGAACAGACGATGACGCGCGTGCCGTCCATGTCGGGCAGTACTTCGACGCGAGCCGCAGCCCCCATTGCCTTGCTCACGTTTCCCCTCATCGCCCGGGAGCCGGTCCGGCGGTCACGCCGGCAGGCTCCTCCTCACACCGGGCACGTACGCCCGGCCGACATTCTGGAAGTAGATTAGCTCCTTGCCGAGCCCGAGGAAAACTACAGCAGGCGACGTAGATATTGAGGCACGGTACGGGAGCTTTCGCGCCATCGGGGGCAGCACCTGCGGCGCGAGGATCTCACCGTCCGGACCACCGAGGCCCCGTGAGCGACCGGCCGCCACCCGAGCACGCCGAACGGCCGCCCGCACCGCCGGTGAAAAGTGGCGCAGTTCACAGCCACAGGCATACCTGCTGGTCGGTATGGTCAGTGGTTCATAGCCGCGACAGGAGGCCTCATGCCTGCGACCAACCGCCAGATCCGTCTGGCAGCCCGCCCCACAGGTGACGTCAAGCCTGAGGACTGGGAACACGTCTCCGTCCCCGTCGACGCACCCGGCCCCGGCCAGTTCGCGGGCAGGACGCGCGTCATATCGCTGGACCCCGCGATGCGCGGCTGGCTCGACGACCGCCCCTCCTATCTCCCGCCTGTCGGGCTCGGCGAGGTGATGCGCGCGGGATCGGTCATCGAGGTGACCGCCTCCAACCACCCTGGCTTCCAGCCCGGCGATCACGTCGTGGGAACCTTCGGCGTCCAGGAGCACGTCGTGTCCGACGGCAAGGGCGCCCTGAAGATCGACACCTCGCTCGCACCGCCCTCGACGTACCTCGGCGCGCTGGGCATGTCCGGCATGACCGCGTACTTCGGGCTGCTGGACGTCGGCGCCCTCAAGGAAGGCGAAACCGTCGTCGTCTCCGGCGCGGCGGGCGCGGTGGGCACGACGGTCGGCCAGATCGCCAAGGTGAAGGGCTGCCGCGTCATCGGCATCGCCGGAGGGCCCGAGAAGTGCGCGGTGCTCACTGACGAACTGGGATTCGATGCGGCGATCGACTACCGGGCCGGCGACGTCAAGCGTGCGCTGCGCGAGCAGACCCCTGACGGCATCGATGTCTACTTCGACAACGTGGGCGGCGACATCCTCGACGCCGCGCTGACTCGGCTGGCCATGCACGCTCGCGTAGTGATCTGCGGCGCGATCAGCCAGTACAACAACGCGACACCGGTCAAGGGCCCGTCGAACTACATGTCCCTGCTCGTGCGCCGTGCCCGCATGGAGGGCTTCGTGGTCTTCGACTACGCGAAGCGCTACGCGCAGGCCGCACAGGAGATCGCCGGGTGGATCGGCGAGGGCCGGCTCAAGGTCAAGGAGCATGTGGTGAAGGGGACGGTGGACGACTTCCCCGAGACGCTGCACATGCTCTTCCGCGGCCAGAACGTCGGCAAGCTCGTGCTGGAACTGGCATGACCGCGGAGTGACCGGGATATACACGTCGCACTGGGGACGTGCACGACCCGAGGTGTCGACGAACGCCTTCGTGGCGGCACGGGCTCCACGATCAGGAGTACGGGCCCCTCTGGTCGACCGGGAACAGCAACGGCCGCGCGACCCCAGGGGGGTGGGTTCGCGCGGCCTCTCCGCGTCAGGCAGCGGGGGGAGGCCGCCTGACTGGGTGCTGTAGTGCTGATGCCCCGTGGCGGGGATGTCATGCGCGGGAAGTCGTTCCTACCGGGCGCGCGGGTGCGGCGGGTTCGTCGACGCCGGTTTCGCGGGCTCGGCCCCGCCGCTTCTGCACAGGGTCAGCCCCTGAGGGAGAAGAAGATCGTGTCCTGCGCGTACCAGTCGTACGTCCGGCATCCCATCCCCCCTCGCGAACTTCAACCGTTCGACAAGCGCTTCGAGGCATCGGGCGACGGAGTCGGTGGAACACGTGCGATGCGAGGAAACGCACCGGTTCGAGGAGGCCCACGTGTCCCACACCACGGATTCCCTGTACGCCCGCGTCAAAGAAGAGGTGGCCGCCCGCGCGGACCGGCTCTGGGACGTGGCCCTCGCGCTGCACCGCGAACCGGAGACGGCATACGAGGAGCACCGGGCGGCCCGCCTGCTGGCGGACGAGCTCGAACGGGAGGGTTTCCGGGTGGAGCGCGGCGCGGCCGGGCTGCCGACCGCTTTCGTCGCTCGTACGGGTACCGCCGCCGCCGCGGGCGAAGGCCCCTGCGTGGCCCTGCTGATGGAGTACGACGCGCTGCCGCTGCTCGGGCACGCGTGCGGCCACAACCTGATCGCGTCGGCCGGCCTCGGTGCGGCGCTCGCCGCGCGGGCCGCACTCGGCGAGTTCGCCGGGACGCTGCTGGCCGTCGGGGCGCCAGCGGAGGAGCGCGGCGGCGGCAAGGTCACGGAGGTGGAGGCGGGCCTGTTCGACGGGGTGGACGCGGCTCTGATGTTCCACCCCGGCGTCCAGGACTGGTCCTGGGCGCCGCTGACGGCAAGCGCGCAGGTGCGGGTGGGGTTCCACGGGCGGGCCGCGCACCCGACCGGCAGTCCGACGGAGGGCATCGACGCGCTGGGGGCGCTGATCCAGCTCTTCAACACGCTCGGCGTGCTGCACCGGCGGCTTCCCGGCGGATCGCACATCCAGGGCATCGTGACCGACGGTGGCCGGGCCACGAACATCGTCCCCGAATACGCGGAGGGGCTGTTCGGGCTGCGCGGCGGGACCACGTCGGCGCTGGAGGACCTGGTGGAGGAGTTGCGCTCGTGCGCACAGGGCGTGGCGCTGGCCACCCGTACGAAGGTGGAGGTGACCGACGTCGGGGGCCGGTACGAGCACTTCCGTAACAACGACGTGCTGTCCGGGCTGTTCGCCCACCACCTGGGCCGGGCGGGCATCCCGTTGTCGGAACCGGCGGCGGGCGTGTACCTGGGCTCGTCGGACATCGGCAACGTCAGCACACGCGTGCCCGCGATCCATCCGTTCGTCGCCATCACGGGTTCGGACGCCTCGGACCACACGCCCCGGTTCGCGGAGGCGGCGGCCGGTCCCCGCGCGCGGCAGGTGATGCTGGCCGCGGCGGAGGCGCTGGCGTGTACGGCAGCCGACGTCCTGCTGCGTACGGACGTACCGGAGCGGGCCTGGGCGTCCTTCCGGCAGAAGGCGGCCGCCGGCCTGTGACGGGGGGCCGGCGCCCGCCTGCCCGCGTCCCGGTGGCGTGCGGGTCGCCGTACGTCAGTCCTCCAGGCTCACCCGTACGGTCTTGACCTCGGTGTCCGCCGCGTCCGGTACGACCATGCCCGCGTCGACGCCATTGCGCAGGTACCGCAGGACTTCGGAGTTGAGCTTCTCGCCGGGAAGGGCGGCCGGGATGCCGGGCGGGTAGGGCGTGAGCATTTCGGCGCTGACGCGGCCGACGGCCTTCTCCCACGGCACCTGCTCGGTCCGCCCGAAGAAGGCGTCGCGCGGCAGCAGGACCTGCTCCAGCCGCAGGTCGGCCGGGTCCGGGATCTCCACTTGAGCAGCGGGCCGCAGTTCGTCCACATGGTCGACGACATCGCGCAGCGCGGCGATCAGCGCGTCGGCGCTGTCGGCGTCGTCCGCGTGGGTGAGTTGGGCACTGGTGCGCCGGTGGTCGGACAGGTGCAGGTTGATCCGGTGGTGTTCGCGGATCCAGTCGGCGGTGGTGCCGAGGCGGCTGATGTCGACGATGACCTGGAGGGGGTCGAGGTCGGCCGCCCGGCCGGGGCCGCAGAAGTCCTCGCGCCCGTGCACGTGCATGCCGTCGATCTCGGCGATCCGCGCCCGTACGGTCTTCGCCAGCGTGAGCGCGTCGTCGTAGAGGGCGTGGCCGTGCTCCACCATCTGGCGGCGCCATCCGTCGAGAGCGGCGTACATGAGTACGGAGGGGCTGGTGGTGCCCAGCACGTCCTCGCGGTTCTTGAGCACCTCGGGTTCGATCAGGTCGCCCTGGAGGTGGAAGACCGAGCTCTGTTCGAGCCCGGAGCCCATTTTGTGGACGGAGGTGACGCACACGTCCGCGCCGGCGTCCATGGCCCAGGTGGGCAGGTCCGGATGGAAGGGCAGGTGGGCGCCCCATGCCTCGTCGACGATGAGCGGTACGCCGTGTTCGTGGCACGTCTCGGCGATCGCGGGCAGGTCGGAGCAGGTGCCCTACGGCGTCGGTGTCGTGACCAGGGCGCCCCGGGCGTCGGGGTGCTCGGCGAAGGCGGCGCGGAAGGCGTCGGCGGACGGCGGGTGGGCGATGTGGCGCTCGGGATCCCACTGGGGGTCCACCCAGATCGGCACGATCCCGGCGAGTACGAGGCCGGACACCACGGCCTCGCGCGCGTCACGTCCCACGAGCAGCTTCTCGTGCGGCCCGGCGACGGACAGCATGGCGGCCTTGACCGACAGGGAGCTGCCGCAGGTCGAGAAGAAGGTGTGCTCGGCGCCGACGGCGTCGGCCATCAGCTCCTGGGCCTTCGCGAGGACGCCCTTGGACGAGGTCCGGTCGTCCAGGCCGCTGGTGGCGAGCACGTCGGAGTGGAGCACGGCGTCACCGAGGACCGCGCGCACGCGGGGGTCGGCTCCGCGCCCCTGCTTGTGGCCGGGCGGAGTGAAGGGGGTCTGCTTCTGGGCATGGTACGCGGCCAGCGCGTCGAGCACGGGTACCTGTGAGTGGTCCATGGCACAGCGGGTTCCCCACGAAAACGGGGCAAAAACCCACCGCGGGCCCGGCCGATGCGCTCCTTGCCGCGTCGGCGCCGGACCGGACGACGTGCCGCGTTCCGATGGCGCCGCCCGCGCGGTCGGGGCGGGCGGGGCTGCGGCCGGTGCCGGCGGGTGAGGCGGTACGTGCGGCCCGCCGGGACAGCGGTGCGGCCTTGACCGGTCGGCAACGTGGGCCCATTCGCCGCCCTGTTGGTGCGTATGACACCGAACGCGACCTGCGGGGCCGGCGGTTCGGCGCGGCGCTGCGCCTCTCATCAACCCATGAGGTACATGCGGGCTCGGCACCGAGAAGCGACGGCGGCGTATCAGACCCGCGACGGTGACCGCCGGCCGACGGGCGACGTCACGCCGACGCTGTCGGCTGCGGTGAGCAGCTCGTACGTTCCGGTCAGACGCAGCAGGCCGGCCGGCTGCTCCTGAAGCCCGGACACCACCAGGTGTCCGGCTTCCTGGCGCATGCGGCGGCGCAGGCGCAGCAGCAGGTTCAAGCCGCTGGAGTCCATGAAGGGCACCCCTGAGAGTTCCACGTGCAGCACCTTGCCGCCGAGCGGTACGACGACGGTGGCGTCTTCGACGGCGGGGAGGGTCTGCAAATCCAGCTCCCCGGCCACGGTGATGAGTGTCAGGCCGGGCTGCTGTTCGACGGTTACGGTGAAACTCTTCATGGTTCGCCCCTCAATCCAGGGGTCGAGCCCATCACGGCGGCCGGCGGACCGGCGGAGCCGTCAAGCGCGCGGCGTGGACCGCGCACAGCCAAGTAAGACCACCCGTACCGCGCCCCGGCCACGAACTGACCACAAGGGCGGCGCGGGGCCTCCCACCAGACCAGGCTGGCGTCCTCACACCCTCGCACACAACCGTTGCCCCATGTCAACTTTCAGGGAACCGACACCCAGCAGGGCGGAATGGTTAATACCGCATGACTTCAGCATGACGAGCAGGAAACGGAAGCGTATACACAAACCTCCGGCCGTGGACCGTCGTTGACACTCTCCGTGTCCGGAAGCTAACTTCACGGCGTCGTCGCCACACCAGGAGCACGAGGCTCCTCCGGGACTAGCGACGCGAAGGACCCCTTCCAGTTGACGACTGAGACCGTCTTCGAAAGCCAGCCCTTCACCCCGCCGGCGTCACCCGCCGGACTCTTCCAGATCCAGCCCTACACAGCCCACTGCCAGGTGATATGCGCCGAGGGCGCCCACGCCGTCATCGGCGTTTCACCCGGCAACAGTTACTTCTCCGCCCAGCGCGTCATCGACCTGGCCCGCTGGGGCATCGAGCACTTCCACCAGGTGGACTTCGTCTATACCGACCTCCACGTGGCCGAAATGTATGAGGCTTCCGGCTATCCCGCCGACGACGCCCGGCGCAAGGCCGTGAAGAACCTTCGCGGCGTACGGGCCAAGGTGTCCAACGCCGTGCAGACCGTCGATCCCGACGGCACACGGCTGCGCGCCCACCCCATGTCGGCGTTCACCTCGAACCCGGCGTACCGCGAGATTCACGACCACCTCCAGAACCGCCTGCGGACCGACGCGGAGTTCCGCACCACGTGCGAAGCGCTCGTCGACGCCTTCCTGTCCTCCAAGGTCCTGGACGGGAGAACCGCCACCGAGCGGCAGCGCGCGGTGTGCCTGGAGTACGTCTGCGCCGAAGCGCCACTGTTCCTGGACACACCCGCGATCCTGGGCGTCCCGTCGTCGCTCAACTGCTACCACCAGCTTCTGCCGATGGCCGAGCTGCTCTACTCGCGCGGTTCGGGCCTGCGTGCCTCCCGCAACCAGGGCCACGCCATTGTCACCCCCGCACAAGGAGACTCAGATGTCCGTTGAGACGCTGCCCGACGAGCTGATCGACTTCCCCTTCTCCTGGCGCGGCGACCAACTGCCCGACGAGATAGAGGTGTTGCGCAAGGAACCCGTCAAGCGGGTGCGGACGATCGCAGGCGACGAGGCGTGGCTGGTGTCGTCCCACGCGCTGTGCAGACAAGTCCTGGAGGACCGGCGGTTCAGCCTGAAGGACACCTCGGCGCCGGGTGTGCCCCGGCAGTACGCCCTGACGATCCCACCCGAGGTCGTCAACAACATGGGGAACATCACCGGGGCCGGGCTGCGCAAGGCGGTGCTCAAGGCGCTGAACCCGAAGGCCCCGGGTCTGGTCGAGTGGATGCGGTCGAACGCGGCCGAGCTGGTCGACAGCCTCATGGCGGAGGGCGCGCCGGCCGACCTGCGCGGACAGTTCGCCGATCCGTACTCGGCGGGCATGCACTGCCACATCCTCGGCATCCCGAAGGCGGACGCACCGCGCCTGATGCGGAGCCTGGACATCGCGTTCATGAACTCCGCGTGCCCCGTCACCGGGGCGAAACTGAACTGGGACCGCGACATCGCGTACATGGTGGAGCGCCTCGACGACCCGGCGACCACCGGTCTGATGGCCGAGCTGGCGGCCCTGCGCGAGGACCCGCAGTACGACCACCTCACCGACGAGATGCTGGCCACCGTCGGTGTCACCATGTTCGGCGCGGGCGTGATCTCCACGTCCGGGTTCCTGACCATGGCCCTCGTCTCCCTCATCCAGCACCCGGAACTGACGGCCGAACTGCTCGCCGACCGGGGCAAGATCCCGGCGGCCGTGGACGAGTTGCTGCGCATCAACCTGTCGATCGGCGACGGCCTGCCGCGCCTCGCGCTGGAGGACGTCACGCTCGGGGATGTCGAGGTGAAGAAGGGCGAGCTCGTGCTGGTCCTGGTCGAGGGCGCCAACTTCGATCCCGACGCGTTCGCCGACCCGCACAAGGTGGACCTGGCGCGGGAGAACAACACCGCGCACCTCTCCTTCGGGGGCGGGCAGCACTACTGCCCGGCGACGGCGCTGGGCAAGAGGCACGCGGAGATCGCCCTGGAGACGCTGCTGGAGAAGATGCCGGACTTCCGGCTGGCGGTCCCCGTCGAACAGCTCGTGTGGCGGACCAGGTTCATGAAGCGGATGCCTGAGCGGCTCCCCGTCATGTGGTAGCCGACCGCCTGGCCGGAACCGCCCACGAGTGGCCGCTGCCCCCCAGGGTCCGGCCGCCCTAGTCCCGGTAGGGCTGGACGCGTCCTCGCTCGCTGGAGCTCAGCGGCGGTTCTCTTTCCCGGGGCGGTTCTTGTTCTGCCCCTGCGCCTCGCCGTGAGGCTTGTGAGCGTCGTCGCGGTGCGCGGAGCCCGGACGCGTGCCGGTGCCGGTGGCGTGCGCGGCGCGTGTTCGGTCCTCTGCCGGTGCCCGTACGGCGGGACTGCCGCCCGGCTCGCCCGAGGTCCACCCGGCCGTCCGCACCGAGGCGGCGGGCTCGGGCGGGTCAGGAGCCTGCGGGGCGGGTCCGGTGGTGGCCGCGGTGGGCCGCCGGCCCACCGCCCCGGGGCCCTCGGCGGACGCGGTGGTGGAGGGCGGCTCCACGGCGGCGGCCCGGGGCGGCGTGGAGCCGGCCGACCGTGCGGTTCGGTCGCCCGGGTTGTCCGAGGCCACGAGAGTGGCACCGAGGACCGCCGTGAGCACCGCGGTGCCCGTGGCCGCCAGCAGGTGGCGGGCCCGGCCCGGCCCGTGCGGTTGCCGCGAGGGGTACCGGGCCCCGGCGGTCTTCAGCGTGGCCGGTGCGGGGCCGCTGTGACCGGCGGGGGCAGGCGCGGCAGTCGTGGGCGGCGGCACGAAACCCGGGTCGCCGCCGAGCGCGGACAGCGCCTGCGCACACTGCTCGGCGTCGGGACGCGCCTCCTCCTCCAGGGCGGTCATGGCCCGTACCGTGCGAGCCAGCCCTTCGGGCACCGAGCCGGGTATCTCCGGCGGCCGGTGCAGACGGGCCAAGGCCGCCTCCAGGGGAGCGCCGTGGTATTCGAGTTCTCCCTTGAGGCATTCGAGCAGCAGGAGTCCGAGGGCGTAGATGTCGGCGGCCGGGCCCGCTCCCCTGCCCAGCACCTGCTCGGGCGCCAGATAGGCGGCGGTGCCTATCAGGGCTCCCGAGGCCGTGTTCCTCGTGGAGTTCATCATCCGCGAGATGCCGAAGTCGGTGAGATGCGGCCGTCCGGCGTCATCCAGCAGGACGTTCGAGGGCTTCACGTCGCGGTGCACGATGCCGGCGGCGTGCACATGAGCGAGGGCGTGCGCCAGGTCGGCGCCCAGCTCGGCGACGTACGCGGGTTCCAGGGGCCCGGTCACGGTCCGCCGGCGGAGGGTCTGCCCCTTCACGAGTTGCATGACGAGGTATTCGCACTCGTTGTGCCGGCCCCTGTCGTACACGGTGACCAGCCCCGGGTGCCGCAGGCGGGCGAGCAGTACGGCCTCGTCGGCGAAGCGTTCCTCCATCTCCGGGTCGGAGCCCGGCCGGAAGACCTTGACGGCCACGGGCCGCCTGAGCCGGAGATCGAGCCCTTCGTAGACGTCGGCGACGCCTCCTGTGCCGATCTTCGCTCCCAACCGGTAGCGTCCGGCCACGATTTCGGCGGACAACCGGAACGCCGGAGGGAAAGGCGATTGGCGGACCCTCATCTGGTCTCCCGTAACTGTCACCACGAGCAGGCACGAACATGGACAACGCTGTGGATCGCGTACCCGCTGTGCGGTCCACCATCCGCCTCGAATCGCTTGCCTTCCCGATGCGCCGACCGCCCGGACCGCGTCACGCGCCCACCGTGGTGTCACCGTCGGGCGTGCCGGATCCCTCCGCCCGCCTCATGGTGGCGATCGCGGCGAGCACCACCGCGAGGGCCAGAACCAGGAGCCCGCGCAGCCACACCCGGGCCTCGATCTGCGTGGCGAGGACGACACAGGAGAGCGCGCCCAGTACGGGCAGCACGGTGGGGGCCCGGAAGTGGTCCGGCCGTCCCCGGTCGCGGCGCTGCACGAGAACGGCGGCGTTGACGACGAGGAACACGACGAGCAGGAGCAGCACAAGGGTGGAGGCCAGGGTGGCGGCGCCGCCTGTCAGGGCGAGGAGGGCCGACAGTGCGGTGGTGGCCGCGATCGCCACCCAGGGGGTCCGGCGGCGCGGGAGCACCTGGGCCAGTGGGGCGGGCAGCAATCCGTCGCGTGCCATGCCGTAGGCGAGCCGCGAGGACATGATGCCGGTGAGCAGCGCGCCGTTGGCCACGGCGACGAGCGCGACGGCGCTGAAGAGCCACGGCGGAACACCCCCGGCCGCCCTGACGACTTCGAGCAGCGGCCCGCTGGACTCGGCGAGCTTCGCCGTCGGTACGGCCGCGGAGGCGGCGATCCCCACGAGTACGTACACGGCCCCTGCCGTGGCGAGCGCGCCGAACAGGGCGCGGGGGTAGGACCGCCGGGGATCACGGGTCTCCTCGGCGACGTTGACGGACGTCTCGAAGCCGACGAAGGAGTAGTAGGCGAGTACGGAACCGCTCAGGACCGCGGCGGCGGCACCCTTCTCGGGCGTGCCGAGCCGGGTGAGACGCGCGAGGTCGCCGTCGCCGCGCAGGAGCAGCCAGGCGCCGAGGGCCACGACGACGAGGAGGCCGCCGACCTCGATGACGGTGGCGACGGCGTTGGCGCGGGTCGACTCCTTGATGCCACGGGCGTTGATCAGTGCGAGCGCCAGGAGGAAGCCCACCGCGACGAGGCCGACGGGCAGGGTCACGAATTCCGTCAGGTAGTCGCCGGCGAAGCCCCGGGCGAGTGCCGCGACCGATACGACGCCGGCCGCGAGCATGCAGAACCCGGCGACGAAGCCGGCGAACGGTCCGAACGCCCTGGTGGCGTAGTGGGATGCGCCGCCCGATCTGGGGTACTTGGTCGCCAGTTCGGCGTAGGAGGCGGCGGTCAGCAGCGCCAGCAGGAGGGCGACGGCGAGAGGCACCCAGACCGCCCCGCCCGAGTCGGCGGCGACCTCGCCCACCAGGACGTACACCCCGGCGCCGAGGACATCGCCCAGGATGAAGAAGTACAGCAGTCCCGTGGTGAGGGTCTGCTGGAGGGCGGGGCCGGACGTGGCTGTGGGCGGCTGCTGCTCGACTGTCGACATGCCGCTTCATGTCCCCGCGATCGCCCCGGCCACGCACGCGGCCGTGCCCGACGTCACGCGCCCGGCTGTACGGGCCGGCGCACTCCCGCGACGTCGTTTCGTACCGGCCGCCGAAGTCCACCCCGCGTGACGTCCTCATCGCGCATGACGCGCGAGCCGTGGCGGCGGCCGGTGGGCCCCCGGCCGCCGGCCTCGGATTCACCACCGCGCCATGGCGTGCGGGCACCTTTGCCGGGCAGCAGGGAGGAGAGCCTGTCGGCAGCCGTGCGACGAGGAAGCGGCGATGCGGGCGGGCAGGGTGGAACGGAGTGGTGGTCTCATGGCGGTCGGTGTCCCCGCAAGCGGCTCGGCGCGCGGTGGCGAACGCGGAGCGTACGCCAGGGCCCTGGCCCGTACGCCTGTCGCTCTGTGGGAGGACGACCTCACCGACTGGGCGGCCGCGTTGACGTACTACGCGGTCCTGGCGGTCTTCCCGGCCCTGCTGGTGATCGTCTTCGCCATCGCGCTGCTCGGCACGGGCTCCCCCGAGGAGGTCATCGCACAGTTCGGCGCCTTCGTACCGCGCACGGCCCGACCGGTGCTCGAGCAGGCACTGGGCAGCCGGCCGCAGGGGGCTTCGGGCCCGTGGCTGCTGGTCGTACTCACGGGCGGCGCGGCGCTCTGGTCCTCCTCCAGCTATCTGGCCGTGTTCCGGCGCGCGCTGCACGCGATGTACGGCGTGGCGGACTGCCGTCCGGCGTGGCGCACGCTGCCCGCCATCCTGCTCAGGGCGCTGACCGTCCTGGCGCTGCTGGTCAGCGGCGTGCTGACGCTGACCGCCACCGGACGGATCGCCCGTGCCATCGGCCGGGGAACCGGCACGGACCATCAGGCGGCGCTCGTGTGGGCGGGCTTGAAGTGGCCGCTGCTGTTCCTGGTGGTCGTCGCCCTGGTCCTGCTGCTCTTCCGGTCCGGGCCGTCCGAGTCCCGGGGGCTGCGGCAGACGGTGGCCGGCGGGGCGCTGGCGGTGGTGCTGTGGCTCGTGGCCTCGGCGGGCTTCGCGTTCTACGCCTCGCACATCGCGACGTACAACCGTCTCTACGGTTCCCTGGCGGGTGTGGTGGCCTTTCTCGTCTGGCTGTGGGTGTCCCACGTCGTCCTGCTGGGCGGGGCGCAGTTCAACGCCGAACTCGCCCGGGACGGACGGCCGAAGAAGCCCGACCCCTGCTCTCCCCCGGTGTGACGCGAGGTGATGCGCCCCGGCCATCACGGTTCACCCGGCCGCGACGGGCAACACGTGGGACATGACAACGGGTAGCGGCACGGCCGCCGGACGGATCAGACCCCTGCTGCTGTTGCCACCGCTGTGGGCACTGATGGTGGGAGCGGGTCTGCTGATCACCGGCCCGGCCGCCTCCTGGTGGCCCCTTGCGGCCGAGGGCGATGTCAACGCCTGGTTCGCCGGGCATCGCACCGGGCCGGCCACGGCGGTGACCGAGTGGCTGACGCTCGTCGCCTCCACCGAAAGCATCATCGGCATCACCCTTGTCTGCGTCGTCGCGCTGGTCGTGCTGCCGCGCGTGCCGCGGTGGCGGGAGGCGGTGTTCCTCGGCGGGTCGGTCGCGGCGCAGTCGGCGCTCTTCCTGTTCATCACCCTGTGCGTGGAGCGGCCGCGCCCCGACGTGCCCCATCTCGATCCGGCCCCGCCCACCTCCAGCTTCCCCTCCGGTCACGTGGGCGCGTCGGTCGCGCTCTACGGCGGGCTGGCCACACTCGCGGTCACCCGGCTGCGCGGCCCGTGGCGGTACGCCGCCGCGGCAGTGCTGCTGGTCGTTCCGCCCACCGTGGCCTTCTCCCGCCTGTACCGGGGGATGCACCATCCGAGCGATGTGGTGGGCGGCCTGGTCAACGGCGCGTGCACCCTGCTCGTCATCGGGTACGCGCTGCTGGCGCCGCGCCGGCGTCCCGCTCCGGTGCCCGCCGGCCGTGAGAGCGGTCCCCTGCCCCTGGCCCGAGCCGCCGGGAGCGCCGTCGGCGGCGTCCGGGGTGTCCGGCGCGTCGTCGTGGTGCGCCATCCCCTGGCGTGCACGGAGAAGTTGGCCCAGCAGGTACACGGCGTCCTGGTCCGTCACGGCTGCACCGATGTGCGGTGGACGTCGACGACGGCCGAACGCCCCTGCGGCGACCTCGCCGCGTACACGGCGGCCGGGCGGGTCGACCTGGTCGTGGTGTGCGGAGGGGACGGCACCGTACGCGCCTGCGCGGACGAGCTGTCCGGCAGCGGCACCGCCCTGGCGGTCGTCCCGTGCGGTACGGGCAATCTGCTCGCGCGCAACCTCGGGTTGCCCGTGAAGCCCGCCGCGGCCCTGGACCGGGCACTCAGCGGCGACCGCGTCCGTATCGACGTCGGGCGGGTGAGCGGGGACGGTATCGCGCCGACCCGCTTCACCGTCATGGCCGGTGCCGGGTTCGACGCGTTGATGGTGCGCGACGCCTCACCACAGCTCAAGGCGTCCTTGGGCTGGCTCGCCTACGTCGCCTCGGCCGTACGTCATCTCGGCGATCCCCCGATGCGGTTGTCGATCCGGCTCGACACGGGCGAGCTCCTGTCCCGACGCGCGCGCATGGTCGTCATCGGCAATGTCGGCGCCCTACAGGGCGGCGTGCCGCTCCTTCCGGACGCCCGGCCCGACAGCGGACGGCTGGAGGTGGTCCTGCTCGATCCCGTCGGCGCCGCCGGTTGGCTCGCGGCGGCGGCGCACCTGCTGCGCGGCATGACGGCCGGCCACTTCCGGCGCTCGGGCGGGAGGAGGGGGAGGGTCGGGACGACAGGGACTGTCGGGATGACAGGAACGGCCGGGACGAGGGGGACGGCCCAGGCCGCCGGGCCGTCTGCGCGACGGCTCGTGGCGCGCGGCGCCCTGGAGTACTTCAGCGCGGCCCGGGTCGACATCCGCTTCGCCGGGCCACAGGCCCGCGAAGTTGACGGCGACTGCGCCGTCGAGGGCACGCGACTGGTCGCGGAGGTGGAACCGGGCGCGCTGCTGGTCCAGTTGCCCAGGAGCCGGCGCTCCGCCGCCACCCGCCCGTCCCGGGCGACGGACCCCGCACTCACCGGGGCCTCGGAGACCGAAGCACCGGCCCTCCGGTCCGGGCCCTACCCCGCACCCCGCATCCACACCCCCTGACGGCGAGCACGACGACCGGCACCCCGGCCCTGCGGCCCCCGTACGCCCGGGGCGAGGCACACCGGCGTCACCCGCGCCGCTCGGCCAGGCCCGTAACGGTCTTTGAGAGGAGGCGCACCGCGCCATGGAACAACGATCCGAGCGCCGGCGCCCCGCCGGCCCGCCACGACGCGTAGGACCACTGATCTCCCGCCACTGGGGGCCGGACGTCAAGCTCGGCATGCGGCTGGCCGGCACCGCCGTCGCCACCGTGGTGGCGGCCGTGCCTGCGGCCCTGGCACTGGTGCTGGTCGAGGCCCAGTGGGCGCCGTTGCGACGGCTCGACCGGGGCGCGGCCGCATCGCTGCACCAACAGGTTCTTGAGCACCCCTGGCTGGTACGCGTCCTCCGGTTCCTCACGGATGTCGTGTGGGGGCCGGTGACCATGCGCCTGCTGGTGGCCGTGCTCGTGGTGTGGCTCCTGAGCCGCCGCGCCTGGCGGCTGGCGGCCTGGGCGGCGGTCACGGCGCTGGCAGGCGCCGCGGCCGGTCTGCTGGCCAAGAACACCGTCGAACGTGCCCGCCCGCACCTGCCGGATCCGGTGGCGCACAGTCCCGGCTTCTCGTTCCCCTCGGGGCACGCGATGACGGCTACGACCTCCTGCGCCATTCTGCTGCTGGTCCTGATTCCGCTGGTGCCCCGGCGTTGGCGCCCGGTGCCCTGGGTCCTCGCTGTCGTCGCGGTTCTGGGCGTCAGCGGTACGCGTGTGGCGCTGGGGGTCCACTGGGTCAGCGACGTGATCGGCGGCTGGTGCCTGGGCCTCGCCGTGGTCACCGCTACGGCGCTCGCCTTCGAGGCCTGGCGTTCGGACATCGGGCGTCTTCCCACGACGCCCGCACAGGGCCTGGAACCGGAGATCGCCGACGCGGACCGTCCCGCCGTCGCCGCACACGGTGGGCGAAGCCGGCCGCTGTGATCGCGGCAGGGCGGGCCGTGATGTGACCACTTCATGAAGTCCGCCGGGCGGCGCGAGCGCCCTCGCCTTCAGGCGTGAAAACCGGCCCAAGATTTTTCTCCGGTGGGGGCCGCGCCCCGCCGACCGCCAATTCGCCGCCCGGGAGGGAACGTTACGGGAACGCGAGGGCCGAACCGATGCCGTCGGCGCCGGCCGGCGGTGCCCGGTGTACGGATTGACGCCCGCGCCGTGCGGGGGCGGACTGGGCGACGAGGCGGGAGGCACGTGCGGGCCGGAGGGCGTTCCGGCGTGCGTGTCTCATCCAATTTCCGCTTCCGGCTTCCACGCCGGGAACCCCTTACCGACGAATTGCAGAACACTCGCTCCTCAAGTGCAATTCCCCTGTGAGGAATGGCCTTCAGGACGCCCCCAGGTCGCATGCCGAGGGCTTGCCACGCTGCGAAATGCGGAAGAAACTGTTGTCGCGGTGTTGCTTTTCGATCTACACTGCGCCGGCCCTCACCCCCGAAGGGAATTCCTCCGTGAACGTGAAAGCACGAATGACGATCCAGGGCAGCACGAACCTGAGCTGGGCACGCGTGATCCAGGTCATCGTCATCACCATCCTGGTCGTACTGGCCCTGGTGAACGAAGGAGTCACGCCGCTGCTCTGACCGCTCACCGACCAGGTGGTTTCATGCTCTTGAGGGGTTGCCCGTTGCAGCGGGCGGCCCCTCAAGTCTTTTTGTGCGTGTGTTGAGCATAGCGCTCCGCGCACTCCGGGGAAAGCCTCGCCCACGCATTAGTGTGAAACCGATCGGTAGGCAGTCCCCGTATCCTCCGACGTCGGATAATTTGAAGCAAGCTTTCATATACCCCCCTCCGTCAGCCACTCGTGGGAGCGCGCACACGATCGGCTTGGGAATGATATCCGCGGGGGTTGGAGCAGAAATTGAACAACGAACTGAACCAGGACGAGGGCCGGCCTTCATTCTGAAGCGCCGGGCGCGCCGCAGGGTGCTCAGAGCACCAGCACTCGTCGGAACGAGACGCGGTCGTCGGCTTCGTGATGCGTGACGGTCTCGCCGTCGATCTCCACCCAGGCGTGGAACCGGTACGGGTCGTCGGCACTGCCGAGGCACCAGTCGGCCGTGAGCCCGGCGAGCGCGAGCCCCAGCACCGTGCCGAGCGAGTGCTCCAGGCAGGCGGCTCGCCCCGGATACCCGTCCGCGGCCCGCCGGACGACCGCGAGCATCGCCTCGGCCTGGCGCATCGTGGCCGGACGCAGGCGTGCCCGCGGCCGCTTCAGTGCGTCCACGGCGAGCACGGGAACGCGGAAGGGAAGCCGCAGCAGCACCAGCGCGAGGCACAGCCCGAGCCACCCGGCCGTCCTGAGCCACCGGACGCCGTCGGCCGACGGCGCGCAGTCCGGCGGCGCGCACCCGCTCTCCTTCCTCGCGTCCGGGGCCGCGCCCGTGTCCGGGGCCGCACCCGCGACAGGGGTCCGGTCCATCTCGGCGGCCACGAGGCCGCGTTCGACCAGGTCGTCGGCGAGCCGTTCGGCGTCCAGCCGTACGTGGTCGTACCGCACCCCCGGGAATCGGTCGGCGACCGTCTGTACGCCGGTGTCGAAATCGCCGGTGCGTCGCCACTCCTCCCAGAGGTCGCGTGCCGTGCCGTTCATCGCGTACCACTGCCCGGACCGGGCGTTGAAGAGCACGGTCCCGCCGTGCGGTGCCTCGCCGGCGTGGACGTGCTGGGGAATCCGGAGCTCGGTCACGAGCTGCCTCCGTACTGCGAGTCGCCTGGCCATGACGTGTCCCTCAGCCACAACTCGACGCCGAGGAAGCGGTTCAGGGCGGGGAAGGGGGCGCGCAGCCCCATCAGGGCGCGTTCCAGAGAGGCCGCGACGGCGCGCGGGTCGATGACGTCGAGGGCGGCCAGGCGGGACGTACGGATGATGTCCCGCAGCGTCCCTGCGGCGAGCCGGGCACCCTGGTAGTCCTCGTCGGAGTAGTCGCCCTTCGTCCGCCGGGCCAGCACGGGGGCGGGGACGGCGCCCGCCAGTGCCGAACCGAGCAGCGGTTTGAAGGCCGGGGGCTCGCAGCGGCGGTGGGCGGGCAGCAGCAGGCAGGCCCGGACGACGTCGTTGTCGAGGAAGGGGGCCTGCGGCCAGATCCCGAAGGGCGCTGCCGCACACGCGAGTTGGCGCTGCGCCGAGGCTGACGTACGCAACTCGTGGAGGGTTGTGCGGAGGTCCGGCGGGCCGTCGTCCGTCCGCCGTCCTCGCGGCCGTCGCCCGGCGGCCCCCGTACGGGCGAGTTCGGCGAGTTCCCCGCGTGCGGAGGCCGTGAGCCAAGCCGCTTCGGGGCCCGGAGGGACCCACCAGCTCAGCGTGTCCAGCCAGTGCGGGTCGTGCGCCCCCGGTGACTCCAGGCGTTCGGCCGTCTGCCGCAGGGCTGTTGCCGGCGGAGTGCGCGCCAGTCGGGCAGCCCTGCCCGCGACGCGGAGGGGCGAGGTGTGGCGCGCTCTCGCCAGCACGTGCGCGTCCCGGAGCAGCCTGCGCAGCCCGCCCGGCCGGGCGAGGCCCGCCAGGTAGGAGGGCGGCGGGCTGAGGAGTGCGTCGCCGCCCTCGCCGCCGAGGTGGACGTCACAACCGTGCTGGGCGATGCGTTCCAGGCGGAGCCGCGTACGGGCCGCGCCCACCGCTGCGGGGTTGGGCTCCCCGTCGCATTCCGCGTCGTACAGGCCCTGGTAGGGCAGGGTGTCGGCGGTCGTCCCCGTCACGACTTCGAGACGGAGCCGTTCGTCGAGCCGGGCGTAGTCGCGGGCGTACTCCAGGTCGTCGCAGGACGTGTCCGCCCGGTGATAGGTGAAAACGGGTAACGGGTCCGTCCGGTGGCGCAGCGACAGGAAGGCCACAGAAGTGGAATCGAGTCCGCCGCTGAAGTCGGCTGTCAGGGTCCGGGCCCGCGCGGCGCGCAGGCGCACCGAATCTTCGAGGGCCGCTCCGAGCGCCTCGGCCGCGGTCGCCGCTGATGCCTCAGGTGGGGGCTGGAGAGTCTCGTACTCCCACTGGACGGCCGCGCCGTCGGCGGTGATCCGCAAGGCGTGCCCGCCGCCCAGCCGCTCGACACCGGCCACCACGGACCGGTTCCCGGGCAGCAGGGGTATGCCGGGGCAGAAGATGTGCGCGGCGAGGACCTGTGGGTCCGGGCAGCAGCCGCCGCCGGCCGCGACCGCTACGTCCTTCGGCCGCGAACCGATCCAGGTGCGGCCCGGGCGACGCCGGTAGTACAACGGGTACTGCCCGGCCAGGTCGGCGAAGGCCGTGAGATCTCCGGGGCGTACGACGATGCAGAGGTAGCTGCCCGCCCACCGGGTCAGGGGCGTGAGCCGGTCCGTGGCGAGCGCCCGCTCGGCGTCAGCCGCGAACTGCCGCTCCTCGGCGAGACACTGCCCGACGGTGATGACAGTGCCGCCCGCGCCCCGGAAACTGCGCAGTTCGCCTTCCCGCCAGTGACCGGTCACGTCCGTGAGGGGGGCGGACGAGCCGGTGAGAAGCGGGAAGCAGCCGGTGAAGTCCGGGTGGAGCCGCCCGTCGGTGCTGTGGTCGGGTGCGGTCACGTCCCTCACCAGTAGTAATGGGAGTTGGCGTCGGCGGTGCCACTGCTGGAGCTTCCGAGAGTCACCTCCCGGACATGACCGAGATCAACCACGACCGGGGAGGCGTAAGAGTCGTCGCGGTCGGGTTCCGCCGCGGCGCCATGTTCCTGAGCAGCAGTATCGGAAACAGAGGGCCGGGCCACCGACCGTTCGGCGTATTTTCTCAGCAAGGTCATATATCCACCTGATGTTGACTCAAAAGGCGCATGCAATTGCATGAACGAACACGTTCGGACAGAGTCTGCTATTCGACTTTAGCCGCACACGGGGTTTTCGCACCCCTGGCGTGCGGCCACCATGGCAGGCGTGAGCGGCCGTTGTCCACGCGCGACGACAGGTGCTCGACGAGGTGAGGGCCTCGACGCGGAGACTCGCGCCCCTCCCCCGCAACACACCGCGGCGTCAATTCGCAGAGCTGTGGACCGACGGTGCGGGCGCGGAGTTCAGCTCGTCGCTGTGCGCCGTACGGAACAGGCGCCGAGCTTCAATTCCCGCTCAGTCCTTCTCCACGTCCGTCCTTCGCAAGGAGGTCAGACCGAGCACCAGTGCCCCTTGCGCCTCGGACAGCGGATTCATCGAACTCAGCTTGAGGGCGAATTCACTGTGCGGCCCCACCGCACCCCGCAGTCCGTAGCGTGCGAGGGACTCCCGGCAGGGCTCCAGCACCAGGTTCTGCGCGGCGGCGAGCTGCCCGCCCAGGACGATCAAGTCCGGGTTGAGGAGGTTGCAGACCAGCGCGAGGGCCCGGCCGAGCACCCGTCCGGCGTCCCGCACCACCCGCTCGCACACCGCGTCGCCCGACTGCGCCCGTTCGATCAGCGAGGCGAGGGAGTACGGTACATCGGCCACGCTGCCGGCCAGTGCCTCGCGGGCCTGACGGACGAGCGCGTCGGCACCGATGATCGTCTCCAGACAGCCGCGCCCGCCGCAGCGGCAGACCATGCCGTCCGGGTCGAGCACGAGATGACCGATCTCGCCGGCCATTCCGTGCCCGCGAATGGGGTTGCTGCTGATGACGAGCCCGGCGCCGATGCCGGTGGAGCCCTTGACGTAGACGACGATCTCGCAGTGGCCGTCCGTGCCGTACGTCTGCTCCGCGAGCGCACCGAGGTTGGCGTCGTTGTCGAGGGCGCCCTGGACGCGCAGCCACTCCCCCAGGTCGTCCGACGGAGCGTCCCCTTCGCTCCACGGGGGCAGCACGGGCGTACGGAACCTGCCGGTCCGGGGGTCGACCATCCTCGGCACCGCCACACCGAGGGACACGACGTCCTCCAGTTCACGGCCGGTCTTGGCGACCGCCTCCCGTACGGCCTGCTTCAGGGAGGGCATGATCTCGCCCAGGCCCCGGTTCGCGCCGCTCCCCACGTGCTCCCAGTGCGTCTCGGTGACGGGGCGGTCGACCCGCCGGGCCACGACGGTCGCCTGGTTGAAGCCGAGGTGGACGCCGACCGCGACGTTGCGCGTGGGGGCGAGGCAGACCCTCGCCCCGCGCCCGGGCTCCGAGACCAGGACGTCGGCCGTCTGTAACTCCCGGACGATGTTCGAAACGGTGGACTGAGCGAGTCCGGTGCGCCGGGCCAAATCGGCCTGGCTGTCGCTCTTGATCATGACGGAGAGGAGGACGTGCTTGAAGTTGATCGCTTTGGTGCCCCGGGCCGCGCTCAGGCGATCACGTAACTGGAGCATCGGACCCCCCGCAATTCAGCGATTCAGTCTTCCGACATTAGCATGGTGATCTTCAAATCGAACGAGGGGTGTTTTCAAATGAATAGAAGTCAATAATTCCGCCATGTCAGTGAGATGGACGGGGAAGCCGTTACCCGTGAGACCGCAATTCGGGTCCGCACGAGGGATCACTTGACGAGGACGGCCCGCATGACCTGCCTGGCGATCGGGGAACCGAGCCTGCCGCCGGAGATGTCGGCGCGCGAGATGTCCATGTCGGTCGGGTCGATGAAGACCGCCACCGCCACCGAGGCTCCGTCGGCGTTCTTCCCGTACGAGACGAACCAGCCGTACGGCACCTCGTCGTCGACGTCGACGCCGCGCTGCGCCGTTCCGGTCTTCCCGCCGACGGTGATCCCGTCGATCAGGGCCCCCTTCGCGCTGCCTTCACGCGCGGTGAACTCCATCATCTCCCGCACGCTCCTGGCGGTCTCCTCGGAGACCGCCCGGCTCTTCAGCTTCGGCTCGTGCTCCTCGACCGGCGAGAGTTCGGGGTCGACCAGCTTGTCGACGATGTACGGCTGCATCAGCTCGCCGTCGTTGGCGATGGCCGCTGTCACCATGGCCATCTGCATGGGGGTGCTCGTCAGGCTGCCCTGGCCCATTCCGGTCAGCGCGGTCCCCGGCTTGTCGAGCCGGTCGGGGTAGAGGCTCTTGTACGCCAGCATGTCGCCGAAGTCCTCGGAGTACACGTCCGCGTTGAAGCCGAACTTCTCCGCCGTCTCCCGCATCTTTTCCGGGCCCAGCCTGGACGCTGCGTCGAGGAAGACGTTGTTGCAGGAGAACTGCATGGCGGTCTTCAGCGAGGCCTTGGCGCACACCGCGTCGCCGGCCTCGCTGCCGATCTTGGAGGTGGAGAGCGGCAGGGGGTACGGGGACGGGGCGCCGGACGGCGCGTCCACGTCGGTGACCACGCCGTGCTCCAGCGCCGCGGCAGCGGTGAGGATCTTGAAGGTGGAGCCGGGCGGGAACGTCTCGCGCAGCGCCCGGTTCGCCAGCGGCTTGCTCTTGTCGGCGACGAGCGCCTGGAACCTGTCGCTCTCCTTGAACGTCATCCCGGCGAACACGGAGGGGTCGTACGAGGGAGCCGACGCCAGGGCGAGCACCTTGCCGGTGCCGGGTTCGAGCGCGACCACCGCGCCCCTGGCCCCGAGATCCGTCAGCCCCTTGTAGGCGGCCTTCTGCGCCTTGGGGTCGATGGTGGTGACTACGGACCCTCCGCGCAGCGGATCCCCGGTCAGGACGTTCCGCGCCCGCTTGAACGCGAACCGGTCGTCCTGGCCGCTCAGGATCGAGTCGTACGTCTTCTCCAGCAGCGACATCCCCTGGGCCTGTGAGGCGTAACCGGTGACCGGGGCGTACATCGGCCCGTCCGTGAAGGTCCGCTTGTACTTGTAGTCCTGGCCGGCTACTTCCTTCGAGCCGGTGACCGGCTGTCCCGCGACGATGATGTCCCCGCGCGGTTCGGCGAACCGGGCGATCTTCACCCGCCGGTTGTTCTCGTGGTTGGCGAGCGTTTCCCCCTGGACGAACTGGACCCAGTTGATCCGCAGGAGCAGGGCCAGTATCAGCAACCCACAGAAGATCGCCACGCGCCTCAGCGGCCTGTTCATTCGCTGCCCCCACCCCTCCACGCCGCTCCACCGCATGCGTGCCCGAAAAGATCCATCCGAGGAGGGACGGTGTGGAGGGGGTCGGTGGTTGCCCACGGGCCGGGCCGGTTTGGTCACGCCGGGCCGGTGGGGTTCAGGGCATTGCGGGGGCGCCCTGCCTCGCCTGCGGCTCTTGCGTGCCCGGACGTTCGAACTGGGTGCGGTGCAGCTCCTCGTAACGGCCGCCCGCAGCCAGCAGCTCGGTGTGCGTCCCGCGTTCGACGACCCGGCCGTCCTCGACGACCAGGATCAGGTCGGCGGCCCGTACGGTCGACAGGCGGTGGGCGATCACCACGGCGGTGCGTCCTTCCAGCGCCTCGGCCAGTGCCTCCTGTACTGCCGCCTCCGACGTGGAGTCGAGGTGCGCGGTCGCCTCGTCGAGGATGACGACGCGCTGGCGCGCCAGCAGCAGGCGGGCGATGGTGAGGCGCTGCCGCTCGCCGCCGGAGAGCCGGTAGCCGCGTTCCCCCACGATCGTGTCCAGGCCGTCGGGCAGCGAGGCCACGAGACCGTCCAGGCGGGAGCGGCGCAGGGCGTCCCAGATGTCGTCCTCGGTGGCGTCGGGGCGGGCGAGGAGCAGGTTGGCGCGTACGGATTCGTGGAAGAGGTGCCCGTCCTGGGTGACCATGCCGAGGGTCTCGCGGACCGAGTCGGCGCTCAGGTCGCGTACGTCGACGCCGTTCAGCCGTACGGAGCCGGAGTCGGCGTCGTACAGGCGCGGCAGGAGCTGCGCGATCGTGGACTTGCCCGCGCCGGAGGAGCCGACGAGGGCGACCATGTGGCCGGGTTCGGCGCGGAACGAGACGTCGTGCAGGACCTGTGTGCCGCCGCGCGAGTCGAGGGTCGCTACGTCCTCCAGGGAGGCCAGGGAGACCTTGTCCGCCGACGGGTAGCCGAAGGAGACCCGGTCGAACTCGACGGACACCGGTCCGTCCGGCACCCGCCGGGCGTCCGGCTTCTCGGCGATCAGCGGGCGCAGATCAAGGATTTCGAAGACCCGCTCGAAGCTCACGAGTGCGCTCATCACCTCGACGCGTGCGCCGGCGAGTGCGGTGAGCGGGGCGTAGAGCCGGGTGAGGAGCAGGGCGAGTGCGACGACGGCTCCGGGGTCGAGGCTGCCGCGCAGGGCGTAGAAGCCGCCGAGTCCGTAGACGAGGGCCAGCGCCAGGGCGGAGACCAGGGTGAGCGCGGTGATGAAGGTGGACTGCGCCATGGCGGTACGGATACCGATGTCGCGCACGCGGCGGGCGCGGGCGGCGAATTCGGCGGACTCGTCGGCCGGGCGGCCGAAGAGCTTGACGAGGGTCGCGCCGGGGGCGGAGAAGCGTTCGGTCATCTGGGTGCCCATGGCGGCGTTGTGGTGGGCGGCCTCGCGCTGGAGCGTCGCCATGCGTGCGCCCATCCGGCGGGCGGGCACGACGAACACCGGCAGCAGGACGAGGGCGAGCAGGGTGATCTGCCACGAGATGCTGAGCATGACGGCGAGGGTCAGCAGCAGGGTGACGAGGTTGGACACGACACCGGAGAGGGTGTTGCTGAAGGCGCGCTGGGCCCCGATGACGTCGTTGTTGAGACGGCTGACGAGCGCACCGGTCCGGGTGCGGGTGAAGAAGGCGACCGGCATCCGCTGGACGTGGTCGAAGACCGCCGTGCGGAGGTCGAGGATCAGCCCCTCCCCGAGGGTGGCCGAGAGCCGGCGGGTCAGCAGGCCGAGCCCTGCCTCGGCGACGGCGATGACCGCGATGAGCAGGGCGATCCGGGTGACCGTTCCCTCATCGCGGCCCCGGACGATCGCGCCGACGACGCGTCCCGCGAGCACCGGCGTGGCCACCGCGAGGAGGGCGGTCACCACACTGAGCAGCAGGAAGCGGTAGAGCTGCCGGTGATGCGGCCGGGCGAACCCGACGATGCGGCGCAGAGTGGTGCGGGAGACCGGCCTGCGGTCCTGACTGGCGTTGATCGCGTTGTGCAGCGATGTCCAAGCGGTGACTTCCATGTCCATGGGCGTGACGTTAGGACCTCAATCGGACTTGAGGTCAACCCGTCCTCACCGGGCTTCTCCGTACGCGTCCGTGGCGGGCCGTCAGCTCGAATGTGCGCGCGCGATGAGAACAACACGCGCCTCGTGCGTATCAAGAGGCGGACGCGTCCCCCGGCTGCCCATCGGCAACCGGCTCCGTACCCCCCTACAGGAGGCGGCGAGTTGAGTCACAGGCGAATAACCAAGCGAAAGGCCGTTCTGGCGGGAGCGGGGGCGGTCGGCGTTGCCGCGGCCGCCGTCCTGCTTCCGCAGGCCTACGCCGGTCAGGACGGGGCCGCTTCCGACGCGTCGGCCCCCCGGCGGATGAGCGCGGCCTCCGCGGCGGAGCTGCTCCAGCAGCTCGGCGGGCAGCTCGGTGAGTCCTACGGCGGCGCCTACTACGACGCCGGCAAGCAGCAGCTTGTCGTGAACGTCGTGGGCGACAACAACGAGATCGAGGTGCAGGTCAAGAAGGCCGGCGCGGTGCCGAGGAGCGTGGACAACAGCGCGAGCGAGCTGAGCGCGGCCAAGAGCACACTGTCCCGCAAGGCCACCGTCGTGGGCACGTCGTGGGCCATCGACCCGAGAAACAACCAGGTCCTCGTCACGGCAGACCGAACCGTCACCGGTGAGCGCTGGGACAGGCTCGAAGCGGCGGTGAAGAACCTCGGCCCGGGTATGGCCCGGATCCAGAAGTCCGAGGGCGAGTTCAAGACGTTCCTCGAAGGCGGCGACGCCATCTTCGGCGGCGGCGCGCGCTGCTCCCTCGGCTTCAACGTGACCACCAATGACGGCAGTCCCGGCTTCCTGACCGCCGGACACTGCGGTGTGGCGGCCGAGCAGTGGTCGGAGGCTGCCGGCGGCGCGCCGGTCGGCACCGTCCAGGAAGCGGTGTTCCCCGGCGCGGGCGACTTCGCGCTCGTGACGTACGACGACCCCGCCACCGAGGCCCCGAGCGAGGTCGACACCGGCGACGGGCAGACGGTGGCGATCGCCCGGGCCGCCGACGCGGCGGTCGGCCAGGACGTCATCCGGATGGGCAGTACGACGGGCCTCAGCGACGGCCAGGTCACCGGCCTCGACGCCACGGTGAACTACCCGGAGGGCACGGTGACGGGCCTCATCCAGACCAACGTGTGCGCCGAACCCGGCGACAGCGGCGGGGCGCTCTTCACAGCCGACGGCAGCGCGATCGGCCTCACGTCGGGCGGCAGCGGGAACTGCACGGCGGGCGGCGAGACGTTCTTCCAGCCGGTCACCACGGCGCTCGAAGCGGTCGGTGCCCGGATCGGTGACGGCGCGGGCGGCGGTGCCGGCGACGACAACGGTGCGGGCGGGGCTCAGGAGAACGGCGGAGCCGGTGACAACGCCGGTGCCGGTGCTGATGCGGGCGCCGATGCGGGCGCCGGTGCCGACGACAACGGCGGCGTCGCGGACAACGGCGGCGCGGAGGCGAACGCCGGTGCGGACGCCGGGGCAGATGGCGGGGCGGACGCCGGTGTCCCGGGCGACGACGGTGCGAACGACGGCGGTGCCGGCGGACCCGACGAGGCTGGCGGCGGCGAGGCGCAGGGCGATGCGGCCGGCGACGGGGACGGCGGTCTGCACAACTGACGCGATCCGCCCTCTTGATGGATGCACCGTTGCGCGCCCCGGTCGTGCGGGGCGCGCAACGGCGCGGTATGGGGGTGGTGGACTCAGAAGGTCAGGTTCCAGGCGTCGACCCTGCCCGTGTCCTGGGACGCGATGTCTCGGACGCGGAGCTTCCACGTGCCGTTCGCGGCTTCGGAAGAGGCGTTCACCGTGTACGTCTTGGCCACGTTGTCCGTGCCGTCGCTGTTGGCGAAGTCCTCCAGGAGGTACACCGTCCCGTCCGGCGCGACGAGGGAGACGACCAGGTCACCGCGGTAGGTGTGCTTGATGTCCACGCCCACCTTGAGGGTGGCCGGCGCGTTGCCGGTCACGCCCGAGACGGTGAGGGGGCTGTCGACGGTCGCGTTGTCCGCGATCGTGACGTCCGCGGTGTTCTCGAAGTACGAGCCGGGGAGCGGGGGCGTGCTGCCGACGGCCTGGAGCGCATCGGTCTGGCCCTCGCCGAAAAAGCCGTTCTTCGTGGTCGTACCCGTGCAGCGGCTGTCCGACGGGCAGGCCGTGTCGGTCGCCTGTACGCCGAGCTTGGAGCGCAGGTCGGCCGGGGTGGCCGCCGGGTTGACGCTCGCCATGAGTGCCGCGACGCCCGCGACGTGCGGGGAGGCCATCGACGTACCGTTCATGTTGCCGTACTTGCCGCCCGGAAGCGTCGAGTAGATACCTGACGCACCGTCACCACCGGGTGCGGCGATGTCGATGACTCCGTTGCCGAAGTTGGAGTACGACGCCTTCACGTTGCCCTTGCCCATCGCGGCGACGGTCACGACGCCCGGCAGCTCGGTCGGGATGTCGAGGCAGGCGTTGGTGATCGTCCGGGTGACGGGCGTGGAGTCGTTCGGGCTCTCGGTGTCGACCGTCTTGTTCGCCAGGTCGAGGTTGGAGTTGCCCGCCGCGGCGACCTGGAGCGAACCCTTGCGCTCCGCGTACTCCTGGGCGCGCTTGACGCCCTCGATGATGGCGGCCTGGTCCACGTTGTCAGGGCAGTTGAACTGCCACGGGTCCGTGTAATAGCTGTTGTTGGTGACCTTGAAGCCGTGGTCACCGGCCCACATGAAACCGCAGATCGTGTTCTCGGCGAAGAACAGGCTGCTGCCCGGCTCGGCGATGCGGACCGAGGAGACCTTGACCCCCGGCGCCACCCCGACGACGCCCTTGCTGTTCTTGGCGGCCGCGATCGTACCGGCGACGTGCGTGCCGTGCGTACCGACGTCACGCCAGGCTCCGGCGCGGGTGTCCGCCTTGCCGTAGGCGCACGAGACGGAGTCGGCGGCGTTGAAGTTCGGGGCGATGTCCTGGTGCTGGTCGTCCACGCCCGTGTCGAGTACGCCTACCTTGACCGACGCGGAGCCGGTCGTCACCGACCACGCCTGGTCCGCCTTGATCTGGGTCATGTCCCAGCGGGTCAGGCTCTCCGTGAGCGTGGTCGGCGACTGGGCCGGGTTCGCCGGCAGCGCGGGGTTGTACGCGTCGGCCGGAACGTCCGAGGTGCGCGTCGCGCCGACCTGCTGCACTCCCGTCACGCTCCGCATGGTCGAGGCGAAGCCGGCCGAGGCGGAGTGGGCGACGATCACGCCGATCGCGTCGTACGAGGCGAAGACCGAGCCACCGTTGCCCGCGACGGCCGTCCGTACGGCGCTGGTGTCCCCGGGGGCGGTGATCACGAGATGTGCGCGGGTGCCGGCGGCCCAAGCGGCGGCGGTCTGCGGCCCGGTGGCGACGGCCGCGGCGGGAGCCGCGAGGGCCAGGGTGGCTCCGAGGGCGACGGCGGCGACCGCGGGGGCCTGGAGCCGGCTGAATATGTGACGTCTCAATGCGTCCTCCGAGTCCCGGCACGCCGATGGGGCCGCCGGGGACGAAACGTGTAGGGGGTGGACGCAAGATGTCAGACAGCCCCGCCGGGGAGTAAGAGGGGAATCCCTTGCAGTGCGCGGGACACGGGGCGAGGGTCCCGGCCGGGGGGCCTCAAGTGGCCGCGGTGCGCGGCGAGTCGGTCGCGCGGAGCAGCCGATGCGCGCGGCTCCTCACCGACGCAGGAGGGAGAGTTCCCGGTTCATCTCGGCGAGGAAGCGGACGACCACTCTCAGCTCGTCGGGGGTGAAACGGCCACGCGCGGCGTCGGTGCCCCGGGCGAGGGGCGAGAAGTAGTCCCGGGCCACCTTCTTGGCCGCCTCGGCGTAGTGCAGGTGCACCACCCGGCGGTCGTCGGCCGCTCTGACCCGTCGGATGTGACCGGCCTTCTCCAGGCGGTCGAGGCACGCGGTCATGGCGCCCGACGTGAGGTTGAGCTGCTTGCGCAGCCTGCCGGGCGTCATGGGCCCGTCGTCGTCACGATCCCCGTCGAGGACCGCGATCAGCGCCTGTACGTCCGTGAGATGCAGGCCCTGCGACTGGGCGAACTCCTGGGCGATGCGATTGAACTCGCCGTTCAGGCGGCGCAACAGCACGGCGAACTCCTGCAACCCGATCGGGTCCTCGGAGGGAAGTGAGGGGGAGGGAGTGTCCGTGCTGCTCATCTCACCAGGATAAGGTATCTCGACCATTGACATACTTGATGGATGAGATAATTTCCTATGTTGCTTGGGAACCTCATGAGAAGCACATCGCGCTGGGCCCGTTGGCTGGTACCCGTGGCGCTCCTGATCATTTGGCTGGGCGTCGGTGGGACGCTCGGCCCGTATGCCGGCAAGCTGGGCGAGGTGGCCACCAATGACCAGGCCGCGTTCCTGCCGCGCAGCGCGGAGTCCACCCGGGTGCTCCAGGCCCGCGAGGCGTTCGACCAGGCGAAAACGGTGCCGGCCATCGTCGTGTGGACGGTGGACGGGCCCCCGGTCACCCGGGAGCAGCGGGCCGCCGCGACGAAGGCGGTCGGCGCGCTGGCCGGACAGCCCGGGGTCGTCGGCCGGCCCTCGCCCGCGCTCGTGTCGAAGGACGGCGCGGCGATGCAGGCCGTCGTCCAGTTGGAACCGGATCTGGGCGAGGAACTGCCGGTCGTCCTCCAGGAGGTACGCGAGGCAGCACAGGGCGTGCCGGGCTCGGTGGCGCGCATCGCGGGCCCGGCGGCGAGCCAGGCCGATCTGTCCGACGCGTTCGCCGGCATCGACGGGCTGCTGGTGGGCGTGGCGCTCGGCGCGGTGCTGCTGATCCTGGTGCTGGTCTACCGGAGCGCGCTGCTGCCGTTCGTCATCATCCTGGGGGCGGTTTTCGCCCTCGGGCTGGCGTGTGCGGTGGTCTACGCGCTGGCGGACCGGGACCTGGTGCGGGTGGACGGCCAGGTGCAGGGCATCCTGTCCATCCTGGTGATCGGGGCGGCCACCGACTACGCCCTGCTGCTCGCCGCGCGCTTCCGCGAGGAACTCGCCGCGCGAGCCGACCGTACGACCGCCGCCCTCGCCGCGGTACGCCGTTCCCTCGGTGCCATCACGGCGAGCGCGGCCACCGTGGCGCTGGGTCTGCTGGCCCTGCTCGCGAGCGACCTCACCAACAATCGCGCGCTCGGGCCGGTCGGCGCGATCGGCATCGTCTGCGCCGTGCTGTCCAGCCTGACGTTCCTGCCGGCTGTGCTGGCCCTGCTCGGCCGTACCGCCTACTGGCCGGCCGGACCGAAGCCGTCGGACGCCGGAGCGGAGGGGCGCGGCGTATGGCACCGCGTCGCCGCCCTGGTCGACCGCCGGCCGCGGCGGGTGTGGGTCACCACCGCCCTCGTGCTGACGGCCTTCGCCGCGCTCTCCCCGACGTTGTCCTCCAAGGGCGTCCCGCTCGACGAGATCTTCGTCAACGACGCCCCGTCGGTCACCGCCCAGGAAACCCTCGGCGAGCACTTTCCGGCCGGTTCGGGCAACCCGGCAGTCATCATCGCCGACTCGGGACGTGCCGCGGCGGTGAGGGCCGCGGCGGAGAGCACGGAAGGTGTCGCCTCAACCGCGGCCGTTTCGGCGTCAGGCCGGCCGGGCGCCGGCGAACCGCTCGTCGTGGACGGGCGGTTGCGCATCGACGCCACTCTCGAAGCGGCCGCCGACAGTGACGCCGCGAAGGACACCGTTGAACGGCTGCGCGAGAAGGTGCACGCGGTGAGCGGCGCCGGCGCGCTGGTCGGCGGCTACACGGCGCAGCAGTACGACACCCAGCAGACGGCCGCCCGTGACCGGACGGTCATCGTGCCTGTCGTGCTCGTCGTCATTCTGCTGATCCTCGTGCTGCTGCTGCGCTCGCTGCTGGTCCCCGTGCTGCTGGTGGCGACGGTCGCGCTCAACTTCCTGGCGACGCTGGGGGTGTCGGCGCTCGTCTTCGAGCATCTCCTCGGCTTCAGCGGGACCGATGCGTCGGTCCCGCTCTACGGGTTCGTGTTCCTGGTGGCCCTCGGCGTCGACTACAACATCTTCCTGATGTCGCGGGTCCGGGAGGAGGCGCTCACCCACGGCACCCGCCAGGGTGTCCTGCGCGGGCTCGCCACGACCGGCGGGGTGATCACCTCGGCGGGCGTGGTGCTGGCGGCGACGTTCGCGGCCCTGATGGTGATCCCGCTGGCCTTCCTGGCACAGATCGCCTTCATCGTGGCCTTCGGCGTGCTGCTGGACACCCTGGTGGTCCGCTCCCTGCTGGTGCCGGCGCTGGTGGTCGACATCGGCCCCCGGGCGTGGTGGCCGAGCGCCCTGGCCAGAGGTGACGCCCAGGCAGAGTCGGCGGCGGAGCGCGCGAAGTAGCCGTCCACGCGCCTCCTCTGCCCAATCCGGCACCGTGCGGCGCGGCGATCGCGTCAGCGCGCACGGCAGACGGAGGCTCACTTGCAGCCTCCGCCTGCCGTGCGCTGACGTGCGTCGCCTTCCGCTCCCGTGGCCGGACGCACGCGGGTCGCCGTACGAGCGGATCGTCGCGGCGCAGCCACTCGCCACGCACAGCGTCGTACAAGCTTGGAACTATTCGCGGGCGGCCATGCCTCACGGCTGCCTACGCTCCTGCCATGCCGAACGCAGAGCTTCAGCGGATCACCTCCTTCCTCTCGGCCTTCGCCCGCCGCCAGGCCGCCCGCGTCGTCGACCTGCCGGGCGGGTTCGCCGTGTACGACGACGCCTTCGCGCATTCGCGCGCGAACAACCAGGTGGTCATCGACGGGGGCGTCGACTGCGAGGCTCTGCCCGCCATCGCGGAGGAGGCACTGGGGCATCTGCCTCACCGACTGATCTCCGTCCTTGACGACGAAGTCGCACTGGCGTGTGCGGAGCCACTGATCCGGGCCGGATACGCCCACTCCACCTACCTGGTCATGCTGCACACCGGCCCGGTGCCAGCCGGCGCACCCGCTGAGGAGGTGGACCTCGACGCGATACGCGTCCCCCTCACCCGGCGCTGGCGGGACCTCCTTCCGGACGTGGGCGACGAGGTCGTACGCCACCTCGTCGACCGACGCGAGGCCCGCCGTCGCGGGGCCGGCATCGTTCGCTTCATCGGTGCCCGCACGCCGGACGGCGAGGTCGCCTCATGGGCCGACCTCTACCTCGACCCGGCAACCGGCACAGCGCAGATCGAGGACCTGATCACCTCGGAGGCCCACCTCGGGCGCGGTTACGCCGATGCCGTCCTCACCACCGCCTTGCGCCTCGCCGCGAACGAGGACTGCGGCGCCCGGTTCCTGACCGCCGATGCGGCGGACTGGCCACGGCACTGGTACGAGCGCCGCGGCTTCGCCGTCATCGGCCACTCGCACTGCTTCGAACGCGGCTGATCGCGGGACCGGAGGCCGGTCGGACCTCCTGGCACACCAGCACAGCCGCCGAAAGCCCTTGGGCAGCCCACGGCCGATCGTGAGCGGCGCGCTGCTCGTAAACTGAGCCGCTATGAACACCAAGGAGGCCGGCAGACGGCTGATCGACGGCCGGTTCGAACTGCTCGGCAGACTCGGCAGCGGCGGTATGGGCACCGTGTGGCGGGCCCGGGACATCGTGCTGCACCGTGAAGTGGCATTGAAGGAAGTACGTTCGCCCGACCCCGCGCTGTCGGAGGCGGACCCGGCCCGGGCGCGCATGCTCAGCGAGCGCGTGCTGCGAGAGGCCCGGGCGCTCGCCCGCCTCGCCCATCCGCATGTGGTCACCATCCATCACATCGTGGATTCGTCGGACGGGCCCCACCCGTGGATCGTCATGGAGCTGGTTCCCGGGCAGTCCCTGCACGACCGCCTGGCCCAGGGCCCGTTGAGCGTTCCGGAAGCACTGGCCGTGGGGCGCGGCGTGCTGTCCGCTCTCCGGGCCGCCCACAGTGCGGGCATCCAGCACCGGGACGTGAAGCCCGCCAACGTCCTTCTGCGGCCCGACGGCAGCCCCGTCCTGACGGACTTCGGTATCGCTGTACTGCGCGAGTCGACCAGCCTGACCGCCACCGGTGACCTCATCGGCTCCCCCGAGTACATCGCACCCGAGCGCATCCGGGGCGAAGAAGGCAACCCGGCCTCCGACCTGTGGTCGCTCGGCATGCTGCTCTATACCGCGTTGGAGGGGCACCACCCGCTCAGGCGCGAGACCAGCCTGTCGACCCTGGTCGCGGTCCTCGACGAGCCGATACCCCCGCCCGTGCGCTCGGGGCCGCTCACCGTGCTGCTCACCGCCCTGCTCACGCGGGACGTCGCGGCCAGGCCGGACGCGTCACGGCTGGAGCAGATGTTCATCGACGCCGGACGCGGAGTCGGTGACGGCCGTTCGACCACCGCGGTGTTGCGCGCACGGCCCGCGGCTCCCGGCGCTGCCACCGGGCCCGGTGTCGCGGCCACCCACCCGACGCCGGCCGGGCCTGCGGGCACTCCTCCTTCGACCGCCCCGCCGTACGGCTTCGGCCCTCCGCCACCTCCGGTCACCGTTTTCGACACCCCGTCGCGCTCCGCCCCGCCCCAGCCACGGCGAAGGCGGTGGACAGCACCCGTCCTGACCGCTGCGGTGCTCGCGGCAGCGCTGGTGGCTCTGCTGAACGCCCTTCCGCTCAACACCGGTTTGTTCAGCGGATTCAGCCGTGACCAGAAGGAGAAATCGACCTCGACGGCGGGTCTCACCGGCGGTACGGACACTCCGAAGACAACCGAGCGGAAGGGGGACGGGCAGCCGGGACAGGCGTCCCTTCCGCCGTCCAAGCAGACGAAGAACCTCCTCACCCCCGATCGTGTGCGGGAGGCGATCGCGGCGCTCAAGGCCAAGACAGGGACGACGAAGTTCTTCGAGTTCACGGTTTACAAGGAGTACGCGATCGCCGGCGTTCCGGTCCGGGGCAGCCGGACGAAGTACGACCGCTTCGTGTACCGGAACGGCTACGCCGCCGAAGAGGGCCCTGCAGGCACTGCCATCGGCGCGGACGCAGGCCCCATCGACATCAGCAAGGTGGACTGGGACAAGCTGCCGGCGCTCATCCGGAAAGCCGACCAGGATCTCGGCATCACCGAACCGACGATGCGTTACGTCATCGTCCGCGGTCCCATATTCGAGAGCGTGCCGACGGTCAACGTCTACCTGAGCGACGAATACCACTCGTCCGGATACCTCGCCGCCGATTTCGACGGCTCAGTGCTGAACACCGTGGCGGCCGACTGACCGCGACTGGCTGTGCCCGGCCCAAGGACGACGGCACGCTGCCCGGCGCAGAAGCCTTCGGCCGGGTGTGCGCTCCTGGATCAGCAGGCTCGCTCGTATTCGACCTGGTCCAGTGCGTTGCCGTCGCCGAAGTCGAAGGCCCGTGCGGCGCCGGTCTCGGTGAAACCGCACTTGGTGTAGAAGCGACGGGACTGCGGGGTGTCACGCAGCGTCCACAGGTGCACGCGAGCGAATCCGTCTTCGCGGAGACGGCGCAGCGTCCCGGTCATCAGCGCGGCGGCGACACCGCTGCCCCAGCCGTCCGGGTGACTGTAGAAACTACAGATCTCAGCCAGACCGTGCCGGGTCTCGGACGGGAGGAAGACGGAAAGCGCAAGTGGGCGGTCGTCAACGACGGCGAGCAGGATCGTCCCTCTCCCGTCCGCGATCCGCTCGTGCCATCGGGTCCGCCTGCTCTGGACAGCGCGCGCGGCGAACTCCGGCTCGAAGAAGGGGGCGTACGCCACCTCCCAGGCGGCGGCGTGGATTTCACCCAGCACGTGGCCGTCGTTCGGACCGGCGTGACGAACCTCGATCATCCGGATCACCCTACCCAGGAACGTTCCGAGCGGGACGAGGATTCCTGACACGAGCAGCGGATCAACCGGCCGCGACGGGCGAACCGTGAGGCGGTGGCGTGGTGGTGCTCCCGGCGTGCGCCAGGTGCCGCCGGCCGTCGCCGCCGGAGACAGTAGGAACCCTCCAAGCCCGGCTGGACAGCGTTGTGCCGGTCAAGATCACCGCGTTCGTGCGCACCGCCGCAGACTTGCGGGACGGGGTGGCCGAGGCGGCCGCCGCGCCCTTGCCCGTGACGACATCTGGGACACCACACCGTGAGCGCACGCGTCATTACGCCCAAGAGCCGGGGCTTCCTGTTCCTCGACTCCCATCCTGGCGGCTGCCGAAAGCTGGTGGACGAGAAGTGGCAGGCCGTCCCCGCCCCGGTGGCCGCCGAGGGAGAGGGGCCGGTGGCGCTGGTCATCGGCTCGTCCGCCGGGTACGGCCTGGCCGCTACGATCGCGGGCCTGGCCCGAGTGGGTATCCGTGGCATCGGGGTGTGCTTCGAGAAGGCGCCCGCGCGCCGCACCGGCACGGCCGGCTGGTACCGCACCGCCGCCACCGCCCGGCTCGCCCGAGAGCACGGGCGGGACATGGTCTTCCTCAACGGCGACGCGTTCAGTGACGCGATGAAGGAGCAGGTTGCCGACCTCCTCGCCGAGCGGTTCGGGGGACGACTCGACTTCCTGATCTACTCGGTGGCCGCGCCTCGCCGCACCGACCCGGACACCGGCACCACGTACAGCTCGGTCCTCAAGCCGGTCGGCTCGCCGTACACCACCAAGACGCTCGTGTTCGACGAGTACGGCGCCCCGGAGGTCAAGGACGTCACCACCGCGCCGGCCGAGGGCGACGACATCGAGCAGACCGTGGCGGTGATGGGCGGTACCGACTGGGAACGGTGGATCACGTTCCTGGCCGACCGGTCCCTGCTCGCCGACGGCTTCACCACCGCTGCCCTGTCCTACATCGGCTCACCCCTCACGGCGGCGATCTACCGGCAGGGCAGCATCGGCGCCGCGAAGGCCCATCTCGAAGCCACCGCGCGCACGTTGGACGAGCGTCTCGGCAAGACTGTGCGCGGCCGGGCCGTCACCTCGGTCAACGCCGCCGCCGTAACCCAGTCCTCCACCGCCATCCCGGGCATCGCCCTGTACACCGGGCTGCTGCGCGGCGTCCTCGGCGAAGCCATGGTGGCCCCGGTCGGTCAACTGGTTGAGCTGTGGGACCAGCTGACCGGCGCCCGCCCCCTCGACCTCGACAACGAGGGCCGGGTCCGCCTCGACACCTGGGAACTCGCCCCCGACGTACAGAACGCCGTCGCCGAACGCTGGAGCACCGCCACCACCCGCACCATCACCGGTCTCGCCGACCTCGACTGGTTCAGTGGCGAAGTCCGCCGCCTCTACGGCTTTTCCGTCCCCGGCGTCGACTACACCGTCCCCGTCGAAACCGACGTCCCCTGGCCCACTCCCACGGTCTGTCCCGCGCCCCTGACACCCTCGATCACGTAGTGGGACGAGGTCGCGGCGCCGCCCGGGGTGACCTTGGCGGTTGAACCGCTCGAACAGCCCTGTCGGCGTACGCAAGGCGAGCCGTGGCGGTCAGGGATCGCCACGGAAGGGAAAATACGCCAGAAAAGGGGCCGCCAGCGTCGGTCCGGACCGCGACGACAACGCACTGCCGGAGGCCGATTACGGTGGACGACCTGCTGCTGCCCATTCTCTTCGCGATCTGCGCGGCCCTCAGCAACGCTCTGGCGACGGTGCTCCAGCGCAAAGCGGCGCTGAGCGTGCCCCGATCCGACGGTCTGCGCGCCGGGCTGATGCTCGATCTGCTGCGCAGACCCGTCTGGCTGGCCGGCATCCTGGCCGTCGTCGCCGCGGCGGTATGCCAGGCGGTGGCCCTGGCGACGGGACCATTGACGATCGTTCAGCCCCTGTTCGTCCTCGAACTGCCGCTGGCCCTGATCATCGCGTCGCTCCTGCTGAAACGCCACCTGCCCGTGCGCGGCTGGATCGCGGTGTCCGCCGTGGTGGCGGGACTCGGCATCGCTCTCGCCGCCGCGTCGCCCTCGGGCAACCGTACGCACGTCCCGCTGGACCGGTGGATCGTCGCGCTCGCCATCTGCCTCGGCATCGTCGTCGCGCTCGTCCTGACGGCGGTCCGCCGCCCGGAGGGCGGGGCCCGGGCGGCCTGTTTCGGTGCGGCCACCGCCATCGCGTACGCACTCACCGCGGCGCTCATGAAGGCATCCATGCACATCCTGGACGCCGGTGGCATCACGGCCTTCCTCACCGCCTGGCAGACCTACGCCTTCGCGGTGGTGGGCGCCGGAGCGCTGTTCCTGCTGGAGCACGCCATGCAGGCCGGCCCCCTGGTCGCCTCCCAGCCCGCGCTCACTCTGGGCGATGCCGGCGTGAGCCTCGCCCTCGGCATCGTTCTGTACGAGGAGCACGTCCGCTCCGGCTGGTGGCTGCTGCCCGAAGTCCTCGGCGTCGCCCTGGTGGCGGCCGGGGTGCTCATGCTGTCCAGGATGCCGATCGCCCGCGCTGTCGTGGCCCCCGAGAGCGACGCCGAGCCGGGTGCGACCGTTCCCTGAGGAGCACACGGTCAGTGGCTGCCCCTGGGCGGCCGTACGCCGCTTCAGGGCCGGTGCGCCACGCCGCCCGGCGACCGGCGGACCGGAAGCGGTGGCCCGGCGCAGCGCCTGCCGGACCGACCACAGGACGGCCGCCAGCGGTACGGCGGTCACCGCGCCAACCACACGGGCCTCCAGGACCAGGACCGCGTGCTTCCTTCGCTCTCCCCGAGAGCTCCTCGTCAGTAGTCGATACGGTCGGACTTGGCCAGCCACGCGTCGAACGGCGCCGTACGGTTCGGCAGATCCAGCCGCTCGACCGGCATCGGCCACATCGACGCGGGCTTCTTCTCGAACAGGTCGTAGAACTTGCGGTCGTCGAAACCGGCCACTGCGGCATCGTGCCGATCGGCGGCGTAGATGATCCGGTCGAATCGCGCCCACAGCGCGGAGGAAAGACACATCGGACACGGCTCACACGAGGTGACCAGGACGCAGCCCTCGAGCGAGAAGGTAGCCAGCTCCTTGCAGGCGGCTCGCATCGCGCTCACCTCGGCATGCGCCGTCGGGTCCAGCGTCGCGGTGACCATGTTGTTGCCGATGGCGACGACTTCGCCGTCTTTGGCGACCAGTGCGCCGAACGGACCGCCGCCGTTCGTCACGCTGTTGGTGGCCAGCCTGATGGCCTCTTCCATCCAGACGAGCTTGAGCTCCTGGATGTTCGTTTCCTGGGTGTTTGCGGTCACGGTCACTCCCTGTTCGAAAAGTACTGGGGACTACTCCCCGAATGCTCTGCCCATACGGGAGGCCGCACGCGGGGCAACAAGCGGCTGATCTCCACCAATCACCCTGGTACCTGGTGCCTGGTACCGTCCGCGATCGGCGTCACACCCTGATGCTGTGCCTTTGCGGTCAGCACTTCCTCCGTGTGGCAAGTGGCAGTCCGGAGGAAGTCCACGTCACTCATCCTTCACTTCGTCGCAACCTGCTTTATTTCGTTGCAACTTGTGGGAGGAGTACACAGCCACCGGAGTGGAGCCAGCTAGGAGTGGAAGACATGAAAGCGCCCGCCGACCCTTCGTAGACTTCTACAAGAGGCGGTCGGTTCCCGCGACGTTGGGCAACTACCACCGCTCCGCCCGCACTTCATGCTCCCTCCGGTGGGGGTCCGGAGCAAGGCGGCCGGCCGGCATTCCATGGCTTGCCGGATCGCGCCCTGCGCGAGTTCCGCCGGCCGTCAGGGCGCAGCCACAACGCCCGCGGGCCGCCCGCTTCGCGATCGCCACAGCCCAGGCATACGACCTCGCATCGGCCCCCCGGGACATGCCGCTTCAGCACAGGCCGAATGAGTATGCGTACTCAAGCCTCGGCGTCCGCGGCACAGCAAGGATGTGAATCACCTACACCAGTCAGAGAGGCACCCGTGCTCAGCCGTACCGCCGCGATGCTCGTACCCGCCTTCGGGAACCTGACGATCACCTCAGACCTCCCGGGCCGCCTTGCCACCGGCAGCATCATCGCTCCCAACCACGACTCGCTTGCCGACCCGGCTGTCACTCTGGCCGCTCTGCACCGGATGGGCATCCAGCCCGTCGTCATGGCCGCCGCTGGGCTTTGGCGTATCCCTCTCCTGGGGTTCGCGCTCGAGCGGGGCGGTCATATTCCGGTGCACCGGAGGAGCGAGCATGCGGCCCGGGCGCTCGATCACGCACTCGCGGCCCTGGCCGAGGGCCGTCACGTGTTGATCTACGGTGAGGGCCGTCTGCCCAGCCGACGGGACGCGGGTACGGCCGCACCGGAGTCGTTCCGCACGGGCCTGGCCCGCCTCGCTCGTGCGTCCGGCTCGCCGATCGTTCCGCTGGGCCACGCGGGTGCCCGGCGCATCACTTCCGGTGGCCGAACGAAGCAGATCGCCGGCGTGCTCAGCGCACCGTTGCGCCGTCCTCGCCTGCACGTGCACATGGGACTCCCGGTGGATCTGCCCCACGACATTCCGGCAGCAACGGAAAGGGCGCATCAGGCCGTGACCGCTGCCTGGAGAAAGGCAGCCCGAGCACTTGGCGCGAGCCCGGCATCTCCGCCTGATCACGGAGCGTGCAACACCGCCGTTCTTCGATAGCCGACGACGACGGGTACGTCCAGGGACGGGTCTGCACGTTGCGCGGAAGGCAGCTTCGCTGAAGCCTGAGGTGCCGCCGCGTGGATGATCAACTGGTACTCGTGGAACTGTGCGTCGCAGCGCCAGGCGCAGATGGCATCTCCTGGCGGCGGGTGCGTCGCGCATGCGACACCTTCAGGCGCCGCTCGAGATCAGTTCGGCGAGGTCGGACAGGCGGCGCCTCCACAGGTGTGCCCGCCGGCAGTACTGCCGCGACCACCGTCTGCCGGTCGGCATGAAAGGCCGCCCGCACCACCGGCAGGGCCGCAGTGCCCGCCTGTCGCCACCAGCCGACATCCCCTCACCTGTCCCCTCGGAACCCGGCGCGCGCGTACACCCCGCTGCGCACCCACAAGGGAGTCACACCCCCCTGCACTATTGGATCACTTGCGCGGACGGGATCGGTAGGCGGGCATGGAGCTCCTCCAACGCTGTCATCCTCGGGCCGAGCACCTTGTCAGGGAACAGGTGTGCCCGGCCGGGTCAGTGCGGCATGTCCTCGGTCATGACGGCCGGCCGCCGAACTGCCATCTGTGGACCTCGATCTCGGCATACCGGTCCGCCGTGAGGACGGCGCGTGCCGTTTCCGGGTCCGGGGCCCGGACAAGCACCGCCGTACCCAGCCAGGTGGTGCCGTCGTCGGACAGCAGCGGCCCGTACGCGATCAGCTCGTCCCCGTTCTGCGGCACGGCGAGGTCGGCGGCCTGCCCCGAGCCCAGACCGAGCACCAGGTAGCGGTTGCCATCGGTTCGGCCACCGGGAAAGTCCCACATGGTTCGCCCCAGCACGTTGCGCCACCGGCGCAGCAACACGTCCCGGTACACGCCGGCCTGGTAGCCGGGCTCGTCGAAGGCGAACCGGCGAGCGGCGTCAGGATCCGGCAAGTCGATGATGTGCACGCTGCCGGTGGGCGCTTCACCGTCGCTGGTGAGGGTCGGGCCGCGGGCGATCAACTCTTTCACGTACTGGTCCATGTAGGACCAGTGCCCTTCCAGTAGCTCGTGGCGCAGCGCCAAGGAGCCGGACCGGTCGCGGTGATAGCAGAAGAACTCCATGCCCACAGTCTGCACGAGGAAGTCAGCCACTCGGATACGCGTTCGTACGGCGGTACTTGTCACCTGGAGCCTCTTCCCCTCGGCGGGCCTTCGGCGGCGTCCAGCAGGAGTGTTCGACCAGTGCAGCGCCTCCCGCCGCACGGTGCGGAACTCGGCCGGCGTGGGCTCTGTGCCGGGTGATGGTGGCGGCGCGGGTCGCGGCCCGGACAGCTCCCCCGACAGGGCGCTGACCAGGTCGGACAGCCTGGGGTCTGTCCGGGACAGCGGCTGGTGATTGCCCAGCCCCATCGACATCGTCAAGCTCTGTGTTGCCCGCTCGGACAAGCGGATGTGACCACTGGCCGGGATATACCCGCCTGTTCCGTTGGACCGCTGGACCGCGCCCGGGGATTTCGAGGGCGCCGAGAACGCCGCCCCATTACCCCGCGCCCATCACCCCCGTCACCCCATCACCCCCATCAATCCGAACAGCAGACGACAGGAGACGACCATGCTCAAGAAAATCGCGATCGCGGTGAGCGCACTCGGCCTGACCGCCATACCGACGAGCGTCGCCCCGGCCTTCGCGGCCGAGTCCTCGGTACCGGAATCCGCCGTCGTGTGTGAAAGGCCGAGCCGTGGCTACGGGTACTTGACGTACACCATGGACAGCACACCCGTCCGGACCGGCCCTTATCAGGAATGCCGGAAGGACGGGCCTTCAGTGCCGGCGAACCGGGACACTCATGTCTTCTGCAAGCTGAGCAACGATTTCGGCAACCTGTGGTACAGCGTCAGCGTGACGTCCACCGGCCAGCGGGGGTGGGCCTACAGCTCGCACTTCCCCGCCGGTGTGCGCGACCGGGTCGTCTGGTGCTGACGACAGGCCGCCTGCGCTGAAGCCACGACCGCGAGGCTGACGACGGCAGCGGACCCCGGCGACTCATGCGCCCGGGGGTCCGCTGCCGCCGCGGCCTCGCCGGCACGCGGTCGGTCGCCCTCTTGATGAACGGCGCGTTTCCCCGGTGTGACAGGTAATTCGGAATGTGAGACGCATCCGGAAGAGACGTTGACGTGGCCGATTTTCGCTGCCAGCCTCTTGCATGTGAACCAGTCCGAGAACCTCTCCGCGCGCTTGCACGTCGATCTGCGACGTCACGCCAGCGCCATCTGTGCCACCGGTCGCTAGACCCGTCGCCAGGCGCTCTCTCCTGACTTCTGTTCACGGTTCGTAGACGTCTCGCGCCTCTGACGCGGGCGCTTCTTCCACACGTGCCGGCACATCTCTCCCGGCGGGCGTCGCGGGCCATTGCGGCCATTGCGGCCATTGCAGACGTGTGTGCTCGGCGTGCTCCCCCGGTGGTTGCCGACCGGTGGATCCATTCCCCTCTCCCCTCGGTTCTCCGCGCCTTTCCGCATTCATCGATCCGCCATTTCCGGCCGGGTGTTCATCATGCCAAGGAGTCTGTCTTGACGTCCCTTCTCGCCATATCAGGAAGCCCGTCCGCCGATTCCAGAACCGCCCTCGTGGTGGACCGGGTCGTACGGCATCTCTCGCACGCCGGCTACCGCACAAGTCATCTCGCCGTACGGGACCTGCCGGCGGCCGATCTCCTGGCCGGCCGGGTCACCGGTCCGGCGCTGCGCGGAGCATTGGACGAGGTGGCCGCCGCTGACGGGCTCGTCGTCGCCACCCCGGTCTACAAAGCCTCGTACACGGGACTGCTCAAAGCGTTCCTCGATCTGCTGCCGCAGTCCGGGCTGGCCGGGAAGACGGTGCTGCCGCTGGCCACCGGCGGCAGCCTCGCCCACGTACTGACCCTCGACTACGCCCTGCGCCCCGTGCTCTCCGCACTCGGCGCCCGGCACATCGTGCCGGGCTGCTTCCTGCTGGACAGTGCGGTCGAGCGCCTGGGCCAGGGGGCGGTCCGGCTCGAACCCGAGACGGAGATCCGCCTGCTCCAGGCAGTGGACGGGTTCACCGACGCTCTCGCGGCCCGTGCGCCGCTCGCCACGGCCGCCTCGTAGCCCCTCCCCCAACGGCGTCGCTCCGCACCGAGCCCGCCTTCCCGGAAACCGATCCAAGCCCCGAACAGGACATTCCCATGACTGCACCGACCGCATCGTCCCGACGACAGTTCCTCACTCTGCTCGGTGTCTCGGCGCTGGCGGTCAGCTGCGGCACGACTGCGAACGCCGGGTCCCCGGGCAAGGGACAGACCAAGACGCTCCGCTACCAGGGCTGGGCCGGCCAGGTCACCCTGCCCGAGCTCGCCGAGGATCTCGGCTACCTGGACGACGTGAAACTGAAGTGGGTCGGCAACACGACCAGCGGACCGCAGGACATCCAGACCGCGGCGACCGGCCAGACCGACTTCGGCGGCGCGTTCAACGGCGCCGTGGTCAAGCTGGCCGCCAACAAGGCTCCCGTCAAGGCCGTCATCAGCTACTACGGCTCCGACAAGGACTCGTACAGCGGCTACTACGTACTCGACGACAGCCCCATCCGCTCGGCCCGCGACCTGATCGGCGCGAAGGTCGGAATGAACACCCTGGGAGCCCACTCCGAGGCGATGCTCGACATCTACCTCCAGCGCGCCGGCCTGTCCCGGGCCCAGGCCGACAAGGTCGAACCGCTGGTGGTGCCGCCCGTGAACACCGAGCAGTCGCTGCGCCAGAAGCAGATCGAAGTCGCCGTACTCAGCGGCATTCTGCGTGACAAGGCCCTGGCGAGCGGCGGGATCCGCCCCCTGTTCACCGACCACCAGCTCCTCGGTGCCTTCAGCGCCGGAACGTACGTCATGACGGACCGCTTCCTCGAACAGAACCCCGGCACCGCGCGGACCTTCGTCACAGGCGTGGGGCGGGCCATCGAGTGGTCGAAGACCACGCCGCGCGACGAGGTCGTCGACCGCATGACCGCCATCGTCAAGAAGCGCGGGCGCAACGAGGACACCGCGGCCCTGCGCTACTGGAAGTCGTACGGCGTCGCGGAGACGGCAGGGCGGATCACCGGCAAGGAGCTCCAGCTGTGGATCGACTGGCTGGCCGAGCGCGGTGACATAGCGAAGGGCCAGGTCACGCTGTCCGGCCTCTACACCAATGAGTTCAACGCCAAGAGCGGGAGCTGATCCCATGCCGGAACGCACCACACCGAAGATCGTGTTCGATCGGGTCAGGAAGGACTTCACCGTCAAGGGCAGGGGGAAGAGGGCGGGGGTCGGACCGCCGGCTGCCGGGCTCACGGCCCTCGACGGCATCGACCTGGAGGTCGCGCCCGGGGAGTTCCTCGTCGTCGTCGGGCCCAGCGGCTGCGGCAAGTCGACGCTGCTGGATCTGCTCGGCGGGCTCACGCGGCCGACCCGCGGGCGCATCCTGCTGGACGGCGTACCCGTGACGGGACCCGGCCTGGACCGCGGCATCGTGTTCCAGCAGTACGCCCTGCTGCCCTGGCGCACGGCACGTGGCAACGTCGAGTTCGGATTGGAGGCGACCGGCGTACCGCGTCGTGAACGCGCGGAGCGGGCCCGGGAGTATCTCGACCTGGTGGGGCTCTCGGGGTTCGAGGACCGCCATCCGCACGAGCTGTCGGGCGGGATGCGTCAGCGGGTGGCGATCGCCCGCAGCCTCGCGTACGACCCCGAGGTGCTGTTGATGGACGAGCCGTTCGCGGCCCTGGACGCCCAGACCAGGGAGTCCTTGCAGGACGAGCTGCTGCGCATCTGGCAGCGCACGAAGAAGACGGTCGTCTTCATCACCCACGGGATCGAGGAAGCGGTCTATCTCGGCCAGCGGGTCGCGGTCATGACATCCCGCCCCGGCCGGATCAAGCAGGTGGTGCCGATCTCCCTCGGCTCCCGCACCTCGGCGGACGACCTGAGGTTCAGCCCCGGGTTCGCACGCTACCGGCACGAGATCTGGTCGCTGCTGCACGACGAGGTGGCCAGGGCCCAGCAACTGGAGAGGGACGAGGTCGCCGTATGAGCGCCGTGACCAGCACCGGCATCGAGAGCGCGGAAAAGAACCCCGCGCCGCGCGTCACCGCAGCGTCACCCCCGCGGAACACGCCCGCTGACGTCGTGCCTTCGCCGGCACCCCCGCCGCGTGCCGGCGTGCTGACCGCATCGGTGGGCCGGTTGCGCGGGAGGCTGCGCCGGCTGTCGTACCTGCTGCTGAAGGGAGCGACCAAGTCCGTTGCCATAGCCGCCCTGCTGCTCCTGTGGGAGACCGCGCCGAGGCTGGGCCTGGTCGACCGGACGTTCCTGCCGCCGTTCAGCGAGGTCGCCGCCGCCTGGTGGGGACTGGCGGTCGACGGTCAGCTCGCCGAGAACGCCCGCGCCAGTCTTACGCGCTCGTTCAGCGGGTTCGCACTCGCGGTGGCCGGCGCCGTGCCGCTCGGTCTGCTGATCGGCTGGTACCGGCCCGTCGCCGATCTCCTCGGCCCGCTGCTCGAGGTCTTCCGCAACACCGCCGCGCTGGCGCTGCTCCCGGTGTTCGTGCTGCTGCTGGGCATCGGTGAGACGTCGAAGATCTCCATCGTGGTGTACGCGTGCACCTGGCCGATCCTGCTCAACACCATCAGCGCCGTACGCAATGTCGACCCGACTCTGCTGCGTCTGGCCAGGTCGATGGATCTGTCCGCGCCCCGGCTGTTCCAGAAGGTGATCCTGCCAGCGTCGGTGCCGGTGATGTTCACCGGCATCCGGCTGGCCGGAGCGGTCTCCATCCTGGTGCTCGTCGCGGCCGAGATGATCGGCGCCAAGGCGGGGCTGGGCTATCTCATCAACGCCTCCCAGTACAACTTCGCGATCCCGCAGATGTACGCGGGCATCATCACGATCTCCGCCATCGGGGTGGTCTTCAACCAGTTCCTGGTGGCCGTGGAACGACGACTCAGCTCCTGGCGCGTCCCGGCCGCCGGCTGACCGCGCCCTCCGACCCAACTTCCCCCTCTCTCGGCTCCCCCCTCTTCTCGATTCCCCGATCCCTCGGCTCCCCGCTCCCTCGATTCCCCGCTCGCCCTGCTCGCCCTGCTGTGAGGAACTCTCATGTCCGCGACCAGCCCTCGCCGGCTTCACCTCAACGCGTTCCTGATGAACGCCGGCCACCACGACGCCGCCTGGCGTCACCCCCGTACGCAGCCCGAACGCGTCACCGACCTGCGCTACTTCCAGGAACTCGCGCGGACCGCCGAGCGGGGCAGGCTCGACTCCATATTCTTCGCCGACGGCCTCGCCCTGTGGGGCAAGGTCCGCCACAACGCCCTCGGAGGGTTCGAACCGCTCACCCTGCTGTCCGCCCTGGCGTCGGTCACTGAGCACATCGGTCTGATCGCCACCGTCTCCACCACGTTCAACGAGCCCTTCCACACCGCCCGCAAGTTCGCGTCCCTGGACCACATCAGCGGCGGCAGGGCCGGCTGGAACATCGTCACCTCCGGCACGGTGAACGAGGCCCGGAACTTCGGGCAGGACGAGCACATGGAACACGGCCTGCGGTACGAGCGGGCACGGGAGTTCGTCGAGGTCGCCACCCGGCTCTGGGACAGCTGGGAGGACGACGCGATCGTGCTCGACCGTGAGGGCGGTGTGTACGCCGATACCGACAAGGTCCGCGAGATCGGCCACCGCGGCGAGCACTTCGGCGTGCAGGGGCCGCTGAACGTACCGCGCAGTCCTCAGGGTTATCCGCTGCTCGTGCAGGCCGGTTCGTCGGAGGACGGCAAGGAGTTCGCCGCCCAGTACGCCGAAGCCGTGTTCACCGCCCAGCAGACCCTGGCCGACGGTCAGTCCTTCTACAAGGACCTCAAGTCCCGCCTGGCGCGTTACGGCCGGACGGAGGACGATCTCAGGATCCTTCCCGGCATCTGCCCCGTCATCGGATCTACGGAGCACGCCGCGCGGGCGCTGGAGCAGGAGCTCACCGACCTCCAGGTGCCGGAGTACGGACTCGCCCAGCTGTCCGGCATGCTCGGTACCGATCTCACCGGCCTTCCGCTGGACGGACCGCTTCCGGAGCTCCCCGCGGAGCGGGACATCAACGGCAACAAGAGCCGTTTCACGCTCGTCGCCGAACTCGCCCGCCGTGACGGTCTGACGCTGCGCGAACTCATCGCACGCCTCGGTGGGGGACGCGGCCACCGTGTCGTCGCGGGCACTCCCGAGCAGATCGCCGACCAGCTGGAGGAGTGGTTCACCCAGGGGGCAGCCGACGGCTTCAACATCATGGCACCTCATCTCCCGGGTGGACTTGAGGACTTCGTCGACCACGTCGTGCCCATCCTCCAGCGGCGCGGCCTGTTCCGTACGGAGTACACCGGCCGCACCCTGCGCGAGCACTACGGCCTTCCCCGCCCCGCCAACCGGCTGGCCGCCCAGGCCGCCCCCGTACCGCAGGACCACTGAACCGCCCCTCATCTCCGAAAGGACACCTCCATGGCCACCACCGGCAACAGCTTCGACATCCGGCGCATCGGCGGACGGATCGGCGCCGAGATCCTCGGCGTCGACATCTCCGGCGACCTCGATCCGGCGATCGTCGGCGAGATCAACTCCGCGCTCCTGGAGCACAAGGCACTCGTCTTCCGTGACCAGCAGCTGGACGACGCGGCCCAGCTCCGCTTCGCCTCCCTCTTCGGCGAGCTCACCACCGCGCACCCCACCGTGCCCTCCGTCGACGGGCAGCCCAGCATCCTGCCCGTCGACGGCGACGAGGGCATCCGCGCCAACCACTGGCACACCGACGTCACGTTCGTCCGTACGCCGCCCAAGGCATCCACGCTGCGCGGCATCGTCGTCCCGCCCTACGGCGGCAACACCCTCATCGCCAACTCGGCCGCGGCGTACCAGGACCTGCCGGAGCCGCTGCGTGAGCTGGCCGACAAGCTGTGGGCGGTCCACACGAACGCCTACGACTACGCCGCGCCCAGGACCGAGAAGGCCGCCGAGCACCGCAGGCAGTTCGTCTCACGCACGTACCGCACCGTGCACCCGGTCGTGCGCGTGCACCCCGAGACGGGTGAGCGGGGGCTCTTCATCGGCGGCTTCGCGCAGAGCATCGTCGGTCTCGGACCGTCCGACTCGCGCGATCTGCTGCGCCTGTTCCAGTCGTACGTGACGCGTCCCGAGAACATCGTGCGGGTGGCGTGGACGCCCGGTGACGTCGTCCTGTTCGACAACCGCGTCACCCAGCACTACGCCCCGGACGACTACGGCGACCTGCCGCGCCTGCTGCACCGGGTGACCGTCGCCGGCGACGTACCGGCCGGCGTCGACGGCACGCTGAGCCACGTCCTCGAGGGCGACGACGCCTCGCACTACACACCGGCCGCGGCCTGAGGCCGGGGGCCGGTGCGGGCACCGGGTTCCCGGTGCCCGCACCGGCCCCCTCCCGAACACGACGCTCGGTGAAGCTCGGTGAAGGCTTGCCCGAGGTCGCCTAACACGTCGTCATTATGCTGATGTCATGGTTGACATACCTTTTTCAGCGCTGGAAGTCGCGGTGGTCCAGGCGGGCTCCCCGGCCGTGGACACCCTGCGGGACACCGCCGCGTTCGCACAAGGACTCGAACGCCTGGGTTACCACCGGATCTGGTACGCCGAGCATCATCATTCGCCCGCGATCGGCGCCTTCCCACCCGTCGTTCTGACCACGCACGCTGCCGCTTCGACCTCGGTCATCCGTCTCGGTTCGGGCGGAGTGCTGGCCCCCAACCACGCGCCCCTCACCCTGGCGGAGCAGTTCGGCACGCTGGCCGCCTTGCACCAGGACCGCATCGACCTGGGTATCGGCCGCGGTCCCGGCACCTTTGACGAGGCCACGGCACGAGCACTTCGCCGCGGAGCCGGACCGACGACGGACGCGGAGTACGCGGCCGACGTAGCCGCGATCCTGACCTGTCTGGTCGACGAAGTCGCACTCGGCCCCCTGCCGGAACCGTGGCTGCTGGCCTCCAGCACCGCGGGTGCCGCTCTCGCCGCGGCACTCGGCCTGCCGGTCGCCGTCGCACACCACATCCGGCCGGACAACACCCTCGCGGTCCTCGACCATTACCGGTCGGCGTTCACCCCGTCCCGTTGGTGCGCGCGGCCCCGGGTGATGTTGTGCGTGGAGGCGGTCTGCGCCGAGACGGAAGAAGAAGCCGCGTGGCTGGCCGGACCGATGGACGTCGTCAAAGCCGGGCTCCTCAAAGGGGTGAGTGACGCGCCCTTCCCCACACCCGCCGATGCGGCCGGACACCCCTTCACGGCGACGGAGCGGCAGGCGCTGGCCGGCTTCCGCGCCCAGCAGGCCGTCGGGACTCCGAAGGCCGTCGTACACCGGCTCGCACAGCTGGCCGGTGAGACCGGGGCGGACGAGCTGATGCTGACCACACCCGTGTACGACCTGGGCGACCGTATGCGCTCCTACGAACTCATCAAGAACTGTTCCGAGGCCACGACAGCACCGTAGGAACCACCCCGGGGGGAGGACCGCCGCTCCGCCGGCACGGTTGATGCTCAGCCGGGCCGCCACGGCATGAGTACGTCGGGACGCCCGGACTGAGTACGCCGCCCGATGTCCCTCCGCGCCGCCGCTGCTGGAATGAGCACCATGATTCCTGACGCACCGCGACGCGCGAGCATGCAGCACGTCACCACCACCGGCACGGCCCTCGCCGTGGCCCTGCTGCCGCTGGCGGTCGGCGTACTACTGGCCAAGACCATGGCGGGTGATCCCCTGGCGCCGGTGAACGCGCTGATCACCAGCGGCGGACAGCGTGCGCGCGTCTCACCGTCGCAGTGGCGCGGCTGCGGCAGGACCGCGCTGTCCAGGTGGAAGGCCGAACGAACGGAGGGCCTCCGCCGGTCGGACGACAGTAGGGCGCGGCGCTGTATCGGACGCCTGCGAGACGAATCCAGAAGGCGCAAGCGGCTGCTGTCACGGTCGGGTTGTGCAACCACCTCCGCGTAGACGTGGATCACGACGGAAGGCCCGCCATGCATCCGTACGACCCACCCGGGAGACGCCGCATCGTGACCGCCCGCCGCACACCCGAAGGGCGTGCCGGGGCGGCGCTTCGGCCGCCCCGGCGCCCGGCGGGGGTCATTGGCACCCTCAGCCGGCCGGTCGTCAGCTCCGGGGCGCGGCGTCCACGCCGCGCGTGACGTCGGCCCAGGCGTCCAGTTCGCGAAGGCGTGCCGTGAGCGCGGCGCGCAGGCCGTCCTCCGCGGCGCGCCCCAGGGCCAGACGCAGGGGAGGCTGCTTGGCGTCGACGGCGGCGAAGACGGCTGCCGCCGCACGGGCGGGCTCGATGAAGGCTTCGGGGGCCAGCTCACCGAGCGCGCTCCGCACGGCCCGTACGGTCGCGTCGTAGTCGGCGGCCGGCTCGGCGAAGACCAGGTGGGACAGGAATCCCGTGCTCATGTATCCCGGCTCTATCAGCGTGAGTTTGATGTCCAGGGGGGCGAGCTCGGCGGCCAGGGCGTCGGACAGCCCTTCGAGGGCGTACTTGCTGGCGGCGAGCAGACCGACTCCCGGGTGGGCCGACTGCCCGTACAGCGAAGAGCCCTGGAGGACGTGCCCGGAGCGCTGTGCCCGCAGTACGGGAAGTGTCGCGCGCAGCACGTTCAGCGGACCGAAGACATTCGTGTCGAAGATCGCCCTGGCCTGTGCGTCGGTTGCCTCTTCCACTGCGCCGAACAGCCCGTAGCCGGCGATGTTCGCGACCACATCGATTCGGCCGAACGCGGCGCATGCCTGCTCCACGGTGCGGTGGGCCGCACTTTCCTCACGTACGTCGAGTTCGAGCGCGATCGCCTTGCCCGGGTAGCGGTCGACGAGGTCGGCGACCGCCTCCGCCCGGCGGGCGGTGGCCGCGACGCGGTCGCCGCGATCGAGGGCAGCGACGGCGAGGGCGCGGCCGAGACCCTGGGAAGCTCCAGTGATGAACCATGCGCGGGCAGTGTGCGAGGTGTTTCTGTCATCGGTCATGGTGAGGACCATAAGCGTTTAGCTCATAACTCACAAGGCGTCAGGCGTCCATGCGTCTACGGCCGAAGCGACTTTGCACCTAACTGTCACTTCTCCCCTCTGGTACCGTGAAGCCATGACGAAGGATGCGAGCCGGACAGCACTGAGCCCCTCACCGGCGGCGGAGCGCGTACTCACCTTCGTCAATACCCGCGCCATCGACGGCAGTCGGGAAGAACTGCTGGACGGAGCCGCTCTCACGGAGTGGCTGAGGCGGGAGGAGCTGGCAGCTCCCGCGTCGCTGGTCACCGATGCCGACGCGGCGGCCGCGCGTGAGCTGAGGGACGCCCTGGTGTGCGTCCTGCTGGCCCATGCGGGCGAGCCGGACGCGGACCAGAGCCGCGCCGACGCCGAGGAACATCTGCGCCGCAGTGCGGAGCTGTATCCCCTCGCACCGGTCATCACCGCGTCCGGCGTCCACCTCGCGCCGACTTCGGGCGGCGTACCCGGCGCACTCGCCCAGCTGCTCGCCGCAGCGGCCGACGTCGCCCTGCGCGGCGACTGGATGCGGCTCAAGGCATGCCGGAACCCACCGTGCCACCTCGGCTTCTACGACCGTACGCGCAACTCCTCCGCCGCCTATTGCAGCCCGAACCGATGCGGAGCCCAAGTCGCCATGCGCAGCTACCGGAGCCGCAAGGCGAAGCAGGAGGCCGAGAAGCCGGGCGCGTGAGCCTCAGCCCTTCCTCCGCACGAGCCTCAGCTCTTCCCCCGCGTGAGCCCCAGCTCTTCCTCGGGTGGGTCGAGTGACCTGAAGTGCAAGGACTCGCAACCCATCCGGCCGGCGGACGCTTACGGCGCCGCAGGGCTCCCCGGCCTCCGCAGCCCACCGCCTCAGCTTCGGGGCACGGAGTACGGGGCCGTCTGCCGTGCTGCCGCAAGGACGGGATGAGACCGCCGGGGCGTCGCCCGGGTCCTGGGCAGTACATCGCCTAATCTGCCGAACTGACACTTCATCACGAAAGGAACGCATCGTGCCTTCTCGACTCAACCCGTACATCAGCTTCGACGGCGACGCCCGGCAAGCCATGGAGTTCTACAGGAGCGTCTTCGGCGGCAACCTGACACTGAACACCTTCGGTGAGTTCGGCGAGGAGAAGGCGGGAGACGCGGCCGACAAGATCATGCACAGCATGCTCGAGACCGACAGCGGCTTCACACTCATGGCGGCCGACACCCCGCCGGGGATGGAGTACAAGCCCGGGAACAACATCGCGGTGAGCGTGAGCGGGGAGAACGCCGACGAACTGCGCGGCTACTGGGACAAGCTCTCCGGCAACGGCACGGTCTCGGTCCCGCTGGAAAGGCAGATGTGGGGCGACGTCTTCGGCATGTGTACGGACAGCTTCGGCATCACCTGGCTGGTCAACATCAGCGACAAGCCGGCCTGAACCCATCCCCACCAGGGCCACGGAGCGGGCGCCGGCAGCCGCCCACAAGCCGGCGGCTGCGGAGCCCCCCGGCCCGAGCCGGGAATTTGGACGCACATTGAACAATCAGCGCCGGATGTCTTGACGATCCGTCAACTCCGGCCACATATTACGTGCCAGTACAACCGGCCAGTAACTGCGCGCAGTGCCTCGCACCATCGACGGCAGGGCGGACGAACCACGCTGCCGCCGGTTTCCGTGCGCCTTCCGCTCGTCCACGACGACCGGAAGGCGCCCTCTTCTCTTCGCCATGAGAGGCACCGTCATGCGAACAGTCTCGAAAGGCCGCCGTACCGGCACCCTTCTCGCCGCCACCACAGCCGCCCTTGCCACCATGGCAGGTCTCGGGGCGAACCCCGCCCAGGCCGCGGACACCGCGATCGACCGCTACGTCGCTCTGGGCGATTCCTACGCCTCGGGAGCCGGGGTTCCGGACCAGGTCGACTCGGCCTGTACCCGCTCCAACCGCAACTACCCCGCGCTGGTCAACGCCGCACTCGCTCCCACCGGCCACCAGGACGTCACGTGCGGCGGCGCCACCACCGTACACATGACGTCGGCGCAAAACGCCTCCGCTCCGCCACAGTTCAACGCGCTGAGCTCGGACACCGACCTGGTCACCCTCACCATAGGCGGCAACGACATCGGCTTCGCGAACATCATCCTGCGGTGCGTGAGCCTGGGGGCGTTCAATCCCGCCGGCTCGCCCTGCAAGAGCAGCTACACCTGGACCGGCACCGACCGCCTCACCGCCACCATCAACGCCACGGCACCCAAGATCGCCGCCGCCGTCGACGGCATCCGCCAGCGCGCCCCGCAGGCCAGGATCCTGGTCACCGGTTACCCCGCGATCCTGCCCGACGACGGAAGCAACTGCCCGTCAGTCGTTTCGATTGCCAAGGGTGACGCCCCCTGGCTGAGGGACACCCACAAGCGTCTCAACACCATGATCGCCGCTCAGGCCGCCGCTCACGGCGCCCAGTACGTCGACACGTACACCAAGTCCATCGGCCACGACATCTGCAAGCCGGTCGGAACCCGCTGGATGGAACCCCTCGTCACCAGCGCCGCCGCCCCCTTCCACCCTAACGCGGCCGGTGAGCGGGCCATGGCTGACCGCGTCCTCGCCGCCGCCCGCTGATCGGCCTGCGTCACAGGCGAGGCGGAGCGACCCCAGGCGGTCAACCAGCCGGAGACCGGGCAGGTCCGGCGGAAGCCGGCGCCACTTGTGCTCGGCGCAGGGCCTGTCCGTCCTGCGCCGAGCGGGTCATGTGACGCGCGGTACGCGGCTGTCGTACGGGCTGACGGTCAGCCGAAGACGGATCGGGCGACGCGGAAGCCTACGTCGTCGACCTGGAAGGTCGGGTGACTGCGTCGCCGCGCGGAGGCCCGGCAGCTCCACTGTTCGTCGAACCAGCCACCACCACGCAGCACCCGGTACGTGCCGTAGACCTCGGCGTCGTAGATGTCCCAGCACCAGTCCCAGACGTTGCCGAGCATGTCGTGAAAGCCCCAGGCGTTGGGCCGCTTGCCGCCCACGTCGTGGATGCGCTCGTCCGAGTTGCCGCGGTACCAGGCGATCTCGTCGAGCGTTCCGTAACGCGGTCCGTCGGTACCGGCACGGCAGGCGTGTTCCCATTCGGCTTCGGTCGGCAGCCGGTACCCGTCGGCGTCGGCGTCCCACTCGATGCCTTCTCCATCGGGGTGCAGGCGGTAGGCGGGCGTGCAACCGCTCTGCTGGGACAAGGCGTTGCAGAACCGGACGGCGTCCCACCAGGAGACGCCCTCGACGGGCAGCCGGTCCCCCTGTGCGGTGCTCGGGCGCCGGCCGGTCAACTGCGCGTACAGACCCTGGGTGACCGGGAACGCGGACAGCGCGTAGGGCTCAAGGTCCACCGACCATGTGCGTCGGGTCCGCCGATCCGACAGTGACACCCGCCCCGCCTGGACGGAGACCATCTCGACCTGGGCCTTCGATTCCATAATCAGGTGATTGTACTGACCGGATCACGGTCAACGCCGTCGTTCCGGTCGCGGCAACCGAGATGACCAAGACCGTCCCGGCCTTCGCGCCGGTCATCGCCGCATCCGAACGCACCGGCGAGCCGCTCCCGGACTGGCTGCGCAAGGACGAGGGCATGGGCACGGTCGAGGACGTCGCCGGACTGATCACCTTCCTCGCCTCCGACTCCTCCAAAGGCGTCACGGGGCAGGCCATCGGCATCGGCGGTGACCGGCTGGCCCTGTGGGCCCATCCCAAGGAGAAGACGGTCGCCCTCGCCGACGGCGGCTGGAGCGCCGACGCGATCCGCGAGCAGTGGTACGACGGTGTCGGGGCCGAGCCCGAGACGTGCGGCATCCCGGCCCCCAAGGCGCCGGGAGCCTGAGATGAGCGACATCGAGCTCGACCTCTCGCAACTGACCGCCATCGACGTGCACACCCATGCGGAGGTGTCCAAGGACGGCCACGGAGCTCTGAGCCCCGAACTGTTCGGTGCCTCCGAGCACTACTTCAAGGCCCACGGGCACCGGCAGCCGACCGTCGACGAGATGGCCTCGTACTACCGCGAACGCCGGATGGCCGCTGTCGTGTTCACCGTGGACGCCGAGCACGCCACCGGCCACCCGCGGATCGCCAACGAGGAAATAGCCGAAAGCTGCGCCGCACACGACGACGTGCTCATCCCCTTCGCGAGCGTCGACCCCCACAAGGGCCGGGCCGGAGTGCGCGAAGCCCGCCGCCTCGTGGCGGAACACGGGGTACGCGGCTTCAAGTTCCACCCCAGCATCCAGGCATTCTCGCCCAACGACCCCCTCGCCTACCCGCTGTACGAGGCCATCGAGGAACTGGGCGTACCCGCGCTGTTCCACACAGGGCAGACCGGCATCGGCGCCGGCGTCCCCGGTGGTGGTGGCATCCGGCTGAAGTACTCCAACCCCATGCTGATCGACGATGTCGCCGTGGACTTCCCGCAGTTGCGCGTCATCCTGGCCCACCCGTCCTTCCCCTGGCAGGACGAGGCCCTCTCGGTGGCCACCCACAAACCGCACGTGTACATCGACCTGTCCGGCTGGTCGCCCAAGTACTTTCCACCGCAGCTGGTGCGGTACGCCAACACCCTGCTCAAGGACAAGGTGCTCTTCGGTTCCGACTACCCCGTCATCACGCCCGACCGGTGGCTGGCGGACTTCGCCGAGCTGGACATCAAGCCCGAAGTCCGGCCGAAGATCCTCAAGGAGAACGCCGCCCGCCTGCTCGACCTGCTCAAGGACTGAAGGAGTCGCCGTGTTGAACCAAGGCATCGGCTCCTGGCCGGCGCGTCGGGCCCGCAAGACCCCGGACCGGATCGCCGTTGTGCACGAGGACCGCACGTGGACCTACCGGGATCTGCACCGGCGGGTGCTGCGACTCGCCCACGCTCTGCGCGCCCTGGGCACGCGCCGGGGCGACCGGGTCGTACCTAGGCCCCAACCACCCCGCGTTCCTGGAAACACTGTTCGCGGCCAGTGTGCTCGGGGCGGTGTTCGTACCTGCCTCAACACCCGGCTCGCCGCGCCTGAGCTGGCGTTCAACCTCGCCGACTCGGGAAGCACTGTGCTCGTCCACGCCCCGGAGACGGCCGAGGCCGCCGCCGAGGCCGCCGAGTCCGCGGGAGTGAGCGTCCGTATCGCTCTCGACGGAACCGGGCCCATCGGGTACGAGGAGCTGCTCGCCGGCAGAGGAAGCGAGCCGCTGGACGAGGCCGTCTCCCCGGACGACCCCTGCTTGATCATGTATACGTCCGGGACCACGGGCCGCCCCAAGGGGGCTGTCCTCTCCCACGCCAACATCATCTGGAACAGCGTCAACGTCCTCGTCGACACCGACCAGGCCGGCGACGAAATCACCCTGGTCGTCGCCCCTCTGTTCCACACCGCCGGGCTCAACATGACGTGCCTGCCCACCCTCCTGAAGGGCGGCCACGTCGTGCTGCTCGGCGCGTTCGACCCCGACCGCGTACTGGACCTCATCGAGACCCGGCGCGTGACGTATATGTTCGGCGTTCCCACCATGTACGACGCCATGACCTCCCGCCCGCGGTGGGCGGACACCGACCTGTCCAGCCTGCGCACCCTCAACTGCGGCGGCGCACCCGTCCCGGCGCGCACCATCGCCGCCTACCTGGCCCGGAACCTGGCCTTCAGCCAGGGCTACGGCATGACCGAAGCCGCCCCCGGAATTCTGTACCTGGACCGCGAACAAACCGCGGCCAAGGCTGGTTCGGCGGGCGTACCGCACTTCTTCACCGACACGAGAGTGGTGCTGCCGGACGGCAGCGGGGCCGCTCCCGGGGAGAGCGGGGAGATCCTGGTCAGCGGCCCGAACGTCATGACGGGGTACTGGAACCGGCCGCAGGACACCGCGGCCGCCTTCACCGACGGCGGCTGGCTGCGCACCGGCGATGTCGCCCGGACCGACGGCGACGGGTACTGCTACATCGTCGACAGGGTCAAGGACATGTTCGTCTCGGGTGGGGAGAACGTGTATCCGGCCGAGGTCGAGGACGCGATCCTGAGCCACCCCGCCGTGGCGGAATGCGCGGTCATCGGGGTACCGGACGAGGTCTGGGGCGAAGTCGGACGCGCGGTCGTCGTCCTGAGACCGGACGCCCACGCCGATACCGGCCCTCATTCCGGTCCCGGTGCCGGTGCCCATTCCGGTGCCGGTGCCTGTCCCCATTCCGGTCCCGGTGCCGGTCCCCATTCCGGTGCCGACGCCGACGCCCTCCTCGGTCATCTGCGAGGGCGGCTCGCCAAGTACAAGATCCCGAGGTCCGTGGTCTTCACCGGCTCTCTGCCCCGTACAGCCTCGGGAAAGATCGTCAAACCCGCCGTGCGCGCGACGTACAGCGGCACTTCCACGGGCGGCACCGGACCGTGACCGGGCCCCGAACTCTGCGAACTCAGCTCACCGCACCGGAAAGGACCACCATGCCCACCACCACCCATGGCCTCGACGCGCTCATCTCCCTCAGCGGAGCCGACCTCGGCCGCACCGACTGGCGAGAGATCACCCAGGACCGGGTGAACACCTTCGCCGATGCCACCGGGGACCACCAGTGGATCCACACCGACCCGGAGAGGGCCAAGGAAGGCCCTTTCGGCGGCCCCATCGCCCACGGCTACCTGACCCTGTCCCTGATCATCCCCCTCTTCAACGAACTGCTGGAGATCACGGGCATCTCCATGAGCGTCAACTACGGTTTGGACAAGGTCCGTTTCCCCAGTCCCGTACCGGTCGGTGCGAGGGTCCGCCTGCACGGTGCGGTCGGCTCCGTGGAGAAGGTGAAGGGCAACGGTGTGCAGATGCCGCTGACCTTCACGGTGGAGGTCGAGGGCGCCGACAAGCCCGCCTGCGTTGCCCAGGCGGTCTACCGCCACTACGGCTGACCCCGGGACACGCGCGTGAGGCCCGACGAGCAACTGCCCGGTCGGGCCTCGGACGCGTCGGCGGCCGGGGCCGGCATCTCACCGTGTTCGCCGGACGGACACCGGGCATTCGGGCCTGGCCGTCGAACAGCGTCCGGCCGTGCCGCCGCCCCCGGCCGACGACTGCCCGACAGGTCACGGGCGGCCTTCACCGCCACCAGAGCGGCAGCAGGATTCCCACCGCGCCAAGGAGGTCGACGACGCAGCACCACTCCGACCAGGCCCGGGGGACGACCCGGCCCGTACGGTGGTGCACGAAGTCCCAGACAGCGTGGGCCAGCCATCCGGCCGCCACCACCCAGCGGGCGGCCGGCTCGCCGGTGGACAGGGCGACCGCCGCCAGGCCCGCGAAGCCCAGGAGTCCCGCCAGCTGAAGAGCCAGGAGGCCGCGGCGGCCGGACTCGCCGCCGAACTCACCGCGGAACGCGCCGAATGCCAGGTAGCAGAGGGGCATGAACACCAGCAGCCCGGCCAGGAAGCCAAGGGGCGGCTCGCCGTCGCCGAATGTGACGCCCACCAGGGCGAGCGCCACCCAGGTCGGCCAGCGGTGCCCCAGCCTGCGCAGGGCCGACGGGCGGGCCGTACGGGCGGCCGGGTCCGCCGTCGTAGATTCGGTCGCCATGAGATCTCCAGGATGCGGGAGCGGATGTTCGCCCACCCACTGTGGGGCCTGGCGGCGAACATCCCGTCGGCTGCCTCCGGGCATGTCCCGAACCTTGGGGTACTGGTCTCTCCGGCATAGGGTGCCCGCATGAGGGATCGGCTGATGGCAGTTGTCGGCTACGACAGCGCAGAGTTACTGGACATCGCCTGCGTAACGACCACCCTGGCCATGGCGAACCGTCTCGGCAACCCCACCCGCCCCTACCGGGTGCTGCTGGCCGCTCCGGGCGGCGGGCCGATCGTGTGCGGCTCCGGCCTCACGCTGCACAGCCAGCAGACCCTCGAACGCCTCGTCGGCCCGCTGGACACGCTCATCGTGTCGGGCGGCGTGAGCTTCGAGCAGGCCGCCGACGATCCCCGAATGGTCGCGCACGTACGCAGGCTGGCCGGCGAAAGCCGCCGGGTGGCCTCCGTCTGCACCGGAGCCGCCGTCCTCGCCGCCGCCGGCCTGCTCGACAGCCGCCGGGCCACGACGCACTGGCGGTTCGCGTCCCGGCTCGCCGCCCGCCACCCGGCCGTCACCGTGGACTCCCGCCCCATCTACATCCGCGACGGCAACGTCTCCACGGCGGCGGGCATCACGAGCGCCCTCGACCTCACCCTCGCCTTCATCGAGGAGGACCACGGCGCCGAACTCGCCCGGCAGGTCGCCCGGGATCTGGTCATCTACCTCCAACGCCCCGGCAACCAGGCTCAGATGAGTCTGTTCACCGCCGCCCCACCACCCCGCGACGACCTGGTCCGGCAGCTCGTCGACCACATCGCCGGCCATCCGGACGGCGATCTCAGCACGAGCGCCCTGGCGGCCCGCGCGGGCGTGACCCGGCGCCACTTGTCCCGGCTCTTCGTGCAACACCTCGGCCTGACGGCAGGCCAGTACGTGCGCCGGGCTCGTGTCGAGGCAGCCGCCCACCTCCTGGTCTCGACCCGGTTGCCCATGGCGGGCATCGGCGCCCGATGCGGCTTCGGCTCCGCCGAATCCCTCCGCCAGGCGTTCACCGGCCACTACGGCATCCCTCCGTCCCGCTAACGCGACGTGAACACCTCCCGCAGTGCCCCCGGCTGACGCCTGGAGCCCCGGAGGAAGTGCGGTGCCCGGCACAGGAGTCGGAGTCGGTGCGAGAACATGCGACGGCCTGCGACGGCCGGGCGCGGGAACCAGTGAGCGCGGCGCGCGTACATCGGCGGGCAGCCCCGGCAGCCGCCACAGGGCGGCGGCCGGACCTGTCATTGACCACAGCAGAGGCCCGGCAGTCAGGACCGTACGCTCTTCGCGGCGTCGGTCACCAGTCGCGAGGGGCGATCAGCTTCTCCACGTCTGCCTCCGCGAACCCGTACGCCGATGCCACGAACCAGAAGCCCTCGGCTATCTCCTCCCGTGCCACGGTCTCGAACCCGCTCCCCGCCGCCTCGAACTCCGCCTCCAGAGCGTTGAATTCCACCGTCGCCCTGTGCGTGAGCACGTAGAGGGCAGCCAAATCCGCCGGCCGCTCGGCCTCGATGCGCTCGCTCAGCCTCAGCAGGATCTCCTTGCCCTTGTCCAGGAGGTGATCCGGAAAAGAGGCGTCCGCGTAAAGCACGCGCAGAAACTTGTGCGTTGCGACCTGTTCGTTGCTGACCGACATGATGATCCCCGCCCACTTGCGCCTACCTGAGAAGCTCTGACTCCCCCATGCTGCACCACGCCACTGACAACGCCCGCTGTGCGTCCGATGCGGCGGCGGGCAACGCTCGGCGGTCGTCCGCATCGTGGGTCAGGAGAGCGGCCTGCCGGCCGGTAGCCGCCGGCCGAACCGCGGGTGGCATCCGCCGGACAGCCCGGCTCACGCAGGCGCTCGATGTCGGTACGTACGGCCGGCCGCTCGGCAAGGTGGGGCGCTGACAGGACCACCGGCCACCACATTCCCTCCGCCGGAATCACCCCTCCGCGGGGTCCCCGGCTTCCCAGCGCAGCAGGTCTCCCGGCTGGCACTCGAGTGCCTCGCAGAGTGCGGCGAGCGTCGCGAAGCGCACCGCCTTGGCGCGGCCGTTCTTGAGCACCGCCAGGTTGGCGGGGGTGATCCCGACGCGGTCCGCGAGCTCGCCCACGGACATCTTCCGCCTGGCCAGCATCACGTCGATGTCGACGCAGATCGGCATCAGATCACCTCGTCCAGCTCGGCCTGCATCTGCGCCGCTTCGACGTCCCGCGCGACCGCTTGTGCGAGCAGCATGCGCAGTACGAGCACGATGAGCGCGACGCCCAGGATGGCCACAACGACCCCGCAGATCAGGAGGACAATGCCCGGGGCGACCGCTTCGCCCGGCGCCAGGACGACCGCGAGGGCGAACACCACGAGCGCTGCCGCCACCATCGCGCCGATCACGACGTGCACGTACCGGAAGGCCGCGGGGGAGAACACGGTTCCGCGTCGCACCATCGTCACCAGCCGCCACACGCAGACGAGAACGACCTGCACCGTCACGATACCCAGGACGATGATCACAAGAAGCGGCGTGCGCAGGTACGCGAAGTCCGGGTCGAGCCCGTTCAAGTCGACGGCCAGCAGCGGCACCATCACCGCCTGCACGAACACCGAGCCGGCGAGCAGCACCACGAGCACGGCGCGCAGCGCAAGCACTGTCAGCTTTCCCATCATCTCTCCCTAGATCGACCAGCGATAGAAATCTATCGTTTTTCGATAGATGCGGCAAGATGTGGGGGCAGCCGACGAGGCAGACAGTGACGACACGCCCGGCGCAGGGACCCGACGAGCCGTACGCGCACGTACGCGTCGAGAAGAACGAGCCACCGTCGGCGTTCCGCGGGCTTACCAGGCGAGTGCTCTCTCGAGGTCGGCGGGCGCGCGCCGGCAGAGAGGCACCGGCAGGCCGGCGGGCCCGGTGTGGCTCACGACGGGGTCGACGACGGCCCGACCGAGGGTGCTGTCGGCGCCGGCAGCTTCGCTTCTCCTTCGGAGACGACCGGATAGCCGATGGCGGCTGCTGTTGCCGCGACCGTGGCCAGAGGCACCGTGGCGTTCAGTGCGCGGACGGTACGTCGGTCCAGTGGGCGGAAAGCATAGACATGGCGCACCGCTTCGAGGTCGACCGCGGTCCCGTAGTACGCGTCGGCGAAACTCTGGAATGCCTCAGGCGCCGGCTCGGTCAGCAACTGGAAGAGCCAGTCGGCACCGTCCGGATCCGCGGAGCCCACCGGGAAGTCGATCTCTCCTGCCTGCCACTGGTCTCCGCCCGCTTCGCGCCACATGCAGGCGGTCACTCTGGGCATGTCCCCGTCCGCGAAGGCCGGTTCGAGCACGTACGCGCGGAACACCTCCGGTACGGAGTCGACCACACCCGGCCACGGCTCTTCGTTGTCGTAGGGACTCATCGGTGACTCGTGGTCGAAGCCGCGGACATACGCCCCGGCCGGGGAGAAGACGATGTCGAACTCGTCCCCGGAGCCGTTGCGCATGGAGGCGATCTCTTCTGTCTCGGACCACGTCGCGCTGAACGAGTGGTACCGCGCACCGTCCGGGTTCAGTACTGCCTCCAGCATGGCCATCGACCGGCAGAGGTCCCGGACAGCCGGGATACCGGGAAGAGCTCGGGCAACGTCATGGACAGTCATACGGCCATTCAAGCGGACACCGGAAACGTCCGGGACAGTGGCAGCCCGGCGCGTGGAGCGGCGATCCGGACCTCCTGCGGTCACCGCGCGAACTACCGTGCCCCGTGCACCTCTGAGCGCCGCCGTCGCACAGCGCGGTCTGCGGGTCCACGCAGTGGATTCGCCCGCACGGGCGACACTGTACGGATGAGCGCCGCAGCCTCCCGGACACCGCAGGAACGAGCCCTTCGCCATGTCGCGACACTGGCGTCGGGCCCTCCCATGGACCGGGCCCTGCGGGTGACACTCAACTTCCACCCGGACCGTTTGCTTCGCGGCAAGCCGATCCTGGATGCCCTGGCCGAGGACGGTGTCTATTGCTCGCAGTTCGTCACGGGCACCAGCAACGGTGGACTGACCGCATATCCGGGCGGTGACCGTTGGCGCTGGGAGAGCCGGATCTTCAAGGGGATCTACGACGAAGCGTCTGTTCATGAGCGTCCCGTATACGGCGCGTTGAACTTCCGCCGCAAGCCGCTGGGCGGGGCGCCGCGGTTCGGCTCCGCACACTTCCGGCTGACCGGCGAGACGCTGACGCGGGCCACGTTCTGCTATCCGGACAGTTTTTTCGAACCCTCGGACTTCGGTGTCGCGGACAGCATGCGGCTCATCGAGCTCGCTCGCGCGGATCGGCAGGACGACCTCGACGACTACATAGAGGCCCAAGTGCACGGCCCGGTCCGGCTGAACCGCCACGCGGAGGCACTGGTTCTGGACCCCTGTTACCGAGGCACGGCTGTCGAGGCCGCGGCCCTGCGTCTTGGCTGCCCTGTGGAGTGGCACCCCGGCCTGCGACTCGCAGTCGAGGAACTGCGCATGCATCCGGGTTACCGGGGTGAGGAGTACGTCGAACTGGGCGCGGAGATCGCCGTCGACGGCGTACTCGACCCTCGCATCGTCGGAGATGCCGCACGTGCCGGCCGTCATGACCCCCAGGCAGTCAAGAAGGTGTGGCACTACCTGGCACGCTACGGGGCGGCCCGGCAGACCACCGACCGGCCGGGGGCGTCAGTGAGTCGGTGAGTCTGAGTCGGTGAGTCGGTTCACTTCCGCCCCTGCCCATGAAAGGGCCGGAGCCCCCTACGCGTTCTGGATCGTGCGCACCAGTCCAGCGACAAGGTTCGCCCGCTCGGCCATGGCGTCGACCAGCAGGTACTCGTGGTCGGCGTGGGCACCGCCGCCGACTGCGCCGAGGCCGTCGAGTGTCGGCACCCCTAGTGCGGCCGTGAAGTTGCCGTCGCTTCCACCGCCGACAGCCTTGCCTTCGATACCGGGAAGCAGCCGCTCGGCCACCGCGAAGAGCTCGGCCGAGGCCGACTCGGGCATCGGGGGGCGCCGGATGGCTCCCCGCACCGCGATCCTCGCCTCGTCGAGATGCGGAGTCAGGGCAGCGAACGCTGTTTCGATGCGTTCCTTCTCGTCCGCCGACTCGACCCGGACGTCGACGCTTACGGATGCCTCCGCGGGAACGACGTTGTCCAGTGTTCCCGCGGACGCGACGGTCGGGGTAACCGTCGTGCCGACGTCGGGCCGGCCAAGCGCCGCGATGTCCAGTACTTGGTATGACGCTTCGACCAGGGCGTTGACCCCGGCCGCGGGTTCAAGACCTGCGTGTGACGCCCGGCCGGTGATGGTGACGCGGAACGTACCGCATCCTTTACGGCCGGTCTTCAGGGCTCCGCCCTCAGCGGCGCCCTCGAGCACGAGTACAGCGCCGCAGGCAATGGCTCGTTCTTCGAGGAGGGCCCGGGAGGAGCGGGAGCCGACCTCTTCGTCGGCGGTGACCAGGATTTCGACGCCCGACCGGTCGTCGAGCGCCGCCACGCCGTGAACGGCCTGCACCAAACCGCCCAGCATGTCGAACACTCCGGGGCCGGTCGCGCGCCCGTCTTCGACCTTGAACGGGCGGCGTGCGAGGGTGCCGAGCGGAAACACCGTGTCGTGGTGACCGAGGATCAGCACTTTGGGCTCGCCACCGGCCGACCAGTGGACGTGCGGCCCGGCTTCGCTCTCGACGATGAGGGCCTGTCCGCCGAGGCGGCCCTCGATGACAGCGGCGACGGCTTTGGCGGATGCCGTCAAGGCGTTGACATCGCGCGACGGAGACTCGATTTCGACGAGCGTCCGGAGGTCTTCGATCATCGCTTCGACATTCATACCGAGTGTCTTGTGCATCGTCACCCCGCAAGGGTACGCCGCAAGAGTACTTGGTACGCCTGGACGCATCATCGTCCGAAGCCGGAGGGGGCCGGGAGAGCGCTTCGCTCTCCCGGCCCCCTCCGGTGTGCCGATGCCGCGTGTGCGGCGGTGGATCAGGCGCGGTCGGCCCAGACCGTGTTGAGCTTGCTCTGGTAGTAGAGCGGGGTCAGGCCGAGTACGAAGGCGAGCAGCAGGCCGACACCGCCGGAGCAGTCGGAGGTGACACCGGCGGCGCGCTGGGCCTGGGCGATGCGGGAGCCCGTCTTCACGATGGAGACGAAGGGCGGGACGATCAGCAGCGAGCCGAAGGTGACGGCGACAACCGCCATGCCGGGCTTGACCTCAATGGTCGGGTCGATCGCCTTGACCTGCTTGTTGACCTTGTAGTACCAGACCAGCCAGTAGATACCGAGGGTCACCAGGGTGAGCAGCCAGGTGCCGACCGGGCTGGAAGGAGCGCCGGCGGGCGCGGACGTGCGGACGTCGGTGGACATCAAATTCCCCACTTGCTTGCTGTGCTTCCTGCCGCCCGTTCTGGCTGAGCCACCCCACGGGGACAGGTAAGTGATGAGTGTGTCGCCTCGCGTTGTTGCTGTTGGGGCGAGGGCTTACGAAGCGTACGGGTACTGAGCATGCCAAAGACCCGTGTGGGCATTACGAGTTCATTACAACGCACATACCGGGGGATTCAGCCGAGCCCCTCCCCGCAAGTCATGCCCCGCAGGGCACGTGATCGGGTCACATCGGTGTGAGCGACACCCCGTCCCGGTGCAACGACGCGGCGGCGGACGCCCGGAGGGCCCGGACCCTGTGGGGTCCGGGCCCTCAGGACCGGATTTGCGTGCGGTTGGCTTTCCCGTGTCGTGGGCCCGCCGGGGGTGAACGGTGCGGCCCGGGGCTGGGCGCACCGCAGCGGAGCCACGTACGGGTCGGTGCCAGGCCGGCTCAGAAGTCGTCGGCACCGTTGCGCAGCTCGTACGTCCAGTAACCGGTCTTCGCAACCGCGTCGTTGACCGCGATGCCGCCGTTGGGCGCGGTGACGTTCTTGCTGCCCTCGGCGGGGCCGTCGGCGGCGAAGAGGTTCACGTAGAAGGAGGTCACCGCGTGGTTCGTCTCGTCGACGCCGCCCTGGTTGATGCGTACGGCCGCGTAGGCGGGGGCGCCTGCGTTCAGCACGATGGGGGCGCCGGGCTTGCTCTTGGCAACGGCCGGGACGTCCTTCGCCGTCTGCGGTACGTCGCCGAACGCGATCAGCGGGTACTGGAGCAGCGTGCAGGCGTGGCCCGAGACGTTGGTCGCGGTCAGCGTGATGTGCGTGGTGGGCACGCCGCCCTGCTTGGCCGCCGAGATCCTGACGTCGTTGACACCGCAGGCCGGCGCGTTGGCCGCGGGCTTCTTGTTGGCTCCGGCCTGCGTGGCGGAACCCGTGGAGCCGGAGGTGCCCGTGCCCGTGGTACCCGTGCCAGAGGTGACGGAGCCCGACGTACCCGAACCGGACGTACCCGAACCGGAGGTGCCCGAACCGGAGGTGCCTGCGCCCGACTCGCCGCCGGCGGCCGTGTCCTTCTTCCCGGCACCCTCGCCGAGGGACTTCGAGACCGAGGCCGACCCGGTGGCCGCCTTGTCCTTGGCCCCGTCGTCACCGCAGGCGGTGAGCGTCAGGCTGAGCGCGGCTACGGCGGTCGTGGCGAGTACGGCAGGGCGGCTGATGAAAGTACGCATGTGGGGCTCCCCGTGTGATGCGGTCGATGCGGTCGATGCCATGTACCGGCATCTGGTCTGCTCACAGCTTCGGTGCACGCCCTGCCGTTCCGCTGACGTCCCGCTGACGTACGACTGACGCCGCCCGCTCGTGACGGCAGCGCCGGGCCGTTCGGCGAGTCTCCCGACGGGACGTCTTCTCGTCGGCCCGGCCGTACCCCAGGGCGTTCCCCGCCCATCGCCGGACCGGCTTCGGACCATGCAGGAGGCCGCGACTCGTCGCACTGCCGTACGGGCAGCGACAAGTGGGTGCCGAGCGCGATGCCTCCGACGCCCCCGGCACGCGCCCCTCTTCGGCACGGCGCTTCCCCGATCCCGTACCCCTGAGGGGCGATGGTTGACGGATGGAACAGACAACACACGCCGGGCTCTTCACCCGCAGGTTCGGTCCTCCGCCGCGCGAAGGCGCCCCGACCGTGGTGCTGGTGCACGGCCTGGGGCTCTCGGGGCGGTATTTCGTACCGCTCGCACGTCGGCTGGCGGTGAGCGGGGCAACGGTGCTCGTACCGGACCTGCCGGGCAACGCGCGGTCGCGGGCCGCCGTCCGCCGCACACCCGACATCGGGGAACTCGCCGGTGCCCTGACCCGTTGGCACCAGCGGCTCGCCCTGGCACCGACTTTGCTGGTGGCCAACTCCGTCGGCTGTCAGGTTGTCGCGGCCTTCGCCGCCCGCCATCCACGCCTGGTGCACCGGATGGTGCTGGTCGGACCGGCACTCGACCCACGGGCGTCCGGCTTGCGCCAGTTCGGCCGGCTCCTGGCGGACGCACCCAGGGAGCCGCTCTCCCTCATCGCGGTAGCCGCGGCCGATTACCTGGTGACCGGCCCTTTCCGCTTCGCCGCGTCCTTCCGTCACGCCCTGCGGGACGCCGCCGAGGCATTCGAGTGGCACCTGGCACAGGTCCACGCGCCCACACTCGTCGTGCGGGGGGCGGGTGACACCATCGCCTCCGACGCCTGGACCAGGCGCGTGGCGCGCGTCCTCGGTGACGGACGCGCGGCCGAGGTCCGGGGTGCCGCGCACGCGGCCCACTACAGCGCGCCGGACGCCGTGGCCGCGCTGATCAGGGAATTCACAGCAGGAAGGCGCGTATGAAGCCGTCGAAGACGTCCGACCGTTCGCAGTCCGGGCGTACCGACCGTCCGCGCACCGACCGCCCGTCGCCCAGGCTGCGGCTCCTGCCCGGCATCTCCTCGGAGCGGCGCGGGTTCGTGCTGGCCTGGTGGGGGTTCGCGCTCACCTTCGGCGGGATGCGCCTGCTCACCTGGCTCATCCACATCGATGTGGCGGGGGTGGGCGACATACAGGCCGGTGGTGTCCACATCCACCACTACGTGTGGGGAATCCTGCTGCTGGCGGCTGTGGGTGCGGCGGGGCTGGTCGAACGCTCGGCGCGGGCGCGCGCCTGGATGGGGCTCGCCTACGGGGTGGGTCTGGCCCTCGTACTGGACGAGGCGGCGCTGCTCATCAGCCTCGAAGACGTGTACTGGGACACCGAGGGCGGGGTCAGCATCGCCCTGGCCATCGCGGTGATCGCGCTCGCCGGAAGCGTCCTCGCGGTGACGCGGGGGCGGCGCGCCTCCCGAGGGGGCGGGGGCCAGGAATGACCTGGGGGCGCGCCTGAGGACCGCCGGTACGCCGCTTGCATCCGGGCATCGGGCGCCTCCCCGGCCTGCCCGTCACGCCACTGCTCAGAACCCGGCCATCGACTTGTCCAGCACCCCGCCCACCGCGCCGTACCAGCTGCATCGCATGGAGTGCTCGGACCTCCTTCGGCGTACGTAACCCAGCACAAGGAAGGCCAGGAAAAGTCCTCCTTCGAGCACGGCTGCCAGCGGGTGGAGGGCGAAGCAGAGGAAGGCCGCAACACCCAGCCATACCCCGATCGGCGGAAGAGAACCCCGGAGCACGGTGCCGAAGCTCAAGGGCACCGAGCCGTCCGGCAGCACCCGTCTGTTCCACAGGTCGATGTGGTTGCGCGTCGCGCAGTGCTCGGTGATCATGCCCCGATCAGATCACGCACCTACCGATCGGTGCGGCTGTCCGTACGAATCGGCCGGTCAGGGCCGCCTGCACGCCTCCTCCGCCGTTTCGGTTCGCACCCGTCACGCGTCACCACGATTACTTACGGCGTATCGGGTCAGGCCTACCGTGCCGGTGCGAGATGAGGCATAGCGGGCAGAAGCCCGGGAAGTCGCTAAGGCTCCAGTCTTTTCGATGGAACGAAGGAGCAAGAAGTGACTGCTGACCGGCATGATCCAGAAACTGGCTTGCCGACCGCCTTTGGCGTCGAACAAACCTGGAAGTTCAACGGGGCGCTGAGCGACGTGTCCGACGCCCGGGACAAAGTGTGTGCCTATCTCTACCGACTTGCTCGTGTGCATCCGCCCCGTACACCGGACGCACACGACGACGCACTGCTGGTAGTCACCGAGTTGGCCTCGAACGCGTTCACTTTCGCACCCGGTCCCTTCACTCTCAGCCTGCGGGCCATGACGACGGGAACGCTTCACATCGCTGTGGCCGACACCAGCCCCGCGGTGCCCAGCCCACGCCCCGCCAACCTCAACGGTCGCGGCGGCCTGGGCTGGCACCTCATCAACGCACTCGCGGACCAGACCATCACCGTCCCGGACGCCGGCGGCAAGACGGTCCACGCCTTCCTCCCGTGGTAACCGCCGGTGACCTGCGGATGTCTGTCACGCGCCGGCCAGCAGCGCCTCCAGCGCCAGAGCCGTTTGCGGGTGGCGCCCGGCCAGAGCCGCGCCGCGCGGGCCGGGAATCGCGGTCTCCCACGTGGAGTCGCAGCCCAGCAGGCTTGCCATCGCGTCGCACGTCGCGGGGTGTGCGGCCAGCAACGTGCAGTCGTGGCCGCCGGCCGCGCGCCGCGCCGGGTGCGCGGCTGCCGGTTCCAGCTGTGCCCGCCACGGCGGCACCCACTCGTCCAGCGCTGCCAGCCGGCCGGGGAAGATCCGTCCGGCCTCACGGATCAGCAGCGGAGCCAGCTCGCCGCCACCCGATCGCAAGGTCGTGATCAGGGTCGGCAGCCAGGGCAGCAGCACGGGGTCCGGCAGCCGGCCGAACGCGTTCGACACGGCCTCCACGACGAAGTCGGTGAGGCCGGGGACCGGCTCCAGGGCCTGTACGAAGCCGCTGAGGTAGCGCGGGTAGGCGGGCACCACCAAGGGGTTGGCCAGCAGTTCGTCGCACTTTGCCCGGAGGTCCGCCCGCGAGAGGCGCCCGAGCTGCACCTGAGCCGCCCACAGCAGCGCCGTCCGCGACGGGTCGTCCGGGTGCGACTGGGCGACCGCCAGCTCCAGTTGGGTCCGGTCGCACCCCAGCGACAGCGCCAGATTCTCCATGCTGAACAGGAAGCCCAGCATCGCCGCCACCTGGCGGGCAGTGGCGTCTTCGTCGGTGAACGCGGTCGGCAGGAGGGTGCAGTAGTGCGCGTACCCGGTCTTGACGAAGGACTCGATCCACTGCGGCAGCACCGGCTCGCTGGTGCGGTAGTAGGCCAGCAGCCGCCGCACCCGGCGCAGCACCTCCGGTGCGCCGTCGACACTGCGCTCGGCCGACAGTACCTCCAGGGCGCGTACGCCCAGTTCGTCTGCGAGCCGGGCGCTGCGCAGGTACAGCGTCGCGTCCTCGACCGCTGCCAGGACGGTCGCGGCCGTGGCGTGCGGCGCGTACGCGGTGCGGCGCAGGCGCTGTTCCAGTACCTGCTCGATGCTGACACCCTCATAGCCGAGCTCGATGAGCGCACGCTGGTGGGTGCCCAGTGCCAGGTCCCAGGATTCCTGGATCGGCCGCTCCCCCAGCTTCCGCTCGCCCATGATCGGCCGCGCGCTGCCGTGCGGCATCAGGTAGCGCAGCATCCACAGCACGTCGGAGCAGCGTTCCAGTTCCGGCTGGGAGGCGATGTCGAGCCGGGCCCTCTGCACGCCGCGCTGCTGGAGCTTCAGATTCAGGGGCGCGAGCCGGTCGTGGACGTCGCGGGCCAGGGGCGGCAGGGCCTCGTAGCCGACCTGGCCGACCCGGTCGCTGCCCATCATGATCTCGACGAGGCGGCGCACATCGCGCCGGCCCGGCACCGTGTCCTTCTCGATGCAGGTGACGGCCGCGTCCTGGAAGTCGTACGGCGTGGGCTTGGCCCGGTCGCGCATCCCGGCCAGCAGGATCGACGTCTCGAACACCGCGATGGCGTCGGCGGTGGAGGCGAGGTAACCGTTGCGGCGCGCGGCGCGCACGATCTCCACCGACCAGCCGAGCAACTCGGCCTCGTCCAGCCGGTCCAGGGCCGGTGGCTGTCGCAGGAAGCCAGTCAGCTTGTCCGAGGGTGGCACCGCGGCCGCCGCGACCGCCGGGGCCGGGGTCTTCCGGGCCCTCGATCTCTTCGCGCCCGCCTGTCCCGCCAGCCGGTACGGCTCCACGCGGGTGCGCCTGACGTTCTTCGCCCAGACGGTCGCGGCGATCGACACCGAGCCGGCGGCGAGGCCGAACTGGGCCTCGATCGCCGCATGACTGGACGGAATCAGGCCGTGCAGCCACTTGGTGGCACTGCGCGGACCGATGTCGAAGGTGTCCGTGCCGTGTACGCCGAACTCCGCCACACGGCTGGCCGCGTGGAAGGCGCCGCAGACGTAGAGGCAGTCCGCTGGGTCCGTGCCGGACGCGGCCAGGTGCTCACGCATCCTGGTCCACATGTAGCGCTCGCGGTCCTCGTCCACCCGGACCCGATGGGTGTCGCCGGGTGCGAGGCGCCGGAAGAGGCTGCCTATCAGCAGCATGACCTGACGGTAGGTGTCGTGGTCGCTGTCGCCGAGTGGCAGTTCGACGTACTGGTGCCACCACTCCGACCAGTGCCGCACCCTGCCGTGGCGCAGCAGGTGCTCCTCCAGTTCGGCGAAGCGCGGCCGCAGGTCACCGATCTCCACGCCGACGGCGTCGCCGTGCAGCGTGGCCTCTTCCTCGGGGGGAGGTGCGTCCGGCGTGCCTTGCTCCGCACCTGACCCGGCACCGTGCGTTCCGCGCGCGTCCCACTGGAACACGTGGTCCGAGGAGCGGTCGACGAGGACCAGTTCGACGCCCGGTGTGTCGAGTGCGTACGCAATGGCCTGGTACTCGGCCGACGCCTCGGTGATCGGAGCGACCACCGACAGCGGGGACCACTCGGCCGGGAAGCCGTCGACGTCGGTCGCGAACGCCTGAACCGCCACGGGGAGCTTGCAGTTGCGCAGTTCGCTCAGCAGCGGCGCCATGTCCTCGCACAGCTCCAGGTACACGACCTTGGGCTGCTTCTCCCGCAGACGGCGTGCCACGGCGAGCGCCGAGGCGGGCGAGTGGTGGCAGACGGGGAAGATCTCCAGTGGCTCGCGCACCGCGCGGTCGACGTCGTCGACCATGCCGAGGAGGATGCCCTCCAAGGCGTCGGGCCCGTCGGCGAAGGTCGCGGCGGCCTCCTGCAACTGCGCACGCAGTTCCCCGAAGGTGCTCTCGGGGGTGCTCGCGAGGGTGCCGCTCATGACAGGGTGGCGATCGCGTCGCGGCCGCCCTCGAGGAACTCCGGCCAGGACCCGCCCTCTTCCTTGCTGCGCGGCTCGACGACACCGTGCAGGTACTTGTTGAGGATGGCGAGGTCTTCGGGCTCGCGCCGGGCCAGTGACCCGACGAGCGAGGATGCCAGCGTACGGGCGGTCAGGGCGCGCTCGCCGAAGAAGTTGCTGTGCAGGATCGCGTCCTCGAGTACGCCGATCTGTTCGGCGGTGGACAGCGCGGACTCCAACTTCTCGTCGTCGCTGCCGGCCGCGGCCGCCGAGGCCCGCAGGTCGGCGAAGCTCTGGAGCAGCACGTCGAGCAGTGTGGGCGGCACGTCCAGTTCGAGCTGGTGGCGGCGGAGCAGTTCCTCGGTGCGGAAGCGGACGATCTCCACCTCGCTCTTCTTGTTCGTGACCACCGGGATGCGGACGAAGTTGAAGCGGCGCTTGAGCGCCGAGGACAGGTCGTTGACGCCCCGGTCGCGGCTGTTGGCCGTGGCGATGACCGAGAAGCCGGGCTTGGCGAAAACGATGTTGTCGCTGTCCAGTTCCGGAACCGAGATGTACTTCTCGGACAGGATGGAGATCAGCGCGTCCTGAACGTCGCTGGTGGAGCGGGTGAGTTCCTCAATACGGCCGATTCCACCGCTCTCCATCGCCGTCATGATCGGCGAGGGGATCATCGACTCCCGCGACTGGCCCTTGGCGATCACCATGGACACGTTCCAGGAGTACTTGATGTGGTCCTCGGTGGTGCCCGCCGTGCCCTGCACGACCAGCGTGGAGTTGCGGCAGATCGCCGCGGACAGCAGCTCGGCCAGCCAGCTCTTGCCGGTGCCCGGGTCGCCGATGAGCAGCAGGCCGCGGTCGGAGGCCAGCGTCACGACGGAGCGCTCGACGAAGCTGGGGTCCCCGTACCACTTCTGCGAGATCTCCCGGTCCAGGCCGTCGGAGCGCTCGGAGCCCAGGATGAACAGACGGACCATTTTCGGGGACAGGCGCCAGGAGAAGGGCTTGGGGCTGTCGTCGACGGACTCCAGCCAGTCCAGCTCCTCGGCGTACTTGATCTCGGCGGGGGCGCGCAGCATGTCGGACATAACAGGGTGCCTTTCTAAGCGAGGAACGTCTTGAGTTCGTGGACGAGCTTGCGGATGTGGCCGGAGAGCACCGGTGTGCCGAGGTCCTTGAAGCGCTCCCGGAACCACGGGTTGACGCTGCCGCGCCCGGAGCTCGTAACGGAGCCGACCGGAATGAACTTGGCGCCCGAGCGGTGAATGGCGGCCATGCTCTCGAACAGCGGCTCGGTCCACCATTCGTAGAAGTCCGAGATCCACACCACGACGGTGTTGCTGGGCTCGGCGATCTTCGGCTGCGCCAGAGCCATGGCGACCGTGCCGTCGGTCCCGCCGCCGAGCTTGGTACGCAGCAGGGTCTCGAAGGGGTCGTGCACCCAGGGTGTGAGGTCGAGTGCCTGCGTGTCGTACGCGATCAGGTGGACGTCCACCTTCGGCAGCCCGGCGAAGATCGACGCCAGGATGGTGCAGTTCACCATCGAGTCGACCATCGAGCCCGACTGGTCCACGACGACGATGAGCCGCTGGGGTGTCGTCTTGCGGGCGGTGTGCCGGTAGTAGAGGCGGTCGACGTACAGCCGCTCCTCGTCCGGGCTCCAGTTGGTGAGGTTCTTCCAGATCGTGCGGTCGAGGTCGAGGTTGCGGAACACCCGCTTGGGCGGCACGGAACGGTCCAGGGCGCCCACGGTGGCCTTCTCCACCTGGGTACGCAGCACTTCGGCGACCTCGTCGACGAATCGGCGGATCAGGGCCTTGGCGTTGGCCAGGGCTACACCCGAGAGGTTGTTCTTGTCCCGCAGCAGCTGTTCGATGAGCGACATGCTCGGGGTGAGCTGTGCGGCGAGCGCGGGGTCGGCCAGCACCTCACGCAGGCGCATCCGCTCGACGAGGCCGGCCTCGATGGCGCCGAGTTCCGGGCCGATCGCCGGGATCAGCCGGCTGAGATCGGGCGTCGTGCCCCGGCCGCCGCTGCCGGCCGGGCTTACGCCAGGTCCCGCGGCGCTTCCCCCGCCGGCACGTCCGCCGCGCAGGGCGCCGGGCTTGCAGCCGAGCGCGCGCTCCAGCCAGCCTGCGTCGGACTGCCAGCGCGCCAGCTGCGCGGCGGTGACCGTGCCGGATGCGGGGGCGAAGACGTTGAGCAGCACCTTCGACACCAGGGCCGCGCGCCGCACTTCGGCGGCCCGGTCGTCCGCACCGGCACCGGCATCGGCGGGGTCGGGGACGGCGTCGGGGGCAGCGTCGGAGTCGGGATCGGCGTCGGCGTCGCGGTGGGCGTCGGGGTGGGCGTCAGTGCGGCCCGGGGCGGGGCCGGATGCGCGGTCCACGTCAGGCGTCATCAGGCCGTCGAACTCGGTGGCCAGTTCCGGATGGCGTTGCACGATCGAGTCGACGGATGCCTGCGGGTCCAGCAGCGCGGAGGGCAGTCCGATGTCCTCGACGACAGCGAGGCTCGCCGACTCCAGCGTGGCCTGCTCCTCGTTGTCGAAGAGACGGGCGAGGAGCCTCCAGTACAGGACCTGCCGGCGGTTGTCGTCGGCGTCCGCTCCGGGATTTTGCGAGGACGCGTACGGGGGCGACTCTTCTGTCGCGTGCTCTGTCATTTCCGCAGCAGCTTCCCGGCACGCTCGCGCAGCACGGCCACGGCGTCGGTGGCGGCCTTCTCGGCCTTGACCCCGGCCTTGTCGGTCGTGCCCCCGGCCCATCCCCCGGCGTGGATCGCGACAGCCTTCTTCCGTACGGTCGTCTCGACGGCCAGCGGCTGGACGCTGAACGTGCCCGCGTCCCAGCGGAGCAGACCGATGCACGCGCCGGACGCCGCGACGGCCTGGGGGGTGAGCGGTCCGGCGGCCGGAACGCGGTCGGTGTCGACCGCGAGGGGTTCGGTGGCAGCGGTGAACGTGAACGTCAGCCCGCTTTCCTCCGTCCGGGCGGCGTAGCCCTCCAGGAACACGGGTACGGCGATGCGCACCGGGTGCCGGTCCAAGGGGGCGACTGCCGCGTCGGTAGCCGTGGGAAGGGCGACGCGAGCCGTGGCGAAGGCGTCCGCCGGCCCCCCCGGGCGCGCGTGCTCGTCGCTCCAGACGAGGTCGCCCTCGGCGGTGACGGGCATGTCTGTGAGTTCCATCGAGCGGCCTTCGCCGACGGCGGCCAGGAGCGACATGTGCGGGCGGAGCAGTTGCCAGAGACCGGCGCCGACGACCGTGTCGGGCTTCGGCACCGAGACCCCGGCGCGCACCAGGCGGGGCGCGGTGCCGTAAGCGGGCTCGAACACCGCGTGCACCTGTGCCTGTACGGCGGTGGCGTGCTCCTGCACGTCGACGCCGAGGGGCAGAAGGCGGCCGGTGGCCGTACTGGTCGGAGGCACTTGGGCGGCGCCGGGAAGCGTCAGCAGCATCGCGCGCGACCACACATCGGCCCAGCGGCGGACCGGGACGCGGGCCAGAGTGGCGCCCGGGCATGATGCGGCGAGTTCGGCTGCGAAGCCGTCGAGGAGCGTCGCCAGGCGGCGCAGGGCCGGGTCCGGAAGCATCGCGGAGACGATGCCCGCCGACCCGCCCACCACGTCGTGGTCGATGCCCTGCCACCCGCAGCGCGCCAGGTCGGACAGCCATGAGCGGGCGGCAGCACACAGGTTGACCGACTGCAGGCCCCGGGACACGGGCGCCGTCTCGTCGCTTCGGGGCCGACCGGTCGCCTCGTCGACGCGGACCATCAGTGCGTCGTGTACGGAACCGAGCAGTGCGATGCGGGCTGCGGCGAGGGCGACGAAGTCGTCTTCGCTCGCGGCCCCGCCCGACGCTTTCTCGGCCGCCTCGGCGACCCTCGCGGCCAGTGGCGTCCCCGCGACGGCGTGGGTGAGCTCTGTCAGGCCGGCGGCCTGGGCGGGGTGGGGGCGCAGCAGACCGGTGACAAGGGCCCCGTCGAAGGCGTCGACGGCCGTCAGGGCTTCGTCGAGTCCTTCGACGGGGTCGGTGAGCAGGTCGGTGCGCATCACGCCACCGCCCGTGTCGGCGGGAACCACTGCATCTCCGGCAACGGTGCGGTGTTCGGGGCGAGTTCGAGGTACGCGAGGTGACGCAGGAACCTGCTGAAGACCGGCGCGGCGGCCTTGGCGTCCCCCTGCGGCGGACGTGTCTCGCTCATGCCGGCGGCGAGGGTCTGCGCGGTGGGCTCTCCGTCCGGGGTCTCGATCCTCAGGTAACGGGCGACACGAACGGCGCCGTACTGCAAAACCGCCTCGTTGATCAGGGCGCGGATGTGGTTGCAGAACGAACCGCGCGCACCGCCGCAGGGCCGGTTGTTATTGGTGCTGCAAGCGAAGGCGTAGGTGCCGGCCGCGACCGACGAGACGTAGACGCGCTCGATGTCCGAGCCGCTGGACACCACTCCTTGAAGGCGCCCGTCGGCCAACTCGACGAACGGGACCTTGGCGAGCTTGCGCGGCCGTGCGGGTGCTGTCACCCGTGCCGTACTCGACCTCTCCCAGTCAGACAACGCACATCTCCTATGCAGCAAAAGGGGATTCCGCGCCACACCGGCGGGACACCACTGAACCTACTGGCGACCACTGACAACGCCCCTCGCGAAGCACTCCGCGCCCGCGGCACACCTCTGCCACACTCCTCCGCCACACGCGCTGCCACACCCCGCTGCCGTACAGCGGTGGTTGCCGCCGTCGCCCGTGGCAGGGCGCCGGTCATGTGGCAGGGTGCCGGTCATTTCGTGCGTGGCCGTCGTGGCCCTCGAATAATCCCGTGCCGTGTCGTCGGTGGAGGTGCACACTCGCTCCATGGCGGACATGCGGGCGTTCCGGGACGAGGTGTGTGGCTGGGCGGCCGGCGGGCCCGGCGGGGCGGCCCGTGATCTGGCTGTACGACTGGGGGTACGGACCGCGGTGTTGCTGGAAGGGCCGAGCGACCTCGCCGCCGTGGAGGCGCTGGCCGCACGGGGTAGCCGGGACCTGGCCGCCGAAGGGGTGTGTGTCGTGTCAATGGGTGGGGCGATGAGCATCGGCCGCTACGCCGGGCTCCTCGGGCCGCCCGGCCTCGGCCTGCGCCTGGCGGGACTGTGCGACGAGGGCGAACAGCGCTTTTACGACCGCGGTTTGAAGCGGGCTCGGGTGCCGCTCGGGGGATTCTTCGTATGCGTGGCGGACCTGGAGGACGAACTCATCCGCGCGCTGGGCACGGCAAGGGTCGAGGAGATCGTCCGCGCCGAGGGCGACTTCCGTGCCTGGCAGACGTTCCTGTGCCAGCCGGCACAACACGACCGGCCCCGGCAGCAGCAGTTGCGCCGCTTCTTCGGTACGAAGAAGGGCCGCAAGATCCGCTACGGCCGCCTCCTCGTCGACGCCCTCGCCCCGGAACAGACACCGGCCCCGCTCCACGACCTCCTCACGAGCCTGTAACTGAGCAGGGTTGTCGTGACGGCAGTGGGCTGTCGTGACGTCAGGTTGTCGTGACGTCAGTGGTTGAGCGCGGTCGTAATTGAGTTGACCGGGTGGAGCCCGCCCGGGCAGGCTTCAGCCCGACCCTGATGCAACCTCTCGCTGGTGGACTGCTCTGCGTGACCCGCCCCTGGGGCAGCGAGTCAGCAGATCGGACACGCCGAAAAATGACCTCCCTCCTCCACGCGCTTTGCTTCGACGCGCACGACCCGCTCCGTCTCGCGCGCTTCTGGGCCGGCGTCCTGGGCTGGGAGACGGCCGACGATCCCGACGACGGCATCGCTCTCCTGCCGAGCGACGACACGGGGTTCCGGATCCGATTCCTTCCATCCCAGGAGCAGAAGACAGGCCAGAACCAGATGCACTTCGATCTGACGAGCACATCCCTCGACGACCAGCAGCAGGTGGTGGCGAGGGCGCTCGGACTCGGCGCCCGGCACATCGACATCGGCCAACGCCCGGAGGAGGGGCACGTGGTGCTCGCCGACCCTGAGGGCAACGAGTTCTGCGTCATCGAGCCGGGCAACAACTTCCTCGCCGACTGCGGCTTCGTCGGAGCGCTCGCGTGCGACGGTTCGCAGGACGTCGGATACTTCTGGAGCCGAGCCCTGGGCTGGCCCCTGGTCTGGGACCAGGACCAGGAGACCGCGATCCGCTCCCCGCACGGCGGCCCCAAGATCACGTGGGGTGGCCCGCCACTGATGTCGAGGACCGGGAGGAACCGGCTGCGTTTCGACCTCGCTCCGCCCGTCCACGGTGATCTGCGGGCGGAGATCGACCGTCTCGTCTCCCTCGGGGCGACTCGGGTCGACACCGGCCGGGGTGACGTCGGGCGGGTGGTGATGGCCGATCCCGACGGCCAGGAGTTCTGTGTACTGACCCCCCGGTGACGCGACCGGTCCCAGGCGGCAACGGTCCGGTGCGGCCAACCAAGCCGGGCGGGACGGCGGACGGTGGAGGGCGGACAGCGGACGGCGGACGGCGGAGTCAGGCTCCGGCGTCCGCACACCCGGTGGTGTGACACCCCGTGGTGCGCCGGGCAGGTGACAAGGAAGCCACGGACCCGTGGGGCCCGCGGCTTCTTGAAGGAGACTCTCCGCACGGGCTTCGGTGCACGGCCCGGACGGACAACATCGACATCTCAGCCGCCGATGTCCCCGATGCCGCCGATGATCCCCTCCAGAATTCCACCGAAGTCCAGGCCGTCCTCGTCCTCGGGGGCGGGAGCGGCGAACTGTGCGTACTGCCCGGCTTCCGCGGTGCGGGCCTGAGCCGTTGCCACGTTCGACAGGAAGAGCACCGCGGTCGCCGCCAGGGCCGCGGCCGTGGTCGCGCGCACGATTTGTCTGAACATTGATTGCCTCCCAATGGGTGCCGATCCGATGCGGACTCTGGTCAGCCGAACACCCGGCCTTCGATACGGCCACCTCAGCGGAGCAGAAGGGTGAGCACCCTCCGCGCCCATGTGGTGGTTGCGCCGACGACGAGCCCAGGGCGGCGATGGCGCGTCATGGCGGATCATGAGCAAGCCGGAACGTTGCCCGGTGAACCAGCCCGAGTCCCGTCGGACGCACACCACACAAGGATCAGCAGGTTGACCCCGCACTCTCTGGCGTTCTACATGGACGTCGTCACCACCGGCACCGTGCTGGGCGTACGCCCCACGGATTCTCCCGGCCGCGTCACCGAGGTCCTCGGTCCGGACTTCTCGCAGAACAGCTTCGACGACCAGAGCATGTTCCGTGACTACGGCCTGGCCGAGTTCTTCTGGCACCGTGCTCGCGCCGACCACTCCTGGTCGGGCCACCACTTCACCTTGCAAGTGCACCGGCTCGCCCCCCGGGGCGGCTCGCTCGTCAACGAGGCGCTCCGGGCCCGGTACGGGCGGTTCACCCCCAGGGTCCGGTTCGAGAAACTCCGGCGCCTGCTGCACCGGCGCGGCGTCCCCCTGCCGGAGATTCCAGAGATACCGGGGAACGCACCGTACTACCGGACGTTCTGGCAACCCGATTCCCAGGTGGCCGTCTCCGTCATCGGCACCTACGGCGAGTACACGACACCGGACAAACTACGGGTCGGCGACGTGTACAGCATTCAGGCCCCGGTGACCGCCGCCGAAGTGGAGTGGCGGAAGGGGCTGGCCGGGTAGCACCGCACCGGCGACCATCGGCCCAGGGCTCAGGGGGAAACGGAGACGGCCTTCGGCCTTCACTTCAGGGTCAGGAGTACTTCGTCGATCTCCCCGCCGCGCTCCTGGGCGAAGCCCCTGCCGTGCTCGGTGATGACGAAGCCGCACTTCTCCAGCACGCGGATCGAGCCCACGTTGTCGGCCACCACGTGGGCGTGCAGCGGCCGGGTACCGTCGAGATCGATCAGCGCCACGAGCGCCGCCGTGGCGATTCCGCGCCCCCAGTGCGCTCGGTCGATCCAGTACGTGACCTCGCGCTCGTCCGGCGGACCGTACACCGCCGCGTGGCCGACCACCTCGTCGTCGGCGACCACGGTGCGCATCAGGACCTCAGGGTTCGAACGTATCCTCGCCCAGTGGGCGTCGAAGTGGCCCCGGTCGTAGTGATACTGCCGCGTCACGGCGGCCACATGGCGCGCCGCCGGGTCGGAGACGTGCCTCCAGAAGGCGGGCAGGTCTTCGTCGCGCACTTCGCGGAGAAAAATCATTGTGGTGGTGCCTCCTGGGCTCGTCTTGGTGACGAAGCCTAGGGTGTTGTTCCCCGTGTCGTCACCGAGCGGGTCGCCGCTGTGGCCGGCGGCGGTCAGGTCGGTGTCCGCGTGGAGGCCCTGCTCGTCGTCGACGGGCGGCAGCCCCGCGTGCACTCTGGCCAACTGCCGGCGCACCGAATCCACCGCGCTGGAAACGGCGCGCGCCACGCCCTCCACGACCTCGTCCCCGTCGGCTCGTTCGGCCCCCGAAGCCTTGACGGCAAGTTCTTCGTCCCCGTTCATGCTGGGCGTCTGCCCAGCCCGTTCGACAGTAGTCGCTGTGCCCAAATCTAATTGAGTTCCCACAACGGCCCGTCTCAGTCATGCCAATTCCGGTGGATATCCCGGCTCTCGCTCAGCCGCGTCTCCCCGTGCTGCCCACCCGGTTCTCAGTACGTGTTGCGGCGGCGAAGGGTGAAGGGACGGCCGTCGGGGTCGACGAGAAGGCGGTACAGCGGCATGGAGAGCGCCCTCGCCGGTTGCGAGAGGTCCGGCGGGCGGTACGTACGAAGACGGCCCGGAGGCCGGGGCCCCTTGCGGCCGCCGTCGTACCAGGAGTCCAGGGCGGCGGCACTCGCCGCGAAGGCGTCGAACGCGCCCACCGGGTCACAGAGCGCGTCCGCCGCGTCGGGCGCGTCAGGTTCCTCCCGGTCGGGTGCCTCCCGGTCGAGGTGCTCCCGCGAGAGCTCCAGCCGCAGGTTCCTCGCGAAGCGGCGCGCACCGTCCCCGAGGCCCCCTGGATCACGCGGCTCACGGGGATCGGCTCTCTCGTCCAGGACCACGCAGTCGAGTTCCGAATCGTGGGTCCAGGAGCGGAGGTTGATGTTGTCCGAGCCCACCGAGGCCCAGACGTCGTCGATCACGCACACCTTGGCGTGTACGTACACGGGTGTCCCGGCGTGGTTCTCCAGCCCGTACACCGCTACCCGGCCCTCGCCCCCGCGCCGCAGCTTCTCCAGGGCCGAGATCCGGCCGACCAGGTTCATCGGCAGCGTGATCCTGCCGTCCTGTTCGGGGGCGGAGGGGATGACCGCGACGAGGCGGAGGCCGGGGTTCGCGGACAGCGCCTCGGCGAAGAACTTCACGACGTGCGGAGACCACAGGTACTGGTCCTCCAGGTAGATGAGGGCACGGGCCCGCCGCAGTGCCTTGAGGTATCCGCGCGCGATGCTGCGCTCGCCGTCCGGCGCGAAGTCGTAGCCACGCAGCAGACGGTTCGGGTAGGTGCGCAGCACTTGGACCGTTTGCGTCCCCCGGGGCCGGGGGTCTGGCAGCTGGGGCGGCAGCGGGTCGGCGTCGGTGTCCTCCCGGTGTGCCCGCTCCCGCAGGCGGGTGACCGGGCTGCGGCTGAGCGGGGACGGGTCGTCCCAGCGCTCACGGAAGCACGCCTCGATGTCGCCCACGACCGGCCCGCGCAGGGCCAGCTGGATGTCGTGCCACGGAGGGCGCGGTCCGTAGGCGGCGGAGATGTGCTGTGACTGCGGGTCACCGTGATGGGCGGCGTCGTCGTTGCGGTTGTGACACAGGTCGGTGCCGCCGACGTACGCGATGTCGAGCTCGGGGCGGTCGGGATGCCGGAGCACGACGAGCTTCTGATGATGGGAGCCGCCGGGGCGCACCCGCATGTCGAGCAGGCACTCGCCGCCCGCGGATTCGATCTCCTCGCCGAGGTGGCGGTTCTCGGTCTCGCTGAACTGGAAGCGGTCCAGATGGGAACGCCAGACCAGCCCCTTGACGATCACACCGCGCCGCGCCGCCTGGCAGAGGACCGTGCCGATCTCCGTTCCGTGACCGTCCAGGCGCTGGTCGGGGTCACCGCGCCAGTCGGTGAACAGGAGCAGGTCACCGGCGCGCTGGGAGCGCACCGCGGCGAGGAGTTCCCGGAAGTACGTCGCACCGTGGATCAGGGGCCGCACCTGGTTGCCGTCCGCCCAGGCCGCTCCGTCGGGGCGGCGGGAGTCGAGACGGGTCGCGGGATTGCCGCGTTCGCCGGAGGTCAGAAGCCAGTCGGTGAGTTCCACAGCAGGGGTCCTCCTCCGCCGCCGGTACGGTCTCGCCGGTGGGGTCCGCCGATCTGGTCTCACCGGTGCGGTCTCGCCCGTACGGCTACCCGCTTCACGCCCTCTCATCCGGAGCGCAGGGCGCCGCGACGGCGGCCGCTCCCGGGCCCTGTGCCCATGGTGCGACGTGCCGGGGTGTCGCGCCCGCCGCGGGAAGGTCCCCACCTGGGCGGCCACGCTGTGTAGCCGTTGGACGACATTGTTCGGGGGCGGTGATCGCCGGCTACCGGGCGCCGGCCTCCTCCTCGTACGGGAACAGGGCGAGCGGGGCCTCGCGGCTGAAGAAGGTCTTGGCCCGGATCAGAGCCCGCTCGTCGTCCCGTACCTGCCCGGGACGCGAACCGTTGCCGAGCAGCAACCCGCCGAAACGCATCCGCAAGTACGCCGCCGTGTGGCTGAGAGTGATCTCCAGACCGCCGGCGACGACCTCCTCGCTGTGCGCCATGACGGTCACGCCCCACAGAGTCCGCCCCGCCATCCGCTCCTTGAAGTCCAACCCGGGCACCGCCAGCCAGCCCGACCAGTAGTCGAGGTAACGCTTGGTGTGCGCCGAGAGGGTGTACCAGTACAGGGGCGAGGCGATCACGATGTCGGTGGCCGCCAGCGTCGCCTGGCGAAGCTCCTCCTCGTTCTCCCCGGCCGGCCAGCCCTCGGTCTCGTGCCGTCCGTCCTGGAAGTCGGGCAGCGGCAGCCGGGACAGGTCCACCCATCTCTGCGGGACACCGGCGGGCAACTGCGCGGCCGCGGTCCGGGCCAGGATCTCGGTGTTGCCCTCGGGGCGGGAGCTGCCCAGGACGAAGAGGAACGAGCGGTCGGTACCACTGCTGGTGCCGGTCTTGTCGGTCGTGCCGGTGATGTCGGTCGTACCGGTGGTGTCGGTGGTGCCAGTGGTCATGTCTGCTCCGGTCTCGGACCCTCGGGCGCCGACGCGCAAGCCTCGTGGCGCGGCAGCCGGCCGGGGGCGGCGGTAGGTTGCCTCGCTTCCAACCCCCGTGCCCCCGGGGCGTATTCCGTGTCCGGCGCGGGTACGTCGCCCGACCGGGCCGAGCAGAGCGCGACCGGCCCCGCCGACGCCACCCGGACGGACCGCAGTTGCGCTGACGCTGCCGGCCGTACCGGAGGTCAGGCGACGGGCCCGAGCACCAGGGCGCCCACCACCGGAGCCATGTAGAGCAGCGGGAAGGGAATGTGCACGTACGAGCGTGCCCGGGCCACCGTGACAACGGCCCCGGCGAAGTACAGCACCAGACCGATACCGGCCAGGACACCGATGACCGGCACGAACAGGCCCGCGACCAGGCCCGCCGCCCCAGCCGCCTTGGCCGTGCCGAGCCAGGGCCACCACGACTGCGGCACGCCGTAGTCGGCCAGCGGCTCCACGACCCACTGCACGCGGAAGAAGACGGAAGCGGCCGAGAAACCGGCCGTGAGGGCGGCCAGAAGGCTGACGACAACGTAGGGAGCGGACATCGCGGTACTCCTCAGCAGGCGGGCGCCGGTGCGGGCTCGCTCCGGCGGTGTGCGGTGAGTGCTTCACCGCATTGACGTGCCGCGGTCCGCGAATGTGACAGGACGGCTGAGAAATCCGGGCTGCCGGGCACGCGTTGCCGTCCGCTGCCGGGCCCGCACGCTCACTTCACGGCGTAATCGCCGAGCGAACCCTCCAGCAGGCCGAAGACGCGGTGGGCCGAGACGGTCACCGTTTCGGCGATCCGCTCGTCGCTCCGGCCGTCGAGGGTCAGCTCCTGGATACGCTGGAACAAAACCCGGTGGGCGGCGCCCAGTTGGGCTGCCGCCGCCGGGGGGACGATGTCGTCGGCGGCGGCCCCGGTCTCGGTGGCGAGGAGCACGGCCAGCGCCTCTTCCCGCTGGTCGTGCAAGTCGCGCAAGCGCGCCACCAGCGTGGGACTGTCCGCGATCATCCGGGCGAACACCTCTCCGGAGAACCCGATGACCGGATCGTGCAGCCCGACCGCCGCCAGGAACTCGCGCCGCAGCGCGGCCAGTGCCGATTCCCCCTCGCTCCGGCCCGCGACCGTGCGGGCGAGTCCCTGAACGAACTCGTCCTGGTGATCGAAGGCCAGGTCCTCCTTGCGGGCGAAGTAGTTGGTGACGGTCTTCTTGGCCACTCTGGCGGCCGCGGCGATCTCGGCGATGGTCGTGGACTCGAAGCCGTTCTCGATGAACAGCCTGGTCGCGTGGTCGGAGATGAGCTGCCTGGTTTCCTGCTTCTTGGACTCGCGCAGCCCCATGGGTTCCCTACTCATGCGGCAATCTTACACCCGACATACATTTACCCTTGACGCATTACGCACCTCGAGGCTAACTTTACGTTCGTAGCAAGTTTCGGTGGCCGCACGGTGAGCCGACGAAGCCTCCGCACGCGCCGCTCCCACAGGAAGGCCCGCATGACTGATTTCGACGCCGGCACCGAGTTCGACCGCCAGATCAAGACACTGCTCGACCTGGGCTATCCGGCCCTTGCCCAGACGACAGAGGCCGCCTTCCTCGATCTCGTCGAACCGTTGCGCGAGCCCGTCCTCGCCCGCGCGGCGTCCCTGCGACCGCCGACCGAAGGCCGGATTCCGTTCCTGCTGGTGGTCACCAGGGCGCTCGTACCCCTTGAGGAGGCGGTACCGCTGACCACGCTCGCCGGCAAGAGCCGCCCCGGAGTCATCGAGCGCTTCTACGCACCCGGCGAGCTGGAAAGGTTCGTCTCGCTCAAGGAACTGGAGCTGCCCGAAGGCGAGGTGTACGTCGCCTTCGACATCGACCGGGGCGAGGAGTTCTGCGACGTCGTCCCCCTGGACGCTCTTGCCGCGCTGGAGGAGCGGGGCCGCACCCCGCTCACGATCGAGGAGGGCCTGGCGTTCATCACGCAGTACCCCGGGGCGCTGGCCAAGAACAAGTGCTTCTCACTCGGCGGCACACGCCTCGGAGACCGCCGGGTCCCGGCACTGTGGATCAGCAAGGGCGCCCCGAAGCTGGGATGGTGCTGGGAGGGCAATCCGCACACCTGGCTCGGCCTGGCCTCCGCCGGCGGCCGCAGCAGCTGACAGCTCCCGCCGGACCCGCCCGCGTACGGACAACTCGCCCGCGTACGGACGACTCCCGGCTCCGAAGCGGCGTGCACCCGGACGCACCCGCGCGGCCGCCTTCGCGCGGCCGTCTTCGCATGACGGATGCGGCCACCGGGCAGACGCTCCGCAATGTCCGGGACGGGAAGCGACCAGGGAGACGTCATGTTCGAGGGGTTCACACTGACGATGCGGGAAGGCGAAGGCGCCCGGCTGCGTGTACGTCACGGTGGCGCCGGGCCCGCGGTGTTGCTCCTGCACGGCCATCCGCGCACCCACGCGACCTGGCACCGGGTGGCCCCGTTACTGACCGCCGCCGGGTACTCCGTGGTGTGCCCGGACCTGCGGGGCTACGGGCAGTCCTCCAAGCCCGCCACCGACGCCGAGCACCGCCCGTACTCCAAACGCGCCATGGCCGGCGACTGCGTGGCGCTGATGCGCGGCCTGGGACACCATCGCTTCGCCGTGGTCGGCCACGACCGGGGCGCCTACGTTGCCACCCGCCTCGCCCTGGACCACCCGGAGGCGGTGCGCTGCCTGACCGTGCTGGACGCCGTCCCGATCGGCGAGGCGCTGCGGCGGTGTGACGCCCGGTTCGCGGCGAGCTGGTGGCACTGGTTCTTCCTCGGACAGACCGACAAGCCCGCCGAGCGCGTGATCAACGCCGACCCGGACGCCTGGTACCGGGGGGCCCCGGAGGAGATGGGAGCCGAGGCGTACGAGGACTACCACCGCGCCATCCATGATCCCGGCACAGTGCACGCCATGTGCGAGGACTACCGCGCGGGTCTGGGTATCGACCGCGCCCACGACGACGCCGACCGTCTCGGCGGCCGGCGCATCGACTGTCCCGTCCAGGTGCTCTGGGCCACGCGCGACGACATGATCGACCTCTACGGTGACGTTCTGGCGGTATGGCGCGACTGGGCCGGCTACCGGCTCGTCGGCGGCCCCATCGAGTCAGGTCACCACATCGCCGAGGAAGCCCCCGGAGAACTCGTCACCGCACTGCGCGACTTCTGGAGCGGGTCTCCCCCGGCCGCAGGGTGAGCAGGATCAGCAGGGCGAAGGCAGCGAACGCGGCGGCGGTGCGGGCGTAGTTGAACGCCTCCCAGCGGCCCAGGATCTCCGCGTGATCGACGGGCGCCGACGTGGCTGCCCACTCCTTGATCCGACCGTTGATCGGGACGTTGCCGAGCCGGGTGATCAGGAAGGACGCCAGCGCCAGCAGGCCGGCACCACCGGCGAGCCACCGCGCCGTGCCGCGCGTCATGGCCGCGAGCGTCAAGGCGCTGAGCACCGACAGCCCCATGGCGCCCTGCACGGTGATGCCGTTCATCCTCATCAGCTCGGTGTGGAAGTCCAGCCTCATCTCCAGCGGTACGGCGTTGAACGTGGGGACCAGGTTGGCCGCTCCGTAACCGAAAGCGCCCGCGAGGGCGCCGGTGGACAAGAGGGCGATCCCCTGGATGATGCGTACCCGCATTCGCGCTACCTCCGGGTCTCAAAGTTCACGATGGGGCGTACGGGGCGGAGGTGGGCGAGGAGCCCGTCGCTCGAATGCACGGGGCTCCGATTCATGGCGCTCCGACCAGGCGGGAGGGCGGGACAGGCCCGCGTCCCGCTACGATCCTTTACAGGACTGTAAGATATGCACCTCAAGCAACTTTGACAAGGGTGTAAGAGTTGAGCGAGTCAGAGACCACTGCCACCCCCTCGGCTCCTCAGCGGCGCCGCCGCGCCGACGCCGAACGGAGCAGATCCGCCGTACTCGACGCGGCGATGCGACTGCTCGCCGAGCGGCCGGACGCCGGTATGGCGTCCATCGCCACGGCAGCCGGCGTCACGCGCCAGACCGTCTACGCCCACTTCCGCACGCGCGACGAGCTGTTGGAGGCGGTGGCCGACCGGGTCACGGACGAGGCCAGGGCGGCGATGGACGCGTCAGAACTGGAGGAGGGTCCGGCCCTGGACGCACTGCTGCGCCTTCAGGACATCGGCTGGCAACTGTTCACGCGGCACCCCGTGATGCTCCAGCTAGGGGCCGCCCCCACGAGCGACGAGGCCGACCGCGCCCGCCACGAGCCGGTAGCGCTCCGGCTCGGACGGTTGATCGAGAGGGGTCAGGCGGCGGGGGAATTCACCGCCGAGCCGTCCGCCGCGTGGCTGGTGGCCGCGGTGGTTGCCCTGGGGCACGCCGCGGGCAACGAAGTCGGAGCCGGCCGGATGACCTCCGACGAGGCGGCGGTCTCCCTGCGGGCCGCCACGCTCGGGGTCCTGGGCGTGCAACCCGGTGTGCGACAGGGCGGCAATGCGGCAACGAGCTGTGCGGGTCACTGAACTCAGCAAGGGCGCGCCGCACACCGGCCCCTCAGGCGACGCCCGCGCGCCGCACGCCGGCCCCGCAGGCGCCCGCGCGGCGCCCTGATCTCTAGCTCAGTCCGCGTCGCGGTCCTCGACTTGGTACGTCTTCGTCCAGGCCGCTCCGCACCGGCAGCGGAACTCCTCCACCAGTTCACCCTCCGGCGAGACCACCATTCCCTTGTGGAGCCGGACGTGCACATGCTGCTTGCTCATAGAAGCCACTCTTCACTCGGGGGACTGGCCGAACATAGTGGACATATGCACCTGCCTCTCCAATGACGCAGGTCACACTCCCCCACGTATTCCACATCGCGAGACGAGAGGGCACGGTACGGTCCCCGGGTGGAACTCGACACGTTCACCGATCTGCTCGACTACCCGATGTACCTGGTGACGGCCGAGGCGGCGGACGAGCGGGCGGGGTGCCTGGTGGGTTTCGCCTCCCAGTGCTCGATCCATCCGCCCCGCTACACGGTGTGGCTCTCCAAGGCCAACCACACGTACCGCGTGGCACGTCACGCCTCGCACCTGGGCGTACATCTGCTGCGCCGCGACGACAGGTCACTGGCCGAGTTGTTCGGCAGCGAGACCGGCGACAGCGTCGACAAGTTCGCCCGTGTCGCATGGGAGCCGGGTCACGGCGGGACGCCGGTGCTGGGGGAAGCCTGCGCCTGGTTCGTCGGGCGCGTTCTGGACCGCTTCGAAGGGGGAGACCACGTCGGCTTCCTCCTGGAGCCGGTGGCCGAATCCCCGCAGGTTCCGGGTCGCCCCCGGCTGCTGCGCTTCACCGACGTCAAGAGCCTGACGCCGGGCCACCCCGCCTGACGGGGCGCACCAGACGCGCCGGGCCCCCGGGAGCAGTGCTCCCGGGGGCCCGGCGTACGTACCGACGTCAGAGATCAGGCGAGGGTGATGTTCTCGGCCTGGGGGCCCTTCTGGCCCTGCGTGACGTCGAAGGTGACGGTCTGGCCTTCCTGGAGCTCACGGAAGCCGGAAGAGTTGATGTTGGAGTAGTGCGCGAAGACGTCCGGGCCGCCGCCGTCCTGGGAGATGAAGCCGAAGCCCTTTTCGGAGTTGAACCACTTGACGGTTCCGCTGGCCATGCTGGTGCCTTTCAGTCGATATCGGATCCGCACCGCGCGAACCCGGAGGTGATCGCCCTGGTTCTTTGGCACTGCACAGCAAAGCGCCCACGCCATAGCGCGGGCAGGAACTGCGAACCACGACATCTGCCAGCGACGTTACACGGCGGAACCGCCGCTCACCAGAGAGCAACGGCCATTCAGTTGAGATGATCGAGAGCGTTTCCCCGGTGACCGGCGCGCCGAGCCCGACGTACGTGCGCTGAAGCCGGGCGGGCGGGCCGGCTACGTGTCGATGCCGGTGACCGCTGTAGGGCCGAGCGGTGCCTCGTCCTCGCTGAGCCCCGCTTCACGCAGGGCGGCGGCGGCCACCTCCTTCGCGTGCGTCTCCGCGCTGCGACTGTCGTCGGCGTCCACTTCGAGCCGGATACTGAACGTTCCGTTGTCATTGACGGTGAGGATGTCCAGGTCCTCCGACTGGCCCAACGAGGTGTGGTGGGGGTCTGCGGGGCGCAGGCGCCGCACGACGGCGGCTCGCGCACTCTCGTCCGGTTCGCGCAGGAACGTGCCCGGAATGGAGATGACGTAAGTGGTCACACGGACTCCTCGGTCTCGTACGGATCTTTCTCCCTCGTTACGAGTACCCAAAGCCCGGCGCAATCCCTTCGGCCGCGCCCGCACGGATGACGGCGCCGCCCCTGCTCCCGCCCCGACGGGCCCCGGGCCGGCGCCGGTACGACGCCGCGACAGGCGCTGGTACGGCGCCAACCGGACTAGGGGGTCCGGCCGTCGGGGGCAGGGGCCGGCCGTCCGGTCCGGGTCTTCAGGGCGGCGCAGAGCCAGGAATGGGCGGCGCCGGCCGTGGGTTCCGCCGGGCCGGACGACGGGGCGCGCAGTTCGGCAGTGAGTTCCCAGTAGCGGGCGATGACCGGATCGGCGCCCGGAGGGAGCAGGCCGGGGAGCCTGCGGCGGAAGGCGGGGGTGTCCCGTGTTCCGCGTGAGGCGGCGTAGGCGGAGACGAAGCAGTCGAGTGCCTCGCCGCCGCGAGGTGGCCGCCGTGCCCGCAGGTCCGCCGAGGCCAGCGCGTATGCCTCGGCGAGACCTTCGTAGAGCACGGCCGGGCGGTACTCCGCGTCGGGCAGGAGAAAGACGGGCCGGCAATCGACCGCGCGGTGGCAGGGGCCGGAGACGAGGGCGTGCAGCCGGGCGAAGATCAGCACCTGGGCCGGGGTGGGTTCAGCGGGGGGCTGCGGAACGGCCGCGTCGAGAACCTTGGCGGCCAGCCGGGCCGGAAACCGCGCGGGCAGTGTGCGGCGCCAGAAGCGTGCCAGCGCGGCCGTGCTGGGCGGGGTGTCGATGGCACCGATGAGGCGCAGCCGCTCGGCACGCTCCTCAACGGTGCAGTCCCCGAGCAGTTGGAGGGCGGCCTCGCGCCAGCGCAGAGCGGTCAGTTGGGAGCCGACCTCCCGCAGCCGGCCCGCGACCGCGTCCTCCAGCGCGTCGTCCCGGTCGAGGACCCGGCCGACCTCCGTCACGGGCAGGCCGAGGGTGCGCAGGGAGCGGATCAGACGGAGCCGGTCGAGTGCGTCGGGGCCGTACCGCCGGTGGCCCCCGGCGCTGCGGGCGGCCTCGGGCAGCAGGCCGCGGTCGGAGTAGAAGCGAACGGTCTTGACGGTGACACCGGCGCGCTCGGCGAGTTCTCCGATGCTCCACATGCCGTCGGGGAACAAGGATTGAACCTCCCTCAGGGGGAGTTCCTACCGTACCGGTGAGCGCGGACCGCCCGTCAGGCCGGCCGCGGGAACCGGACGTGCGAGGAGGCGATCATGACGGTGTTCGTGCTGGTGTCGGGGCCCTTCACCGGGGGCTGGGTGTGGCGGGAGGTGGCCGCCCGGCTTCGGGAGTCGGGTGCCGGGGTGTACCCGGTGACGCTCACGGGCATGGGGGACCAACGCCGTCCGGCCGGGCCGGACACGGACTTGGAGACGCACATCGAGGACGTGGTGCGGCTGGTCGACGAGATCGACGCGCCGGATGTGGTCGTCGTCGGCCACGACTACGGCATCCACCCGGTGCTGGGCGCCGCCGACCGTCGGCCGGAGCGGATCGCGCGGATCGTGTATCTCGATGCCGGCATGCCGCAGGACGGCGACCCGGCCCTCGCGGTGGTGCCCGACCAGGCGGTCCGCGAGCGGTTGTCGCACGCCGGCGGGCAGACTGCGGACGACTGGCGGATCCTGCCGCCACAGCGCGACGAGTGGCAGCGCTGGGGCAGCACCGAGGGCATCCCGGCGGACGCGCTGGCACGCCTGGACCGCCTCGCCGCGCCGCAGCCGTCCGGCACCTTCACTCAGCCGCTGCGGCTGTCCGGTGCGGCCGCCGCGATACCGGCCACCGGCGTCCTGTGCACCGCGAACGGGACGGACATCGCCATGGTCGAACTGCTGGTGGCATCGGGCCCCCCGCAGTACCGGGCGCTCGCCGACCCCCGGGTGGGGTTCTTCGAGATCGCCACAGGCCACTGGCCGATGCTCTCCCGCCCCGACGAGTTGGCCGGCGTACTGCTCCGGGCCGCGGCGGGAGAAGGGCACCGCGTGACCGCGGCGCCGGACGAGCGGCCCGCCCACCTGCGGCCCTTCCTCCTGGACGTACCGGAGCAACCGCGCGAACGGGTGGGACGGATCGATCTCCATCTGCCGGACGCCGACCGTCCCCGGCCGGCGGTGGTGTTCGTCCATGGCGGCCCGGTCGCCCCCGACCTGAGGCCCACGCCGCGGGACTGGCCTTCGTACGTCGGATACGGCCAGTACGTGGCGAGTCTGGGAGCGGTCGGTGTGACGCTCGATCACCGGCTGTACGGTCTCGCCGACTACGCGCGTGCCGCCGAGGACGTCGCAGCGGCGGTCGGGCTCGTCCGCGCCGATCCGCGCGTCGACGGGGAACGGGTCGCCCTGTGGTTCTTCTCCGCCGGCGGGCTGTTGTCGGCGGACTGGCTCGCGGCGCCCCCGCCGTGGCTGCGGTGTGTGGCGATGACCTACCCCGTGCTCGCGCCGCTGCCGGGGTGGGGGGTTGTTGACCCCCGGTTCCGCCCCGCCGCCACGGTGAGTTCGTCGGGGGAACTGCCGGTCGTACTGACCCGGGTGGGGCTGGAACACGCGGCGATCGCGGCGACGGTCGAGGAGTTCCTGAGCGCGGCCGGGAACTGCGAGGCCGATGTCGAGGTGGTCGACGTGCCGCTGGGCCACCACGGATTCGAGACGGTCGACCACACCGGGCAGACACGTGACGCCGTGGACCGGGCGGTCCGGTCGGTCCTGGGCCACCTGCTGGGCTGATACCTGGTGCGGCCGCGGATCGGAGGACACAGTGTCTCCCCGGTCCGCGGCCCGTTCAGGGGCGGCCCGCTCTCAGCAGTAGAGGTTCGAGCCGGTGGGGACACCCAGGATCTGGGTGAACTGCTGGTACTTGGTGACGCGGCTCTGGACCTGCGCCGGGTTCTTGCCGTCGCACTCGAGCGAGCCGTTGATCGAACGGATGGTGTGGCCGAAACCGGCCTGGTTGACCATGGCGTTGTGGCCGGTCATCGTGCCGGGACCGCTCTGGGTGTTCCAGTACCAGAGGCCGGTCTTCCACGCCACGGCGGCCTCGTTCTGGACGCGCCACGGGTTGCTGAGCAGGTCGATGCCGAGGGCGTCACCGGCGGCCTTGTAGTTGAAGTTCCAGCTGAGCTGGATGGGGCCGCGCCCGTAGTACGCCGCCTGGCCGGCCGGGCAGCCGTAGGACTGGCTCCAGTCGCAGTAGTGGGGGTAGTTGGCCTGGTTCTGCTCGACGACGTGCACCAGTCCGCCGGTCTCGTGGCTGACGTTCGCGAGGAAGGCCGCGGCCTCCTGCTTCTTCACCGTGTCGCTGCCGGTGTTTGCGAAGCCCGGATAGGCGCTCAGGGCGGCGGTCAGGCCGCTGTAGGTGTAGAAGGAATTGCGGTTCGGGAACATCTGGTTGAACTGCGACTCGCTGACCACGAAGCCGGACGGGGACGGGTTGCCGCCGCCGCCGCACGTGTGCGGGTTCCAGTACCAGGTGCTGACCGTCGGGTCGTAGCCCGGGTTGTCGTGCTCCGCTATGTAGTACGCGCCGTTGTATCTGACAACGTTGCCAGTCGTGTACCAGACACCCTGCTGCCAGTTCGGCGCGGTGTCGCAGACGGTCGCCGTGGATGCCGTGGACGCCGCTGTCGCCGAGGGCGTCAGCGTCACGGTGAGACCTGTGGCGACGAGGACCGCGGCCAGCAGGGCCATGAGGCGTGTTTTCAGCACTCGATCACTCCTTCTGAGCACAACGGCCGTACCCGGACGGTGCGTTGACCTCCGGGTGCGGCCGCGGTGGGGGGCTGCGGTCCACACTCAAGCGCGATGTCATGATCAAGTCAAGGTATAGACCAATGCCTTCCACCGTGGCGTCTCGGCCCGGGCGCACCGGCCTGATCGCGTAGGCTCGGCGAATGGCGAAGTATTTTGACGTGCACCCCGAGAATCCTCAGCGGCGCACCATCGGCAATGTGGCTGACATCATCCGCTCCGGCGCGCTCGTCGCGTACCCGACGGACTCCTGCTACGCACTGGGATGCCAGCTGGGCAATCGCGACGGGCTGGGCCGGATCCGGTCGATCCGCAACCTCGACGACCGTCACCACTTCACCCTGGTGTGCCAGGACTTCGCACAGCTGGGCCAGTTCGTGCACGTCGACAACGACGTCTTCCGCGCCATCAAGGCAACGACGCCCGGCAGCTACACCTTCATCCTCCCCGCGACGAAGGAGGTGCCCCGCCAGCTGCTCCACCCGAAGAAGAAGACCGTCGGCGTACGAATTCCCGACCATGCCGTCACCCAGGCCCTGCTCGCCGAGCTCGGCGAGCCGCTGCTCTCCAGCACGCTGCTTCTGCCCGACGAGGAAGAGCCGCTGACCCAGGGCTGGGAGATCAAGGAACGCCTCGACCACGTGGTGGACGCGGTCGTCGACTCGGGCGACTGCGGCACCGAGCCGACGACGGTCATCGACTTCTCCAGCGGCGAGGCCGAGGTCGTACGCCGGGGCGCGGGCGACACGACGCGGTTCGAGTAGCGGCTGCCGAACGGATCGCCACGGTACGTACGGGAGCCGCCGGAGCGGCCGCACAGCCGGCCGGCGCGCCTGGCGCAGGCCGGCTCCTACGCGGGTGGGGCGACCAAGGTGTCGGGCTGGCCGGCGCGCCGGAGGGCGTCCACGACGAAGCCGCCGGCCTTCAACTCCTCGACCACGTCCCGGAGAAAGCGGACCGTCTCCGGCCGCCGGCTCCTGGTCGTGCCCACCGCCTGGCGGATCTCCATGAACCGGCCCTCGATCAGCCGGAGTCCCGGATGCTCCGCGACGAACCGGGTCATCGGCTGCCGGATCCCGGCCGCGACCTCCAGGCCCTGGGCGCGGAACGCGTCGACCCCCTCCTCTCCGCGCACGACGGTCGCGTACTCAAGGGTGCGGGAGAGGAAGAGGTCGTAGGCGGACCCGCGCTTCACGCCGATGCGCACGCCGGCACGGTCGATGTCGGCGACCGCGGTGAAGCCCGAGTCGCGGGGCACGGCGAACACTCCCTCGACCACGACGTAAGGGGCCGTGAACGCGACCTCCGCCTCCCGTGCGGGCTCGACGGCCAGGAAGCACAGGTCGGCGCGCCCGTCCGCCATGGCCTCGTACGACTTTCGCGCCGCGTCGAAGCAGAGCAGTTCCACCGGTACGCCCAGCCGGGCCCCCACCTCGCGCGCGATGTCCACCGTCACCCCGGCCGGCGCCGCCGGTGTGCCCTGGGCCAGTACCGGATTGCCCAGGTTGACCGAAGCCCGCAGCGTGCCGTTCGGCGCGAGGTCTCTGGTGATGGCAGCAGTCGCGATCGTCATGGAGCGGAGTGTAGGACGGCGCCTCGCGACCGGGCGCCGGCGGTCACTGTCAGCGCGACGCTCCGAAGACCTGGGTCCACCAGGGGCCGCCGGAGCCCTCGTGCTTTCCGATGCCTATTTCCTTGAACGAGCAGTTGAGTATGTTGGCGCGGTGGCCGGAACTGTTCATCCAGGACTCCATCACCTCGGCCGGGGTCTGCTGGCCGCGGGCTATGTTCTCGCCGTACGTGCTCCACCCGTATCCGGCGGCCGTGATGCGTTCGCCGGGGCCCGCGCCGTCGGGGTTGGTGTGGTCGAAGAAGTCGCGGGCGGCCATGTCGGCGGAGTGACGCGCGGCCGCCGTGTCCAGGCGGCTGTTCTGGCTCACCGGGCCGCACCCGTTCTCGGCGCGTTCGGTGTTGACCAGAGCCGTGACCTGCTGGGCGAAGGACGAGGGGGCCGTGTCCGGCTGGACCGCCGGACGGGGCTTCGGCGGCGCCGGACGCGGGGAGGGCTTGGACGGGCTCCGGGTGGCGCTCTTCGTCGGCGTCGGCCGGGGGGACGTCTTCTTCGACGGCTTGCCGGCCGGTGAGGCGGACGCGCTCGGCGAGGCGGCCGACGACGAGGGCGCCTTCGGCGTCGGCAGGGCAGGCCGCGTCGAGGCCACGACGGGCGGCCGGGCCGCCTCGGCGGCGGTCTGCGAACGGGTCGCCTCCTCGGCCTCGCCGGGCTTCAGCAGCGTCAGGCCCGTGTAGCCGCCACCCCCGACCAGCAGCACCGCTGCCGCCGCCGCGGCGGCCCGCCGGCGCCGCGACCGCCGGCTGTGCCGCTCCTGACGGCGCCCGGCGGACGCGAGCGGCTCGGGGGCGTCACCGTGCGACGCGGCCAGGCCGAGCGGCCCGGTCTCACCGGGGACGACCGCGGCGGCCAGCGCGGCGCCGACCGGAACCAGCGCCAGGCCGACCAGCAGCCGTTCGGCCGGCACCAGCTCCGCGCCGTACCCGGAGCAGACGGTGCAGTCGCGGGCGTGGCGTGCCAGCCGTTTGCGCCACAGCGCGGACGGCACCCCGCCCCACAGGGCCAGGGCGTCGTCCAGCAGTACACAGCGCGGCACCGCCGACAGCGCGCGTACGACCACGCGCGCCGTCTCCAGCTGCGCCTTCATCCGCTGGACCCGCACGGCCGTGTGCTGGGGTGACAGTTCCATCGCGGCGGCCACCTCGGCCCGGGTGAGCTCGCCCGCCGCCTCCAGCCACCACAGCGACAGCAGGGCCCGGTCGTCGGCGTCCAGCCAGCGGGTCGCCTCAGCGACTTCGCGGCGCTGGCCCGACAGGCCGAGGCGCACGATGGTCAGGTCCTCGAAGTCCGCGCCGGGGTCGGCCACGTCGCGGACCTCCGCCAGCTCGCCGCCCACCTGGTCCGGGCGGCTCCGCCGGCTGTCGCGTATCTGGTTCATCGTGATGGCCACCAGCCAGGACCGGAAGCTCTCCGGATCGCGCAGCGAGCCGAGGGCGCCGAGCGCGCGGATCAGCGTCTCCTGCACCACGTCGTCGACGTCGGCGTGCCCGCTCAGTGCCCGGCCCACGATGTTGTAGACGAGTGGCAGGTACGCCGCGACGAGCTCGTCCTGCGCCCGCTGGTCGCCGCCCTGCGCCGCCCTGACCACCACGGCATCACGTTCGCTGCCCACACTCGGCTCACTTCCTCGGGCTGGGCCCGGTCCTCGCTGTTCTGTCCGACACCAGGGAGACCGGCTGCCCGGGAGCGGGATAACAGAAAAGCAGACGCGATCCGTGGCGGGACTTCGAGGGGCGGTCCCGCGCCGCGACGGCGGGGGCGTCAGTCGTCGATACGGTCCATGACACGTCCGAGGTCGACGAACTTGAATCCGGTCGCCTCACGCCCCTCCGGGACCGACGGTGTGTCGTGGCCGTCCTGGACCACGAGCAGGCCCCGGGGGTACCTGCTGCCGAGAGGGGCATTGAGGACGGCTGCGCCGTCGCACTCCTCCGAGCCGTCGACGGTCCGGCCGGCGGTGACGCGGAAACCGCCCTCGTACTCGTTGTCGTCCTGCGTCTCACGGTCGTACAGGGCGAACGTGTCGTCCCCCTGGCTGGAGGCGAGGACGTACCCGTCGCCGTCGGCCTCGGTGAGCAGTGTCAGCCCCTCGACATCGGCCGCGAGGTACGAGCCCCCGAACCCGGGATCGGCTCCGGGGGCGCACTCCTCGGTCTCCTCGTCGTACACGCCCGGCACGCCGTACTCACGGACCTTGTCGACAAGGTCCGGTGTCCCCGTGAGATCGGCGCGCATCCGCCAGATCCCGACGTCCTCCTGGCCGGCGTAGAGCGTGCCGTTGGCCGGGTCCACGACCATGCCCTCCAACTGGGGCAGTTCGCCCGGCTCGGCGCACGGGGTCCAGGAGGTTCCGTCGGGGAGGCGGAACGCGGACGGCAGATCGAGGGTCCGGACCTTGCGGTACGTGACCCTGCCGTCGGCGGTGGGGGTGATTTCCAGCAGGGCGACGGTGGTGCGGTTGCGGCGGCTGACCAGGGCGTAGGAGCGGCCGGTCGCCGGATCGGTCCACACCGCCAGGCCGTACGCCGTCTGCTGGTCGTTGACCTCGTCCTGTCCGGCCGAGAAGACGCGCGGGGCGGCCGGGTCGGTGACGTCGGTCAGCGGGCCGCCGGTGTTCCTCCGGTCTATGCGGTAGAAACGCAGCCGGTCGTGGCCGCGGTCAGTGGTGACGGCCAGGTCGGCGCGCCCGGCGGGCAGGCGCAGGCCGTGGACGAGGTCGACGTTGTTGAAGCGGCCGGGAGCGTCGTCGGGGCCGGGTGCTGGGGGTGCCGGTACCGACTGCACCTGACGGGCGTCGAGATCGTAGACGCGCAGGCCGCCTTCCTTGGCCGTCGCGATCACCAGGCTGTTGTCGGGGTCGGCGGGGTTGCGCCAGATCGCGGGGTCGTCGGCGTTGGCGCTGCCGCCCGCCTCGTCGTCGTACAGCGTAGGTGTTTCCGACCGCGGTGTGACGGTGGGGAGCGGGTCGGAGGCGTGGGTGAGTGCCTGGGCGGGCGTGAGTGCGGCGATCGCCGCCATCGCGGTACCCAGCGCCAGGGCGGCGGAGCGGGCGGGACGGTTCATGGCCATGGAGATCTCCTCGCTGACGGGAACATGACGATCAACGGGCGTGAGCATCCAGCCGTGGAGTGGCCGACAGGCGTACGGCGCCCCGTACGCGCGTGTGCGGACCATGAACTCACCACGCCGACTGGTACATCTCTCCCAGGAACCGGCCCTCTCGTGGGAGATGACGTCTTGTCAGAGAGCTCCAGCAATACTCTCCGCCCGGCCCGGCGCGGGGAACCCCTCCAGCGGCTGCTGTTCGGCGGCGTGTACGGAACGGTGCTGGCCAGCGCCCTGGCCGCCGCGCTGGAGAGCGACAGCGGCTCTCCCAATCCCGGTTACGACGCCGTATGGGTCCTGGTGGCCGCCCTGGCCTCGGCGGCGGCGCACGGCTACGCCCATGCCCTCGCCCACCGGGTGGCCCACGACGTGGCGGTCACCAGCACGCTCCGGTCCGTCCTGGCCGAGTGGCCCCTGCTGGCGGCGGTGCTCCCCACCGTCGCGGCGCTGCTCACCGCGCACGCGGGCTGGTGGGACGAGGAAACGGCTCTCGTGGCGGCTCTGGCGTTCAACACGGTCGCGCTGTTCGGCTGGGGGCTGTGGGCGACGCGGGTCGCCGGTCGGAGCTGGGCGGCGGCGTGCCGGGCCGGCTGCGTGGACATGCTGTTCGGGCTGTTCATCATCGTCGCGAACGCACTGAGCAAGTAGAGGCACTGAGCAAGTGAGCGACGCGCCGAAGCCGGACCGGCAGCGGCGTGGAAGATCTCGGGGCGGTGCGGAAGACCCGAGGCGTTCACGCGGGCACCCCCCAGGCACGCGCACCGATCGGAACGACGGCGCGGACGGCCGTTGGTGCGCCGGGCGGAGCCCGTGGTGGGATGTTCGTATGAACGAGTCGTCCCTGTGTGACCGCATCGAGCAGTACTACGCCACTGTGCCGCTGGTGTTCGCACAGGCGGAGGAGTTCGGCTCCCTGCGCCTCTTCGTACGCAAGGAGGCGGGCGCCCCGTACTACGGCGGCCCCGGCCACGCCCGCCCGGCCTCGGCGGGCGGGCGCGTCAGCCCCGGCGACATCGACCGGGTGCGGGCCCGGCAGCGCGAACTCGGGGTGCCCGAGGCCTTCGAGTGGCTCGCCGAGGTGACGCCGTCGCTGCGTGCCGGTGCCGAGGCGACGGGCCTTCCGGTGGCGGAGCGCCCGCTCATGGTCCTCGACCCGCACCACCCGCTGCCCCCACGGGACCTGCCCGCCGGTGTCACCGTCCGGGCCGTGGGTGCCGAGGACCCCTCCCTGCCCGCCGTACTCGCCCTCCCCCGGCTGGCCTTCGCCGCGGAAGGCACCGCGGTGGGGCAGGCGGGCCGCGCCGAGCTGATGGCGGTGGCGGACAGGCTCACCGCGGACGGCACGGCCGCCACGATCCGCCCCTCCCTGGACGCCGGCCACAAGACGCTCGTCGCCGCGTTCGCCCCGGACGGGACTCCGCTCGCCGCGGGCCACTACCACCCGGCGAGCGGCGCCACCGAGATCGGCGGCATCGGCACCCTCCCGGCCGCCCGCCGCCAGGGCCTCGGCGCGGCGGTCATGGTGGCCCTGGCCACCCACGCCCGCGACAACGGTGTCCGCACCGTCTTCCTCGCCTACGCGGAGGAGGCCGTCGCCCGTATCTACGCCCGCCTGGGATTCCGTCCGGCCGGCACCACCCTGCTCATCGCCAACCAGCCGGCGCGTGGCCAGTAGGCGTGCGTCGCGCCCCCGCCGCGCATACGCCAGGGGCGCGCCGGGTCAACGGCTGTTCATCGGGGAGCGGCCTCCCGTAGATTCGGACTCCGACACGGGGATCACGGGGGGGCAGCGGTGGACTGGGGGACGCTCGTCGCGACGGTCAGCGGTGGCTCGATCGCCATCACCGGCACCGTACTCGCCGACTACCTGCGCCATCGCCGCGAGGACGATCGCGGCATCGGGGCGCAAAGGCGGGCGGTGTACATCGAGTTCATCACCGCCGCCGGAATCTGCCATGCGCGGCTCCGCCACCTCGCGCAGGACCCGGGCGGCGAGAGCGACATGGACGCGCTCAGCCGCGCGGCGATGAGCGAAGCCGGCGTCTACGAAGCGCGCGAAAGGCTGTTCATCGACGCGACGGCCGCCGTCGCCGGTGCCGGGCAGGCGATGTTCGAGCAACTCCGCGCCGTTCGGCAGGCCGTCGCGGCAGGGGCTTCGATCACGTCGACGGCCTTCCACGACGCCTACCACCCCTACATCGGTGCGGTGTGGCGGTACCGGGTGGCCGTACGGGAAGAGCTTGAGGGGCGGTCGCTCTCACCCGCGGCCTTCGGGTGGGAGGGGTGGGACGGCACGGACCGGTGCCCGATATGCCGGTCGGCAGCCGCCCTGGCTCCGTGAGGCCCGCCGCCCCGGGACCGTGAGACCCGCCCCGCGGCCATGAGACCCGCCGCCCCGGCCCTGTGCGCCCGCCCCGGATCGCGAGCCCCGCCCCCTCGCCGCCGCCCTCACACGGCCGGCCGCTGCTGGGTGGCGCAGTGGATGCCGCCGCCGCCCTCGGCGAGGGTGGAGATGTCGAGTTGTACGACGGTTCGCCCGGGGTGCAGGTCCCGGACGACCGACGCGGCACGGTCGTCCGCGGTACGGTCACCGAAGCGCGGGAGCAGCACCGCGCCGTTGATCACGTAGTAGTTGACGTAGGAGCCCAGGAAGTCCGCTCCCCGCTCGCCGAGCTCCGCAGGTTCCGGCTCGGGCAGCTCGACGATCTCCAGGCGTTTGCCGCGCGCGTCGGTCGCCGACTCCAGCACGCCGCGGGCCTGGTCGTAGACCCGCGTCCACACGTCCGGCCCGGCCCCGGCCGGTGGCCGGCTGAGCACGACGACGCCCGGTTCCGCGAACCGGGCCAGCGCGTCGACGTGGCAGTCGGTGATGTCCTCGCCCCGTACGCCCTTCAGCCAGATCACTTTGTCGACGCCGAGCAGGTCCTTCAGCGCGCCCTCGATGTCCGCGCGGGAGCGCCCCGGGTTCCGGTTCGGGTTGACCAGCGAGCTCTCGGTGACGAGCAGTGTGCCCGCCCCGTCGGTGTCCAGGGAGCCGCCCTCCGCTGTGATCGACGCGTCGATCCTGGCCACGTCCTCGCGGGTGAGGAGCCGCTTCGCGACCTGTCCGTCACGCCGGTGTCCCTGCTTTCCGCCCCAGCCGTTGAAGTGGAAGTCGGTGCCGGCGACCGCGCCGCCGGGCCCGGTGACGAAGGTCGGACCGCTGTCGCGCATCCACAGGTCGTCGACGGGGACCGGCATGATCTCGACCTGGGCTCCGCAGGCCCGCCGGGCCCGCCCGGCCTCCGCGGGGGCGGCCAGCAGGGTGACCGGCTCGTACTCGGCGACGGCCCGTGCGAGGCGGGCCACATCGCGCTGGACGGCGGCGGTCGCGTCTTCCCACACGGAGTCCGAGGGCGGCCACGCCATGAACGTCCGCTCGTGCCGCATCGACTCGGCCGGCAGCGCGAGGCGCCGGCGGTCCGGCGAAGCGCCGCCGGGCGACGCCGGCGCCGTCGGCCCCGCGCCCGGTCCGCCGTTCGGCGCGGGCGCGCAGGCCGCGGCCAGGAAGCCGGCTCCGCCGAGGGCGGCAGCGGCGCCGGACCTGAGCAGAGCCCGCCGGGAGCGCTCCTTCACAACTTTCTCCATCCGGCCGTGGTTCATTTCTGACTGAAATTTCAGTCAGAAAGGTCAGGCTACCACTGCCCTGCCGGTACGGTGAGGGACTGTGTCAGACCGCCGAACCTTGATCCTTCAGGCCGCCACCCGCGTCATCGCCCGGCGTGGTGTCCGCGGCCTGCGCGTGGAAGAGCTGGCAGCGGAGGCCAAGGTGTCCACCGCGCTCATCTACTACCACTTCGGCGACCGCGCCGGACTGATGCGCCGCACGCTGGAGTTCATCAGCGAACGGGCCGAGCGCTACACCGAGCCTTCGGTCTCCCCGCGCTCCGATCCGCGGGCGCACCTGGAGCAGATGCTCCTGCTCGAACTCCAGGACGCACCGACGGTGAAGGAGAACAGTGCCGCCTGGGGCGAACTGCGCGCCACCGCCGTCTTCGAGCCCGAACTGCGCGAGCAGCTGCGGTATTCGACGTACGAATGGGTCGAGTACGCCGCCGGTCTCATCCGCCGGGCGCAGGAAGCCGGCACCGTCGACGAGGACGTGATCGCCGCGGACTCGGCCGAGCGCCTGACGACCCTGGTGGAAGGGCTCAGCGAGCGGTGGCTCAGCGGGTCGACGTCCCTGGACCGCGCCCGGGAACTGCTCCGGGGCGCCGTCGCCTCGGAACTCCCCCTGCCGGGACGGCCGGGACCCGCTCCGGCGCCGGCCGCCGGGGATCGGCGTGCAGGCGCCCAGGACTGACCCATGGGCCCCGTGGTCGCGGGGCGCGGATGCCTTCTCAGGGCTCCACGGAAGGCACTTCGGCTTCCACCGCCGCACCGGGCAGCCGCTCGGCGGCCACCGCGTGGGTGACCCGCAGCTTGGACTGGCCGTGCGGCAGCCGCTCCCAGTCGTCCATGAAGCGGGCCATCAGACCGTACTTCTCGGCCAGCCGCACGAGCGTCTGCGTACGGTAGTAGAAGTCCTCGCCCAGCACCCGGTGTTCGGCTCCCTCCGTGCGGTCGAAGGTGAAGTCGAAGAAGCCGCCGGGCGCCAGCACCCGCCCGACGTGCGCGAGGCATTCCTCGATGACCTCCGGCGGGGAGTGCGAGAAGACGCTGTGGGCGTGCACCACCGTGAACCAGGCGTCGGGAAGGAAGTCGAGCCGCAGGTCCTGGACGGGGGTCAGGTGCGGGAGCCGGGCCTGTAGTCCGTACTGGACCAGGGTTTTCTTGGCCTCGATGAGGATGTCGGGCGAGATGTCGATCCCGTAGTAGTGGCCGGGCTCCAGGTACTCGATGAACCGCCACCCGGCGCGCAGATTGCCGCAGCCGATCTCCAGCATCCGGTCCCGCGGCGTCAGCCCGTGCCCCAGCAGGTAGTCGTACTGCATCTGTCCGATCGCCAGCCAGCGCTCGCGCGAGGGGCCGCCGCCGACGGCCGCCTCGGGGCTCCGCGCCGTGTCGGACGCCATCACCGCCCTGTAGTACGCGACGTGATTCCCCCGGTGGCGCAGCCTCAGCAGGCTGTCCCGCCCGGCCCGGCGCAGGTAGGGCAGTACGCGCTCCGGATGTCTCAGGGCGTACCGCACCTTGTGACCGAGTCGTGAGCGGTTCGCCGACAGGCGCGAAGCGGGTGTCTGCTGCATGACGGCCTCCGTGCCATCCGTGGGCTGGCCCCCTCGTCGGATGCTAACCACGGGCGCTCCGATGCGCCGCCTCACTCGTTCGGGAGAACCGTTCAGCCGAGTGCCTCCTCCGCGTGGTGCGCCCGGTGCGACCACCCGCAGCGTGGAGGGAACAGGGCCGGGGAACCGTCACCCGCCGTACCCCCGAGCGAGGCCGGGCCATGCAGGAAACACGCTTCGTCGCCGGACCGCCGGACCGCGTGCCGCGCGAAAGGCGCGGAACGCGCGAGCGCTGCTCCTCCGCCGGGGCGGGCGCCCGCCCGCTGCCGCTGCTGGCCGCCGTGGCCACCGCGTTCACCCTCGTCCATCTCCTGCTGGTCGCCCCCGGCCTCGGACTCGGCTGGGACGAGACCGTGTACGTCAGCCAGGTGAGCCCACAGGCCCCGGCGGCGTTCTTCAGCGCGCCCCGGGCGCGCGGCATCACCTACCTCGTCGCTCCGGTCGCGGCGCTGACCACCTCGGTGGCGGCGCTGCGCGTGTACATGGCCGTACTGGCCGGCTGCGGCCTGTTCCTGGCGCTGTGGGTGTGGCGGCGATCGCTGCCCGCCCCGGTGCTCGCGGTCGCGGGGGCGCTGTTCGCGAGCCTGTGGGTCACGATGTTCTACGCCTCGCAGGCCATGCCGAACCTCTGGGTCGCGTACGGGGCGCTCGCCGCGGTGGGGTGCTTCCTCCGGGCCGCACGGGACCCCGGGGACCGGTGGGCCCTGGCCGGTATGGGCGCCGGAGTGGCGTTCGCAGCGCTGATGCGTCCGTCCGACGCCGTATGGCTGGCCCTTCCTCTGGTCGTTGCGGCGCTGGTGATGCCGCGTACGCGACGCAGGGGCCTGCTGATCCTCGTGGCGGTCACGGGCGTGGCCCTGGGCTGCGCCGAGTGGGTGATCGAGGCGTACGTCCACTACGGCGGTCTCGCCGCCCGGCTGCGGCGGGCCAGCGAGATCCAGGGCCACCTGGGCTGGTACTTCGCCGTCGACGACCACGTGCGGGCCCTCGGCGGCCGCGCGCTGTGCCGACCGTGCGACGTGCCGTGGCGCCACCCTCCCTCGGCCCTCTGGTTCTTCGCGCTGCCTCTGCTCGTGGCGGGCGGCGTGCGGGCCGCCGTGCGCGGCGGCCACCGCACGCCGGTCGTCGTGGCCACGGTGGTGGGGGTGACGCTGGCGGCGCCGTACCTGTTCACCGTCGGGTACGCGGCGCCGCGTTTCCTGCTCCCGGCGTACGCGCTGCTGGCCCTTCCCGTGGCGCAGTGCCTGGTGCGGGCGTGCGGCCCGCGGGCGCGGTGGCGGCGTACCGCGGCGTGGTGCGTCGCGGTGGCCGTCGTCGGTCACCTGACGATCCAGTACTTCCTGGTCGACGGGGTGGCCGGCCGGGTGCGGCGCAACAGCCTCGACCTCACCCGCATCGCCGCCGAACTGCGGGCCCAGGGTGTGCGGCCGCCGTGTGTGATCAGCGGCGACGAGGCCGTCCGCGTGGCGTTCCGGACGGGGTGCGCCTCCCGCCAGTTCAGTGGTCACGACGGAAGCACCACGCCCCGCGCGCTCGCCGCCACGGGGCTGCGGCAGCCGGTCGCGGTGCTGGTCTACGCCGGGGGCCGCCCTCCCGCCTACGCCCGCGAGTGGCGCGTCCGCCCGCTGCCCGATCTGGGCCGCCGGACCGGGCTGCGCGCGTATCTGTCGGATGCTGCGACCGGGAGCCGTACGGCCTCCCACTGACCGCTTCGGCGCTCACGGTGTGTGTCAGGGGCCGCCCCCGTACGACCCAACGAGCCGTCGCGCAGGACACATCCCCCGCGCGGTTGTGGCCGTTGTACGGGTAACCGGCAGTCTCACCTGGCCGCCCGTCAGGGCGTTTGGAGTACCCATCTTGAAGACCGACAACAAAGCCGTACTGCGCGTCGCGCGAGTCGCTGTCACCGCCGGAGCCGTCCTGGCGGCCGGGCCGTTCGCGGCCCCGGCACAGGCCGACACGCTCAGGCCCCCCGCGATCGCCGCCAAAGGCGGCTTCGTGATGAACAACGGCACGGGGAAGACGCTATTCGCCAAGTCCGCGGACCGGCGCCTGCCCACCGGCTCCACCGCCAAGATCATGACCGCCCGGGTGGTGCTGGCACAGCGGAACCTCAACCTGGATTCCAAGGTGACGGTCCAGAAGGCGTACAGCGACTACATCGTCTCCAGGACCGCGTCGTCGGCCCGCCTCATCGTCGGTGACAAGGTCACCGTCCGCCAGCTGCTGTACGCACTCATGCTGCCCTCCGGCTGCGACGCGGCGTACGCGCTGGCCGACAAATTCGGCAGCGGGTCCACGCCGGCCCAGCGCGTGAAGTCGTTCATCGGCAAGATGAACGCGACCGCCCGGAGCCTCGGTTTGAAGAACACGCACTTCGATTCGTTCGACGGCATCGGGAACACGGCGAACTACTCGACACCGCGCGACCTGACGAAGCTCGCGAGCAACGCGATGAAGTACCCGCTGTTCCGCACCGTCGTGAAGACGAAGTCGACCAAACAGAAGGTCACGATGAGGAACAACGGCTACCGCTACATGTCCTGGACCAACACCAACAACCTGCTCGGCAGTTACCCGGGCGCGATCGGCGTCAAGACCGGCTCGGGCCCCGAGGCCAAGTACTGCCTCGTCTACGCGGCCACCCGGGGCGGCAGGACGGTCATCGGCACCGTCCTCGCCTCTTCCTCGCAGGCCAACCGCACGACGGACGCGACGAAGCTCATGAACTACGGCTTCAAGAAGTAGCCGGCCGGTCCGGCACGGGGCGGGTGCGGTCCCGGCCTGTCCCGTCCGCCCGGCCCCGGGCCCTCCGTCATCGCCGGCTCCTCGCGGGGATCAAGGAGTCCTCCGAGCACTCCGACGACCACTACGTGGACGGCCCGCTGTATGGACGGCCCAGTGGACGCGCGGCGCGGAAGCGGCGAACCGACCCGCCGGGCGGCCGTGGAGAGGCCCTGTTCCCCGGAGGCTGCGTACCCTGGGAGCAGGACGTTCCGCACCGCGCGGGGAGGCTCGCCATGGCCCGTGGTCACCGCTTTCACCTTGATCAGGACGGGCACTCGGTCACCGTCCAGACCGGGCAGCCCTCCGGCGGCGTCGAGCTGCTGGTGGACGGCAAGGTCGTCGGCTACCAGCACGGCCGCGTCAAGGGCGTCACCACACTGAGCGCGGAGCTGCCCGAGGATCCGCCCCGGCCCTTCCGCATCCTGCTGGAGGACATGGGCGGCGAGCTGTTCTGCGCGATGGAGAGCTCCGGCCAGCGCTTCCTCATGCCGCAGATCCCGTTGTGGAAGCCGGAGGAGCCGCCGCCGCGAAGCCGCGCCAAGCCGTCCCGCCCACTGAAGCGCCTGCGCAGGTTGCTGCGGCGGCTGTGAAGTGAGGCCGGCGCGGCGGCTCGGGCGCTGCGCGGGCCGGCCCGTGTCACGCCGCTCCCCGGCCGATGCGCGTGAGGTGACTGGTCGTCGGATCGGCGCAGTTCATGACCAGTGTTGCGGGCTGATATCGCGGGGAGCCGGTCGGCGAACCACGTTCGCCTGCTGCTCTGGAGGGCTCGGTCCGGAAGAGCTCGGTCTGCTGATGATCGTTGGGGCGTCATGCCGGCGGTGGCACTGCCCGGCCCGGGGCCCGGAGCCCGTCAGGAAGCGTCCGTTCCGAGCAGCCGGAGAAGGCCGCGGGCAGCCGGGCTCGTGGACTGTTCGTGGGGCAGCGCGGTCACACTGCTGTACGTCAGCCGCTTCGCCCCGGCCAGCGGCACGGCGCGCAGCCCGTTGGCTTCCGGTTTGCGCGTGAAGTGCTGGGGAACGAGCGCGACTCCCAGCGACTCACGGACCAGCTCCAGCAGGCTGTGGACGTCGTTGACCTCCAGGGCGACCTGGCGGCCGATCCCCGCCGCCGCGAACGCCGCGTCGCCCACCCTGCGCGGCCCCCAGTCGGAGTGGAAGTCGATGAAGGGCTCGTCCCGCAGCTCGTGCCACGCGACCTCCCGCGCCCCGCCCAGCGGGTGCTGAGGATGGCAGAGCAGCAGCATCGGCTCGTCCGTGAGCGGCAGCGTCCGTACGGTCCTGGGGGTGTCCCCGCAGTCGATGGCGAAGGCCAGGTCGAGCCGCCCGCTGCCGACTTCCTCGATGAGCTGCGCCGAACCCGCCTGACGCAGCCGGATGTCGACCTGCGGGTGCCGCTGATGGAAGCGCGCCAGCAGCCCCGGGACGTGCACCCCCGCGATGCACTGCTCGGCGCCCACGGTGAGTGTGCCGCGCAGCAGCCCCTGGACCGCGGCCACGGCGTCCTTGGCGGCGCGGGCGGCGGCGAGTGTGCGCCGCGCCTCGGCCAGCAGCGCGCGCCCCGCCTCGGTCAGGCCGACCGACCGGGTGGTGCGTGCGAACAGCGCCGTTCCCAGCTCCCGCTCCAGCTCGCGCACGGCCGCCGACAGCCCGGACTGCGACACCATGAGGCGCTGCGCAGCCCGGGTGAAGTGGCACTCCTCGGCCACCGTGACGAAGTACTCCAGGTGTCTCAGTTCCATGATTCAGAAGGATAGCTTCTCAAATCGTTCGGATTCTTCTGTTGGACGGGATGACGGCGGGCCGACAGTCTGGGTACGCGGCGCGCTCCGCGCGGCGCGCCCCCGCCCACCCGCGCTCTCCAGGCGCGCCCCCGCCCACCCGCGCTCTCCAGAGGAGACCCACGTGCACTCCGCCCACCCCGGCCGTTACGACGCCATGCCGTACCGCCGCACCGGCCGCAGCGGCCTGATGCTGCCCGCGCTGTCCCTCGGCCTGTGGCACAACTTCGGCAGCGACCTCGACCTCGACGGCCGGCGCGAGATCCTGCGGGGCGCCTTCGACATGGGGATCACCCACTTCGACCTCGCCAACAACTACGGCCCGCCGCCCGGGGAGGCGGAGACCGTCTTCGGCCGCCTCTTCGCCGAGGACTTCGCGCCGTACCGGGACGAGGTCGTCATCTCCACGAAGGCCGGTTATCTGATGTGGCCGGGTCCCTACGGGGAGTGGGGCTCGCGCAAGTCGCTGCTCGCTTCCCTCGACCAGAGCCTGCGCCGGATGCGGCTCGACCATGTCGACATCTTCTACTCGCACCGTTACGACCCCGGCACGCCTCTCGAAGAGACCATGGGGGCCCTGCACACGGCCGTCCAGCAGGGCAAGGCGCTGTACGTGGGGATCTCCAACTACCCCGCCGAGGAGACGCGGCAGGCAGCCGCCATCCTCCGCGGGCTGGGCACGCCCCTGCTGATCCATCAGCCCCGCTACTCGATGCTGGACCGCGCTCCGGAGGACGGGCTCCTGGAGACCCTGGAGGAGGTGGGAGCAGGGGCCATCGCCTACTCGCCGCTCGCCCAGGGGCTGCTCACGGACCGCTACCTGAACGGGGTGCCGGAAGGCTCCCGCGCCGCCGGCACGAGCCCCTTCCTCACGGCGGACGCGGTGACGGGCTCACTGGTGTCGCGGCTGCGGGCGCTGAACGAGCTGGCGGGAGAACGGGGCCAGTCACTGGCCCAGCTCGCGCTCGCCTGGGTACTGCGCGACGACACGGTGACGTCGGCGGTCGTGGGAGCGAGCAGCGTCCGGCAGCTCCGGGACAGCGTCGAGGCCGTAGCCCGGCTGGAGTTCAGCGACGCGGAACTGCTGCGCATCGAGGCGATCCTCGCCGCGGACCCGGACTGAACCGAGAGGGGCGCCGCCCTCACCGCGCGCGCGGACGGGTGGCCCGGCGGCCGGCTTCGTAACGCCCGCCGGGCACGTTCGTTGATCGTCGGGAACGTTCCTGCAACAGAGGTGAACACATGAAACTCCGACCGGCCGCCGCGGTGGCGGCTCTCAATCTCCTGGTACTCGGCGGTGCCGCGTCGTCGGCGCAGGCCGCGGGCCCGGAAAAGCTCGCCCTGGACGCTTCGCAGACCCTCACCAAGAGCTCGCTCGACCTCGCGTTCTGGATGGACCGGCAGACGACGGCCGTGCTCGGTCCCGGGCCGCTGGTCGACGAGGAGACCTTCAAGAACACCACGCCGGCTTTGGGCCTCGACCGGCGGACCGGGGAGTAGGCGAACCACCTGCGAGGCGCCGGCGGGCGCGCGGCCGGCGTTCGGCGCGTGTCAACGGTGTGCCGCCCTCGCGCGGGTCACCTGAGGCGCCTGGGGCACCCGCCCTGGCTCGTGCCCGGCGTGCTCGCCGAGGCCGCGCCGCCCGCTTCCGCCGTCGGCGACGCGAGGCCCGTGGGCGCCGTACGGACAGGACTATCCTGGGCACAGGGGTCCTTCGCCGTTGGAGCAGTCGATGCGCGACCACAGTGCCGACCCGGACAGGCGGCGGAGCGCAGGTGCCGCCCCTCCCTCCCCCGAGGGCCGCCGCCGGGCGTACCGGCTGAGGCATCTGCTGGCGAAGGTGCACATGCCGTTGTTCCTGGCGCTTGCCGTGCTGTTCGGCGTATGGGCGTGGCGTTCGGAGACCGGTTCGGGGCCCGACTCGTGGGCGCTGGGGGCCGTCGCTCTTGTCTTCGCCGTTCTGGCCCTGCTGGCACTCGTCGACGTCGCCGTCATCCACAATCACCGCCACCACCGGCATTCGCGCCGTTGACCCGCTGCCCCGCGGCGCGGACCCGCGCGGACCGCGGAGCCGGCAGCGGAAGGCCCGTCCCGCCATGGTTTGTTCAAGGCCACGCCAACAGATCACAATCATGAATCTCAGGGCCGAACGTGACCGCTACGTTCCCCCTCGTGACCTTGAATCGACATGTATCGACCGTATCGACCGCACCGGTCAGCACGGGGCGCCGCGCCCTGCTGCGGGCCGCTGTCGCCGGAACCGCCGCCGCCGGAGCGGGAATTGCGCTCAGCGCCTCGTCCGCCGGGTCCGCTGCCGCGGCCGTGGCGACCAAGACTCCCCGCACACCAGGCGAGGCACTGCGGGAGCTGGCCGTCGGCAACCGCCGCTGGCGGACCTTCAAGCAGCGGCATCCTCACGAGACACCCCCTGTCCGCCAGGCGCTCGTGTCGGGGCAGAACCCGTTCGCCGTCGTCCTGGGCTGCGTCGATTCCCGCGTACCGCCGGAACTGGTCTTCGACCAGGGGCTCGGCGACCTCATGACCGTGCGGTCGGCGGGCGAGGTCCTGGACGAGGCCGTACTGGGCAGCATCGCGTACGGCGTCCTGGAGCTGGACGTACCTCTGATCATGGTGCTCGGGCACCAGGGGTGCGGCGCCGTGTCCGCCGCCGTGCACGCGGAGGAGACGGGAGAGGAACTTCCGGCGCACATACGGTACTTGGCGGAGCAGATACGGCCGTCCATAGACCACGGCCGGCACGGCGACGCCCGTATCGACTCCACCATCACCCGCAACGTCGGCAGGGTCCGCGCGCGCCTGGCCGGCGAGCCCGACCTGGCGGCAAAGGTCGCCACGGGGAGGCTCGCGATCGTCGGAGCCCGCTACGAACTCCACTCCCAACGCGTCCGCGCCCTCACTTGACGGTCCGCTCCCCCGCGCCGGGTTCAGCGGTGGACGCACCGGCCCGGCGCGGGGCCCCCTGGTCCGGCTCCCACTCACCGACCTTCTGGTCCCCGCTCATCTCGCCCGTCGGCCGGAACCCCAGCCTCAGATAGAAACACTCGGGGCCGTCCTCGCCCGGGTGCCAGGTGGTGGTGACGCGACTGCCGCCCCGGCGGCGGATTTCAGCGGCGACGGCCTCGACCGCGAAACGGCCGTAGCCACGCCCCTGTTCGCCGTCCGCGATGTTGAGCCGCCAGAGGCCCGAGCGGATGTCGCTGCCCTTGCCGTCACCGGCGAAGTCGATGTCGAAGAACGCCATGACGAACCCCACGGGCCGGTCGCCGTCGAGGATGAGCCGGGGCCAGGCCGTGTCGGGGTGTACGTACGCCTCAGCGAGGGACTTCACGACCGGCGCGACCAGGTGTTCCTGGTCGGGGCGAACCCTGAGGGCGATCGCGGCGTCGAAGTTGTCGGCGGTGATTCTCGCGAGGCGCGGTGCGGATTTCATACGGAGGACCATAAGTCCGGCCCGTCGGCCGAGTGACATGAGCCCGGCCCGTCGATTCATTACCACAAAAGATGGGCGCAGTCGGCTGGTTCAACACAACAACGGCCTGATCCGGCGTCCAGGAGCTGTTTTCGGACAACGATCCACAACTCATGAGTCCCGAGACAACCCGTACGGCCCTTCATCAACTCTCACGGGCCGGAGACAGTTCTCGCGATCAGGGCCCCTCGTGCCGCAGCAGGCCCGGCCCATTTCCGTGTACCGGCTGTTCCTCCACCGTCCCAGCAGGCACTCGGAAGACCCGGAGAACGAGGAACCATGACCAGATTCCCCCAGGCCCGCCCCTGGCGTTCGGTGATCGCGGCCGCCGCGGCGATCACCGTGACCGCGGGTGTCGCCGTCGCCGCGCCCGACGACGACACGGCACAGGACGCGCCGGCGCCGAAGCTCAGCCTGATCGCCGCCTCCAACGAGGTGACGCTCGACTCGTACAAGGAGAGCCCCGGCGTCTACCTGGACCTCGGCACGTACATCACCGCCGAGAACGGTCCCCTCGAACTCAAGGTGACCCGTAAGTCCTACAAGGACCCGGTCGTGGCGGCGCAGATCATCCGCTTCGGGACGAAGAAGCACACCAAGACCCTTCCGGCCCGCCTGGTGCGGAACTTCGCGGGGCTGCCCGACTTCGCGCAGGTCACCCTGACCGACGCCGCCGGCAGGAAGGTGCTGGACAAGAAGGAGGCATTCTGTCCGAACAACGCCTCCGGCCGGATCCGTCCCGACGCCCCGGCCAAGTCGAAGTATCCCGAGAGCTGCCCCGTCAACCCGTTCACGCTCGGTTCGGTGTGGGGCGTCGAGAACGGCTGGGCGTCCAACACCTACGCGGGCTACTACTCCGATCCGGTCCGCCTGCCGGCCGGCAAGTACACCGCCAAGGTGTCGGTGACCAAGCGCTACCGCGAGCTGTTCGGCATGGAGAACAAGCCCCGGACGATCAAGGTGACCGTACGCGAGCGCAGTTACGAGGACGAGGGCCCGGGAGCCGGGGCCGCCATGAAGCACGGGTCGCACGCGGCCGGGCACGCCGGTCACGGCGCGACGCCCCCGCCGGTGCCCGCCGCCCCGACGAGCGGTGCGGGTCCGTCGTACAACGTGGGCCACGGGCCTCACACCCCCGCTCCGCCGGCCCTCCCCTGGTCGCTGAAGAAGGCCGCCCTGAAGGCGGCGCAAGTGGGTGACGGGACCGGGCGGACGGACGGTTCGCGCAAGGCTCCCGCCGTGAAGGCGGCCGCCAAGCGGCCGACCGGCGCGCCGGCGGTGCCGGACGTACCAAAGCCCGACCTCCGTTCGCTGCCGGCCTACGGCATCGCGATCAGCAAGGGACAGGGCAGCACCCGGGGCAAAGACTATCTGGCGTTCAGCGCCAACGTGTGGAACGCGGGCCCCGCGCAGCTGGTGGTCGACGGATTCCGCTCCCCCGGCAAGAAGCTGATGGACGCCTACCAGTACTTCTACGACGCCAACGGGAAGCAGGTCGGCTACACGCCGACCGGCACCATGGAGTGGGACCCGCGCCGGGGCCACGAGCACTGGCACTTCACCGACTTCGCCAGCTACCGGCTGCTCAAGGCCGACCAGAAGGAGGCGGTCCGCAGCGGCAAGGAGGCCTTCTGCCTGGCCAACACGGACGCCGTCGACTACACGGTGAAGAACGCCAACTGGCACCCGGGCAACACCGATCTCTCCACCGCGTGCGGCCAGGAGAACTCGATCTCCGTACGTGAGGTGCTCGACGTCGGCTCCGGCGACACGTACACCCAGGACCTGCCCGGTCAGTCCTTCGACATCACCAACCTGGCGAACGGCACGTACTACATCCAGGTGCTGGCCAACCCCGAGAAGAGGCTGAAGGAGACCAGCCTGACCAACAACAGCGCTCTTCGCAAGGTCGTCCTGGGCGGGAGCGCGGGCGCGCGTACCGTGACGGTGCCGGCTCACGACCTGGTCAACGCCAACTGACCTACTCCGGTCGAAACGATGTGCCGCGAAGCCCCCGGGACCTGGTCCCGGGGGCTTCGTGCACGACACCGGCCGGCGTCGCGGGCGCGGGTCACGCCGATGCCAGGCGCAGCAGGAACAGCGCGGTGTCGTCCCTGCGGTCGGGCGACGGGCGGGCGCGCCGCGTCAGCGCGTCGGCGAGGGCGTCGAGGTTGTGGGTCCCCTCGCTCAGGACGGCGGCGAGGTCGGCGGTCGCGTCCTCGATGTCGGTGCCCGGCCGCTCTACCAGGCCGTCGGTGAACAGCGCCAGGACGGTGTCGGGCGGCAGTTCGATGTCGATCGCCTCGTACTGGGCCGAGGGGTCGATGCCTAGCAGCAGTCCGGGCGGCATGGCGACGCTTTCCGTGCGTCCGCCGGGGTGCCGCAGAAGGGGCGGGAGGTGTCCGGCGGTCGCCAGACACGCCCGCCGGCGGGCGAGGTCGATCTGGACGTACAGGCAGCTGGTGAACAGTCCCGGGTTGAGGTCGGTGAGCAGTCTGTTGGTACGGGCCAGAACGTCGCCCGGGGCCGCCCCGGCGATGGCGTGGGCCCGTACCGCGGTGCGGACCTGTCCCATCAGGGCGGCGGCGGTGACGCTGTGCCCCTGGACGTCCCCGATGACGGCGGCGGCCGTGGTGTCGTCGAGGCGCACCAGGTCGTAGAAGTCGCCTCCGACGTCCATGCCGCGCGTGGCGGGCAGGTAGCGGGCCGTGGCCTGGAGACCGGTCAGCGACGGCAGTACGTGGGGCAGCAGGCTGGCTTGCAGACTGCGGGCGAGCCCGCTCTTGGTGTCGTACAGATGCGCGCGGTCCAGGGCCTGCGCGGCGAGACCGCCGAACGCGGTCAGCAGGGCCCGTTCGTCGTGCCCGAAGACGTGCGGCCGGTCGTAGGCCAGTACGCAGCAGCCGATGGGGCGGCCCGCGGCGACGAGGGGCAGGAAGGCCCAGGCTTGGTTGCTGTCCTCGTCCGCGGCGCCGGGACAGACGTCGTGGAGTTCGCGGCGGGACGCGAAGAAGGCGGGCTCCCCCGAGGTCACCGCCCGGCAGGCGGGGTGCTCGGCCGACAGCGCCACGCCGTCCAGCCGCTTCATCTCCTGGGCGCCGTAGCCGTGATGGCCCCGCAGCCGGAGCTTGTCCGCCTGTACGGCGAACAGGGCGACCGCGTGCGCGCCGAAGCTGGGGGCGATCTGGTCGACCACCAGCTTGATCACGTCGGGCACGCTGAGGGCTTCGGTGAGCGCGGCGGCCAGATGCGCCAGCTGGTAGAGCACGCCCACCCGTGTCGGCGCGGCGCCCCCGCCCGCGGGTGCGGCGGCATCCGGCAGTGAGCCGCGCGCGGCCGCGGCTCCCGGCTCCGCGGCGGCGGCCGCCCCGGCCGCACCCTCGGCGAGGGAGGACCGGGCGATACGCACGCTGATCCCCCCGGCGTCGGGGTACAGCTCGAAGGACAGCCACAGGTCGTCCGGGCGCCGGGCCGTGAACGAGGTGGGGTGGCGGCTCATCACGGCCGAGCGGTAGCGGTCCTCGAAGACGGGATCGTCGAGCCACGGCAGGGCTTCCCAGGGCCGCGTTCCCAGCAGCGCCGGGACCGTGCTGCCGACCAGCTCCGCCCCGGTGGGGGTGATGAAGGTGATCCGGCCGTCGAGGTCGAGGGCGCAGCAGCCCTCGGGGAGCCGCTCGGTGAAGTCCACCGCCGCCAGGGACTCGGCCTGCGTGACCATACGGCGCCGTGGCACCGGAACGATCCGGGGGTCGGGCGTGGGCAGGATCGGACGGCCGCTCTCGTCTGCCCGGCGCAGGGCCGCGCCGACGTAGCCGGACGCCTTCTGGATCGCCCGCTGCCGCTCGGGCTCGATCACCAGCGGGTGGGAACCCGGCCAGAGCAGCAGCAGTCCGCCCCAGGTCCGCTGCCCGCTGATCACCGGCGCGGCCGCGAGGGCGAACGAGTACGGCAGCGCGAGGCCGATGCGCGGGTAGCGGCGGGCGAGCTCCCCTTCGGCGCCGACCCACACGAGGCGGCCTTCGCGTACCGCCTCCGCGAGGGGACCCGAGGCCGACATGCCCACCCTGGCCCACGGCATCGCGAGGCTGGACGGTACGCCGGCGAGCACCACGGCGGACAGCACCTGGCCGCCCGCCGTCAGCACGTAGATCCCGCCGCCGTACGCGTCGGACTCACGCAGTACCCGGGACAGCAGTCGGTCAAGTACCTCCGACTGCCCGCTCTCCTTCGGCGCGACCATGGACTACCGGCTCCTCGCCCCGTACGTCACAAGACACATCATCTTTGGACGTTACGCCCAGAACGTCTGAAAGCGCACCCGCAGGCCGGCGCGCTAGGCGCCTGCCACCAGCAGCCCTCCCATGGTGACCATGGTGGCCGCGACCAGGCCGTCCAGCACCCGCCAGGCGGCGGGTCGCGCCAGCAGGCCGCTGAGCAGGCGGGCCCCGTATCCGAGGGTCGTGAACCAGGTCAGGCTGGCCAGCACGGCTCCCGCTCCGAAGGCCCACCGCAGGGAACCGTGGTCGGCGGCCACGGAGCCGATGAGCAGGACGGTGTCCAGGTAGACGTGCGGGTTGAGCCAGGTCATGGCGAGGCAGGTCAGTACGGCCTTCCGGGCGGAGCTGGTGGCGGCGCCCTCCGTCGTGAGGGCCGCGCCGGGAGTGGGCCGCAGGACGCGCCGGGCGGCGAGGGCGCCGTAACCGATGAGGAACGCGCCGCCGGCCAGGCCGACCACGGTCAGGGCGGCGGGCCAGGCGGTGACCACGGCCCCCACCCCCGAGACACCGAGCACGATGAGGACCGCGTCGGACACGGCACAGATGGCCACGACCGCGAGGACGGCGTGCCGCCGGACCCCCTGGCGCAGGACGAAGGCGTTCTGCGCGCCGATGGCGACGATGAGGGAGAGTCCGGTGCCGAAGCCGACGAGTGCCGCAGTGATGATTCCGTGGGTCATGCCACGACGGTATGGATCATCGCGTCATCAGTACAGCTAAAGGTTCTAACGTACCCTTAGCATTCGTGATGGACGAGCTTCCTCTGGACCTGGTGCGTACGCTGCTGGCGGCGGTGGACGAGGGCACCTTCGACGCGGCCGCCGCCGCCCTGCACGTGACCCCGTCGGCGGTCAGCCAGCGCGTCAAGGCGCTGGAGCAGCGCACCGGCCGGGTGCTGCTGATCCGTACGAAACCGGTGCGTCCGACGGAATCCGGTCAGGTGGTGGTGCGGTTCGCGCGCCAGCTGGCCCGGCTGGAACTGGACGCGCGGGCGGAGCTGGGGATCGCCGGCGAGCGGGGGCCGGCACGGGTTCCCATCGCGGTCAACGCCGACTCGCTCGCCACGTGGTTCCTGCCGGCGCTGACGCGCGTGCCGCAGGACCCGCCCGTCTGCTTCGAGCTGCACCGCGAGGACGAGGCCCACACCACGGCGCTGCTGCGCGAGGGCCAGGTGATGGCGGCGGTCACGTCGTCGCCGGACCCGGTCGCGGGCTGCACGGTACGCCGCCTGGGCCTCGCCCGGTACCTGCCGGTGTCCACCGAAGCCTTCGCCGCCCGCCACCTCACACAGCCGCTGGAGCGCGCTCTGCGCGACGCCCCGGTGATCGTCTTCGACCGCCGGGACGACCTCCAGGACGGGTTCGTACGGTCGCTCACCAGCGACGGGACGGGCGCGGCGCCGGTGCGCCACTACGTGCCCACCTCGGAGGGCTTCTGCGACGCGGTGGCCGCCGGGCTCGGCTGGGGCCTGGTGCCGGAACCGCAAGCGCGCCCGCTCCTGCGCACGGGCGCCCTCACGCTGCTCGCGTCCGGCCGGCCCGTGGACGTTCCGCTGTTCTGGCAGCAGTGGAAGCTCGACTCACCGGCCCTCGCGGCGGTGGCGGACGCGGTCGCCGCCACCGCCGCCGAGGCGCTGCGTCACGCGCCGGCCTGACGCGTACAGGCGCCGGCGCGGCCACACCGAGGGAGAGCGACAGCGGGGGGTGCGCGGCCTCGGACCAGCGGGTGCCGTGGCGACGCGGGCCACGAGCGCGTACCCCGGAGCGGCCGGGTGCGTACGGTCAGTCCGGCTCGCCCGGCACCGCGCCCAGCCTGCGCCGTACCCGCGACTCGTGGACGAGCCGCCCGACGAGCGACCCGCCGTACACCACGAATCCCACTCCCACCAGCCAGGACTGGAGGACCAGCACCGTCCCGAAGGGGCCGTAGGTCAACGCGTTCGACGCGATCAGCGGTGAGAAGACCAGTTGCGAGAAGATCCGCAGCCCGAGCAGCCCCACAGCCGTCAGAGCAGCCCCGGGGACCAGGGCCCGCCAGCGGATCCGGCCGCAGAGCAGCACTCGCTGCGACCACCAGAAGAAGAGGAACAAGCCGACGACGTCGCCGGCGGCCACGAGCACGGTCAGGGCCGGCGACCGGTCGGGAGTGGGGGTCTTGACGAAGAGCAGGAGCGCCGCGATCAGCATGGCCAGCCACACGACGTGACGCCACATCGTGTGCCAGCGCGCTGTCGGGAGGCCCCAGACGCGTTCGTACCCGGTCTGCACGGCCGAGCCGAACGTCACACCGAACGTGGCCAGGGCGGCGAGACCGAACGCCGTGGTCCCCTGCAACGCCTGGCCCGGCCGGCCGAACAGGTCCTCGACCTCCTCCTGCGACACTTCCGAAACCCCGAGGCCCGTCACCAGCCAGCGGGCGAACCCCTGCCCGCTCGGGAGGTCGGCCGCCGCGACGACGACGAGCAGGGGCACCAGGGTGAGGAAACTGAGCGCCGCGAAGCCCATGGCGCGGTGCATGAGCTCCACCTCGCGCCCGCGCTGCCAGGTCAGCGTGGCGGCCGAGGAGCCGAGCCGCTGTCGAAGCCGGACGAGCCGGCGGAAGTGCTGCGGGCGGCCCTCGTACGGCGCACCGGATTTCAGGGGCATGCCCCGTCGAGTACCCGCAAGGCGCTCACGCCCCCTCAGGCGTGCCGCCGAACGGGTGCGCCGGGCGCTGAGGCGCCCGGCGCGTCCGTACGGGTGGCGGGAGGGGCCGGTCCGGGGCCCCGCCCTTCACCAGTAGTGCCGTCGTCCACCCACTGCGCGTCCCATCGATCCCAGGATCCAGAGGACGGCGCCAATGGCGACCAGGATGATCCCAATGGTCCACAGGATGGAGATACCGGCCACGAAACCAATGATGAGCAGAATGATTCCGAGGACGATCATGGTGTCCTCCGATCTCGTGAGAACGATGTTCCTACCCAAGCCCCTCCCCACCTGCTACCAGGTCAAACCTGGACGTTCCACCCCCTCCTCCAGCGGCCGTACGGCGCCTTCCGGGCCCGGACGCCGCTGCCGGGGGGACACTCGCGCCCGCTCCGGGCTACGGAAGCCACCAGGCGGCGGACGCGTCGCGCAGTGTGTTGGTGCCGCAGTGCACCTCGCCCGCGCCGAGGTGGTACGTGTACCAGTCGTCGAGGTACGACACCTTCATGCCCGCCCCGGTGTACGCGGCGTTCACCGCGGAGGTGAATATGTCCTTGCCGCCGATGACCGGCCCCCATTGCCGGGGAGCCAGGTAGCGGTTCCTGCCCAGCACGATCCCGTTGACCGCACCCGGCACGTACGCGCTGGTCATGACCGTTTCCGGGGCCGCTCCGGCGCGGTCGGCGTGCCGAGCCAGCTCCTTCTGCTGCCCGTACTCGCGGACCGCCTCCGGAAGTTCACCCGCGCCCATCCGTGACAGGCGGGGCACGCGCTCACCCCGCTCGCCCTCCTGCGTACCCCGCGTGTAGAGCGCGGGCACCCGTACGATCTCGGCGTCGGTCGCGCCCGTCTCGCGCCGGAGCACCTCCAGGTTCGCCTTGATCCGCTTCGCGGCCATGGTGTTGTCGGCCACCAGCCACCTGGAGGCGAGCGCCTGGTCGATGGTCTCCTTGGGCGCGGGCATGTCGCGGCTGCCCGGCACCGAGAACATCTTCGTCCTGCCGTGTCCGGCCTCCTGCGCCTCGCGCAGCAGCCGCAGCCCGGCCTCCGGATCGGCGATGCCGATCTTCCAGCCGCGCGGGGTGTCGGCCGGCAGGAACTGCACGAACTCGTCGACGTGCCCGACGTGCAGCCACGAGGTGTCGAGGAGCAGCGGGTCCTGGAAGCCCTGGGACTTGAGCAGCGTCCGCATCGCCTTCGCGGGCTTGGAGCCGTTGTCCTTGCGCTCGCCCATGATGATGCGCCCGGCGGGGAAGGACCGGCCGCCGTGGGTGTACGGGGGAACGGTCTCCAGGTTGCCCATGGAGTTGAGTGTCCACTCCTCCGTGTCGCGGACCCCGGCCACCTGCACCACGCCCACGCCGTTGCCGCGCATCTTCTCGAACAGCTCCCGGCCGGCCTCCCGGTCCGCCTGCGCCGACCGCAGCATCACGCGCATGGTCTGACGGCCCCCGCCGGGACGCGCCATGCTCACGTATCCGGGCTCGACGAAGTCCTGGGCCCAGATGTCGCCGTACTTGTCGAAGGTCAGCAGCGGCTTGTCGATCCCCGCCGACTTGACCTCGGCGGCCAGGCCCTTGACGAACGCCTGCTGCCGGCGTGCGTAGTCGTCCCTGCCCGGCACCTTGGTGACCATCAGCTGCTGTGCGTTCTGGAGGTGGTGGTGGGTGAGGAGCGGGGCGGCCCGCAGCGTGACCTCGTCCGAGGTGCTCCTCCCGCCCGATGTCACCGTCAGGCGGATCACGGCGCGGCCGTCCCAGACCGCACTGTCGCGGATGACGTCGGTGCCCTCGACGCCGAACTCCACTCCGGAGCGCAGTTCGGCGGCGGACAGCCGGGTCCTGGCGGTGACCGGGGCCCAGCCGGAGGAGCGCTTGACGAAGAGACGTGCCTTCTTGCCGCCGGACACGATCTTCAGCGTGCCGGTCGCCGTGGCGGGCAGGTTCCTCATCGGTACGGACCGGACGCGGGCGAGGTCGGCCGCGTCGGCGGAGCCGTTGACCAAGGTGTCGGCCGCGTCGTTGCAGGCGGCCAGCCTGGCGTCCGACAGGCGCCGGCCGTCCGGACCCTTGACCGGGCAACGCCCGGTGTCGTCGTCGATGTTGGGGAGGAAGACCGCCCCTCTGCGGGCGGACCAGCTGTTCTCGCCCGCGGTGTCCGAAGCGCCGGTGACATCCACCTTCCCGTCCCGGTTCACGTCCGCCCGGAGGTCGGCCCGTGGCGGGTCGGCTGCGAACGCCGGTGACACCGGCGCCAGTACGGCTCCTATGACGGCGAGGGCCACTGCTCCGTGTCTCGCATGGTTCGTACCCAAGATGCGTCCCTTCAGGTTGACCGTTCGTCAGGTCTGAAGAGGCGCGAGGGCGGCGGTCCGTTGCCTGCCGGCGCCGGGATCATCCCGGCGGCGCGCCGGGGTGCGACCGGTGGAGGAGGCGGGTTCGGTCCGGGGCACGACGAAAAGCGAGGCGCACTCGGGTAGGGGCGCGGAACAGCCGTCGGGCTGTCCGCCGCACCGCCGCTCGGGCCGGACACCGGCGCGCGCCGGTCATACGGCCTGCGCCTCCACCGGGGCGGGCGCCTTGGGCCGGGACCGCAGGATGCCCGCCGTGCAGGCGGCGACGACGCAGAACGCCACGGGCAGGAGGAACGTGAGGTTGAGCGGGACGAAGTGGGTGAGGGGGCCGATGACGGCCGGCCCGGCGAGCATGCCGAGGTAGCCGAGGCCGGCGACCCGGGAGACGTTGACTCCGGCGGCTTCCGGGTCCGCGTGGCCGGCGGCACTGAAGAGCTGTGGGATACAGCCGGACAGGCCGGCCCCGAACACGGTCCAGCCGATCAGCGCCAGGGGGATCCAGGGTGACAGCGCCGCCGCCGCCAGGCCGAGTGCGGCCATGGAGGCGCCGTACCTGAGGATGGCCACCGGGCCGAAGCGTGCGGCCACCCGGTCGGCCAGCAGGCGGCCGGCGGTCATGGCCGTGGCGAAGGCCCCGAACGCGAGAGCGGCGGTGGCCGCCGAGGCGTCGAGGACGTCGCGCAGATGGAGCGCGCTCCAGTCGTTGGCCACGCCTTCGCAGAGCATGAGCATCAGGGCGAGGACGGCCAGCACCCAGATGCGCCGGGGTGTACCGCGGCCCGTCTTCGACGCGGCGGCGGAGGTTCGCTCCGCCGGGACGGGTTCGGGTCGCAGCAGCGCGGAGGCGGCCGGCACGGCGACGAGGATGCCGCAGAGTGCCACCACCCCGAGGGTGACCGAGGGGCTCACGCCCCAGCTGAGCGTGCGGGCGCCGACGAGAGCGGCCAGAACACCGCCCAGGGAGAAGGTGGCGTGGAAGGCGGACATCACGGGCCGCTCGTAACCCCGCTCCACCTGAACCGCGTGGGCGTTCATGCTGACGTCCAGGCAGCCGTTGCCGAAGCCGAGGACCAGCAGCGCCGCCCCCAGCGTCCAGGTGTTCGTGACCAGGCCGGGCAGGACGAGCGCGGCGCTGCACAGGGCCGCGCTGACCGGTACGACCGTGCGGGCCCCGATGCGGTCGGTGAGCGGGCCGACGATCTGCATGCCGGCGAACGCGCCCGCTCCGAGCAGGAGAAGGAGCCAGCCGAGGACGGCGTGGCTTGTGCCGGCACGTTGCTCGACGGCGGGGATGTGCACGATCCACATCCCCATGAGGAAGCCGTTCAAGGCGAAGTAGGCGAAGGTGGCCGACCGAGCGGCCCGCAGAGATCTGTCCATGCACATGAACATAACGAACAACCTGCGTGTGCGAAAGCTTGAGTTTCAAACAGCCTCAATGTTCAATGGAGGCATGGCGAGCACAGAGCGATGGAGACAGATCACCGATGCCGTGCGCGAGGCCGGCCGCATGGGGGTGGCGGAGCTGGCCGCACTGACCGGTGCTTCGGAGATGACGATCCGGCGCGATCTGGAGGTCCTGGCCGAGCAGGGCGTTCTCGAACGCTTCCGCGGCGGGGCGAGGAGCCTGCTGCTGTACGGCGACGAACCCCCGTTCGCGGTGCGCGAGCGGGAAGGGCTGGAGACCAAGCAGCGCATCGCCGCCGAGGTCGCCGCGTTGATCGCGGACGGCGAGTCCGTCGTGCTCGACAGCGGCACCACCTGCCTGGAAGTGGCCCGCGCCCTCGAACACCGGCGCCTGACCGTGATGCCGCTGTCCCTCCACGCGGTGAACGCACTGACCGCGGCACCCGGGTTGACGCTGCTGGTGCCCGGCGGGCGACCGCGACCGGGTGAGCTGACCCTGACCGGCCCGCTGACCACGGCGTCACTGGCCGCCCTGCGCTTCGACACGGCGGTGATCGGCTGCTGCGGACTCACGCCCGCGGACGGCCTGACGGCGTACGACCTGGACGACGCCGCCGTCAAGCGCGCCGCGATCGCCTCGGCCCGCCGCGTGATCGCGGTCGCCGAATCCGCGAAACTCTCCCGGACCGCGCTCGCCTTCGTGGCGCCCGCCTCCGCCTTCCACGTCGTCGTCACCGACCAGGCGGCCCCCGAGGACGCGACAGGCGCCCTGGCCGCGGCGGGCGTGACCGTACGCAAGGTCTGAAGCCGCGACCGGCCTTCCCGCGACCGCCGCCGGCCCGTCCCTGAGCATCGTCGGCAGGACGGGCCTAACGTGGAAGAACGGTGGCAAGCTCCTCTCCTTGGGAAGGAACGACCGGCTATGACCGATACCGGACACCAGAACCTCAGTGGGAAGACCGGAGGCGACCCCGCCGACCGGGGACGGACCACCATCGCCGACAGTGCGGTCGAGAAGATCGTCGGCATGGCGGCACGCGATGTCGACGGGGTCCACGCGATGGGCAGCGGAATGTCACGGGCCATCGGAGCGGCGCGGGATCGCGTGCCCGGTACGGCCAAGTCCGTTTCCCGGGGCGTCAAGGTCGAAGTGGGCGAGAAGCAGACGGCGGTCGACCTGGAGATCGTCGTCGACTACGGCGTCTCGATCACCAATGTCGCGGGCAACGTGCGGGAGAGCGTCATCTCCGCCGTCGAGTGGATGACGGGCCTGGAAGTCGTCGAGGTCAACATCGCCGTCAGCGACGTGCAGCTCCCGGACGAGGAGGAAGAAGAGCAGGAAGAGCCACGGCTCCGGTAGCCGGACGACGGCGGTGACGGACCAATCCCCCACGCCGACGGCTGCGAATAGTGGGCGTGAGGATCTCCCGTACGCACCTGACCCGCGGCGGGCTCGCCGCACTCAGCGGCCTGCTCGCCGGCTGCGCCGCCCTTGCCGTGGCCGAGCTCGTCTCAACGGCCGTCCGTCCGGAGGCCGGGCCCGTCACCGCGGTCGGCGGGGCGGCCATCGACCGCACACCGGCGCCCGTGAAGGACTGGGCGATCCGGAGTTTCGGTGAGAGCGACAAGCTCGTCCTGCAACTGGGCATCCTGGCGACCCTCTGCGTCCTGGCACTCGCCCTGGGCGCGGTGGCGCTGCGCCATCGGCGTACCGGTGCGGCCGGTGTGCTGCTCCTCGGTGCGGTCGGCGCCGCGGCGGCGACCGGCCGCCCCGACTCGACCGGCCTCGCGGACGGACTGCCGTCCCTGGCCGGCGGGGTGGCGGGCGCCGCCGCGCTGTACGTACTGATCGGCAGGCTGACCCGGCCACGCCGTACGGCCGCGCGGGACGACGAAGGCGGCTGGGACCGGCGGGGGTTCCTGATCGCGGCGACCGCCGCGGCCGCCGCCTCGGGCGGTGCGGGAATGCTGGGCCGTACGGTGAACAGCCGGCGCGGCCAAGGCGCCGTCGCCTCGCGCGCCGGAGTACTGCTGCCCCGGCCCGCTTCGCCCGCCGCCCCCGTGCCGCCGGGCGCCCGGCTGCGGGTTCCTGGCATCAGTTCCTTCACCACGCCCAGCAGCACGTTCTACCGCGTGGACACCGCCCTGGTGGTGCCCCGGGTGAACGCCGGCACCTGGCGGTTGCGCATCCACGGCAAGGGTGTCCGGCGTCCGGTGACCGTCACCTTCCAGGACCTGCTGGAACGCGAGTTGACCGAGCGCGACATCACCCTGACGTGTGTGTCCAACGAGGTCGGTGGCCCGTACGTGGGCAACGCGCGGTGGATCGGCGTACGACTGGCGGACCTGCTGCGCGAGGCGGGCGTGAAGCCGCCCTCACGGGGCGGCCCGGCCGATCAGCTGGTGGCCCGCTCGGTGGACGGCATGACGCTCGGCACGCCGGTGGAGGACGTCATGGACGGCCGCGACGCGATGCTCGCGGTCGGCATGAACGGCGAACCGCTCCCCTTCGTGCACGGATTTCCCGTCCGGATGATCGTCCCCGGACTGTACGGATACGTCTCGGCCTGCAAGTGGATCGAGGACATCGAACTCACCACGTTCGACGACTACGACCCGTACTGGGTGAAGCGCGAGTGGGCCCGCGAGGCTCCGGTCAAGACCCAGTCCCGCATCGACACCCCCAAGCCCTTCGCCCGCCCCACGGCCGGCACCGTCATGGTCGCCGGCGTCGCCTGGGCCCAGCGCCGCGGTGTCGAGCGCGTCGAGGTGCGTGTGGACGACGGTCCCTGGCAGCCCGCGGACCTCGCCGCGCAGGCCACCGTCGACACCTGGCGCCAGTGGTCCTTCCCCTGGAAGGCCACCCCCGGCGGCCACACCCTCACCGTGCGCGCCACCGACCGCACCGGCGCCGTACAGACCGAGAAGCGGACACGCACCATCCCCGACGGCGCCGACGGGTGGCACTCGGTCGTCGTCACCGTCGACTGACCGGTCCGTGTCTCCGGCGGGGCCGCCGCCGTGCTCAGGCACAAACACGGCCCGAACGCGGCGCGCCCCCACACCGGCGAAGGGGCCGGTGTGGGGGCGTTGCGGTGCGGCAGTGGTCAGCCGAGCTTGGCCACCTGAGCGTCGATGACGGCCTTCGGCTGCTCCGCCTTGCCCGTCAGGCTCTGGGCGTAGAAGGACGCGAGCGTGCCGCCCTTCTGCACCGCGACCAGGTGGGCCGTGCCGGTCATGCCCTCCAGGTCGGCGGTCAGGGTGAAGGCGACCGCCTCGTCACCGGCCGTGTAGGTGGCGGGGGCGACCTTGGTGTACTTCGTCTTGTCCTTGCCCACGATCACGCTGAAGCCGTCGGCGCACGCCTCACCGGCGGCGCGCAGCCCGGCGAGTGCCTCCGTGGCGCCCTTGCCGTCGTACGAACCGAGCGTGTCGCTCGTGATCGTCCCGCCCAGGGCGCCCAGACCGGCCTTCATCTTCTCCTCGGGCGAGGCGTCCTTCGCGGGCTTCGGCGGCACGGCCATCACCTTGCGCATCGACGTCGCGGCAGGCCGGCCCAGGGGCCGGAGCGCCATGGCGTCGACGAGCGGCTTGCACTCGGCCTTGTCGGTGGTGACGACCTTCGCCGCCGCGATGTCCGCCTTGGACGCGTTCACGATCTTGTGGTCCTTCAGGTCGCTCTCGGCCAGGACGAGCTTGTCCAGGTCGGTCTGCGAGACGGCCTTGGTGGCGGCGGCGTCGCCCTTGCCGCCCTTGGCGTCGTCGGTCTTGGTCTCTCCGGACCCGCAGGCGCCGGTGAGCAGGGCCAGCGAGAGCGCGGAGGCGGCGACGGCTGTACGGCGGACGGTGGTGCGGCGCATGAACAGTATTCCTCTGGATCGGTGAACAACGGTCCCCCCGCGCGAAGTTCACACATCCGGTGACACGCGGTGCTTGTTGTGATCACTGAATCTACTGGCCGCGCCCACCGGATGATCAACGGATCGGCCCGGCCCCGGTGATCGTGACGACCACGAAATCCCAGAGGCATCCAATCGAGACCCGTTCCCGTACAACCCTCACGCGACGGACCGAAGCCGCCGCCCGAGCCGTCATTCCATGGCGGGAAGCACGCCGGTGACCGGCGCGACCAGGCCGGTGAACTGCTGGAGCTCGCTGAGCTTGTCCAGCTGGCTGAGCCCGTTGAGCTGACCGGTCACGGACGGGACCTCGGCCCGGCGCTCGGCCGGTACGGCGCTCGCGCCGATGTTGTCGAGCGCGTCGGGCACGGACACCAGGTACCGGCCGGAAGTGTCGGCAGCGCCGGCGGCGGGAGCGGCGAGGGCGGAGAAACCGGCGGCGAGGGCCGCGGCGGCGAGGACACTCTTTGTCTTGATCATGACCTGAGCAACGGCCGGGACCGCCCCACGGTCACGGCTGCCGGCAGCCGATCACCCGCAAGCCACACGAGCCACGCCGGTGTTCGACCGGTGCTGAACGGCGCTCGCTCGCGCTCGTCGGCCGGCTCAGCCGCCGGCCACCGTCCGGGTCGAGACCAGTACGCCGATCTTGTCGATGCGGTGCTCGGGGTTGCCCTTGTCGTCGCGCCAGAAGTTCCCGGCCGCGTCGTCCTCGGGTGTCGCGCAGGTGGAGATCGTGATCATCGGTTTGGTGGGCCGCTCACCCGGCGATCCCGGCACGGCGGCCCGCTGCTCGGCCAGTGACCGCTCCGAGCGGAACGACGTCGTCCTGGTCCCGGTGATCTCGTACTCGTACACCTTGCCCTCCGACGTGACGAACACGGAGCCGCCCTTCTGCACTGACGGGAGCTCGCGCAGCGGTCCGCCGGCGGAGAGGCGGTGTGCCGTGACGAGGTAGTTCCCGACCTCGCCCGGTCCGACCCCGCCGCCCTTGCCGTACGGACTGGCGGCCACACCGCGGTCCTGGATTTTCGTACCGGCCCAGTCGTCGGTTGTTCCCTCGTACGGGACGACGCGCAGGTTCTGGACGCCGATCGACGGGATGGCCATCGTGGCGCTCTCCTGCCGCGTGCCGCTCTTGCTCACGGCGGGCTCGGCGGCGGACGAGGAGGGCGCGGGACCGGCGATCGTCGCCGTGCCCGCCGGGGCGGTGTCCGGCGTCAGCGAGACCGAGACCGGAGCGGGCGCGGGCGCGCCGGCCGCGCCGTCACTGCCGGCGGTGGCGCAGCCCACGAGCGCGGCGACGCACGCGCCCGCGAGGGCGGCGGGAACAGGACGGGGAGTGAACATGGCATTCCGGATCGCCGGGGATGTCTGCTTTCTCACCAGAACAACGCGGGCGGACGGGGTGTTCCCGCCCCGGACGGCAGTCGGCGCCGCTCCGTTCCAGCCGTCGTCAGTCGCGGGTGATCCACCGCAGGACCGTGCCGACCGTGGTGTCGTCGAGCCCGCTGAGGATGCCGATGGCCTCCAGGTCGCCCGGCCGCGGCGCGAGGCCGGCGGTGGTCAGGGCGGCGTGGAGGTCGAGGCGGCGCTTGTCGGTGGCGGCCAGGGCGTACGACGGCCGCTGCCCGCACGGGGCCGGCAGGACGTAGTCGTCGTCCTCGGCGACGGCCGCGACGGCGCCCTCGTGGTCGAGGTCTGGCAGGCCGTGGAAGCGGTACGGGTCGAGAGCCCATCGCGGCGTCCTCGGCGGGAGAGCGGAAAACGGTGTGCCGTTCAACGGAACCTCCGGGTTGTCGTCACTGCCCAACAGGAGGCCCCGGAGCCGATGCCCAGTTGCGCCCGGGGCAGCCAATCACCCGAACGTCCCCAATGGCATCTCGTCACACCAGAGGTGACTCTCTGTCACTCCTCGGCGTACGTCAGTAGAGGATGGAGGCGAGGTACGCCCCGGCCGGCTCGCTGTAGAGCCCGATCGTCATCACGCTCATCAGCTGCTGCACCTTGAGACCGTTGTGCAGACACCACTGCAACAGCACGCTGTTGGAGGCGGGGACGAGGATGCCGGGGCCGCCGAAGCCGGGCGCCGCGGCGATGAGCGCCCTGATGTCCTCGGTCGACTCGCCGACGGCGTGCGCGAAGAAGGCCAGATCCGTGGCGTAACCCGTGATGCGCCCGCCGTGTTCGCTCACGCGGGCCGTGCCCGTCCTCAGCGCGTCGGTGAGTTCGCCGCCGCGGTCGGCCCCGTGCACCCGGCGGCAGACCTCGTTGCAGGCCGCGACATCCGCCTCCGTCGCGGGGCGCACCTCGTACCCCGGTACGGTCCCCCCGATCGGCGGTCCCTGCATGCAGGCCACGGTTTCGCGGAACTCGAACCCCATGCCGGCGTAGAGGGCGAACGACCGGGAGTGGTAGCCGCTTTGCAGCAGCCGGATGCCGGGCACCCGCCGCTCGGCGGCCCGCCGCATGACGTCCTCCATGAGCCGGCGCCCCACGCCGCCGTTCTGGACGGCCGGGTCGACGGTGATCGGCCCGACGCCGACGACGTCCGACCGTACGTCGAGGAAGTTGCTGCCGACGATCCGGCCGTCGAGCTCGGCGACGACGCTGTAGAAGCCGGGGTGTCCCAGCAACTGCTTGAACATCCCGTCGGCCGCCTCGACGCCCGGGATGTCGGAGGGAAAACCGTGCTGGAGGGCGATTCCGGAGAAAGCGTCGAAACAGATCCGGCCCGCTTCGGCGGCGTCCTCCGGCCTTCCGGGGCGCAGTACGAGATCCACGGGCCGCTCCACCTCCGGTGCCGTCTTGCAGGTACCCGTACTCCCATCAAACGGGCGGACCCTGCCCGGGGCAACCGGTGGGACCCGTTACGGAAAGCTCCGCCGACGTCGCCCGTCCGAGGCCGGCGGCGACCTAGGCCGGACGTACCTGGACCGCCGCCGCGGGGTCCTGGTGACCGCCGCTGGCGAGCATCCGCACCTCGTCCCGGTCGCTGATCTCGGCCAGCACGATACCGGTGTCGTCCGCGTACACCGGGTGGCCGCCGGGCCCGCTGCGGTCCGTGCGGTGCACTTCGACCACATCGGCTGCCTCCGGAACGGCGGCCGGTGCGCCCGGGTGCACGAAGACCAGTTCATAGCGATCGGACTTGCCCATTGTCCTCGCCTCCTCGATGAGAAGCGGCTGACCGCGCCCTGCGTCCATCATCGCGCACCTCGGAGCCGGGAGCCGTGCGGGCACTGCCGCCGGTGCTCGCGCTCAGACGTGCAGCTCCGGCGGGAAGCCGGTCCGGCGCAGCTCCGCCGGCAGGTGCCGCATGTCGTTGTGGCAGACGACGGACGACGGCCTGCCGGGTGCGTACCGGATGACCGTGAGAGCGGCGGCGCCGTTCACCCTCCACGCGCTCCGCCGCAATTGCGTCGACGCCGCCGTGGCCTTCGGTCTACGCTCGCTCGTATGAGCGACAACGGCACGGCTCGGCGGCCGCTGGTCGCCGTACTCAGCGGAGCTGGTGTCTCGACGGACTCCGGCATCCCCGACTACCGCGGGCCGAACGGGCTGTGGCGGCGTGATCCGGAGGCCGAGAAGCTCGTCACGTACGAGTTCTACATGTCCGATCCCGACATCCGGCGCCGGGCCTGGCGCATGCGCCGCGACAGTCCCGCGCGGCATGCCCGGCCGAACGACGCCCATAGGGCGATCGCCGAACTGGAGCGCTCGGGGGTACCGGTCCGGGTCCTGACCCAGAACGTGGACGGGCTGCACCAGATGGCCGGACTGCCCGGCCGCAAGGTGCTCGAACTGCACGGGAGCGCACGGTCGACCGTGTGCACCGGCTGTCACGCCCGCTCGCCGATGGAGGAGGCTCTGGCGCGGGTGGAGGCGGGCGAGGTGGACCCGCCGTGCCTGGTGTGCGGGGGCGTCCTCAAATCGGCCACGGTCATGTTCGGGCAGCGGCTCGATCCCGTGGTGATGGGCGAGGCTCTGGCGATCGCCAAGGCGAGCGACGTCTTCGTGGCTGTCGGCACCAGCCTCAAGGTGCAGCCGGCCGCCTCACTCGCGGGGATCGCGGCGGAGCACGGCGCACGGCTCATCGTCGTCAACGCCGAGCCGACGCCTTACGACGAGCTCGCCGACGAGGTCGTACGCGAGCCGATCGGGACGGCGCTGCCCGCCCTGCTGAAGAGCCTGGCGGCCTGAGGGCGTCGCCCGGTGTGCCGGCGCGGCGGACGCCACACGGGCACGACGGGTCTTCGGCTACCAGCGCATCGCCGTGGCGCGTACCGAGCTGAAGTCCATGGCCTGCTCCACCTCCCGCAGGGTCTCCTCCGCGGCCTGGCGTACTTCGGCGGGTACGTCGCCGCGCTCTTCCACGAGACCTGCATAGATCGGTGCCTCGGCACGGTTTGCGGAACTCACGTCGAAGAGGGCCCTTCAAGTCGGTACTGCGGTTTCTGGCGGCAGCCAGAACGGAGGACGAGTGTAGGTGGTGCTGGAGTGCCGGAGCAGGCCGCCCCGTGCCCGGCTCCGCGCCCCGCAGCCTACGGCGTGGCCGCCGCGCGCCTCATGGCAGGTACCGCACAGGGGCGTCTCGGGCCCCGGGGCCGACACGGGCGACCGGTCCGGGAAGTGCCGCCGCCCCGTGCCCGTACGGCCTCCGGCGTCCAGCCTTCGAACACCCCTCTACTAATTTCCAAGATGCGGAATATATTTTCCATTAATTGGGTCCGGGGGAGGAATCACATGGGTATCCACAGGGCACTGCCGCGCCGAGCGGCCGCTGAATTCGTGGGGACCGCGTCCCTGGTGACCGTCATCGTCGGTTCCGGCATCCAGGCCGCCGGCCTCAGTCAGGACGCCGGCGTCCAGCTCCTCGCCAACGCACTGGCGTCCGCGGTGGGGCTCGGCCTGCTGATCGTCCTGTTCGGCCCGGTGTCCGGGGCCCATCTCAATCCGGTGATCACCCTTTTCGTCTGGTGGTCGGAGCGGCGGTCCGGCGCCCGCTTCACCGGCCGCGAGGTCGGTCTCTACATCGCCGCTCAGCTCGCCGGGGCCGGTGCGGGAGGGCTGCTGGCCGAGACGATGTTCGGCCGGACGCCCGGCGTGTGGTCCACCCAGGTGCGGTCCGACGGACACCTGCTCCTCAGTGAGACGATCGCCACGGCCGGGCTCGTGGTGGTCGTGTACGGGCTGGAGCGCACGGGCCGCCCCCAACTGGCCCCGGTCGCGGTCGCGTCGTACATCGCCACGGCGATCTGGTTCACCTCGTCGGGCTCGTTCGCCAACCCCGCGGCGACGGCCGGCCGCGCGCTCACCGACTCCCTCACCGGCATCGCGCCGGCGTCGCTTCCCGGCTTCGTCGCCGCCCAGCTGCTCGGCGGGCTCCTCGGCGCCGGTCTCGCCACCGTCCTCTACGGGCCGCCCGCGTCCCGCGCAGCCGCCGAGCTCAACTCCCCCGGCCCGTCCGGGCGGACAGTCCTCGGCTCAGGCAGTCGGTGAGGCGGACGGCGAGCGTCCCGCCGGGGTCGAGGCGGGGGTTGAAGATCGTGACGTCGAGCCCCCGGGCTCGTTCGTCGGCGAGCGCCGTGCGCAGCACGGTCTCCAGTTCCGGCCAGCTCAGCCCGCCGGGCAGGCGGTAGTCGACAGCCGGCATGACCGCGTCGTCGAGGACGTCCACGTCGAGGTGCACCCAGTATCCGGCGCTCTGCCCGGCGGTGAGCCCGTCGACCGCCCGGCGCGCCGCCGCTTCGGCGCCGGTCGCGCGTACGCCGTCCAGATCGATCGCGCACAGCTTCGGCGGCAGCGGCTGCATCCCCGCCCCCGCGGATTCGGCCGAGTCGCGGAAGCCGAAGGCTACGACGTCCTCGTCCTGTATGAGCGGCCCGCGCCCTTCGAGGTCCGTCAGCGGCAGCGGCCCGCGTCCGGTGGCCAGGGCGAGCTCCATCGAGGCGGCCTCGCCGGCCGGTTCCGCCGACGGCTGGTAGAAGTCGGTGTGTCCGTCGAGGAACAGCAGCCCGTAGCGCCCCCGGCGCCGCAGAGCCAGGAGACTGCCCAGCAGGATGCTGCAATCACCGCCGAGGACCACGGGAAAGCAACCACGCCCGAGGACTCCGCCGACCCTGTCGGCCAGTTGTACGGAGTACCGCGCGATCGCGAGCGGGTTGAGGATTCCGGTCTCGGCGTCCCGCCTCGGGTCGTACGCCGGCGGTTCGACCCGGCCTGCCCACACCGCGCCGAGGGCCGCCAGCAGGCCGGCGTCGAGCAGAGCGGCCGGCGAGTCCTGTACGCCGGAAGGGCGCAGCCCGAGTACGGACGGCGCTTCTACGACGGCTGCCTGCTGCACCTGGCACCCCCTCGCCGGCGGGGCGGCCGCGCACGCGCGGAGTCGGTCCGGCCGCGTACGCGCGGAGTCAGTACTGTTCCGCCGGCTCGATGTTCTGGTTGACGTGGAAGAAATTGTGCGGGTCGTAGGTCCGCTTGATCTCCGCCAGCCGGTCGTAGTGGCCGCGGTAGGCGGCCCTGACCCGGTCCTGGCTCTCGGCGTCCATGAAGTTCACGTAGGCGGCGCCCATGGAGTGCGGCCGCAGTTCCTCCCAGTAGTCGACGCACCACTGCTTGACGGCCCGCGCGTTGGCGGGGTCGGGGTCCACGCCGGCGATGACAGCGGACCAGACAGCGTCCCGGTAGCTCCACGCGGTGTCGTCCGGGGCGACGCGGCCCGCGGCGCCGTCCACCGGGTAGAGGTGCATGAGCGACAGCTCGGTGGGGAGATTCTCGGCGTACTTGGCGTGCACGTCGATGGCCTCGTCCGTGATCCGGTCGAAGAAGTGCCCGCGCCAGTACCACTGGAGGCCGGCGGGGATCAGCGTGTCGAACATGCTCTGCAAGGCGGGGTAGGGCATCGGCGTCGTGAAGTGGAAGGCTGGCGGGCCGGCTTCGTTCACCACCGTCAGCGTCTCGTCGAGGCGCTGCGGGTCCCCCGTCCAGCACCACACGACTCCCCACATCTTCCGGCCGTGGATCTCCTCCGGGAAGGGCGGACCGGGCGGGATGGTGAACAGGGCGCAGAAGCCGTTCAGGTCGTCGGGCGCCCGCGGCAGGAATTCGCGGTACCACCGCAGCACTTCGCGGCCGCTGTCCACCGGCCACACGGTCATCCCGACGCCCACGCTGCCCACCGGATGCAGCCGGAAGTCGAAGGAGGTGACGATGCCGAAGTTGCCGCCGCCGCCGCGCAGACCCCAGAAGAGGTCGGGGTTCTCGGTCTCGCTCGCGGTGACAAAACCGCCGTCGGCGAGTACGACGTCGGCCGACAGCAGGTTGTCGACCGTGAGTCCGTACTTGCGGGTGAGATAACCGTGGCCGCCGCCGAGCGTGAGGCCGCCGAGGCCCGTCGTGGACATGACGCCGGCGGGAGTGGCGAGGCCGAATCCGTGGGCGGCGTGGTCGAGGTCCCCGAGCAGACTGCCGCCGCCCGCCCGCGCGGTCCGCGCGGCAGGGTCGACGCGCACCCAGCGCATGGGCGACAGGTCGATGGTGACGCCGTCCTCCACCAGGCCCAGGCCGGGGCCGCTGTGCCCACCGCCCCGGACGGCGACTTCGAGGCCGTTGTCGCGGATGAAGTCGACCGCCGCCATGACGTCCGCCGCGTCCGCGCACCGCACGAGGGCGGCTGGACGCCGGTCGATCATGGCGTTGTAGATCGCGCGGCTCCGGTCGTACTCCGGATCCTGGGGGCCAATGACCGGGCCGCGCAGCGCGGTCCGCATCGCGTCCAGCGTTCTGCCGTCCATGACCATCTCCTCGCGAGACGCGGCACCGCCCGACACCTCCGGCCGCTGCTCGGGCCGGCCGCCGTGGAACGGTGGTCGCCGGCGCCCCGGCACCCCCTCAGCCGCACCCCGGGCGGCACGCGCACCGGAAGGCTGACGTCTCCAGCATCCCGCCGGTCCGAGCCCCCCGCAATCGAAGCTGGGCGATCGGCGGGAGCGCTGTCAGTGGGGGAGTTCGCCCGCCGTCTTCTCCAGGCGGAGCAGGTCGTGGGGGCTGAGCCCGGACACCTCGCAGACGGCGTCCACGGGTGCGCCCTCGCGCACCGCGCCGACGGCTTCCGTCTCCACATCGGCGCGCGCGGCGTCGATCGCGGCTTCGGCTTCACGCAGGCGGTTGACGGCCAGTTCCAGGGAGGCGAGGTCCATGGCCGGATGCTCCCACACCACTTCGTGCCGGTGCACCCCGCCCCGGAGGTCAGGTGCGGACGCGGCCCGGGATGCGGGCCGTCACCGGGCGCCCGACCATGGAATCCGGAGCGCCGCAGGGCGCGAGACCGCCGAAGTGGACGGACGTTGTCAATGGCTGACCTGGACCACGGCACCACCACCGCCGCCGACCCCGACCCGGTCCGCACTGCCGCCGCCTCGGTCGAGGCCGCACAGCGGGACCTGACCGCGACCGGAGTGCATCTGATGCCGCCGGACGCCGTGGCGGCGTGCACGGGAACGGACCGGCGGGCATGGGAGCGCTTCACCGCCCACTGGGAGAATCTGTCTCCCGACAGATACGCGGCGGAGAGCGGCACGTGCCGGCTGCGTCGCTACGGACACTTCTCCCTCACGGCGGCCACGGGTGAACTGGCACTCCTGCCGCACGTCCCGTTCCTACAGCCTCAGGACACCAACCCGCTCTATGCCCAGGTCGACCGTCACTTCGACCCGCTCACCGACGCCTTCTCGGCCGACCCCATTCTGCGGTCCGTGATCGGGCTGCTCGGGAAACTCGCGGCGTGCCTGGAGCGGTCGGCGCGGTGGAGCGTGAAGGTGCATCCCTTCCGTGTCGTCGGCGTGGGCGACGGGACGAGCGAACCCACGCCCGAAGGACTGCACCGGGACGGCGTCACGCTCGTCTCCTCGCTCCTCATCGGCCGGCGCAACGCCGACGGCGGCGAGAGCTCGGTGTTCGACCCGGACGGCAAGCAGGTGCTGACGACGACGCTGAGCGAACCGGCCGCCCTGCTCCTCGGCGACGACCGCCGCACCCTGCACCAGGTCTCGCCGATCCGCCCCGTCGACGCCGGCCGGCTCGCGTACCGGGACGTACTGGTGACCACACTCACGGCCTGCTGAAGCGGCCCGCTCGCCTCCGTTCCGGCGGCGTCCTCAGCGCACAGGGGGCCACCGCCCGGCTGCGGTCGCCGCCACCAACTCGTCCACGACCGCGCCGGGACCACCGCCCGCGGCGGCTGCGGCGCGCTGGCGCCGCGCGCCGCACCCCCGTTCGGTCAGGCGTCGCAGAAACGCCGTCACCTCGCCCGTATCCCCGTACGCGTCCAGAGCGGGACGCACGTACTCCACGAGCCGCTCCGCCTGCACCGGGGCGGGCAGGATCTGCCCGCTCAGGGCGTCGACGCCCGCGCCGGACCAGCCGTCCCGCGCCGCGCGCCAGTACGCGGCGCGCAGCAGTTCGGCCTCCGTACGGGGGCCCGGATCGCCGCCTACGGCCTTGTCCCGCGCCGTCACCACCAGCGCCCTGACCAGCACTGTGAGAGCCACCGTGTCGTCGATGTCGGGCAGTACGTCCATGGTGCGGATCTCCAGCGTCGGCAGCCGCGGGTTGAGCCGCACGTCCCAGAACGGCATGCCCGCCTCCAGCATCGCCTCCGACGCCGCCATCGCCTCGGCGAGCCGCTGGTGCTCCGCCAGGGACGCGGCGTACGGGGGCGGTCCCAGACACGGGAACGCGCTCCGCATCACGGCCCGCCAGCTCGCGTATCCGGTGTCGCGTCCCTGGTGGAAGGGCGAGTTGGCGCTCATCGCCACCAGGAGCGGCAGCCACGGCCGCAGGTGATTGGTGACCAGGACGGCCACCTCCCGGTCCGGCAGGTGCACATGCGCGTGAAAGGCGCTGATGGCGAAGTCGTCGAGCAGGGCGCGGTACTGGTCCGCGCCGGCCCGGTAGCGCGGATGGTCACCGATGCCGGCCGGAACCCCGCCTCCCACGACGGGCGTACCGGAAGCGCACAGGCGAAGCCCCTCCTCGCGCGCGGCCGCCACGGCCGCGGCGCGCACCCGGGTGAGCTCCTTGCGCAGTTCCCCGGGGCCGGCGCACGGGGGCGTCTTGCCCTCGATCTGGTACTGGGTGAACTCGCCGGAGACCAGGTCGCCCAGGACCGCCGAGGCGCGCGTCACGACTCTGGCGCCCGCCGGGTCCATCCTGTGCGTCCCCGGGTGGATGAGAAAGTACTCCTCCTCGACTCCGACCGTGGGCGGCGCCTGCGCGCCGGATGCCGCACGGCCCGGTCCCCGGTGGTGACCCTGGTCCTGGTCCTGGTCCTGGTCCTCGTCCTGAGTGTTCACCGCATCAGCATCACGCGGTGCGACGGGTCTGTCGCCCCGTACACGCCGCGCCCTCGTGTCGGACGAGGCCCTCGCCCTGCTCAACAGAGAACTGGACCCTGGTTGACCCACCGGACGCTGTCGACGAAAGGGGCCTTCGGGTCGCTCCCATGGGGGTACGGGCTGTGCCTCAGTGCCCGGGCAACTGACCGGCCGGTGGCCTCGCGCGCGCCTGGGGCGCGGGGGCAGCCACCGGCCGGTGTCATGCGCAGGGGCGGGGTTACTGCGGGGGGTAGATGTCCCCGCCGCCCATGCTGCTCGCCTGCTCGCTCTGGTCCCTGAGGCGGCGGGCCTTCTCCTCGAGCCGCTTGCGCTGCTCCGGGTCAGCGGCACGTTCCGCGGCCTGCTCCATCTCCCGCGCCATCTGGCGCAGTTCCCGGGCACGGCCGCCGGACTCACCTGCAACGCTCATGATCACTCCTCGGGTGACAGGACAGAGCGGGCGCAATCAGAGAAACAGGCCCGGCGCTCCCGCGCATGCCGAACGATCACCCACCGCTATCCACCCAGGCCAGAGCCTCCGCCCGCGGCGGGGCAGGGCCGGCCGACGGCCGTGCCGGCGCCCGGAAACCGCCGGGCGGCATACCTGCCCGTGGTGGCCGGCGCGCCTACGGTGGTGTCGTGCGCCTGCTGCTGATGTCCGACACCCATCTGCCCAAACGTGCCAGGGAACTGCCCGCCGAGCTCCTCGGGCGGGTGCGGGAGGCCGACGCCGTGATCCACGCGGGCGACTGGGTGGACGGGGCGACACTGGACCTCCTCGAAGCACGCTCGCGGCTCCTCATCGGCGTGTACGGGAACAACGACGGCCCGGACCTGCGCGCACGGCTGCCCGAAGTGGCGCGGGCCGAGCTCGGCGGCGTGCGCTTGGGAGTCGTACACGAGACCGGAGCGGCTCAGGGGCGGGAGCGCAGGTGCGCCGAGCGCTTCCCCGATCTGGACTTGCTGGTGTTCGGCCACAGTCACATTCCGTGGGACAGCACCGCTCCCGGCGGACTGCGCCTGCTGAACCCGGGCTCGCCGACCGACCGGCGGCGCCAGCCCTCCTGCACCTACATGACCGCCGTCGCGGCGGAGGGGCGGCTGGGCGAGGTCCGCCTGCACAGCCTCCCGCCGCGCGTTCCGTCCCGCCGCTGATTTCCGGCCCGTAGGTCACGGCCCTGCGCCGGGGGCGGGGCGGCCGTACGGTCACGGCGTCCGGCACGCGGATGTGGGGCGCCATTCGGTCCGGTCCCGCACGGAGGCGTGGCGCTCACAGACGCGGACGCCTTCCGTCGTTATGTTCCATCCGGACAGGCGCGGGAGGATCCCGCGTGCCCCTGGGTCCTCACGAACGCCGCACCGGACGAGAGACGCGATGAGACTTCGTGCCCCTGCCAGCAGGCGATTTGCCTTCCTGCTGGCCCTGGTCGCCGGGCTGGCGGCAACCCCCGCATCGGCCCCCGCGGCGTACGACCGCGCGACCGACCGCGAGGCGGCTCACGGCCACGCACCACCGTGTCCGGCGTCAGTGCCGTACACATCGGGTGAGTACGGCTACACCACCTTCCGCATTCCGGCCGCGCTCCAGGTACCCGGCGGTGCGCTGCTCGCCTTCGCCGAGGGGCGCCGCGACTCCGCCGCGGACGACGGTGACATCGATCTGGTCCTGCGGCGTTCGTTCGACGGCGGATGCACGTGGCAGCCGCTCCAACTGGTCGCGGACGCCGGGAAGGACACGGTGGGCAATCCGGTGCCGGTCGTCGATCCCCGCAGCGGAGACATCGTGCTGGTGACGTGCCGGACCATCGGGGGCGCCACGAAGCGGCAGGTGACGTCGGGGAAGGTGGCCGCCTCGGTCCGCCGTGTGTACGTCCAGCGCAGCGCGGACGGCGGTGCCACGTGGTCACCGCAGCGGGACATCACCGACGCGGTGAAGCCCCCCGACTGGCGTTGGTACGCCGTCGGCCCCGGCCACGGTGCGGCCCTGCGGCAGGGGCCGCACCGCGGCCGGCTGCTGGTGCCCGCGAACCACAGCGCCGGGAAGACCGGACGCAGCGGCGCGCACTCCCTCTACAGCGACGACGGCGGCCACACCTGGCGGATCGGGTACGTGAGCCGATCGGCCGGCGGCCCTCTCGCGCTCAACGAGAGCACCCTGACCGAACTTCCGGACGGCACCGTCTACATCAATGCCCGTGACCACGACCGCACTGCCGACGGCACCCGCGCGGACGCCTACAGCGCCGACGGCGGCCTGACACTGTCCGTCCCCTTCCGGCCGCAGCCCCACCTGACGGGCCCGACGGTCCAGGGCAGCGTGCTGCACGTCCTGGGCCCGCCGTGGAGGTCACCGCTGCTGTACTCCGGTCCGTCCGACCCGGACAGACGCCTCCGGATGCAGGTGCGTACCAGCGACGACGGCGGGCGTTCGTGGCGGCCGGTCTTGTCCGTGTCGCAAGACCCGGCCGGGTACTCGGACTTGGTTCAGACGGGCGTGGGCAGGGTGGGGCTGCTGTACGAGACCGGACCGCGCTCCAGCCACCACACCATCCGCTTCACGCCTCTGCCGCCGGACGCGCTGTCCTCCTGGTGACGTCGGCGCACGGCTCAGGCGTGGGACAGCGCGAAGGAGACCAGGAAGCCGCTGACCGTGATCAGGCCGATCGCCAGGTGGGCGTCCTCGAACGCCTCCGGGATCATCGTGTCGGCGATCATCGCGAGAATCGCTCCGGCCGCGACCGCGGTCACCGCGGCCACCACCGCGGTCGGCAGCCCGCCGACGACGGAGTACCCGATCACCGCGGAAACCGTGCTCGCGGCGGCGATCGCGCCCCAGATACCGAAGACGTACTTCTTGCCGCGGCCGGCCTTCCGCATACCGGCGGAGCTCGAAAGTCCCTCGGGGACGTTGCTGATGAACACCGCCACCACTGTCACCGTGCTGACCGCCCCGCCGTCGACGAGGCTGACGCCGATCACCGCCGATTCCGGCACACCGTCCAGCAGGGCGCCCAGCGCCAACGCCAGCCCGGAGCCGGACTGCTGGGCCTCCGACGGCTGTGACTGCCGGTGTCCGGAGCGCTTGCGGTGACGGGCCCCCCGGCGCGCCAGCCACACATTGCCCGCCGTGTAGGCCAGCGCTCCCCCCACGGTCCCGATCGCCGCCGGGGCCAGTCCGGCCTGGTCGTACGCCTCCTCGACCAGTTCGAAGGAGACCGCCGACAGCAGCACCCCCGCGCCGAACGCCATGACCGACGCCACCACCCACTGCGGAATCCGCACCCCGTACCCGAGGGCGGCCCCGAGCAGCAGGGCCGACCCGGCCACGAGCCCCCACATTCCTGCCAGCACCACTTGATCCATGGGCCCCATGTACCCACTGGCCACACCTCAACAGCGCACGTGAGGGGCCACACACCCCAACGGGTCCGCGGGCGGCCCCCGGCCATGATGAGCGTACGGGTGCGACACGGCTTCGCCCATTGGCGCGGGGCCGTGTCGGCACGCAGACTTGACGGCATGTCGGGAAAGCGAAGCGCGGGTCTCCTTCTGTTCCGGACCTCGGACGGCCACGACGGCGCCGAGGTCCTCATCGGTCATATGGGCGGTCCCTTCTGGGCCGGCCGCGACAGCGCTGCCTGGTCGATCCCCAAGGGCGAGTACGAGCTGGACGAGACGCCCGAAGCGGCAGCCCGGCGGGAGTTCACGGAGGAGCTAGGCCTGCCGGTGCCGGACGGAGAGCTCATCCCCCTCGGTGAGGCCCGCCAGCCGAGCGGGAAAGTCGTCACGGTCTGGGCCCTGGAGGCCGATCTGGACCCGGCGCTCGCCGACTTCGGGATGTTCACCATGGAGTGGCCGAGGGGCTCCGGGGTGCAGCAGGAGTTCCCGGAGATCGACCAGGTCGCCTGGTGCACGCCCGAGAACGCCCACGAACGGCTCGTCACGGGCCAGCGTGTGTTCCTTGAACGGCTGGCCCGCCACCTGGAGGACCGCAGGGGGTAATCCCCACCCCCGGCCGACCGGCCAGCCGGATGTCCGGGCCGTACCGCGGTGGCCATGCTGGTGGTACGAGTCGGGCCCGCGACCGGGACCGGCCGCTTACGGGGAGACATGAACATGCAGCGCAGGCGCCCATGGGGTCGGACATCGAGCTGGACATCGCGCCGGACGGCCGGCCGGACGGCCAAGGGTGTCGCCGCGGCGGTGCTGCTCGCCGTCGTGGGTGGTCCTGCCCTTCCCGTCGCTGCCGCCGGCGCCGTGTCCGGTTCACCGGCCGGGATGTGGCGCGTGGACGGATACGGCACGGTGCTGTCCGTCGAACGGGGTCGGCTGCTGGAGTACCAGGTCACTTCGGTGAGTTGCCTGAAGGGCGAATCCGCCGGGCGCTCGGGCGGGGCGAGCCACGCGCCCCGGTACCTCACCGCCGACGGTGACGCCTTCACCGTACGATCCGGACCACGGCCCGACCGGGCGTCGATGCGCGTGGACGGTTCGCCCAACGACCGCGCCCTGCGCCGGATCGCGGCGCTGCCCGTCTCCTGTGCGCGTGAGACGCCCGCAGGCCCGGTGGCGGCCTTCGACGTTCTCTGGCAGACCTTCGAGGAGAACTATCCGTTCTTCGCCGCCAAGGGGATCGACTGGGACGCGGTCCGGGACCGCTACCGGCCCCGGATACACGCCGGGACGACGGACGCCGAACTGTTCGCCGTCTTCCGGGAGATGCTGTCGCCGCTCCACGACGCGCATGTCGCCCTTCTCGCAGGTGGCACCGGCGTCTTCGCACAGAGCCGGCCCGGCACCGTCATTCCCGGCCAGGCGCTGGAGGACCGGATCAAGGCGTACGTCCAGGAACGGGATCTGGACGGCCGTCCGCTGCGGGAGTTCGGGCGCGGCCGGATCGGTTACGCCGATCTGCCGGGCGGCCGGGGCTACCTCCGCCTCTCCGCCTTCAGCGGCTTCACCCAGGCCAACACCTTCGCCGCCAACAGCGCGGAACTCGACCGGGCGCTGGACGCGATCCTCACCCCCGCGCGCACGGCCCGGCTGAAGGGCCTGATCATCGACCTGCGGATCAACGGCGGCGGGTCCGACAGCCTGGGACTGCGTCTCGCGGCGCGTCTCACCGACCGGCCGCACTTCGCGTATGCCAAGCGAGCCCGCAACGACCCGTCCGACCCGTCCCGCTTCACGCGTCCGCAGCCCGTGTACGTACAGCCCGCGGCCGGGCGATCCCGGTTCGCGGGGCCGGTCACGGTGCTGACCGGTGGCACGACGTTCAGCGCGGGTGAGACCTTCACGCAGGCGCTGATCGAGCGTCCCGGGCTGACCGTACGCATCGGGGAACCCACCCAGGGCGTCTTCTCGGACACACTGGAGCGACGGCTTCCGGGCGGCTGGACGGTCCTGCTGCCCAACGAGGAGTTCCTCACCCGCTCCGGGCACACCTTCGACGGTCCGGGCATCCCGCCGCATCTGAGCGAGCCGGTCTTCACGGACGAGGAATTCGCCCGTCACCTCGACTCGGCCTTCGACCGGGCGGTGGAGGTCCTGCGCGAGCGTCGCTGACCGGGGCACGCGGGGCGGGGGCGGCGAGCTTTTCGGCGCCTGCGCGCGCGGCGTCGTCAGTGATTCGCACCACAGGTGCGCGGCGGCTCCCGGACCGGCCCGTTCGGCCTTCCGCCGGGGCTCCGGCTCCGACGGGGTACGCAGCGGTAATACGCGCCCTCGGCACGGTCGCAGCCGTTTTCGCGGTGCCCATGACACGCAAGGGCCACCCTCGCCGGGCCGGCCGGGTGACGGGACCATGAGGGCTGAGGAGGGCCTGGAAAGAGCATGGGGAGGGCCGGAAAAGCCTGGCTGACGCGCGGGCTCCGATCGCGCGTGGTTTACCGTGGCAAGGGAAAGACCGTCGCCTACGCCGCCGACAGCAGGGTCGCCCGGACCCACTCGGCCGAGGACGGCCCCCTGGCAGCAGGCCCCCGACGGCAAGATCGCACTGCTTCTCAGCCCGTCCGCGCGGCCCCCCCACAACCCCGCCGGCCGGATTCACGATCTTCCGCCCCCCACTTCCCCGATGACCGGCGCCCCCGGACCGATGGTGCGGCGCGAAACCCTCGCACATACGGCGCCGTGATCCTCCACAGCGCGCCCGCGTCCCCCATCGTCCACCGGAAGGACTCCTCACCATGCCCGTGCAGACTTCGATACGACCTCCGCCCCAGCCCTCGCCCTCGCAGAAATCCGGCAGTGACTTCGCGAAGCTTTCGAAGAAGATCACCGCTGCCGGACTGATGGGCCGCCGCCCCGGTTACTACACGGCCCGTATCGCAGCGGTGACGGCCCTCTACGCCGGCGGCTGGATCGCCTTCGTACTCGTCGGTGACAGCTGGTGGACGCTGACGGTCGCCGCTTTCCTCGCGCTGGTCTTCGGCCAGGTCGCGCTGGTGACCCACGACACGGCCCACCGTCAGGTGTTCCGCCTGCGAAAGGCGAGTGAGCGCTCGGGCCGCATCGCCGGGAACATAGGCATCGGCATGGGCTACGGATGGTGGCAGGACAAGCACACCCGCCACCACGCCAACCCCAACCACGCGGAGCTCGACCCCGACGTCCTGCCCGACGTGCTGGTCTGGTCGCAGGACCAAGCGCGCGCGGCCAAGGGCCTTCCCCGCCTCCTCGGCCGCTCGCAGGCGTTCCTGTTCTTCCCGCTGCTGACGCTGGAAGGCTTCAACCTGCACGTGGCGGGCGTACGCGCGCTGGCCAACCGCACGCTCAAGCACCGCACGCTGGAGGGCACACTGCTCTTCGGTCACTTCGCCGTCTACCTGACCGCGCTCTTCCTGGTGCTGCCGCCCGGCATGGCGATCGCCTTCCTGGCGGTCCACCAGTGCCTGTTCGGCGTCTACCTGGGGTCCATCTTCGCCCCGAACCACAAGGGCATGCCGATCCTGACCGGCGACGACCGCCCCGACTTCCTGCGCCGCCAGGTGCTCACCTCCCGCAATGTGCGGGGCGGCTGGTTCACCGACCTCATGCTCGGCGGGCTGAACTACCAGATCGAGCACCACCTGTTCCCCAGCATGCCCACCCCGCATCTGCGCCGTGCCCAGGTCATCGTGCGGGACTACTGCCGCGACCTCGGCATCAGCTACCTGGAGACCAGCCTGGTCACCTCGTACAAGCAGGCGCTGACCAGCCTCCACCGGGCGGGAGCCCCGATCCGCGAGGCCCGCGCGGCCGCCGCGCTCTCCAAGGCGTAGGGCGACCGGGCGGTCGACGACCAGGCGGTCGACGGCCGGGGGCCGGGGGGACGACGGCCGGACGGACGACGAGCGGGACAGCGCCGGGGGGCCTGTTAGCAGTGCGGCGCCACCGTCCCCCATCGCGCACGGGCCCCGTCGAGGGCGGCGCGGTAGGCGGCGTAACCGTCCTCGTACATCGCGCGTGACTCCTGTCGCGGCTCCACGACCCGGAACATCTGAGGCTTCGATTCCGGGGCTTCGCCGAGGAAACGCCGCGCGACCCGCACCGCGCCGAGCGCGCCCACCTCGTTCTCCACCGGGATGCGGACCGGGCGCCCCAGGATGTCGGCGAAGAGCTGCGCCCACGGTCCGGAGCGGGTGCCGCCGCCGCACGCGGCGAGGGTGCCGGTGAGACCGGCCGCCTCCAGGCAGTGCCGGGCGGCGTAACCGATGGCCTCGCACATCGCGCGCACCGCGTCGGCCCGGGTGTGCGCGAGCGTGAGCCCGTCGAGGCGGCCACGGGCGGCCGGGTCCACGAACGGGGCGCGCTCCCCCGCGTCGGAGAGGAAGGGCAGCGCGGTGACGCCGTTCGCGCCCGGCGGGCTCTGTGCGAGCAGGCCGTCGAGGTCGGCCGTGGTCGTGCCGGTGAGGGCGAGGACCCATTCGAGCGCGGCGGTGCCGACCATGGCGGGCATGGCGCGCAGCCAGCGGCCGGGGTCCGGCGTGCACAGCCACATTCCGGCCGGTTCGGTGGAGTCGTCGGTCCTGGCGCGGTCGGTGAGGACCTGGCAGGCGAGCGTCGTGCCGACGATCAGCAGGCCGTCGCCCACCTCCCGCACTCCGCTGCCCGTCGCGCAGGCCGGCAGGTCGTACGGACCGGCCGTGAGCGGAAGCCCCCGGGGCAGCCCGAGCAGTTCGGCGCCGTAGGCGTCGAGGCCCAGTACGGTTCCGGGTGCGGCGGGCGGTGGCAGCAGATGGGCCTGGTCCTTGATGCCGCAGGCGGCGAGCGCCTCGGACGAGTACGTTCGGCCGACCGGGTCCAGGAACGGCAGGGTGGCGTCGGAGGCGTCCACTCCGACCCGCCCGGTGAGGCGCTGGGCGACGGCGTCGACGCAGTAGCCCGCGGTGGCGGCGCGCCGCAGGGTGTGCGGTTCGTGCTCCTGAAGGTGGGCGAGGAGCGGGGCGTGGCAGCCGGGGAACATGCCGGATCCGGTGTGTTCGTACACCTCCTGGACGGTGCCGTCCTCCAGCCAGCGCGCGACGAGGTCCGAGGCGCGGCCGTCCATCCAGGAGATGGCGGGCCGGACCGCGCGGCCGTCCGCGTCGCGCAGCCACAGGCCGTCGCCCTGGCCGGTGAGGGCGAGTGCGAGGGGTGGTTCGGGGAGCGCGGCGGCGGTTTCGCGTACGACCTCGGCGACCGTACGGACGACGTCGTCGAGGTCCTGTTCGACGCGACCGCCGGACAGCCGCACCACGCTGCTGCGCCGGGTGGCCGAAGCCAGCGGTATGCCTTCGCCGTCGAAGGCGACGGCTTTGGTGACGGAGGTGCCGATGTCGACGCCGATGATCACGCTCATGAGCGCGCGGCCTCCTGGACCTCGGGGTTGGCGGGGTGGGCGAGCTTTTCTCCCCGTACGAAGCGGCCCGCTTCGGCTGCGGTGATGGCGGCGGCGCGGTGGGCCGTCTGGCGTGTCGCACCGGCCAGGTGGGGGGCGGTCACGACGTTCGGGGCGTCGTGCAACGGCCAGTCGGCGGGCGGGGGTTCGATGTCGTACACGTCGAGGGCGAGGGCGCCGAGGCGGCCGCTCTTCAGCAGGCCGGGCAGCGGGGCGTAGTCGAGCAGGCCGCCGCGGGCGGAGTTGACCAGTACCGCGCCTTCGGGAAGCAGTTCCAGTTTGGCGGCGTCGATGAGGTGGTGCGTCTCGGGGGTGAGGCGGGCGTGCAGGCTCACCACGCTGCTGCGGCGCAGGAGTTCGTCGAGCCCGACCGGTTCCACGCCGTCCGCGCGGGCGGCCGTCGGGTCGGTGTAGGGGTCGGCGACCAGGACGTGGGAGCCGAAGGCGCGCAGGACGCGGGCGACGATGCGGCCGATGGCTCCGTAGCCGACGAGACCGACGGTGGCTCCGTCGAGTTCGATGCCGCCCTCGTCGTACGCGTAGAAGTCGCCGCGCCACCTGCCGCGCTTGAGCTCCGCGTCGGCGGTGGTGATGCGGCGCATCGCGGCGAGCATCAGGCCGACGGCGAACTCGGCGGCGGCGGAGGCGTTGCGGCCGGGCGCGAAGGACACGGCGACGCCGTGGCGGGTGGCGGCGGCGAGGTCCACGTTGACGGGGCCGCCGCGCGAGACGGCGACCATGCGCAGGCGGGGGCAGGCGGTGAAGACCTTCTCGGTGAAGGGCGCCATCTGGGTCACGCAGATCTCGGCGCCGTCCAGCGCCTCGACGAGCTCTTCCTCCGTACCGCTCGCCTCGTGGACGTCCCCGACCGGGCCGAAGGGCTCATGGGGCCAGGGCAGGGTGAGTTCGGTGATCTCCTGATCGGTGCCCAGCTCCTCGCGCAGAGCGGCGCGGAGCAGGTCGGGGCGTACGAAATGATCGCCGGCGGCGAGGATGCGCATGGGGCGGGGCCCTTCCGGGGGTCGCGGTGGCGATGCGCGTCAGGCGTTGCCGCAGCGCCACTAACACTGGCGCTGATAGATTTAACATTATTGTTTTGAAGAATCAACGCTCCGGCGCGGCCCGTCCGGGCGGCGTCACCACCCCCAGGGAGAAAACCGCGATGGCATCACGCCTGCTGCTCGTACGGCACGGAGAGACGCAATGGCACGCCGAGAACCGGTACGCCGGCATCTCCGACGTCGCGCTGACCGAGAAGGGGCTGCGGCAGGCGCGGGACCTGGGGACCTGGGCCAGGCAGCGGGGTGTCGACGCCGTCGCCTGTTCGCCGGTCAGCCGCGCCCGGCTGACGGCGGAGCCCGCCGCCGAGCTGCTGGGCGTCGAGCCGGAGATCGTCGAGGGGCTGCGCGAGGTGGACTTCGGCTGGGGCGAGGGCCGCACCATCGCGGAGATGGCCGCCGAGGACCCCGAGGCCGTACGGCGCTTCCTGAAGGACGCCGAACTGGGCGCCTTCGCCGGATCGGAGCCGCCGTCCGAGGCCGCGGCCCGCGCCTCGACGGCGCTGCGCGGCCTCGCGCGCAGGCATCCGGACGGCACGGTCCTGGTGGTGGCGCACAACACGCTGCTGCGCATGGCCCTGTGCGCGATGCTGTCCATCCCGGTCGGCCGCTACCGGTTGGTGTTCCCCCGGCTGGACAACGCGGCCGTGACCGAGATCGAGGTGACGGACGCCGGTACGGGGCTGCGCTCGCTCAACGTCCCCACCTGGGCACCTCTCCACGGCCGTACGCGAAACTTGGGCACATGACGACGACCGGCGCCGAAGCCCGCAGGCAGATCATCACCGAGCACGTCCTCAAGCACGGGACGGCGAGCGGGGCCGAGCTCGCGGAGCTGACCCGTGTGAGCCTGATGACAGTCCACCGGGATCTGGACGAACTGGCCCGGCGCGGAGTGCTGCGGCGGTTCCGGGGCGGGGTCTCCGCCCTGCCCTCGACGGTCTTCGAGTCGAATCTCGACTACCGGCTCGGCGTCAACACGGCCGAGAAGGAAGCCATCGCGAAGACCGCCGCCGACCTGGTCGAACCCGGCACGTCGGTGCTGCTGGACGACTCCACGACGGCGCTCGCCCTGGCAAGGCTGCTGGTGGACCAGGCACCGCTGACGGTGGTGACCAACGCCCGGCGGGTCATCGACCTGTTCGCCGGCCATGAGGACATACGCCTCATCTCCCTCGGAGGGGAGTACTCGCACACCCACGACTCCTTCCTCGGCGTGCCCTGCCTGGAGGCCGTCGAGGCCCTCTCGCTGGACATGGTGCTGGTCTCCACCTCGGCGATGGACGCCCGGATGACGTACCACCAGGAGCAGGACGTGGTGCTGGTCAAGCGGGCGATGCTGGCCTCGGGCACGCGCAAGGTGCTGCTGATGGACCGCACGAAGCTGGCGAGGACGGCGCTGCACCGGCTGGCGCCCGTGGAGGACTTCGACCACCTGGTGGTGGACGACGGGGTGGGCGGCGAGCTGCTGACCTCGCTCCGGGAGCGCACGGATGTCCGAGTCGCGTCCACCGGCTGACAACAGGGCTCTTAAAGTCTTGCGTGTTAATTTCACAGAGGTCATGATGCATTCCCGGTCGCGGCTGTCACGTCCGCGGGCCCATGGCACCTCACTGTGGAGGCACGAGCAATGAGCACCACCGCCGCACCCGCCGCGCGCGCGGGGGAAACGGTCTGGGATCGCGTCGGGATCCCCCGTCCCCTCCTCTTCGGCTTCATCGGCGTCCTGATCTTCATGATCGGCGACGGTGTCGAGTCCGGCTTCATCGCACCGTTCATCGAGGGCAACGGCGCCGGCAGCGAGGTCCGTGCGAGCTATGTGATCACGGCGTACGGCGTCACGGTCATGCTCGCCTCCTGGCTTTCGGGCGCCCTGTCCGAGCTGTGGGGCCCCCGGCGGGTGATGCAGCTCGGCCTCGCCGTCTGGATCGTCTTCGACATCCTCTTCCTGACCCTCGGCGCCGCCCAGGACAACTACACCCTGATGCTCGTCTTCTACGGGCTGCGCGGTTTCGGTTACCCCCTCTTCGCGTTCTCCTTCCTGGTGTGGGTCACGGCCACCGCCCCGGTCGCCCGGCTCGGCGCGGCGGTCGGCTGGTTCTACTTCGCGTTCACCGGCGGCCTGCCCACCCTCGGCTCGCTCACCGCGTCCGTCACCAACCCGCTCTTCGGGAAGTTCGGCACGCTCTGGGTCGCCCTCGCCCTGATCGCGATCGGCGGCGCCTTCTGCCTTCTCGGCGTACGGGAACGAACCGGGTACGCACGGCTCGCCCCGCCCGGGGTCAAGCCGGTGCAGTCGCTGACCCGGAGCCTGTCCATCGCCTGGACCAACCCCAAGGTCGCCGTCGGCTGCGTGGTGCGCGTCATCAACACCGCCCCGCAGTTCGGCCTCTGGGTGATCCTCCCCGCCTTCTTCACCGACGAGATGGGCTTCAGCGACGGCGACTGGCTGCGGCTGCTGTCCGTCATGTTCGCCACCAACATCTTCTTCAACCTGCTCTTCGGGCTGGTCAGCGACCGGATCGGCTGGCGCACCACCATCGGCTGGTTCGGTGCGGTGGGCTGCGCCGTGAGTGTCCTCGCCCTGTACTTCGTACCAAAACTGATGACCGACAACTACTGGGTCGCGGTCGGTGTCGGCATGGTCTACGGCGCCACGCTCGCTGGATTCGTGCCGATCTCCGCGCTGATGCCGTCGCTGGCACCGGAGAACAAGGGCGGCGCCATGGCGCTGCTGAACCTCGGCGCGGGCGGTGCGGCTTTCGTGGGGCCCGCGATCGTGTCGCTCTTCCTCGGTCCGCTGGGCCGGGACGGCGTCGTGCTCATCTTCGCCGGACTGTACGTCGTCGCCGCGGTGCTCACGCTCTTCCTGAAGCTGCCGCCGGCGTCCGAGGAGGCCATCGAGCAGGGCAAGTCCCTCCACGAGGCCGCCGTGCCGGTCACCGCCCGCGCCACCACCTGACCCGTACACACCGCCGTACGCGCGTACCCGAAAGGACCCGTGCCGCACATGAGCAGCACCGCCGACGCATCCCGCTCCCCCGCCCCCGTCGTGGCCGGCATCGATGTGGCGACCGCTGCGGTGAGAGTGGTGTGCGCCGACGCCCGCGGGCGGGTCCTCGCCGAGGGACGCGCCCCGCTCCCGCAGCCGGTACGCGGCGCCGGCGGCCACAGTGAACAGGACGCCCGCGCCTGGTGGCCCGCCGTAGCCGCCGCACTGCGGCAGGCGACCGGCGCACTGCCCGGTGGCGGCCAGGAGGTGGTGGCGGCCGCGGTGTCCGCCACTTCCGGCACCCTGGTCCTGGCGGGTCCGGACGGAGAGCCGGTGGGTCCGGCGCTGATGTACGACGACCGGCGGGCCGCCGACCTCAACGCCAAGGCGCAGGAGGCGGGCGCACGGCGCTGGCGGGCGCTGGGTCTGTCTGTCGGCCCGACGGCGGCGCTCGGGAAGCTGGTCTGGTACGCCAACCGGGCCCGCCCCGGCCAGGTCGTGCTGCACACACCCGACCTGCTCGGGCGCAAGCTCACCGGCCGCCCCGTCGCCACCGACTGGAGCCACGCGCTGAAGTCCGGTTACGACCCGCGCGCGGGCGAGTGGGCCACCGAGGTCTTCGACGCCTTCGGCGTCCCGGCCGGTACCCTGCCCGCCGTACGGGCACCCGGCACCGAGGCCGGCACCGTCTCGGCCGGGGCTGCCGCCGAGACCGGGCTGCCGGCCGGCTGCCGGCTCCGCCTCGGGATGACCGACGGGTGCGCGGGCCAGATCGCCACGGGCGCGGTGGAGCCGGGACAGTTCGTCGGCGTACTGGGGACGACGTACGTACTCAAGGGAGTCACCCGGGAGCTGGTCACCGACCCGTCCGGGGCCCTCTACAGCCACCGCCACCCCGACGGCTGGTGGTTGCCCGGCGGTGCCTCGAACACCGGTGGTGAGGCCCTCGCCGCCGTGGACCCGGTCCGGCTGCCGGAACTGGACGCCGCAGCGGCTGCCCGTGGTCCGGCGTCGTGCCTGAACTACCCGCTGCGCCGGGCGGGCGAGCGGTTCCCGTTCGTCTCCGGTGACGCGCGCGGTTTCCTGGCCGGTACGCCGCGCGACGAGGCGGACGAGCACCGGGCCGCCCTGGAGGGCGTCGCCTTCCTGGAACGCCTGGCCCTCGAGCGCGTCCAGGCGCTGGGTGTCGAGGTGCGGGGCCCCCTGCACGCGGCGGGCGGCGGCAGCCGGAGCGACCTGTGGAACCGGATCCGTGCCACCGTCCTGGGCAGGCCGCTGCGCGTCGCCGAACGGGCGGAGACGGCGTTCGGAGCGGCCCTGCTCGCCGCAGCCGGCACGCTCCATGCGGACCTGTCCGCGAGCGCGGCGGCGATGACGGCGGCGGGGCGCGTGGTCGAGCCGGCCGACGGGGAGCGGGCGGCGCTGGACGCGTCGTACGAGGGTTTCGTCGCGGAACTGCGCGGGAGGGGCTGGTTGGACGCCGGCTGACCGGACCACTACCTCTTCGCGTAATGGGCGAGGAGTACGCCGTTGCCGAAGGCCCGGTTCTCGACGAGTCGGAGGTCGGTCTTAGCGTCCGAGGCGGTGAACAACGGCTTGCCGCGGCCGATGAGGACGGGATGGATGTACAGCCGGTACTCGTCGATCAGGCCGTGGCGCCTGAAGGACGCGGCGAGGTCGGCGCCACTGAGCACCATGTCCGCGCCGGGCCGCGCCTTCAGCGCCATGATCTCGTCGACGACGACGTCCCGCACGACGGTGGTGTTCCAGTCGGCACGCTCCAGCGTCCTGGAGAACACGAATTTCGGCATGTCCCGCCAGATGCGGGCGAACTCGGCCACCGGCCGGGGGCTCGCGGGGTCGGCGTCGGCCGTCGGCCAGAAACCGGCCATGAGCTCGTGGGTGACCCGCCCGCTCAGGAAGGCGCCCTTCGCGGCGAGCTCTTCGTTGGCATGGCTGTGCAGTTCCTCGTCGACCAAATGCCAGTCGATCTGGCGTTCGGGCCCTTCGATGAATCCGTCGAGGGACACCGACATCCACAGGATGATCTTCCTCATCACGGGCCCTTCGCCGGAGTGGTCAGGGCTCGCAGATGCGGACGGCGTGAGGTGCGGGGACCCTGTAGGGGTGGGGGCGATCAGCTAGGAGGCTAGCCCATGTCCATGATGGACAAGCTCAAGCAGATGATGAAGGGCCACGAGTCGCAGGCCGAAAAGGGCGTCGACAAGGCGGGCGACGCCATCGACGACCGGACCCAGCGCAAGTACAGCGGCCAGGTCGACACGGGCCAGGACAAGCTGAGGGACCAGCTCGGCCGGGACCAGAGCCCGGGCCAGGACCGGCCGCCGCAGCCCTGACCCCGGTCGGCGCTTCGGTGAGGGCGGGACATCCGTGTCCCGCCCTCACCGCTTCATGTCCCGCCCGCACCGCCTGCTTCCCACTCCTACCGCGTGCTTCCCTCCGTCACCGCCCGCTTCTCCCCCTCACCGTGGCGCTCCTCCCCCGGGTCCCGCCGGCCCTCCACGGCCGCCAGATGCACGACCACCAGCACCAGGCCGGCGACGAGGAAGTTCCTGGTGGCGGCCTCCAGGCCGTTCCAGTCGGCGGACTGCCACATGGCGAACCACTCGCCCCCGATGGCTATGAACCCCGCGCCGAAGAGCAGCAGCACCATCACGAGGCCGTGGGTCGCCAGGCGCTTCGCCCGGCCGAACCCGCCGCCGCGCAGCGCCGTCACCCACTGGCAGGCCGCCACGGTCAGGACGAGCGCTGCCACGGTTTCCCACCCGATGATGGCGATGTACGCGATGTCCTGCACCGTGGCCGAATCGATGGACCTCCACATGAGGTCCTCGTCCTTGAAGGTCGTGTCCATCGCCAGAACGTGCCGTACGAACTGCTGGTTCGTACCGAAGTCGGTGATGTTCCCGAAGGCGACGAGCGCCATGTAGAGCGCGACCGTCGCCACGAGCGCCGTCGCGGCGACGGCGAGAGGCTGGGCGGCGCGGGAGCGGGTGTTCTTCACTGTCATGTGTACCTCGGCGTCGGGGTGTTGAGAGACGTGCGTACGAGTGTCCCGGATTCTCCGCGGCTGTGAAGGTGGCCCGTTCCAACCCTGGCAGTCTTGACCTGCTCACGTCATAATTCGGGGGCCGATCGGGCGGTCGGCGATCACTGGCCGACCGAGGGGGACCCACGGATGAGCGTGGACCGGCGCAGCTTTCTCACCGGAGCGGCGGCGCTCTCCGCGACCGCCCTGCTCGGACTGCCGAAGGCCACCGCGGCGCCTCGGGCCCTGTCCGTACAGGACTGGATGGCGGGCCTCGACGACAGCACACCCTTGGGGCGGCTGACCGTCCCGGGCACCCACGACTCGGGTGCGCGCGTCGGCGGCCCCTGGGTGGCGTGCCAGAACACCTCCGTGGCCGAGCAACTCCGCAGCGGCATCCGCTTCCTGGACGTACGGTGCCGGGTCACCGGAGACTCCTTCGCCATCCATCACGGCGCGTACTACCAGAACCTGATGTTCGGCGATGTGCTCGTCGCCTGCCAGGACTTCCTGCTCGCCCGCCCCTCCGAGACAGTCCTGATGCGCGTCAAGCAGGAGTACTCGTCGGCGGCCGACGCGGAGTTCCGCCGGATCTTCGACCTCTACCTGGACGGCAAGGGCTGGCGGCCGCTCTTCCGGATCGACGCGGCCCTGCCGGCGCTGGGGCAGGCCCGGGGCAGGGTCGTACTGCTCGCCGACAACGGCGGACTGCCCGGGGTCCGGTACGGGGACGCGGCGCTCTTCGACATCCAGGACGACTACATGGCCGAGCCGGGCGCCAAGTACCCCCAGATCGAAGCCCACTTCCGCAAGGCCGCGCAGCAGCCCGGCAAACTGTTCCTCAACTACGTCAGCACGTCGGCGCTGCTGCCGCCCCGCTGGAACTCCGACCGGCTCAACCCCAGGGTGCACAGCTTCCTCGACGGCGCCGAGGCAGGCGGCTGGACCGGCCTGGGTGTGGTCCCGATGGACTTCCCGAACACCCGTCCGGGGCTGGTCGAGTCCCTCATCCGCCACAACGCCTGGCAGGGCTTCGGCCGTCCGACGGCGAAGGGGGCGAGGTAGGGGACGGGCGAGGAAGCGGCGGACGGGCGCCCCCACGCGAACGCGGGCAGCGAACGCGCAGACCGGGGGCGGAGAGAACGAACGCGCGAACCGGGGGCTGAGAGCCAACGCGCAGACCGGAAGCGGAGAGTGAACGCGCACCGCACGCGGTCCTGCCGGCGCGCAGCAATCGCTCCTCCACCCGGGTGAAACCGGTCGTCAGGTCCTGGACTGGCCACGCCCGGCCAGCTAAACCAGCGGCGATGACCATGCCTCTTCCGCGTGCAGGCGCCGCGGCTGCGTTCAGCGACCCGGGCGCCCCGCCGGCGCGCGTCGCCACGACCGCCGGAGCGTCTCGATGGACCTGACCCGCGACACCCCGGACGCGCTCCGGCAGCCAGCACCGCCCTTACGGCTCCACCGGCCGGCCCGCGGACGGCGGAGACTCACGGCGGCCGTGCTGACCGGCGCGGCACTGCTTTACAACGGCTGGCTCCTGGAGCTGTCGCTGCCGACCGGCCTGGACTACCGGCATTCCTACGTGAGCGAGCTCTTCGCCGCCGATCAGCCCTTCCGGGCACTGTTCGGCGGCATGGAGGCCGCCTGCGCCGCACTCGTCATGGCGGGCGCTCTCCTGGCCCGCGATCTGCTTCCGGACGCCGCGGCCCGGACCGGCTGGTGGGCACTGTTCGGATTCGGTACGTCGTCACTGGCCGACGTACTGCTGCCCATGGGTTGCGCACCCTCACTGGAACCGGACTGCCAGGCCGTACATCCCTGGCACACCGTCACGAGCGGGCTGGTGCACTTCTTCCTCTTCGCCTCCATGGTGGCCTTCTGCGTGGCGGCGGCGCCGACCCCCTCCCGCGCGCCGGTGATCCGCCGCTGGGGCCCGCGACTGCTGGCCGGGGCGATGGTGTCCGCCGTCACCACCGTCGGCCCGCTGATCGGCCATCCCGGCTGGCACGGTGTGCCGCAGCGGGCACATGTCCTGCTGGTGGGGCTGTGGTTCGCGCTCCTCGCCCGTGAGGTGGCGGCACCGGACGGGACCGGGCCGGGCGCACCGTACGCGGCGGCCGGTTCACCGGCGGTCGCCGAACCGGGGCAACACCCGGAGAGCCGGCCGGCCGGCCGCACTCCCTGATTTTCCGGCGAACCGGAGGAACCGCCGCGTGGCATCCGTACTCTCCGTGCTGTTCGCCGTGCTCACGGCGGTGGGCAACGCAACCGGCACGGTGCTCCAGCGGATCGCCGCGCGGCGCGTACCGCCGGGTGACGCGTTCAGCTTCCGGCTCATCCCTCACCTGGTGCACAGCGCGGCGTGGCTCGGCGGGATCGCCGTCATCGTCGTGGCCGCGGCGTGCCAGGCGCTGGCCCTGACCCTGGGGTCGATGTCGCTGGTCCAGCCCATCCTCGTGAGCGAACTGCCGTTCACCCTCCTGATCGCCTGCATGGTCTCCCGGCGTCCGCTCCCCGCGGCCGGCTGGGCGGCGGCGGGGATGATCGCCGCCGGCCTCGGTCTCGCCCTGGCCGCGGCGTCCCCGTACGAACGCCACTCCCCGTCACGCCGGGCGTGTGGGCAGTGACCCTGCTGACGACGGGGGTGTCATGACCTTGTGCGTACTGGCCGCCCTGCCCGGCCGCGCGGTATGGCGCGCGCGGCGCTGTTCAGTTCGGCTTCCGCGATCGGTTACGCGCTGACGGCCACGTTGATGAAGTTCTCCACGACCACGTTCGAACAGCACGGGTTCGGCGCGTTCCTGGCCTGCTGGCAGACCTATGGCTTCGTGGCGGCGGGCGCGTGCTCCCTCTTCCTGCTCGCCAACGCCATGGAGTCCGGCCCCCTGGTGGCCTCCCAGCCCGCTCTCACGCTGGGAGAGGCACTGGTCAGCGTGGCGCTCGGGATGCTCGTGTACGGAGACGAGGTGCGTACGGGGTGGTGGCTGATCCCGGAAGGCATCGGCGCGGTGATGGTCACCTGGGGCGTACTGCTCCTGCCCAGAGTCAGGACGGAGGATCAGGACGCGTCCGCGACCTGACCGGTGCGGCGGGCCGCTCGTGTCGAGCCGTCATGCCGGATTCCGGCCGGAACCCCTCTTCTGCCATGCCCGGATGGCGCAATAGCCGCATATGCCCCTTTGATGGACCAAAGCGTGCGTCTAGGTGGCGCACGACAACCGAACGGTGTGTGCCACCGGAAGTACGGCGAACGGAGCCGCGCCATGACAACCGATCCGACCATGTCCCCCACGCCCAGCAACGACGACCGCTCGCAGCCGCCCGACGAAGCGGCCGCCGCCCGCACCGCCGCTGCCTACGCGGCGGCCATGGACGAGGCGAAGGCGTCCCCGAGCGTGACGCCCGCGAACGAGACCACCGCGCGTGTGGCATCCGCGAACGAGACCCAGGCGCGTGCGGCCCCCGCGAACGAGGCCGCCGCACGTCCGGCACCGGCGAGTGCGCCGGCCACGGGTGTGACGACCCCGGGCGCACCGGCCGCGAACGGGACGGTCGCAGACGAGACCGGCGGGCCCCAGGGCTCCGCTCCGGACTCCAGCGAGGAGCCCATAAGGACTCTGCTCTGGACGGCGGCCACCTGCCGGCCACTGGAGGAAGTCGCCGCGCTGGTCAGTCTGCTCAAGCGGACCGGGGAAGTCCCCAGCCCCGGCGACGAGGCGCTGCGCGCGGCCGCCGTGGCCCGCCCGCTGGACGAGGTGCGGCAGCTGGTCGCCATGCTCGCCGAACACCCGCACGAGATCGACGAGGCGGACACGACGCTGCGCGCGGCCGCCGTCGGCAGGCCGATCGAGGACGTGGCGCAGTTGGTGAGCATCCTGGGCCACGAGGACAGCGACCACCACCGTTCCCCGGCCGGGGAGGCCACTGCCGCCGACAGGAAACGGGCGAAGCCCGAAGTCACGGCGACACCGCTCGCCGATGGCGGCCGCGGCGCCGACGGCAGGCAGGCCGCCGCCGGCGCACCGCCGAGCAGCCGCCCGGCGCGGCCCACCGTCGGCCCCCGGGGCGTCATGCCGTCCGTCGGCGACGCGCTCGGCGCGGGCTCCGGCGGTGACAATCCGTCACCGGCCCTCCGTTCCGTACTGCGATGGCCGGCCGCCGTTCTGCTCTTCGCCTGTGGCGTCATCCACCTGCCGACGGACTTCGCGCACCTGCGCTCCGGCGGCTACGCGGACGCGTTGGCGATCGCCGTCACCGTGCTCTGCCTGGTGTTCGGCGTCTGGCTGGCCGTACGCGACACCCTGCGCGTCTGGGCGGCGAGCGCCGCGACGGCCATCGGCATCGTCGCCCTGCACGCACTGGCGAGCGTCGGCACGGTGGACCTGCTGGACAGCAGCCTGGGTGAATCCTTCGCATGGGCGGACGCCGCAGCGGTGTCCTGCGCCGCCGTGGGCGCGGTCCTCGCCGGTTCGGCCCTGCTGCGCCGCCAGAAGGAACCCGACGCGGCAAACGGCGCCTGACGACCACCTCGGCGCCGGTGAGGGCGGCCGCGTCCCGGCCGCCCTCACCGGCGCCGCCGTCGGGGCACCGGGGCCCGCACCACTCGGATGCAGCGATCAAGAACGCCGCGAAACGGGCATATCACGCGGCATATGAACAGCCATCAGCCAGAACTGCGCGCCGCCGTACGGCGTCTGGGACGCCGTCATTTCCTCACCCTCACCGCGGCCGCCGCCGCACTCGCCTTCGCCACCGAGCTGCCGGCCGCCGGCGCGGCGAGCGTTCCCGAGCTGGACGCCAGGAAGATCACGGAGAACCCGTTCACCCTGGGCCTCGCCTCCGGAGACCCGCTTCCCGACAGCGTCGTGCTGTGGACGCGGCTCGCTCCGCGCCCCCTCGAACCCGACAGCGGCCTCCCCGAGAAGCGGGTCGTGGTCACCTGGGAACTCGCCCACGACGAGATGTTCCTGCGCCCCGTGAGGGGCGGCACCGTCACGGCCCATCCCGAGTTCGACCACACCCTTCATGTCGAGGTCCCGGGGCTCGATCCGGACCGTCCGTACTACTACCGGTTCCGCACCGGGGCCTGGGCCAGCCCCACCGGCCGCACCCGCACCGCGCCCGCCGCCGACACGGCCAAGTCGCAGCTGAAGCTGGCCGCCGTGGCCTGCCAGGCGTACCACCACGGCTACTACACCCCGTACAGGCACCTCGCCGGCGAGGACCTGGACCTGGTCGTCCACCTCGGCGACTACCTGTACGAGTACGCCGTCGACAGCGCCGGCGGCGCCCGTGGCTACACCGACCGCCTGCTGCCGGCCCACTTCGACCGCGAGGCGATGACACTCGCCGACTACCGGCTGCGGTACGCCCTGTACAAGTCCGACCCGGACCTCGCCGCCGCGCACGCCGCGCACCCGTTCGTCGTCACCTGGGACGACCACGAGACGGAGAACAACTACGCGGGCGGGAGGTCCGAGAACAACGACCCGCCCGAGGAGTTCCTGCTGCGGCGCGCCGGTGCCTACCGGGCGTACTGGGAGAACCAGCCCCTGCGCGCCCCGCAGCGGCCCCGTGGCCCCGACATGCGGCTCTACCGGCGGCTGACGTTCGGCCGACTGGCGCAGTTCGACATCCTCGACACCCGTCAGTACCGCTCGGAGCGGGCTTACGGGGGTGGCTGGCACAAGTCCGGCCCGGAGTCCGAGGCCGCCTCCCGCACCATGACCGGCGAGACGCAGGAGCGCTGGCTGCTCGACGGGTGGAAGGGCTCCGGCGCGACCTGGAACGTCGTACCGCAGCAGGTCACCTTCGCGCGCAGGCGCGACGTACCGACCGCCGATTTCAAGCTCTCCATGGACGCCTGGGACGGCTACCCCGCCGCGCGGAAGCGGTTCCTCGACGGCGCCGAAGCGGCCGGCGTCCAGAACCTGATGGTGCTGGACGGTGACGCCCATGTGGGATACGGCTTCGACCTGAAGAAGGACTTCGACGACCCGGACTCGCGGACCGTCGCCACCGAGATCTCCACCACCTCGGTCTCCAGTGGCAAGGACGGCGCCGACAAGCCGGCCAACTTCGACAGCCTCGTCCAGGCGAACCCGCACCTCAAGTTCTACAACGGCCGCCGCGGATACACGGTCATCACGCTGGGCACGGACCGCGCGCGGGCGGACTTCAGGACCGTCTCCGAGGTCACCAGGCCCGGCGGGACGCTCACCACAGCCGCCTCGTTTGTCACCGAGGCCGGTCGGCCGGGCCTCATCCCGGCCTGACGGAAGCAGGTCGTCCGCCGATGGACCCGCCGGGGCGCGGGCAGTTATCAGCCGCGCCGCACGGGTACTCCTAACCCGCGACGCCCGCAGTCCGTCAAGGACTGCCGACACCCAGGAACGAGGTGTGCGCAATGACCCGCGAGGGCGAGGCCGCCGACACCCCCGCCCGCCGCAAGCGCCACAGGTGACGCGACCGGTGACGCCACAGGTGACCCGAAAGGCGGCTCATGTGATCACCGAGGAGCACGTCAGGGACCTTCTGCGCCCGCGCGACGACGAGCCGGTGCTGGTGGTCGTCAGCGGCCGGGCCCGGGTGATCCCGGCGAGTGATCTGGACACCGGCGACTTCCGCGGCGCCCTGGAGGTGGCGTCGGCGAAGGACCTGGAGCGGCGTATCGGCACCGGGTCCCCGTCCGACCAGGACATCACGACGCTGGCCGGCGTACTGAACACCACCGTCGCGGAACTCGGCGCCTGAGCACGCGGCAGCCGTGCGGGTGCGGGCCGTTTCACCCTGTGCCGCATGCGTCCTCCCCCGGCGCCGCCGTCACCCGTGTGGAGTGCCTGGGACGGCCTTCCGGCCGTCCCCGCGATCCACTGGAGGCGGCAGCGCGTGTACCGGGAAGAAGCACATGGAGTGAAATGACCATGGTTCAGATTTCGATCGTCGTGCCGTGCTACAACGAAAGCGAGGTGCTCAGGGCGTTTCACGAGGCCCTCGTCGACGCTCTGGAGCCGATCGGCACGACCTTCGAGATCTGCTATGTCGACGACGGCAGCGGCGACGACACGCTCGTGATCATCAAGGGCCTCGCCGGGACCGACGGGCGGGTGCGCTACGCCTCCTTCAGCCGCAACTTCGGCAAGGAATCCGCCATGCTCGCGGGCATGCGCATGTCCCGGGGCGCCGCGGTCGTCCTCATGGACGCCGACCTCCAGCACCCGCCCGAATTCATACCGCGCATGCTGGCGCTACACCAGCACGGGTACGACCAGGTCGTCGCGCAGCGCGACCGCGCGCACGAAGGGGCGCTGAAAAGCGCGGTCTGCCGCGCCTACTACCGTCTCGTACGCCGCTGCATGAACGTCGAGATCGTGAACGGGGCCGGCGATTTCAGGCTCCTGTCCCGCCGGGCCGTCGATTCGCTCCTGTCGCTTCCCGAGAGCAATCGCTTCTCCAAGGGCCTCTTCTCCTGGATCGGCTTCGAGACGGTCGGCTTCACGTACGAGAACGTCCGGCGGGCGGCCGGGAAGTCCAAGTGGAGCGGCAGGCATCTGCTGAACTACGGCATCGACGGGCTGATCTCCTTCAACAGCCGCCCGCTGCGCCTGGCCATCCACACGGGGCTGTGGCTCTTCCTGTCCGCGCTCGTCTACGCGCTGTGGATCATCGCCAACGTCGTACTGGACGGCGTGGAGACCCCCGGCTACGCGACCCTGATCACCGCCGTCGTCGCTCTCAGCGGCATCCAGCTCGCCACCCTCGGTGTCATCGGCGAGTACGTGGGGCGGATCTATGACGAGTCGAAACGCCGCCCGCACTACGTGGTCCGTGAGACGGACGAGTCCGCCGCGGTGCTGAGCTCCAACCTCTCCCTGGCCGCCGGACAGGCGCGGCCGGAGGTATGAACGCCCGGGGCCTGCGCCAGTTCGCCGCCTTCGCCGCGATCGGTGTCGTCAACACGGCCGTCTACTACGCCGTGTACGCCTCGCTGAACATCTGGCTGCCGTATCTGTTCGCCCACGGTGCGGGCTGGGCGGTGAGCATCGTCGGGTCGTTCCTGCTCAACTCGTACGTCACCCTTCGTACGAAGCCGACCTGGCGCGCGTTCGTCCGCTATCCCCTGTCGGCCGTGGCCAACGTCGTGGGCAGCGGCATCCTCCTGTACGTCGCCGTGAGCCGGTTCGGCCTGCCCGAGAACGTCTCCGCGCTCGCCGCCGGTGTCCTCGTCACACCGCTGTCGTTCCTGGTCGCGCGGTGGGCCATCACCTCGGGAGCGGCCGCCACCCGGGCCTCCGGGGAGGCGGAGCGGCCGCCGGGGGCCGAGTCGCGGGTCACGGAAGCCGAGTCGAATAAGTGACCCGGTCCAGGTGGTAGTAGTCGGCGACACAGCCCGCCGGCCAGCTGTTGCGTCCCTTGCCGCTGAACGGCTCCAGAGTCCCGGCCACCGAGAGCGGCGTGTAGGGCGCCGTCCTGGCGCCCTTCGCCGCCTGCCCACGCAGGTACTGGTCCTGTCGTTCCCACATCTGGGCGCGCACGCGCATGTCGTGCCCCAGATCATGGAGCGGAACGGCCAGCCCCGCGACCGTCACGGCGCACACCGTGGCGGCGGCCGCCGTCGCCACGCCCGTCCTCCACGCGCGCCGGCGCAGCGCGCGTCCCAGGAACGCTCCGGCGCCGGCCAGGAGCACGACGTACAGCAGGAGGTAGTCGTTCCAGGTCCGCTGGGCGGTCACCACACGGGCGCCGAAGACGGGATACGTGATGACGGTGCAGAGGTAGCCCGAGACCAGGAAGGCCAGCGCGCCGAAGGCCGTCCACAGCAGGGGCCGGACCGGCAGGAGGACCGGTGACCTTCCTTCCGGGCCACGTGGCCTTCCTTCCGGGCCGCGTGACCTGCCTTCCCGGCCGCTCGCCAGCAGCCCCAGCAGCACCCCGGCCGCGACGGCTCCCGCGTACTGCCAGGTCGTGAAGACGGTCTCCAGGATGTGTACGTACGCGCGCAGCGACGACTTCAGCGACTCCGGGGCGATCATGGAGGTGGTTTCGAGGCCGAACCGCTCGCGCCTCCTGCGTCCTCCGGGCGATGTCATCAGTACGAGCGTTCCGATGGCGATCCCGGCCATGCCGGTGAGGGCCCACCAGCGGGCGGCGACGAGGGCCCTGTCGGTGAAGACCCAGCGGCCGAGCAGTACGACGCCCGCGAGCACCACGAGGCAGACCACCGACGCCTCCTCGGACAGCGTGCCCATGAACACGCCGGACAGGAGCACGACGGCCAGGGCGGCGATCCTGCCCCGGCGTCCGCGCGCCAGCAGCAGCGGCAGGGCCGCCGCGCAGGCCAGAACGGGCGCCAGAGTGTGCGATACGGAGGCGGCGGGCCAGTAGAACGTCTTGTACGTATTGGGCGTGGCGAAGAGGAAGACCGCCGTGATCATGGAGGCGACCAGCAGCGGGACACCGCGCGGCACCGCAAGGCCGGCCCTGCGCAGCACCTGGGCGGTCAGCGCCCACAGCACGGCCAGCATCAGTGCCCCGCTGATCAGGGCGAACCACTGATGGCCGGCGACCGGGAACTGCGCGTACATCCCGACGAGCAGGCCGTTGCCGATCCGGCCGTTGTCCGTGACGTAGAACTTCTCGACCATCCCCCAGACGCCCAGCTCGCGGACCTTGGGCAGGAAGCACCACTCGTCCGCGCTGGGCCTGACGTAGCGCCCCAGGTACGCGCCCGCTGTGAGCAGTCCCAGGAGCAGCACGCAGAGCACCGTCGTGCAGAGGGTCGTCGTGCAGAGGGTCGTCGACGACCGGAGGAGTCCTCGGTCCTCGCCGCTCCCCCGCTCCGGACCGCCACCGCCGGGTACCGGTTCGCGCGGAATGGCGACACCCGGTGCAGCCGTCACAAGGTCTCCTCTTCACCGCCGGAATCAGGAGCGGATCACCTGTCCACCGCTCGGCATCGTGACCGGCGGGGCCGCGTCCGGCGGGAAGCCCACGCCGCCGGACGCCCCGTTTGCGTCCAATGGAGCAACCGGTAAATGCGGCGTAGGCGTGTGCGACGGGGGCCCGGTCGGCGAAGATGTGGCTGTCACCTGTCACCTGTCACTCACCAACTCACCCGTCCGAGCGAGGAGCGTCCGCGCAGATGCCCACTTCCGGTCCCGGTTCCGGCGCACGGCCGCCGACGATCGCCGATGTCGCCCAGGCCGCCTCGGTGTCGCGGACGACTGTCTCGCATGCCCTGAACGGGATCGGCAAGGTCGACCCCCGGACCCGCGAGCGCATCAAGAAAGTCGCAGCCGAGCTCGGATACCGGCCCAATCTGCGCGCCCAGCGGCTGCGGCGGGGGCAGGCGAAGGCGATCGCGCTCGCCTCGTCGATGCCGTTCGCGGTGGCCGGCGGACCGTCCCGGCTCGGCTTCTACATGGAGGTCGCCGCGGCCGCCGCCGAGCGGGCCCTCGTGCACGGCTACGCGCTCGTGCTCGTACCGCCCGTGCAGTCGGGTTCGGCGCTGTACTCCCTGGACATCGACGGCGCCGTCGTCGTCGAACCCGACGAGAACGACGCCGCCGTGGCGCAGCTGAGGGAGCGTCACCTGCCGTACGTGGCGCTCGGTCGGCCGGTGTCGCCCGGCGACGACGCCCCGTACGTCGACCTGCGCGGCGGCCGCGTCGTGGAACTGCTGCTGGAACACCTCCGGGAGCAGGGGGCGCGCCGTCCGGCGCTGATCATCGGAGCCGGTGCCCGCCATTCGGCGGTCGATGCCCGCGCCGCGTTCGAACGCGCGGCCGCCGCCCACGGCTGGGACCCCGTCGTCGCGACGGCTCCAGAGGAGGGCGGTGAGCAGGCGGGGTACGAGAGCTGCGCCGCACTGCTGGCCGACCACCCGGAGACCGACGCGGTGTGCGCGCTCGTGGACGCCTTCGCGGTGGGCGCCGTACGGGCGGTCCGGGACAGCGGCCGGAGCATCCCCGACGACGTCATGGTCGTCACCCGGTACGACGGTCTGCGGGCCAGGACCTGCGAACCTCCGCTGACCGCCGTAGACCTGCACCTCGACCGGGCGGCCGCCGACGCCGTGGAACTGCTGCTGGGCCGGCTGGGCGGCGCGGCGGACGCCGGGGGCGGCCCCGGCGCGGCTGCGACGGGCGCGGGGGTCGCGACGGTGCCGGAGCCCCGTGTGATCCCCCGCGCCTCGTCGCTGCGCGTCACGGCGCGAGCATGAGCACCGCCCCGGAGACGAGGGCGAAGACCAGTACGAGCAGGCGCATCCTGCGGGCGTCGAAGCGGTGGTGCACCAGACGGCTCAGCCAGGCTCCCCCCGCCAGCGCGGGCAACAGCAGCGCCACCCAGCCCAGTTGGGCCGGACTGCCCTGCCCGGTCGCGAACAGCAGGGCGAGCGAGGCCACTTCGCCGACGAGGAAGCACACCGCGACCGTGGAGCGCAGCTCCGCGGGCGGCCGGTGCTGGTAGACGAGTGCCAGGGGCGGTCCGCCGACCCCGGTGGCGGTCTCCGTCAGACCGGTGACCGCCCCGGCGGCGACGTACGCGCCACGGCCGGGGGTGAACGCCGGGGCGGCGAGGCTCACCACCGCGGCGAGCACGGTGGCCGCTCCGACGAACAGGCCGAGGCTGCGGTCCGGGACGGCCCACAGCAGGATGAGCCCGCCCGGTGTGGCGGCCAGCCGCGCCGCGGTGATCCAGCTCGCTCCGCGCAGGTCCAGGGAGTGCCGTTCGCGCCACGCGACGTACAGGTTGAGAGGGATCATCGACGCGAGGACGAACACCGGGACCAGCGTGGGATCGAGCAGTCCGGCCACGGGCGCGACGATCAGCGCGAAGCCGAGACCGCTGCTCCCCTGGACGAACGCCGCGACGGCGACGGTCGCCGCGAGGATCACCATCGTCTCCGTATTCACTGGGCCGTGCTCCGCTCGGCCGCGGCGTGCCGCGCGGCCGTGGACGTGGGGTGGGCGCGGGTCACGGGGGCCCGCGACAGTACGTCCCGGCTCAGTTCGGCGGCCCGCCGTACCAGGGCCGGCCCGTCCCAGTCGAGCGGCCAGCCGCGCCACAGGCGCAGCCGGCCGGCGACGAAGACGGCGGTGATCTGATCGCGGTTGCCGCGCCGTACCAGCTCCCACGGCAGGTCCCAGGACAATCGCATCTCCGGACCGCTCACGTCCACGAGCAGGAAGTCGGCGGCGGCGCCCTCGGCTATCCGGCCGGTACGGGCGCCGAGCCCGACGGCGTCGGCGCCACCCCGGCTCGCGTGCTCCAGCCAGGTCCAGCCGGCGCCGCAGGAGGAGTCCCCCGTGGCCAGTCCGTACGCGAGCCGCTGGGCGAACTCGGCGGCCTCGGTCAGGCGGAACGCGTCTCCCCGGGTTCCGTCCGTGCCCAGCCCGAACCGGATCCCGCGCTCGGCCATGGTGGTCGCCGGCGCCACCGCGTTGCCCTTCCAGGCACTGGCGACGGGGTTGTAGCTCACCGCCGCTCCGGAGCCGGCGAGCAGGGTCAGTTCGTGCGGGGTGAGCAGGGTGGCGTGCGCGGCCAGCAACTGCGGCCCGAGCGCGCCCACTTCGTGGAGGTACTCCAGCGGGCGCAGCCCGTGTTCGACCAGGGAGCGTTCCACGGCGGCGAGATGCTCGTTGACGTGGATCTGGACGACGGCTCCCGCCGACTCGGCCAGCCGGGCGGTGTCGCGCAGGGTGCGGGCCGTCGCCGCCTCCGGGACGGAGACGGCGAGGGACGGGTGGATCAACTCCTCGGTGCAGTACCGGACGAGGTGCTTCTCGGCATGGGCGAGGATCGTCGTGGTGTCGGCGTCGCTGTCGGTGTCGTTGCAGACGAGGCCCAGTACGCACCGGATCCCCGCGTCACGGGCGGCCGCGGCCACCAGCTCCACGTCCACCGGCGCCCGGGTGCCCGCCTCGGCGACGGTGGTGAAGCCGCCGCGCAGCGACTCCAGCGCGGCGAGCTTCGCGGCGACGTACACGCCTTCCTCGTCGAGAGCGCCCTCCAGGGGCACCCACAGCCTGCGGAAGATCTCGGAGGGCTCACCGAAGGCCAGGGCGGCGCCGAAGGTCTGGGTGAGGTGGTGGTGGGCGTCGACGAATCCCGGCATCAGGATGTGTCCGCGCAGCCGTACGGGCGTCAGGTGCGGGTACGTCCGCTCCAGCTGTTCGGCCGGTCCGACCGCGAGGAAGGTGGAGCCGCTGACGACTGCCGCGTAGTGGTCCATCGGACCGTCGGGGGTCAGGACCAGGTCGGGAGCGAGGAGCAGAGGGCCGTCGACGCGCAGGCGGTCGGGGGCCGGGCCGGGCGGACGGACTGGGTGACGCAGGTCGGCCGGGTCGGTCGGGCAGGAGAGGTCGGTCGGGTCGGGCAGGTCGGTCATCGGGCTCTTTCCGGTGCGGGTGCGGTCAGGAGTGCTGGGCGGGGGCGGGTTCGCCCGCCCCCGCGTCGGCCTGGGCCGGGACGGTGGCGGCGGGGGCTTGCGCGCGTGCGAACCGCGGCCGTACGTGGTGGAAGAGGATGTTGAGTACGGCGGCGACGAACGCCCCTACGGCGACGCCGCTTTCGAGCAGGATCCGGACGCCGGGCGCGAAGCCGCCGTACACGCCGGGAATGAGGATCGGCAGCAGCCCCAGGGCGATGGCGACGGCGCAGATGAACGTGTTCGTGTGCTGGTCGAGGTCGGCGCGTCCGAGCATCTGCACGCCGAGGACCGTGATGACGGCGAAGACGACCATCGCGGTACCGCCGACGACGGCGGACGGGACGACGCTGATGGCGCGCGTGACCGGTGCGAGGAAGCCGATGGCGATGAGCACCACGCCGGCGGCGGCCGTGACGTACCGGCTGCGCACGCCGGTGACGCGGACGATGCCGATGTTCTCGCCGCTGGTCACCATGAGCGGCAGGCCGAAGAAGCCGCCGAAGAGGGAGGTGAGCGCGTCGCCCCGGATGGTCTTGGGGACGTCCTCGCGCTTGTCGATGTCCTTGCCGACGGCCTCCGCGTTGATGACGGTCTGACCGGTGGCCTCGGCCATGGAGGCGAGGCTGTAGAGCATCAGCGGCAGCGCGGCGAGCAGGTTGAACTCGGGTGAGCCGAACGGCAGCAGCTCGGGAACGCTCAGGAGGCCGCCCGCGGCCGCGCGGCCGGCGTCGACGGCGCCCAGCACGAACGCCAGGGCCGTACCGGCGATCAGGCCCAGCATGACGGCGAGTTGCCGCAGTACGCCGGTGAACAGCCAGTAGAAGGCGACGGTGAAGCCGATCGTCGCCAGGCCGAGCAGGAGGTTGGTGGTGTCGGCGAAGCCGGGCTGCCCGGGCCGGCCGGTGACGAGCAGCGCGCCGACCTTGACCAGGTTGACGCCGACGATGACGATCATCGTGCCGATGACGAGGGCGGGGAAGAACGCGAGCAGCCGGGAGAAGACCGGCAGTACGACGAAGTAGAAGGCCGCGGTGATGATCACCGCGCCGCTCGCGGTGGGGAGACCGTGCTGTTCGGCGATGGCCAGGAAGAGGATGAGCGGCGCGCCGCCGGGCAGCATGACGAACGGCAGTCTGGGGCCGAACTTCCACGGCCCGAGGGACTGGATCAGGCTGCCGATCCCGGAGAGCAGGAAGGCCGCCGAGAGCAGGTCGACGGTCAGACCGGGGTCGAGGCGCAAGGTCGCGCTCATCAGGAAGATCGCCGAGATGGGGGTCGCGGCCATGACGAGTACGTGCTGGATGCCGAAGAGCAGGATTCTGCCGATCGGGCGGGATTCGTCCACGGGGTGGATCGGTTCGCGGCTGGTCGACTCGGGGTCGGTCGACGAGGGGTGAAGGGACGCGGGGCGGGGACTGGGCACGTTCGAGCTCCGTTCGGCTCGCTCCGGGTTCGACCGTGATCCGGCCCGGGACGGGGGCCACATCGACTCGGCCAAATCGATTTGGCCGCCAGTATGTGAGGGCCCGGGAGGCGCGTCAAGGGATGCGGCACGGCCCCTTTTCCGGCGAACGGGTGGTTGTACGGCCGCATGGCTTCATGTCCGGCAGAGGCCGGGCAAGCGTTCGTCCGAACGGTTTCGAGCCAAGGAATGGTGTGGTTGATGACCGAATACGAGCGTTCACGCACAATGCCCGCACTGCCCGAGCACGTCTTCGACCAGGCGGCCAACGTGGACCAGCTGGACCAGTGGCTGCCGGAGGCGCTGCATGTGCGCGCCGGGGAACTGCCCGCCGTCACCGTCCACGAGGACCGCACCGACGAGGACACCTCGGCGCTCCTGCGCGCCCAGAAGGAGCAGATGCGGCTGGAGTGGGGCACCAGGGACGAGGGCAGCTACACCGGGTGGCTCCAGGTGGCCGGTATCGGCAGCGGCGCCACCGAGGTGACGGTGCACCTCTCCTTCTTCGCGGAGGACCACGACCCCGGCGCGGAGGCCGTGAACGCCGCACTCGACCAGAGCCTCGAGCGCCTGGAGCACCAGGTGCGGCTTCGCGTCGACGGCGGCGGCGCCGGCTGAGCGTCTCGCGGCGCACCTGAATATCTGTCGTGGCGACGATAGACATGCGAGTCCCGCGTAGGTAGGGTTCCTCCCGTAGTCAACGAAGTCGGTGAAACGAAGTCCAGCGAAGCGCGCCGGCGTCGAACCGGCGGACCACTACATGAACCAGCAGTACCGAACCAGAAGAAACGAGAGAGGAGCAGACGCCATCAGGATCGCCCGGGCGAAGACCCATTCCGCTCGGGTACCGCAGGCCCCGGATTGGAAGGTGGTCCCCGGTCACGCATTCACGATCCCCGCACGTCCGGCCTCCCAGGCGGATACGCGGTAACAGAAAGCCGGCGCAGCCCAGAGCCGGCAGATGGTGTTGAAACCCCTCGGGGCCCCGGTGCCGTACGGCACCGGGGCCCCTCGACGCGTCCTAGAAGAGGTGCAAATGACGCAAGAAACCCATCCGCATTCCCCCACCGACCGACTCGACGACGACGACTACCCGGCGTACACCATGGGCCGCGCCGCCGAGATGATCGGCGCCACGCCCGGATTCCTGCGCGCCGTCGGCGAGGCCCGGCTCATCACTCCCCTGCGGTCGGAGGGCGGCCACCGCCGCTACTCCCGCTACCAGTTGCGCATCGCGGCCCGCGCACGCGAACTCGTCGACAGCGGTACGCCGATCGAGGCCGCCTGCCGCATCGTCATCCTAGAAGACCAGCTCGAAGAAGCCCTGCGTCTCAACGAGGAACTGCGCAAGCCCACGGGGTAAGGACGCCCCGATGGACCGATTGCCGCTTCAACCACTGGGACAGGTCTGCCGGATCGCAGGAAGGATGCCGAGCGCCGAAAATGGCGTATGTACGGCATATGTGTGGCCGCGCGCCGCGTGTACGGCGGCGCGGCCGCGACGGCAAACCCGGCAGACTTCCACCAGTGAGGACCACTGCGATGAGTGAGCAGTCACCTTCCCAGGCAGAGGGCGAGCGCGAAGGCGAGAGGCACGAAGACATACGCCAGACAACCCCTTCCCAGGCGGAGGGGGAGCGGGACGACACCGACGAGAAGGAGTCGCAGGAGCTCGGCCCCGGACAGGGCCGGACCGAGTAGTCGCCCGCCTTAGCGGTACAGCCACCGGTCGCTCGGGATGTTCCCGACGAACCGCCCCCGGCGCGGGCGCGGCCAATGGCGTACGGGCAGCCCGTGGAGTACGGGCTCGGCGGCGTCAGGGGGTCCGGGACCTGATCAGGTCTTCCAGTGTCGTGTCGTGCGGGAGCTGTCCGCCCGGGGTCAGCTTGTCGACCGCCTGCGGCAGGACCTGAGCGAGCTGATCGGCCGCCTCGTCCGTCGGCAGCCCGGCTTCCCGGGCCACCTCCTCCAGCGTGTCCGGCGGCAGCGCCTGTGCGAGCTGCGCGCCGTCGACGGGCTCGTTGGCGCCCGCGCCCACCCATGAGTGGGCCTGATGACCGAGACCCCCCTCACCGAGCGCGGCCAGCAGTCCGTCCAGCGGATTGCCGCTTCCCGCCGTGCTGCCGCCGAGTGAGCCCAGCAGCGAGCCGAGGAGGCCCGCCCTTCCGTCGGCTCCTCCCAGCAGCCCTCCGAACAGACGCCCCAGATCCTCTCCCGCCACGGTCAGCCCTTTCCTCGTCAGCCGGCATACGGAGGCGTACGGCAGCCCCCGGCCGATCGTCCCACCCGTCCGCCTGTCGGATCTTCCGCCGCGCGACACATCACCCGGATACCGGCGCGCGCTACGCCGACCGGCAATCCCCGGGCGGCGCTCCGGGCCCGGCGGGGCAGATGATGGCGTGTGGACCTGGAGAGCGTCATCGACGAGCTGTACGGGCTGCCCCCGGCCCGGTTCACCGCCGCCAGGAACGAGCGCGCGGCGGCGGCCCGTACGGCGGGCGACCGCGAGCTGGCGGGGCGGATCCAGACGCTGCGGCGCCCGACGCTTTCGGCGTGGGCCGGCAATCTGCTCGTACGCGCGCAGCCGGAGCAGGTCCAGCCCCTGATCAGCCTCGGCGAAGCCATGCGCCAGGCACACCGCGATCTCGACGGCGGGCAGTTGCGAGAACTGGTCCGCCGGCAGCACGACCTGGTCGGCGCGCTGGCCCGGCAGGCGAAGCGGCTGGCCGCCGAAGCCGGCCACCCGGTCAGCGAGGACGTACTGCACGAGATCGAGGGCACGCTGCACGCCGTCCTCGCCGACCCGGACGCCGCACAGGAGTGGGCCGCGGGCCATCTCACCAAACCGCTCAGCCCGCCGGTCGGCTTCACCGCCGCCACCGCCCCTTCCGGCCCGGCCCCTTCCACCGGTCGCCGCGTCGGCGCCTCCGCCGCCGAGGCCAGGAAGAAGGAACAAAAACAAGAACAGGAACAGGAGAGGCAGAAGGAGCGGCTCGCCCGGCTCGCGCGGGCCGAGGAGGAGGCCACGGAGGCCGAGCGGCGAGCCCGTGACTCCGAGGCGGAACTGGCGCGGGCCGAGGCCGCGTTGCGGGAGGCGGAGGACGAGGTCGCCACCCTGTCCCAGCAGTTGCAGGAGGCCCAGGAGCGGCGGAAGGCCGCCCGCGAGGAGACCGTGGCCGCGCGGGGCACGGCAGGGAAAGCGCGCACAGCCGCCCGCGAGGCCCGTCGCCGCGCCGAGAACGCCGCCAGGAGGACGGACGGGCCGTGAACGCGGCCAGGAGAGCGGACGCGGCCGCGACGAAGGCGGCCGACGGGGTATGCGGCCGGATTTACGCCCTGATGTCAGCCGGGCCTAGGGCAGTTCGACCGTCTCGATGCCCGGGTTCATCTTGTGCAGCTCGGCCGGCCGGTCGGTGATAACGGGCCACCCCGGACGGCGCAGAGCCAGGTGCCCGGCGTGGGCGGTGGCGAGATCGACCTGGGCCATGGTCGCGAGTTCGGCGACCGCCAGGGCGGCCGGACGGTCGAGGCCGTGGAACTCGAAAACCGGGGCGGCCAGCGCGAGGTCGACCTGCTCCCGTCGGCGGGGCGAGATGTCGTGGCCGATGAGACCGGCGGCGAGAGCCGTGGTGGGGACGTACAGGACCTGGATCTGCTCGACCGAGACCACGACCCGGGCCACCATGAAGGGGCGCCCGAGGGCGAGTTGCCTTATGGCGCCGGTGTCGAGGATGTACCCGCCGATCACGCGGCCGCGCCCGCTTCGTCATCGCCGCGCCGGTCGGAGGCCCGCGCCCACTCCACGGCCTCGGCCCACTGCTCGGTGCTGGTCCGCTCGACCTCCGCGGCCCAGCCCTCGATGATGCGCTGGGCGCGCTCTTCGCGGCCGAGGCGCTCTTCGACCGCCTCGGTCACGTACGCCGACACGGACTCGATGCGCTTCTCCTTGGCGAGCCTTCTCAGCGCGGCCGCGCTCTCCGCCGGGATCGTGATCGTCACGCGTTCCTTGTCCGTCATACAGCCAGCGTACGACCGTATGCGTCGGTCCGGCAGGGGGAAGCGTCAACGCGTCCCCCTGCCGGACCGACAGGGCGATACCGGCTCAGGCGGCAGCCGGAGCCAGTTCCGCTCGGCCGAAGAGCAGGGCGTAACCCCGTGGCAGCGCCGCAGTGATGCGCCGGGTGAGGTCGTCACCGGCGCAGTCGGCCAGGACGCCGAGTACGGAACTCACTCCCCAGCGTGCGGCGGGGGGTGTGAGCCCGCCCAGTCTCGCCGCGACGGCCTCGACGAACTCCGGCGCGGTCAGGGACCGCACTGCCGGGCTCTGCCGGGCGAGGATGACGGCCGCCTCGACAGGCAGCAGGCGCACCAGTTCGCGGCGTACATCACCACTGGTATGCGTGCCCAGCACAGTCAGTACGGTGCGCAGGATGCGCTCCGCCTCGGCATCGGTGGTGTACTGCCCCGAGACGCGGACCTGCTGTACGAGTTCCTTCCACCGCATCACTGTGGCTACCTGCCTCTCTGCTGTTTTTGGGTGATGACCGGACGATGTCCGGGTGGTGACTGGTCGGTGACCGATCGGTACCGATTGGTGTCGAATTCAGCATGCCTTCTCTCGGGGAAGGCAGCACCTTATGTGCGGGCTCGTCCGGCCGCCGTGCCGACTCCGCCGAACGCCCCACAGCTCACGTCGGCTGGGGGCGGCCGAAGAGGAGGTCGTAGCCCGGGGGCAGCTGGAGCAGGACTCGCCGCATCAGCTCGTCGTCGGCCGCGTCGGCGACGACACTCAGGACGGCGCTGACGTCCCACTTCGCCGTCTCCTCCGTGGCGCCCTCGATCCACGCCGCCGTCGCCCGCACGAACCGCTGCGGTCCCAGCGGCTCGGCGGCCGGCAGCGGGTTGAGCAGCAGCAGCGCACACGTCTCCGGCAGCCGGGCGGCGAGCTCGGACCGCTCGGAGCCCACAACGTGCGCGCCCAGGAGGGCGATCACCACGCGGGTCGCCCGCTCGGCTTCCTGCCGTGAGGAGTACTGACCTCGTTCCTGAACGGCGGACAGGAACGCGTCCCACTTCATCACCATGCCGCCGGCCCTCTTTTCTTACGCGCTTGTCCTGCTCGGCTCGCGCCCGCCCGTGGCGGGCCGGGAAAACGGGCGGGACCCGGCCGCGGCCGGGTCCCGCCCCTCCGGGTTCAGCCGCCGATCTCCTTGGGGCCGCCGCCCCCGGTGATCGAGATCTTGCGCGGCTTGGCCTGCTCCGCCACCGGAACGGTCAGGCGCAGCACGCCGGCGTCGTACGACGCGTCGATGCGCTCGGTGTCCAGCGTCTCGCCCAGGAACATCTGGCGGCTGAAGGAACCCGTCAGCCGCTCGGCGATCAGGACCTCCGCGCCCTCGCCAGCGCGGGAACGGCGCTCGGCCTTCACGGTCAGCACGTTCCGCTCGACGTCGAGGTCGATCGACTCGGGGTCCACACCGGGCAGGTCGAGTTCGACGACGAAGGTGTCGCCTTCCCGATAGGCGTCCATCGGCATGGCCGCCGGCCTCGCGGTGGTGCCCATCAGCTGCTGGGTGAGGCGGTCGAGTTCACGGAAGGGGTCGGTACGCATGAGCATCATTGGTCACTCCTTTCCCGGATACGGGATGCACATGGCGACAACACCTATATAGCTCGCCGCAGCAAACTTGACAAGCCCCCGCTCAATCCCGTCGTGTCTCATCTCCCGCTGGAGACGGCGGTGCGCGGGGAGGGCATGGGCGACGGGCCTGACGCGGGGCCGGACATGAGCGACGGCTCTGTCGCCGGGGCAGGCATGGGCGACGGCCCTGACGCCGGGGCGGGCGTCAGGGCCGTCCGTACGCGCACGTCAGCCGCCGGGCCGGATGCGGCCGCGCCAGGAACCGGACTCACCGCCGCGGTGCTCCACGAACTCCTTGAACCGCCGCATGTCTCCCTTGACCCGCCGGTCGATCATGCCGGTCATGTCCGCGGCCTTCTCGGCCGGGCCGCTCGTGTCCACGTCCATCACGAGCTCTACCCGGGTGTGCGTGTCGTCGAGGCGCTGGAACCGCACCATGCCCTTCTGGTGCGTGTCGCCGCCGGTGGTACGCCAAGTGATCCGCTCGTCGGGAAGCTGGTCGACGATCTCGGTGTCGAATTCCCGCTTCACCCCGCCCATCTTCGTGGTCCAGTGGTTGTGGCGGTCGTCGATCTGCCTGACCTCCTCCACCCCCTCCATGAAGTTCGGAAACTCCTCGAACTGCGTCCACTGGTTGTAGGCGGTACGGACGGGGACCTCGACCTCTACCGTCTCCTTCACCGTGCTCATCTGCGCCTCCTCCTGGTGACGCGCGGCAGCGTGCCTGCCGCGCGGATCTTGGCACAGCAGCGGGTACCCGGTCGCCGCCCGGCTACCCGCCTAGTCGAGGTGCTCTTCGGGCAGCTCCCGCGAGCGGCCGAGGCGCAGCCGGCCCCGCAGCTTGTCGACCACCGGGTACTTCTCCCGTTGCTCACGGGACTGACGGTCCAGCTCCTCCACCAGCCGCATGGACCGCTTCTCCACGTCCAGCTCGTCGAGGATCCGGTCGATCTCGGCGAGCAGCGCGCCGTGCAGCTGCCACTGGCGCGGATGCTCCTTCACGCCGTCGAGGAGCAGGTGGGCCACGATCTCGCGGCTGGCGCGACTCGCGGCGAGCTCCCTGAGGAGCCGCTCCTCCGCCTCCTCCGCGTTGACGCTGACCTGTGTGGTGATCAGTACGGCGAAACTCTCGATCGCACGGGCCATGTGGGTGAACAGCTCCGTCAGGGCGGTGGCGATCTCCTCGGGGAAGAGCGGTTCGTCCGTACGGGCCTTGGCCAGGTCGGTCAGGGTGCGGCACGCCGTACGGAGCACCACCGCCGAGATCTCCAGGGTGTCCAGGCCGGTGCGCAGCACGACGCGGAAGAGCAGCCCTTCCTTGACCCGGGGGTTCAGCCGGAGGCTGTCCTCCGCCTGCCGCAGGGACGCGTCCACCTCGACGATGTCGTGGTCCAGCCGGCGCGCCTCGTGCAGCGCCTCCGCGGCCTCCGCGACCGTCGTGTGGCCACGCACCTCCTCGCCCAGGTGCATCAGCAGGTCCCGCATGCGGCCCGCGAGCCCCTCGATGGCCGCGCTGGCGGGCTGCACCCAGACCGGTGGCGCGAACAGGACGTTGAAGAGCAGCCCGACGACCGCCCCGATCAGTGTCTCCAGGACCCGGTCCCAGGCCGTCGCGGCCACCCGCGTCACCCCGAGCACCAGCATGGCGCTGATGGCCACCTCGGGGACGAACTCACCGGCCTTGACGAAACGGCCGATGGTCAGCGAAGCGAGAATGATCAGCCCGAGGCTCCACCAGCTCAGCCCGACCAGTGAACTGAAGCCGATGGCGATGACCACGCCGGCCACCACGGAGTTCATGCGGCGCATGCTGGTGGTGAGTGTCGCGTACAGGGTGACCTGGACGACGAGCAGCGCGGTCAGCGGGGCGGTCAGCGGCGCCGGTTCGCTGCTCAGCATCAGGGCGACGACGTAGGAGATCACGGCGGCGACGGTGGACCTGACGGTCTGTACGACCACGGGTTCCTTGTGCCACCGCACGAGGTTCAGCAGAGGGTCGGTAACTTCAGGCACTCTGGGCTTGTTCCCCTCTCCCCCACACAGGCCCCATCGGTTGTCAATCACCCGTGCGCCCGCCCCAGGGGGACGGGGCGGGCGCACGGCGTACCGCTCGTCAGTCGTCGAGCGTCACGCGCAGCTTTGCGTAGTCGCCGTGGAAGACGGCCTCGACCTGCCCCTCGGCGTCCTCGTACTTGCCGGTGCCGCCGGTGATCGCCGCGTCGCCGCCGTACGGGCCGGAGCGGTGGTGATCGATGGTGCCGCTCACGGTGATGCTGCCGCCGTCGGTGCGCAGCACGCTCTGGCACTGCGCGACGACGCTGTGGGGCGTCACCTCGACAGCGCTGCAATGGGCGGTGGCGTCACCGATCTTCTTGCCGGGCTTGCCCTTCTTGAAGTCGTACAGGTACGCGTACGACGTCCAGTCGGAGCCCTTGCGCAGCGAGCGCGGCAGGCTGTCCGAGTGCTTGTGCGCCAGCCAGTTGAGCACCTTCGCCTTGGACTCCGCCTTCGGCGCGGGGGCTGCGTGGGCGGGGAGGGCGAGGGCGCCCGTGACGGTCATCGCCATGGCGGCGGTGCTCACCGCGGCGGACAGCCGGCGGGCACGGATGCGGAGCATGGAACCTCCAGGAGATGAGAGTGGGACCGCCCGGCCCCCGAGGGGCGACGGGCGAAAGTGCGAGCCCACCTCAACGCATGCCGGCCTGTTCCGGTGATCGCCACGGGCGCGGAGTCACCCGCCTGGTTGCGTACCGTCACCCCTTCGGCCTTCGCCACCTGCCGCCGCACACGCGTGCGGGAGCCCCCGGTGCGGCGGCACGCAGCGCGCGGGGCGACGAATGACTGGATACCGTAAAAAACCGGACCAATCATTCGAGCAGGAGAGAGCGAAACGATGGCCGTGCAACCAGAGGGCACCCCGTGCTGGGCGGACGCGATGTTCACCGACGTGGAGGGCGCCAAGAGTTTCTACGGCGACGTACTGGGCTGGACGTTCGGTGAGAGTTCGTCGGAGTTCGGCAACTACACGCAGGCCTACTCGGACGGCAAGGCGGTGGCCGCCCGTCGTGCCGCCGATGCCCGGCCAGGACAGCCCGTCGGCCTGGTGCCTGTACTTGGCGTCGCCGGACGTCACCGCCACCGCACAGAAGATCCGGGACAACGGCGGCGAGGTGCTGATGGAGCCGATGCAGGTCGGCGACTTCGGCTCCATGCTGATCGCGAAAGACCCCAGCGGTGCGGCGTTCGGCGTCTGGCAGGCGGGCACGCACGAAGGATTCGAGAAGCGCGGTGAGCCGGGTGCGTACGCCTGGGCCGAGGTCTTTACCCGCGACCCCGAGAAGTCCGACGCCTTCTTCCCCGCCGTCTTCCCTTACAGCGTGCAGCGGATGGAAGACGACGCCATGGACTTCAAGGTCTTCAATGTCGGCGACGACTCCGTCCTGGGCCGGATGACGATGACGGAGGAGTTCCCGCCCGAGATCCCGCCGTACATCCAGGTGTACTTCACCGTGGAGGACTGCGACGCGGCGGTGTCCAAGGCGACCGCGCGCGGCGGCGCGCTGCACTTCGGGCCGATGGACAGCCCGTTCGGCCGGTTCGCGGCGCTCACGGACCCGCAGGGTGCGGCGTTCGCCGTGATCGACATGAAGACGACGAAGGGCGAGATGCCGAAGATGACGGCCGCCTGACGCGACGCGGCCGCAAGCCCCGGCCCGTCGGCAACGTCCGGCGGTGGTGGTGGCGCCGCTGCCCGGTCCCGCTCGGAGCGGGGCCGGGCAGCGCGGTGACTACTTGTTGAAGCAGTGGTTGCCGACGGCCGGGTTGAGCAGGCCGATGATGTTGACGGTGTTGCCGCAGACGTTGATCGGGGCGTGGATCGGGATCTGGATGAGGTTGCCCGAGAGCACACCGGACGAGTGCTTGACCTTGCCCTCGGCGTAGGCGTCGGCGAGGGCGGAGCCCGCGCCGCCGAGGACGGCGGAGGCGGCCAGGGCGGTGGCGGCGATCGCGGTGCGGATACGCATGTTGCTCTCCTAGAGAAGGATCGGGCACGCTCGTGCGCGCCCGCTGGAGAGGCTTCCCCTGACACATGATCAGCTCCGCGGCCCCACCCGGACGGACGCGCATGTTCACGCACATGCGCGCAAGCGGGCGGCGTACGGAGGAGGCACCGGCCCTGCCCCGGCCGGGCGTTCACCGGCGTGCTGTATGCGGGGGTCCCGGGTCCCGGCGTCGGAGCGCGGCCCACCGACCGGGTTTTCCTACGCGTTCCGGGCGCCCATAGGCTGGGCCCATGGCCGAGAAGTGGAGCCCGTCCGACGCCGGAGTCATGAGACTGCCCTCCGGCCTGCTCGTGCGCGGCCGGAGGCTGCGCCGTCCGCTCCCGCCGGGGCCGTCGCCGTCCTTCGCCGTCCACCTGCTGGGCAGGGAGCCCGCGGCCACGGCGTGGGAGGCCCGCTGGGTGCGCTGGCCCGATTTCCGGCTCCCGCACGACCGTCGGCAGGCCGCGGAGGTACTGCGTGAAGCCCTGGAGCGGGCGGCCGACGAGCGCGTGGAGATCGCCTGCGGCGGCGGTCGCGGACGCACCGGGACGGCGCTGGCGTGCCTGGCCGTCCTGGACGGGGTACCGGCGGACGAGGCGGTGGCGTACACGCGCCGGCACTACCACCCGCGCGCTGTGGAGACACCCTGGCAGAAACGCTTCGTACTGCGCTTCCGAGACGGCGCGTAACGCTGCTCGGCCGACATCGGGCCGAGCAGCGGGCCCAGGTGGTCCGCCGGGAACGGGGAGACCGAGGGCGCCCGGACTTGAAGACGGCGGTCAGCCCCGTGCCGTCAGGGAGTCCGCTCACCGCCGCCCCGGGACGGGCCTTCGTGGCCGGCCACGCAGTCCGTACAGCCTCCCCGGTCCGCGTGGCGTCGCACGGCAAGATCCGTTCACGGCTATCGCAGGTGCGGGCCCGGACGCGCGCGAACGCTCACCGGCGGACGGACGGCCGAGCGCTCCGCCGGGAACAGCACCGGCCTGTGGTCACAGCCTGTGTGGTCACGAGTCGGGCGGTCACGAGTCGGGCGGTGACGAAGGGCCCGGACGGTCGGGACTTTGGTCCCGTGTTGGGCGCTTTCCGGGCGGACACACCCAAATCAGATGGCAGAGGACCCGTTCCCGCGCCGCCCGGTCCGCCGGCGCCGCGGGAGCGACAGGGAAGGAAGAGAATGCGTTGGATCGCGTGTGCCAGAGCTCAACTCAAGCGGGCAACCGACGCGTTGTTCCCACCCCGTACCGCCACGCGAGAACCGGCCTCGGACGCGTTGCTCGTACGGGCACCCACCGGAGGGGAGTGCTGGCACTGGGTCGAGCGTCGGCAGATCAGCTGGCGGATCACGGGGGGCCTGGGGCATCCGTGCTGCGTCCTGCTGGAGCGCAGGACGGAACAGGGAAAGTGGTCCGAGGCCGCGGTGCTCGCCTCGCAGGTGGACCCCCGCGCCCTGCGGGCTTCCGTGGTGGTTCCTGAACTGCCCGAGGGGCCGTACCGCGTACGCATCACGTCGCCCGAGCTGCCGTACGACGCGTGCAGTCCGCCCCTGATCATCAGCCACAACGGCACGGTCGACCTCCCCCGCGACTTCACGTTGAGGAAGCCCGGTTTCATGGGCGCACGACGGCTGGCGGCCGAGAACGAACAGCCGGTAAGCCGCTCAGGCCGGTTCGCCGGCTGACCACCGGCCGACTTCGCCGAGTTACCTCCTGATGTGCCGGGGAGCGGCGCCCTGGCCCCCCAGGCGACCCCGAGCGGAAGCCCTGTCCGCCAGCCGCCCCGTCCCCGTCTTCGCGGTTCCCACCGGCTAACCCGCGGCGCGCCCCCTGCCCCGCTGGTTCGCCCCCAGCCCCCTGCCCGGAAGAAAACACGTCCCCCGCAAGCAACCCCGGGCGGGCAGGAGCCGTCTTGATCCACAGCAGGACGGTCCGCCGACCATGACCGGCGGCCCTCCCCCCACAGATTCCCGCGACACCAGGGTTCGCAGGTCAGGCCGCTATACACTGCACGTATACATGCTGTGCATAGTCGCCCCGCGCCACTGCCCTGGCCGCGCACGAAAGGCACTCATGCACAGCAAGGCATTCGCGCCGGAGTACCAAGGCGCCCTCACCGCGCTGTCGGTGAACTCCTCTCTGACGGACGTACTGGAAAAGGGCATCCAGAACCTGAGAGCGGCCGAAGCAGCCGGTGCGCAGCGGGAGGTGGCACGGTCGGGGCTCGCCGTGGCCGAGGCGCACCGCCGGCTGGGCAACATCGAGGAGGCGGACCTGGCCTGGAAGGCCAGTTACCGCGCCGCCCGTGCGGCGGGCGACCTCGGAGCGATGGCCTGGGCCCTGTGGAGCGGCGGAACGCTCGCCCGCCAGCGTGGCGCGCTCGCGCTGGCCTTCCGGCTGCTGGGGCTCGCCGCCGACCTGGGCAAGCGGGGCGGGGACGTCGTGGCCCGCGGCTACTCCCTCGCCGGTCTCGCGGAGACCGGGCGCATACAGGGCGACTACCAGGCGGTCGCCGCTCTGCACGAGCAACTGCTCGCCGAAGCGCGCAAACGCGGCGAGGCCCGGCACACCGTATGGGCGCTGGAGGGCATCGCGCAGATACACCGCAACACCGGCTCGTACGACACGGCCCTCGCCATGTTCGAGGAGGCGGCCGAGATCGCCGGCGCGGCCGACGACCGGCGCGGCCGGGCCTGGGCCCTGCGCGGCATGGCTGACATCGTTTCCCTTCGGGACGACCCCGAGCGGGCCCTGGCCCTGCTCGGCGAGGCCGAAGTCACGTGCCGTGAGATGAAGTTGTCCAGCGCGCTCGCCTACAACCACAAGATGCGTGCCAATGTGCTCTACCGTGCCCGCCGTTACGAAGAGGCCCGGCAGGTGTATGAGCAGGCCCTCGCGGAGTTTCGCGCCATGAGCGAGCCGCGGGGCGAGGCGCTCGCGCGGCTCGGGCTAACGAAGGCCCGCGCCCACCTCGGCCGGGACCAGGCCGAGACAGCCGCCGAGCTGGGCGAGTTGCGGCGTACACTCGACCGGATCGGCCTGCGCCACGCGCGGGACATGGTCGACAAGGCCCACGCCGAACTCGGCGTACTCCCGCTGGAGACGCCGGTCGCCACCCCGGTCGCCGCCGCGCCGGACCAGGAGGGCGAGCGACGATGACGGTGCCCGTGACTGCCCCGGCCACCGCGCCGCAGATCCTCGCCCGCTGCCGTGAGCTCGTACGGCCGGCGCTCACCGTGGCGGTGGAGCGCATGCATCCCTGGCCGGCCGAGATGGCGGCCTTCTCGTTCGGCTGGAGCGAAGTGGGCGGCGCACCCGTCCCCGGCCCGGGCCCCGGCTCGCGCGGCAAGGGAGTGCGCCAAGCCCTCACGGTGCTGTGCGCGGAGGCAGCGGGCGGCCGTGGTGAGGACGCGGTGGTCGGCGCGGTGGCGGTCGAGCTGATCCACACGTTCTCGCTCCTGCACGACGACATCATGGACGGTGACGAGACCCGGCGGCAGCGGGCGAGCGTGTGGAAGGCGTACGGTACGGGCCCCGCGGTGCTGGCGGGCGACGCGCTGTTCGCCCTGGCCGTGGAGACACTGGCCGCCTCTCGGAACGTACACAGCGGGGCGGCGGTGCGGCACTTGGCCGCCACGCTGAACGACCTCGTGCGCGGCCAGGCCGACGACCTGCTCTTCGAAGCCCGGCCCTGGAGAGGCCCGGGGGCGGTGTCCCCGCAGGAGTACCGGTCGATGGCCGGCCACAAGACGGGCGCGCTGCTCGGGTGCGCGGCCGGCCTGGGCGCCGTGCTGGCCGGGGCACCGGCCGCAACGGCCGACGTACTCGCCGCGGCGGGGCGGCATCTCGGGGTGGCGTTCCAGGCGGTGGACGACCTGCTGGGCATCTGGGGCGATCCGCGGGTCACGGGGAAGCCGGTGCACAGTGATCTCCGCCGGCTGAAGAAGACCTACCCCGTCATCGCGGCGCTCTCCACGGACAGCCCGGCCGCACGGCAGCTCGTCGCGCTCCTCGCGTCGGGCAGTCCCCTCGACGACGCGGGAGCCCGCCGGGCCGCCGGACTCGTCGAGGAGGCGGGCGGGCGCGACGCCACGCTTGCCGAAGCGCGCCGCCATCTGGACAGCGCGCGCGCATGCCTGACGAGCGTCCCGCTGGCCCCGGCGGCGGTCGGTGACATCCTCACGCTCCTGCCGTTCCTCGTCGACCGCCGGATGTGACGGTCGACGAGCCGGATGCCACGGTCGACGAGGATGTGACGGTCGACGCCGACCGTACGGGGGCACGCCGACCGTACGGGGGGACGCCGACCTTAGGGGGGACGGGCCGTCAGTCGCGGGCTGGCGCGCGGCTGCTGGAACCGGCGGAGTCCAGTTCCAGCAGCATGCGTGCCGCCGACCGGGCGTGGTCGGCCGCACCGCTGTCCCCCGAGACTGCGGCTGTGGTGATCGCGCCCTCGACGAGGAGGAGGAGCGGGTCGGCCAGCCGGGCGGAGTGGCCCGCCTCGCTCACCAGGCCCGCCAGATAGCCCTTCAGGGCGTCGACGTGGTCGCGGGCGGCGGCGGCGACGGCATCGGATGTGGCACCGAGCTCACCGAAGGAATTGACGAAGGCGCAGCCACGGAATCCGGGTTCCCGGAACCACGTCCGCAGCCAGTCGAAGACCGCCAGGATCCGCTGCTCGCCGAGGGGATGGGCCTCCGCGTGGCGCGCCAGTGAGGCCCGCCAGCGCACGTCGCGCCGCCGCAGGTACGCCTCAACGAGGTGGTCCTTGGAGGGAAAGAGCTGGTAGAGGCGCTTGAGGGACGCCCCCGAGGCGTCGCGGACCTCGGCCATGCCGACCGCTTGCAGCCCGCGTCCGTAGAAGAGCGCCTCGGCGGCGTCGAGGATGCGGGTCTCTTGTGCCGCGGCTTCCATGAACCGTTCCCCCTTGCCAGAGAATCATTGTTCTCCTACGCTAACGCCTCAGACGAAGGAGAATGCCCATTCTCCCCATGCGAAGGTGTGAAGGAGACGCATGACGTCCGACAAGAGGCCGCCGTTCCCGCCGTTCACCGACGAGACGGCCCAGCAGAAGGTCCAAGCGGCCGAGGACGCCTGGAACAGCCGGGAGCCCGAACGCGTGGCCCTCGCGTACACGGAGGACTCCGAGTGGCGCAACCGCGACACGTTCCTGCGCGGACGGGCGGAGATCGTGGACTTCCTTCGCGACAAGTGGCAGCGCGAGCTCGACTACCGCCTACGCAAGGAGCTGTGGGCCTTCACGGACGACCGGATTGCCGTCCGCTTCGAGTACGAGTGGCACAACGAAGAGGGCCAGTGGTTCCGCAGCTACGGCAACGAGAACTGGGAGTTCGACGAGGACGGCCTGATGCGACGGCGCTACGCGAGCATCAACGACCTCCCCATCGGGGCCGATGAGCGGCGCGTAGCGGTCTGAGGCGCCGTCCGGGCCGAACGCCCGGCGCGGACGGTCGGCGTACGGGCGCTGGGGTCTCGTCTCGGCGTACCGTCGGGTCAGCCGGGCCACGTCCCGGTCAGGCGGCGTACCGCCGTGGCTCCTCCGCGGTCCACCGCCGCCTTGACCGCGGCGAAGATCGCACCTTGCAAGGCAGCGGCGATGACGACCTCCCGCCAGCCGCGCTCCTCGTCGGTCGCATCGGGGGCGTCCTCGTCGTGGCCGGTGACCTTCCACAGCTGCTTGAAGACCGCGCCGGCCAGGGCGCCGCTCAGCGCGCCCAGGACCAGACCGAGCGGCTTGTAAGCAATCTTCGACGCTTTCACCAGCACCTCGCCCCGCGCCGTGAAGCGACGACGATCACGGCGATCGCCGCCGCCAGACCGGCGAACACGAGCAGATTGCGGTTACGGCCGGCGTGGCCGCCCTGACCGCCCATACCGGACGCCGCGTCCCTGTTGTGCCTCCTGCGCCCCAGCCCGTGAGCGGTCTCCGTCAGCTGATCGCCCGCCGAGGCCACCTTTTCCCTTACCGGCTCCGGGGTCTTGTCGTGCGCGGTATGGAGGGCATGGGCAGCCTTGTCGTGCATCATGCCCTTGACCTTGGCGGCCTTCTGCTGGGCCTGCGCCTTTACGTCGGCCTTGGCGGCCAGTGCTTCGACCGTCCGGCCGAGTTCCTGCCGGGTCTTCTCCACCTGGGCCCGCAGTTCGTCCGGAGTGAGTGAGGAACCGCCGTCGCCCTTTGACTTGTCCGTCATCGCCGTGCCCTCTCCTTGATCTCGGCCACGTCCGCCTTGATGCTGTGGATGGCCTGCTCCGGGGTGGCGGGAGTGGCCTTGCCGACCTGCTTCTTGCCCACCAGGCCGAGCAGCGCCGCCAGAAGGAGCAGGGCGGCGGTGACGACCAGCGCGGACAGCCACAGCGGCCACACCAGGTCCAGGGCCACGATCGCGGTGGTCACCGCGGCCAGCAGAGCGACAAAGCCCACCACACCGGCTCCGCCCAGCAGGCCGCCGCCGCGTCCGAAACGTTTCCCCTTCTGCCGCATCTCGGCCTGCGCCAGGCGCAGCTCCTGCCGCATCAGCTGGGAAATCTGTTCCGACGCGTGCTTGACCAGGTCACCCACCGATTCCTCGGCGTCCCTGTAGGGCGGTTGGCCCGCTGACGTGCTCATCGTCGTGACCTGCCTTTCCTTGCCGCTTCTCGGCCCGCGCCGGACGTGGCGACGGCGAGGGGCCCCGCTGGTGGTGGCTGTCATCTCAAGTCGTAACGCCTACCGGGAGCGCCCGCCAGCCGACAGGCCCGCGCCCGGGACGAAGATCCACCCCGTCACTCGCATCCTTGGAACCATTCGAACCATTCGAACCGCTCCTCGGCGCGCGGTCGGCCACCCGGCAACCGCTACCTGGCGCGCGGCCTGCCACCCGGGTCGGCGAGCAGCCGTGCCGGCGGCCCAGGGGGCCGCACCCGTGCAGCGGTGCGGCCGGGCCGCCCTCCTACACGATCGCGCGGGCCAGCAGCTTGGGCGCGTGATGCACCAGCAGCGCGCTGCCGACGCCAATAGCGGCGCCCGCCGCCACATCGCTGGGGTAGTGCGCTCCGGTATGCACCCTCTCCAGAGCCACCATCGCGGCGGGAACCGCCGCTGCCGCACCCAGCCACGGCGAAGTCAGGCCGACCGCGACGGAGAAACCCACGGCGGCGGCGGTGTGCCCGGAGGGGAAGGACGAGCTATCCGGCCGGTCCTCGACATCGTCGTGCGGGATCATGTCGGCCGGCGGGCGGCGCCGCTCGTACAGCTGCTTGCACACCGCGTTCGCGATCACCTGCGCACAGAGCATGCCGGCCACTCCCCCGGCCGCGGCCTTGCGTTCCGACACGCCGCCGACGGCAGCCATGGTGACGGCCGCGCCCCACCAGAGTTTGGTGCGCTCGGCGGCCGACTCCACGGCGGGCAGTGCCTTGCGGGCCCAGGCCGAGTCCCACGAGGCGGCCCGGTGGGTGAGTTGCCGGTCGACGCGGCGAAGGTGGTTGAGGAAACGTGTCGCGGCCTCTTTCGGCCGTATGGTGCCGGTTCGGTCAGCCCCTGGGGCCGCGTGGGCTCCGTCGGGTCCGTCAGGTCCGCCGGCATCCCGGCTCAGGCGTTGCAGCACAGTCAGTCGTTGCCCATCCGCTTGCGGTCCTCATCTGTCCACTTGCGCGTGTCACGCGGCTCTACGTAGGGCTCCTCGTCGCTGGGGTGGCCGCCGACGATGGCGCGCTCACGGGTCATCTCGGCGTCGAACTCGAGCCCCAGCAGGATCGCCAGGTTCGTGATCCACAGCCACACCAGGAAGATGATCACACCGGCCAGGGTGCCGTACGTCTTGTTGTACGAAGCAAAGTTCGCCACGTACAACGCGAAGCCCGCCGAGGCGATCAGCCAGAGCACCAGAGCCAGGAAGCTGCCGGGGGTGACCCACCTGAAGCCGCGGCCGCGGGCGTTCGGCGACGCCCAGTACAGCAGCGCGATCATGATGGTGACCAGCACGACGAGGACAGGCCACTTCGCGATCGACCAGACGTTCAGGGCCGTGTCGCCGATCCCCAGGGTCCTACCCAACTGCTTGGCGAGAGCGCCGGAGAACACCACGATCAGCGCGCTGACGCAGGCAAGAATCATCAGTGCCAGCGTCAGGACCACACGCAGTGGCGTGATCTTCCAGACCGGCCGGCCTTCGGGGATGTCGTAGACGGCATTGGAGGTGCGGATGAACGCAGCCACGTAGCCGGACGCCGACCAGAGCGCGCCGAGGAGACCGACGATCGCCAGGATCGAACCCGTACCGCTGCCGCTGGCCTGGAGCTGCTCGACGGCACCGGTGATGATGTCGCGCGCGGCACCGGGCGTCAGCTTCGCGATGTTGTCCAGGACGCTCTTGGTCGCCGACTCGCCCGCGATGCCCAGGATCGACACCAGCACCAGCAGTGCGGGGAACAGCGCGAGGATCCCGTAGTACGTCAGAGCGGCGGCCCGGTCGGTCAGCTCGTCGTCCTTGAACTCCGCCAGCGTCCGCTTCAGCACCGCGCCCCATGACTGCTTGCCCATCTGGGTGGGCTTGTCGGGAGCGTTCCGTTCCACCTGGGGGTCCGGTCCCGCACGTCTGGCGGGCTCCGCCCCCGCTCCGGCATCCGCTGGGCGGTGCTCGCGGTCACGGCCGTGTTCGTCGTCCCCATGCTCTTGCTGCCACTTCGATGCCATGACCTACGAGTAACCGGAAATCGCTGGTTCTGCACGCGGAGACCGTCATGAATTACAAGGATTACGTCAGAATTCTTCGCCATTGAAGTGCTTCAGGCCGCTTCCAGGCGTCACCCGGCTGCCTCAGCGGCAGGCTGCTGCACCCGCGTCGCACCCGCCGTCGCACGCTCTGGGTGGGTGCCCAGTTCGTCGTCCGGCATTCCTGGCCGGCCCGCCCGCCCGACACCGACGGTCCGGCCGGGCGGGGGAATCACGGCGGAGCGCCTCGGGAACGCATGGAATTCTCCTTTGACTGCATTCACTTTCTGAAGCAATCATCCGGGTATGTCACGCACCTTTGACGCACTCGTATCCGAGGCCGAGGCCGTCTCCGTGGACGGCTGGGACTTCTCCTGGCTCGAAGGGCGGGCCACCGAACAGCGCCCCTCGTGGGGCTACCAGCGCACGATGAGCGTGTACTTGGCCCGCGCGTCCGCCGCGCTCGACATCCAGACCGGCGGTGGGGAAGTCCTGGCCGGAGCGCCGAAGCTGCCGCCCACGATGGTGGCTACGGAGTCGTGGCCGCCGAATGTCGCCAAGGCGACCAGGCTGCTGCACCCGCTCGGCGCCGCTGTGGTCGCGGATTCGGACGAACCGCCGCTGCCGTTCGCAGACGGGGCTTTCGACCTGGTGACCAGTCGGCACCCGGCGACGGTGTGGTGGGAGGAGATCGCCCGCGTCCTCCAGGGCGGCGGCACGTACCTCTCCCAGCACGTCGGTCATTCCAGCGTCTTCGAACTCGTCGAGTACTTCCTCGGTCCGCAGCCGGAGGAAGTCCGCCGCGCGCGTCACCCCGACGACGAACGCCGGGACGCCGAGGCCGCGGGCCTGGAAGTGGTCGATTTGCGCTTCGAGCGGCTGCGGATCGAGTTCTTCGACATCGGCGCGGTGATCTACTTTCTCAGGAAAGTGATCTGGATGGTCCCCGGTTTCACCGTCGACCAGTACCGCGACCGGCTGCGGGAGCTGCACGACATGATCGAGAGCGAGGGGCCCTTCGTGGCTCATTCGACCCGCTTCCTCATTGAGGCCCGTAAGCCCGTCTGAGCCGCGTTCTCGCGCCCCTCGTCCTGCTGCCCGCTGCTTGCTGCCTGCTACCCGAAGAATCCGGCGCTGTGGAGATAGAGCGCGACAACGCCCGCGACGCAGAACAGGACGACCCAGGAGCTGAAGCTCGTGTGTCTCCGCCGGCGCCGCAGCTTGGCGGACCGGCGGGACGCCTTGGAGCGGCCGGCGCGCGCCGGGCCGGGCACGCGCGGCGCCGCATCGACCGCGGCCTCTGCGAGCAGGCGGCGGCAGGTCGCGGCGAGCTCTGCCGTTCCGGCGACGAGCGGCACTATCGCCTCCGAACGCGCCGGGGCCGTTGTGCCGCCGTCGAGAATGCGGCCGGCGCGGACGAGGATCTCGCCGCGGCCACCGGCGGGAGCGAGACTGATCCAGCGCTGCACGTGCTCCCCGCGGATGACCACGCCGCCAGCCCGGTCCCGGTAGACGGTGTGCTCCCGCCACAGCACTTCCGCCAACTCGCTTGCGGTGTCCCTCAGTTGCCCACTCACGCGTCCCCCTCGCCCTACGGCACCTTGATCGAGCAAAGCACTCTAGCGGCAGGTACACACCAACTCTGCCCCGGGGCTCGGGTCCTGCTGAGCAGCCGAGGCGAACGGGGGAGAACTAGCGGTAGTCGACTTCGACGTAGTCGATGTCGTTCAGCTCGACTTGCAGGCCGGGTGCCCGGCGCCCCCGGTCCTTGAAGTACTCCTCTTGAAGCCCTTCGGCGGCGATGCGCTGCAATTGCTGCTCGGTCGCGCCCGCTGCCTGCGCGTCGAAGAGACGGCTCGCGTACGCGGGCGGCAGGTGCTGGGTGATCAGCCTCAGCCTGCTGTCGTCCGTAGTGCCCGGCGCCGCTGTGAAACCGAACCGCGCGCGGGTCTCGATCACGATGCCTGTGGTACTGGCAGCCTGCTTCTTGGCGCGCTCACGGACCCTGGGCTGCCAGTCCTTGGCCACTTCCGCGACCAGACGGGTGGCGAGGTCCCTGCGCGGCCGCTTGAATTGGCCTTTGAGGTAACGCTCCACTGTCCGCTGCGAGATCCCGAGCCGCTCGGCCACCGCCTTGGTGGAGCCTTTCTCGTGCTTCACCAGGAACCGCATCTGCGCCTGCGCCGACTTGGGCAGGGGCCGGGTGAACGTATTCGCTTCGGCCTTGTCGAGGCTGTCGCCCAGGATGCCCATCGTTGACCCCTACTCCCCTATTCGCCGTCGGCCGACGCGTCGCTGCCCTTGATGTGCCGCGCAGGGTTGTGGCCCTGGTCGAGCATGTGAACGGCCCACATCATCGGCTGGCTTCCCTCGCACTTGACCATCCCCGGCGAGACGCCGAGCCGGAACCCTCCGGGGAGCGGCTTGTCGTCGGGTGTGCGGGGCAGGAAATCCAGCGGCGAAGGGCCGTCGGACAGGTACACCGCGCAGTCCGAGAGAACCGCGATCGGAAAGAGGCCGACTGTTGCGATCTTGAGCATCTTGCGGTGCATGTTGATCCGGGCGGCAGAGATCACGGCGGCGCGGATGTCGGGCCGCCAGGTGGGGCGTTCCAGCGCCGGCCAGCGTTCTCCGGGCCGGTAGCCGAGCCCCTGCGGCCGCTCGCGGAGCTTGCCGATGCCGCCCTTTACCGTTGACTTGATGGCCGACAGGACCGCGGCCTGTCCGGCGTCGACCTGCTTGTGCTGGTCCATCGCCTTGAGGAAGTCGGCCTCGTCCATCGAGGATACGACACCCAGCTCCGCCATGGTGATCATGTAAGCGTCGCGCAGCCGGGTGTACCAGGCGTCCAGATACGCGGCGTGCTCGCGCCGGACGTACGCCTCGGCGGGCCGCACCTGGTGCCCGAGTTCAACGGCGTAGGCAACGGTCGGCGTCGCGTACCAGGCGGGGCCTGAAGGCCGTACCCCGTGCGGGGTGAACGGGTTCGGGAGGCGGGGGTCGATCTCGATGTGCGACAGGTCGACGAGCCAGCTGCCGGGCAGCTTGGGATCGAACTCCGGGTTGTTGATGTGCACAGCGGGGCCGAGGCCGACGTTCAGCCGGTTCGCGGCGGCCGCGAACGCCATGTTGACGTCGATTCCCACCGCGTAGGGCTTCGTGCACTCCTCGTCGGTGAGCAGCTCGGGATCACGGATCCACTCGTAGGCCTCCTCGTCGAGGACCTCTGCCGGGGTGCGCCGGTGCCCGCGCGGGTACAGCGCGGCGACGACGGGGTGTTCGTCCGGGGCTTCCGGCGGCGCGGGGTCCACCGGGGCGGTGAGTGAACCGGGGTTCGGACCGGACGACCACGCGCCGGTCGTGGCGTCCTTGACCGCGCGGGTGGGCGGACGCAGGGCGGTCATCAGCTCCAGGCCGGACACCGCGCAGGAGCCGCGCGGGGTGATGACCCTCGTGGCGTACGTGCCCAGAACCTGGGCGAGTTCCGCCGCCGGGAGGTGGGCGGCGTCGCCCCAGGCGCGGGCGTCGAGAGCACCCCAGGGCACGATCGCGAACTGTACGCACTGGCGCGAGCCGCCCTGCGCCGGGCGGTAGACCCTGGCCCACGGGCCGAAACCGCGCCTGGTCGTCTTCCACTTCGCCCTGGCGATCTGCTTGTTCACCTTGTGGTCCTCGGGAAGGCGCAGACCCCGCCGGTCCTCCAGGCCCTCCGGGAGGCCGAGGCGCTCGGCTGCCGCGGCGGTGATGACGACCAGGGGGTCGGCGTCCCTGCCGTTGCGATTCAGCCGGGGCGCTCCCAGGCGCGCCTCGGTGAGGGTCCATTCGACCAAGGCGGGGACGGTGGTGGCCGGGCAGTCGAGCACAAGACCGCCGACGCAGTACGCCGATCCGTCGCCGTCCAGCACCGCGAGCGGACCATTGGCGAAACGCGGATCGACCGCTGCGGCGGTGGGGGCTGGTTCCCTTGCCGCCGAGTTCCGGACGGGCGGGCGTCGCGTCGCCGCCGGCGTCTTGCGGAGCGGGGGCGGCGCAGCGGGCGTCGCGACGGACGCTTCCACCGACGGCTCGGAGGCGACCGGCGGTTCCGGCGCGGAAGGAGCGACCGGTGCGGGGACGGGAGCGGCCGGTGCGGGAGCGGCGGGTCCGGGGGCGGGAGCGGCCGTGGTCTGCGGCTCGGCCTCCACGGCCTCGGTTCGCGGTGCGGGGGCGGCTGCCAGTTGGGTGGCGATGCCTTCCAGGAGCTTGGCGTAGGCGGCCCGAGTGGTGCCCTGCGGTTCGCTGCGGCCGGCTTCCCACCCGGCCACGGTCGTCCGGGTCACGTCGAGCGCGCCGGCGATCTCGGTCTGCGTGAGGCCGTACGCGGTGCGCAGCCGGGCGCGCTCGGCGGGTTCGGGCAGGTGAGTGCGGCGCGGCCCGGCCTTCAGGAGGGCGTCGACGGGGTCGGGCTTGCTCGCCATACGGTGCTCGCTCCTTCGGTCTCAGTCGTTGTCGGTCGCGGATGTGCGCTGCGGGGCGGCGTCGAGGAACTCCCGCAAGTGCCGGCCTGTGAGGATACGGGCGGGATTGCGGCCCGGGGGCAGCGGAAGCCGGCGCCCCAGAGCCCACTGGAACCGGGCGGCGGGGGCGAGGTCGAAGGCGTACTTGCCGCCCGCGGTGGCGTCCGGCTCGGACCCGACGATCCGGAAAGCGCCGACGCAGACGCCGCCGTCGACGAAGGCCAGCAGGAAGTCACCGTGCTTCCCGATGGTCTGCGTGGAGAAGCGCCACCAGCGGGCCGCTCCTTCCGCCACGGTCTGGCCCCGACGAAGCGACTGCCTCACGTCCACCGCGAGCATCCGTCCACTCCCCCGTCCCGTGCCTTGCTCTTGTTCCTTCCGCACCGATCCGATCCGATCCGATCCGATCGTAGCTCAGACCAACACGTTTTATCGGCCGATAAATGGGTCGCCGATGTGGCGTTGGCTTTAGGGAGGGGGCGAGAAACCAGTCGTCGTCTCACTGCTCAGGCAGAACGCGTCCGGGCCCGGCCGCGTCCCACCGCCCCGCCACCGCCTCTCAGCGTTCGGGCGAGCTTGAGCCGTGGTCAGAGCCCCTTCCGCTCCCGTGATCAGGCATCGTCATGACGCTGCCGGATCACGGGACGCCTTCTTGCGGCGCAGCCAAGCGCGCAGCCCCTGGGACGTTTCGGAGTGGGGCGGAGGAAGCGGCCGGCCGGTCTCCGGGCGCGGCGCGGTCCTCGCGCGCCTCGTCCAGGAGCAGCGCGAGACTCACCCGCTGCCAGAGGATCTCGTCCGGGTCGTCAGCCGGCAGCAGCCGGTCCATGGCCTCGCGGGCGGCCGGTGATTCTCCGTGGCGCTCCACGAGTCCCGGCCGGAGCTTGTTGAGGTAGGCGCGCTCGTAGGGGTCGTCGACGACCTCCGCGAGCTGGAAGGGGTCGAGGACGGAACTGGTGATCGCCGCCTGCTCCCAGGGGTCTTGCGTCTGTCGCGTCAGCAGGCTCAGACGCCGGCTCCGCCAGTTGCGGGCCCGGCGGTCCTCCCCCGCGTCGAGCACAGCGCGCATCTTCGGCGGCGTCCGGCCGGTGAGCAGCCCGGGCTGCCGGGTGGCGAACTCCTGCAATTCTTCGGCGAGATACAGCCACACGACCGCCCGGTAGCGATTGAGGTAGAACTGCACGGGCGTGATGTATCCGGCGCGTGCCGGCTTGCCGAAGCGGACGGGGCTGATGTCCATCAGCTGTGCGTCAGTGGTGCCCACGGTCCGCACGCGCTCACGCAGCGTTTCCTGATTCCGGTCCGCCGCCTGAAGCCGGTCCACCTCCTCGCGGGCGATCCGACGGTGGCTGCCGTCGGCGTCGACCGTGGTGCGGACGTGACCCAGCAGGACGGCGAGGTCGAACTCACTCCGCCTCAAACCGAGTTCATGGAGGGCGCGGACCACGGACAGCGGCTTGCCCGCCTGTGCCGCGACAGCGGTGCGGTGTGCTTCCTGTACGGACATGATCGTCTCCCCGTGAGATGCGAATACTCTCGGTGACGACCGTAACCTGATCGGCGCGTTGCCCGCCCGGCCTGTGGACAACTTCCGGGCCGGGCGAGTACGCGCAGGTCAGAGCTCGCTTCCGGCAGCGAGTCCCGGCTGCCTCGCGGCAACGCCCAGGTGCTCGCCGACGCGGTTGACGAGGAGCGTCATCTCGTACGCGACCTGACCGATGTCGGCTTCGGCGGCGCTCAGCACGCACAGACAGCTGCCGTCGCCCGCCGCGGTGACAAAGAGAACTCCTTCGTCGAACTCGACCATCGTCTGGCGGACCTTTCCGGCGTGGAAGTGCCGGCCCGACCCCTTGGCGAGGCTGTGCAGTCCGGACGACACGGCGGCCAGGTGCTCGGCGTCCTCCCGTGCCAGCCCTGTGCTCGCCCCGGTCACCAGGCCGTCATTGGACAGCACCAGTGCGTGTCGTACGTGCTCGACCCGGCTGGTCAGGTCGTCCAGAAGCCAGTCGAGTCCCTTGTCCAACGCCATGTCGCGGCCTCCCCGTTCATTTGTTCCCCGTTGTCCTGGTCGCTGACCAGACTTCCCCACGGAGGTCGTCGCGGCAAGCACGTGTTTCACCTGAGCTGGAGGGAGTGGTGGGGAATTGGGCGTACTGGGGACGGTTCAGCCGACGGTGTCGAGGAGCCGGGCGGTGTGCATCCTTCCCGCGTACTCAACAAGACGCACCAGTACCTCCTTTCCCGAATCGCGGTCCCTCGCGTCGCACAGCACGACCGGTGTCCCCCGGTCGAGGTCGAGGGCGCGCGACACGTCGTGCGCGCCGTACGTCCGTGATCCGGCGAAGCAGTTGACCGCTACGACGAAGGGGATACGGCGGTGCTCGAAGTAGTCCACGGCCGGGAAGCAGCCCTCCAGCCTGCGCGTGTCCGCCAGGACGACGGCCCCCAGAGCGCCCTGGGACAGTTCGTCCCAGAGGAACCAGAACCGGTCCTGCCCCGGCGTGCCGAAGAGATAGAGCGAGAGCCCGGACCTGATGGTGATGCGCCCGAAGTCCATGGCGACGGTCGTGGTTGTCTTGTGGTCGACGCCTCCCGTGTCGTCCACTGTCTGGCCGGCCTCGCTGAGCCGTTCTTCGGTACGCAGTGGGCGGATCTCGCTGACGGCGCCGACAAGGGTGGTCTTGCCGACCCCGAAGCCGCCGGCGACCAGGATCTTCAACGCGAGGGCGGCCGACGAGTCGGCCTTGTCGTCAGAGTGCTCGGAACCCATCGATCACTTCTCTCAGGAGAACAGTCGGCATCGGTACGTCCCCGGCACGTCAACAAAGTCTGTGTGAAGGGGATTACGTGCGGTCCGCACGAGTCGGGGCAGTCAAGGCGGTCAGGCGGTAGACGGGATCGGTACGGGTGGGCACGGTCGGGGTCAGAGCGCTCGCAGGCCCTCGATCACCTCTTTCAGGATCCGCTCGTCCGGCAGCTGCGCGGGCGGCACCGGCCTGCTGACCTCGATGTAACCGGCTTCCAGGAGGTCTCCGAGGAGCACGCGGACCACGCCGACCGGCAGGTCAGCGCCGGCCGAGAGTTCCGCGACGGACTGGGTCTCCAGGCGGCAAAGCTCCACCAGGGCGCGGTGTTCGGGGCCGAGCAGCGACTCCTCGGCGCTGCCCGGCGCGTTCCCGGCAAGGTCGACCAGCGCGATGAAGTCGAACCGCGCCCCACCGGGGCCGGGCTCGGTCCGGCCGCCGGTCATCGCGTACGGGCGCACCAGGGGGCCCGCTTCGGCGTCGTACCAGTGGCTTCCCTGATGGGTGGGGTCGGTGGCTCTGTCCTCGGTCATGTGCGGTGCCCGCCTTCTGTGCGGTCGTACGGTCAGCCCGCGGCCGGTGGCTGCGCGGTGATGCGCGGCGGCGTGTACAGGTGCTCGCCGACCCGCTTGACCAGCCGGGCCATTTCGTAGGCGATGAGGCCGATGTCGGCTGTGGCGGAGCTCAGGACGGCCAGGCAGGACCCGTCGCCGGCCGCGGCGACGAACAGCAGGCCGTCGTCCATCTCCACCAGCGTCTGGCGTACGTCACCCACGCGGAAGTGACGTCCCGCCCCCTTGGCGAGGCTGTGGAAGCCCGACGCCACGGCTGCCAGATGTTCGGCGTCCTCCCGGTTGAGCGCGCTCGACGCGCCTACGGCCAGGCCGTCGTTCGACAGCACGACCGCGTGCCGCACTTCGCTGACCCTGGCCGCCAGGTCGTCGAGCAGCCAGTCGAGTTCGCCGGAACCATCGGTGGTGCCGGTCGTCCTCTCGTGCTCGATCATTCGTGGTCTCCTTCGCTGCCGCGGGTCCACCCGCTGCGGTAGGCCGTCATTCGGTCCCTTGCCTGTTCCGGGGTGCGTCCCGGTTCGTCGTCACCGTCGGCAGGGCCCGCCGGACACGGATCGGGCGGCGGCGGTGCTTCCCGCAGTTGTGGGACGAGGCTGGCCTGCCGGACCCTTCTCGGGAGGCCGCTTTCGTCGTTCCCGGGAACGTCCGGTTCCGCGATGCGGCTGTGCAGGCGCAGTGCCCTGGCTCCGGACGGCTGCTGTGGTTGCGGCTCCGGTGGCGGCTGGACCGCGAGGGCGGGGCGCGGCGCCTGTGCGGTGGAGGCGTACGCGTCCGTACGGGAAGGGCTCGGACCGGGCACGAGAACCGGTCCCGGCCGGGGCGCCCTCTCATCCTTGCGCGGAAGGCCGTTCTCGTGTTCCGTGCGAACCGATGTCCGTTGCGCGGCCCCTCCCTTGGTGGCGGGGCTCTGGAGCAGCGCGATGGGCAGTAGTACGACGGCCGTCGTACCACCGTACGGGGAGTCGCGCAGCTGGACTTTGATGCCGTGCCGGGAGGCGAGCCGGCTGACCACGAAGAGGCCGAGCCTGTCGCTGTCGAAGAGGTCGAGCGCTTCGGACTGTTCGATCCTCCGGTTCGCCGCGGACAGGGATTCCTTGCCCATGCCGAGACCGCGGTCCTCGATCTCCAGGGCGTACCCGTTGCCCACCGGTTCGCCGGTGACGCGCACCTTGGTGTGCGGCGGGGAGAACTGGGCGGCGTTCTCGACGAGTTCGGCGAGAAGGTGGGTGAGGTCGGCGACGGCGGTGCCCGCGACAGCCGCTTCCGGCAGCGGACGCACCTCCACGCGCGCGTAGTCCTCGATCTCGGAGACGGCGGCGCGTACGACGTTGGTGAGCGGTACCGGCATGCGCCAGGCACGTCCCGGAGCGGCTCCGGACAGGATGATCAGGCTCTCCGCGTGTCTGCGCATCCGGGTGGTGAGGTGGTCGAGGCGGAAGAGGTCGCCGAGCTCGCCGGGATCGTCGGCGCGGCGTTCCATGGCGTCGAGCAGGTTGAGCTGGCGGTGGACGAGGACCTGGCTGCGCCTTGCCAGGTTGACGAAGATTCCCGATACACCGCTGGCGAGTTCGGCGCGTTCCACGGCGGCGCCGACGGCCGCGCGGTGCACCGTGTCGAGGGCTTCGCCGACCTGGCCGATCTCGTCGTCCGCGGGCGGCCGCCGGGGGGCTTCCGTCCCGATGTCGATCTCTTCACCGGCACGGAGCCTGTCCATCGCGTCGGGCAGCTTGCACCGGGCGATCTCCAGTGCGCTGTTGCGCAGGCTGACGAGTTCGACGACGAGCCCCCGGCCGATGCGTACGGAGATGACGAGGGAGGCGGCGACGGCCCCGAGTCCCAGGAGCACGGCCGCTCCGGCGGGTGTGAGCACACCGTGGGCGAGCGGATCGGCGCGCACCGGAGCGTTCCTGTCGGCCTGCGTCCCGATTTCGCGCATGGAGCGCTGGACGGCCGTGTACGCGCGTTCCCAGGTGGCGGCGGGGACGGCCCGGGCGGCCTTTCGGCCGGGCGGCGCGGCGATCACCTTGTCCTCGGCGGCGAGTAGCTCGCCGTAGGCGCTCTCACCGGTGAGTGAACGCCAGGACGCGCGCTCGGTGTCCGGCAGGTCGGCGACGGAGGATTCGGTCAGGTTCCTGCGCGTCTCCGCCGCTCCGGTGAACTGGCTCTGCCGCTGCGCGTCGAAGGTGCGGCCGAGCTGGGCGGAGGAGAGCAGCGCGTCCTCGCGTGCCAGCATTTCACCAGCCCGTGCGAACTCGAGGAGGACACGTGCGTCGGTCCCCGGCCGGGCGTCCTGGATGCCGGTGAGCGCCCCTGTGACGCCGAACGCGTCCTGGATGGTCCGCGTGTACTGCGCGTACGCCGTGTCCCAGTCGGCGGTGCGGTCGAGGACACGGGTGCGCAGGGCGCTAAGACGTTCCGTACCGGACACGAAGGTGCGGAGTCTGGTCGCCACCGTGTCCGGAAGGTCCGCGCCGTCGGCGACGGTGTGTCCGTCGCCGAGCCGGAGTCTGTCCGCCGCGCGGTCGGTGCGTCCGGCCTGTTGCTCCAGCGTGTCCGCGCGGTCGTCGTCAGGGGCGGCCAGGAAGCGAACGGCGGCGCGGCGTTCCGCCTGGAGTTCGGCGACGGTGGTGGCGACGGGTACGCGGACGTCTTCGTCGACGCGCCGCAGCTGTTGCTGTGCGGCCACGTCCTGCGCGGTCGTGACGGTGGCGAAGGCCCAGAGGGCGAGCAGGGAGACTACGGGCACCATGAGGAGCGAGACGATTTTCGCCCGCACGGTTCTCGGGCGCAGTCGCCACCGCTCCCGGGGGGCTGCTGCCGTGTGCTTCCGGGTGTCGGCGCGTTGTTGCGCGCCGAGGGACGCGTCGGTGTGCTCGTCGGCGGGGGGACCCGCGTGCGCCCGTCGTCCACGCGCCGGCGGCGCGGGCCGGGAGGGTGTTTCGGCGCCCGGGGTCCTGCGGGGTCTGCGCATGGCCTCCTCGTTCCGGATACGGGTCGTGCTGCTGGGTGACGCGGTACGGCGAGCGCCCGGCGGTGTTCTAGGGAACGGCCGTTTCTGCCGGCCGTTCGGCGGAGGCGTTGACGTAGGCGGCGCGCTCGCGCGCCGTGGGCGAGAGTGCGACAAAGGCGGCGGTGAGGAAGAGGTACGACCCCAGTCCCACGGCGAGGGGGAAGACGAACTGCATGGCCGTGGCCCCCGGCAGGTCCTGGCCCGAGGGACTGACCCGGACGCTGACGGCGGCCATTCCCGTGTAGTGCATGCTGCTGACCGCCGCTCCCATGACGAGGGAGGCGACAGCGACCGCGACCGGCGACTTGATGTTCAGGGCCGCCCACAGGGCGGCGGTCGCGGCGACGATCGCGATGACAACGGACAGGGCGACGAGCGCCGGGTCGTACGAGACCGAGCCGTGGAGGCGCAGCGCGGCCATTCCGAGGTAGTGCATGCTCGCCACGCCCAGCCCGGTGGTCAGGCCGCCGAGGAGCAGCGCCCTGCCGCGGTCGCGGCCGTACCCGACCGCGAACACTCCGGCGCCGACGACGAGCATCGCGACGAGCAGACTGAGGACCGTCAGGGGCACGTTGTAGTGGATTTCGGTGCCGGTGACGCCGAAACCGAGCATCGCTACGAAGTGCATGGTCCAGATGCCGGTCCCGATGGCGGAGGCCCCGGTGATCAGCCAGTTGCGACGCGAGCGCCCGCTCGCATCGAGCGCTCGCACGGTGCACCGCAGGGCGAGGGCGGCGCCGATGACGGCCATCGCGTACGACAGCACGGGTGTCAGCCAGCCGAAGGTGGCGTGGTCCAGGTGTCCCATGGCCCAGGGACGCTAGTCCTGAAGGGGGCGCGTTCCGGGAGCGCATTTCGAAAGCTGCCCGAATATGACAGAGATACGTTCCCGAACGACCGCACCGCGCTCGAACGTGCGCACCGCACCTGCGTTGAAGTCGCCGGATTTTCAGAGGAACCGAAGGATCTGGGGGACGATGTGCGCATGGCCGACGACCACACGCACGTTCAGGAATTCTTCACGGCCCGCGCCGCGGACTGGGACACCCGTTTCCCGGACGACGGACCGGCCTACGCCGCCGCGGTGTCCGGCCTCGGGCTGCGGGCGGGTGACGCCGTGCTCGACGCCGGCTGCGGCACGGGGCGTGCGCTGCCCTTCCTGCGCGAAGCCGTGGGCCCCGCGGGCTCGGTGCTGGGCGTCGATCTGACCCCGGCGATGCTGGAGGCGGCCGTGCACGCGGGCCGCCACAGCGCCGCGCGGCTGCTCGTCGCCGATGTGGCCCGGCTGCCTGTGCGCACGGGCGCCCTGGACGCCGTCTTCGGTGCCGGGCTGATCTCCCACCTCCCCCGGCCGGCCGAGGATCTGCGCGAGCTGGCCAGGGTGGTGCGGCCCGGCGGACTGCTTGCGCTGTTCCATCCCATCGGCCGGGCGGCCCTCGCGGCTCGCCAGGGGCGGCAGATCACCGCGGACGACCTGCGCGCCGAGCCCAGGCTCCGCCCGCTGCTGGCGGGTTCCGGGTGGCGGATGACGTCGTACACCGACGAGGACGACCGGTTCCTGGCACTCGCCCTGCGCGAGGAGTGAGCAAGGAACCGCAGCGCCCCGGCCGCGTCGTCACTCGGCGGCGGCAGCCGACGGCCGGGTGCGCGGGACTGGGCAGCCGCCCGTCCCGGGAGTCGGGAACGTCCCCAGATTCGCGACCGTGTAGCCGCCGGGGTAGCTCCTGATCTCGGGGTTCTGACGGGCGTAGTGCGGCGTGCCGCGCGGGGGCAGCAGGCGCACGGCGCGGGCGCGCAGCCGCAGCGCGCCCCGGACCACCGCCCGGGCGGCCGGCGGCGGTGCGTCATAGCGGAAGGCTCGCAGGAGCGCGTCGTCGAGGAGAGCGATGCTTGCGCGGCGTACCAGGGGCGCGAGGGGGCGGGGATACCAGGACGCCATGAGCGCGAGGGTCGCGTCCGAGACCGTACGCGCCCCTTCGTCCCAGCCGAAGTGCTCGGCCTCGTACGTGTCGAGGCAGCGCTCGAACTCCTCGAAGGACCGCGGGAGATCGGTGATGCCCATGTGCTTGCCGAGCACGCGGTAGTACGTGGCGGAAGCCCGCAGCTCGTGGTCCGACAGCCGTCGCCAGCCGTAGGAGTCGATCCAGCGCTTCGGCATGACGACGAACGTGCAGAGCACATAACGCATGTCTTCATTGCTGATGTCGTAGCTGCGGTGCATCTGGTTGATGCGGCGGATGGCGGTGCGACCGTCCTCGCTGTCGAAACCGTGCTCCACAACGGTGTCCAGGAGCAGCGCGGTGTCGTCGTAGCGCTTCTGGGAACGGCCGGTCAGCTCCGCCGTCTCGGCCAGGAGACGGCCGATGCTGGGGACGGCGTACGTGCGGTAGAGGGCGAGCTCCAGTGCGCGGGTGTAGTCCCAGGGGAACTCGTACGTCGCTGTGAGCCGGTAGATCGTCAGAAAGTCCGTTTCCGGGTCGAGCCGCCGGATCTCTTTCAGCCGGTCGTATCGCTTCAACGCACCGTCCCCCTTCTGTCGCCGGGTGTCCAACTCTACGTTGGGAGGGCACACATGAAGGATCCGTGATCCAACCACGCAGGTGGAAGGTGGTCCGCGTGTTCGACACCGTACGGAACAGACTTCGCAAGCATCTGGGACCGCGTCCGGGCGGTGCGCAGCGGGTGCCCCCTCCGACGCGTCAGCACAACATCTTCGAGGCGGCCGCGGTGTACGTGTCCGCGTGTGCGGAGGACGACGAACCGCGGATCGAGGAGGCGGCCGGCTGGGTGTCGCCGGAGGCGCTCTCGTTCGGTGTCAACGAACTGGCGTGCCGGGCGGTCATCGCGCTCGCGCGGGAGCGTGACGAGACACCCCAGAACGTGGCCCGGTCTCTCCTGGGCCTCCCGGCCGCCTGACGCCGGTCGGCCGGGGACCTCGACGACGGGGTTACTCACTGGTTAGGGTGCGCCGACGACCGATCCGAAGGAGGGCGCCGTGACCGGGCCGGACACCGACACCGACACCGCCGCGAGTGCCGAGGACGCCGAGGACGCACTGTTCGTGCTGACCGCGGTGCTGCTGACGCCCGCGCAGTTCCCGAGCGTCCTCGGGGACGACTATCCGCAGGCATGTGCGGCGCTCGGTCTCGAGCCGTACGCCGACGGGTACGGCCTGGTGCTCGGCCAGGACGGCACCGGGGCGCGGTGGACGGTGGTGATCGACGACGTGTCGCTGGTGGCGGTCGCCATCGCGTCCTGGGACTGCGGCATGGAGTACGACCTGTCGCCCGACGAGCGCACCGTAGTGGCCGGTCTGCCGGGCTGGCCGCTCCCGCTCGCGGTGGCCGCTCCGGGCATACCGGACCCGCACGACCCCGTTCCCGGGAACGGAGCGGACGGCGCGAACGAGCCGTCCCTTCTCACGCCGCCCGACACCGACACCTGGGGCCCGGCCCAGCGGCGGCTCGGTGCCGACGAGATCGCGCTCCAGTGGGCGGCCTGGCGCGAGCAGATCGACGACGCGGAGACGTTCGTGGCCCCCGGCGACAACCCGCACGCCGGGGTGCGCCGTGTGATCGAGGATCTGCACGGCTACGTGGACGCCCCGCCTCCGCCGGGGCGGGTGCGCTCGACCTTCGCGTCCGGTCAGGCGCGCACCCTTCGGGCCGACGGTCCCGGCTGGTCCGTGGTCGCCAGGACCGACGACATCGCGTTCGTTCTGCTGGACGACGAACCCGGTGAGGTACTGCCGGTCGGCCGGGGGCCCGAGCTCCCCGGTCTGCTGGCGGCGCTCGACAAGATCGCCGTACGCCCCGCCTGACGGGCACCGCCCTGCCGGTGCCCGTCCGCCTCACGTCCTTGCGTCCGCCCGCAGCGCGTACCGGCCTGCGGGCAGGGGCGCTTCGGTGGACGGCACCCATGCCGGTGCCTCGCGGCGTGTGGGCCGGGCCCATGGCCGTACCCGGCGATACGGCAGCACGATGTGGCGCTGCGCCCCTCTTCCCGCAGCAAACCCGGAGGCTTCCCATGCGCCTGTCCAGAGGCGTCCCGCTCGCCGCCGCACTTCTCATGGTGCTGACCACCGTCGGCACCACCGACGCGGAGGCCCTTGTCACCGAGACCAGCTCTTGTACGCGGCCGGACCTTCCCCGCGTGCCGGGAGCAGAACATCAACGGGTGGCATGCCTTCCCGACCTGACCACCGCGGGGCTGGCCGGCACGGCGTACACCGACATCGCCGACCAGGCGGGGCTGTCCGCGAAGGGCACGAAGAACCCCTCCGGTGTGCCGGGGACGCAGATCGACGGCTACTTCCCCGACGATTCGCGCTTCAACGCCACCCACGGGTGGCGGCACGACGCCCAGTTCGTCATCCGGATGCCGGAACGCTGGAACGGCGGTCTCGTGGTCACCGGTGCACCTGGTACGCGCAGGCAGTACGCGACGGACGCTCTCATCTCCGACCACGTGCTGGCGCAGGGTTACGCGTACGCGGCGACCGACAAGGGGAACAGCGGCCCGGACTTCTACAAGGACGGCCGCAGGCCCGGCGACGCGGTGGCGGAGTGGAACCGGCGTACGACGGAGCTGACGCGCGCCGCCCGCAGGACCCTCGCGCAGTGGTACGGACACGCGCCCCGGCGTACGTACATGACCGGCATCTCCAATGGTGGCTACCTGACCCGCTGGCAGCTGGAGAACCACCCCGGGCTCTACGACGGCGGGGTCGACTGGGAGGGTGCCCTGTGGACCGCCGACGGCGGTGGTCTCCTCGGTTCGCTGCCGGTCACCGTGGCCCGGAGCCTGGGCCGCGCACAGGACGAGGATCTGCTGAAGGCCGGGTTCGCTCCCGGCTCGCGGTTCCTGTGGCCGTACCACGAGAAGGCGTACTGGGGTCTGACGCAGAAGATCTACCGCGCGGAGTTCGATCCGTCGTACGACCCGGCCTGCCCCGGGCCGTCGGCCGGTGCGACGCTGCCCGAGATCCTCGCGCCCTGTGCGTCGGACGCGGACTACGACTACGCGGCACGTCCGGAGTCCGTGCACCGCGCGGTGGGACGGGTCGCGCTGACGGGGCGGATCGGCAGGCCGATGATCACGCTGCACGGTGACCTGGACACCCTCCTGCCGATCGCCACCGACTCCGACGTCTACGAGCGGATGGTGACGCAGCGGGGCCGGTCCCGGCTGCACCGCTACTACACCGTCGAGGGCGGGACCCATGTCGACTCGCTCCACGACACGTATCCCGACCGTCTGCGGCCGGTCCTGCCCTGTTACCGCTCCGCGTTCACCGCGCTCGTGGCCTGGGTGGAGGACGGGTCCGTTCCGCCCACGGACCGGACGATCGCCAGGCCGGCGGGCGGCGACGTGGTCAACACCTGTGCGCTGAGCTGAGCCGAGCCTGAGCTCAGACCTGCTCCAGGGGACGGTGCGGCTCCGCGGGCAGGACCACCCGGACCTGGTCGCCGGGCCGCACCTCGCCGCCCGTCCGGACGATGCTCATGATCCCGGCCTTGCGCACGATGTTGCCCGCCTCGTCCCGGCCGACGACCTGCTTCAGGAGGCCGTCCTGGAAGGCGTCGATCTGGAGGCACGGGTTGCGCAGGCCCGTGACCTCCACGACGGCTTGCTCACCGACGTGCAGCAGGGTGCCTTCCGGAAGCCCGAGCAGGTCGATTCCACTGGTGGTGATGTTCTCGCCGAGCTGCCCCGGCTCGACCGTGAAGCCCTCCCGGAGCAGCTCGGCGAACAGTTCCGCATGTATGAGGTGCACCTGGCGCAGGTTCGGCCGAGTGGGGTCCTGCGCGACCCGGGAACGGTGCTTGACCGTGATTCCCGCGTGCACGTCGCCTTCCACACCGAGACCGGCCAGCAGCGTGATGCTGTCCCTGTTCGGCTTGGTGAACGAGTACTCGCCGTTGCTGCTGACCGCCGTGACTGTGCCGCTCATCGTGCGGAACTCCCCTCTTCCGTGCCGGTACTTGATCCGTCCCAGACCCTGTCCCGGCACGGTTGTGAGCGGGCTCAACCGCCGAGCGGGCTCAACCGCCGAGCGGGCTCAGCGGCCGAGCGGGCTCAGCGGCCGATCTGCTTGCGGGAGATCCCGCGCAGCCGGCGGCGCTGGGAGCTGTCCAGCATCAGATACGCCGCGACCGGCACACCAATCATGATCAGCAAGCCGGGCCAGAACCCGACTAGGATCATCAGGGCGATCCCCACGACCACCCCGCCGGCGGCCACCTTCGCGCTCTTCGACATCTTCGACGCCTCCTTCGCGGCTGTTGCCGCTTCATGCTCCGGTAACGTGCGCGCCCGCGCCACAGTTCCGCCGCGCGTGACCGCTAGACGGCCGCCTCCTGCGGCGACCTGTCGGTCCCGTCCGTCCCGTCGGTGCCGTCGGTCCTGAGTGGTGCGCCGACATCGTGCATGTGCGTCAGTGCCTGCCGGTAGGAATCGATCAGGCCGGTCTCCGCGTACGACACCCCGAGCGCCTCGCAGTGCGCACGCACCAGCGGCTGGGCGAGCCGCAGATTCGGTCGCGCCATGCTCGGGAAGAGGTGGTGCTCTATCTGGTAGTTCAGGCCGCCGAGGAACCAGTCGGTGAGTATCCCGCCGCGCACGTTGCGGGAAGTCACGACCTGCCGGCGCAGGTGGCCCCAGCGCTCGCCGTCGGGGTCCGGCATCTCCATGCCCTTGTGGTTGGGCGCGAACGCCATGCCCAGGTGGAGGCCGAACAGCGCGTGGTGCAGCAGCGCGAACACGACGGCCTTGCCGGGCGACATGACGGCGAGCAGGAACGCGAAGTACCCGGCGAGGTGCACCACGAGCAGCGAGCCCTCCAGTACGCGTGCACGCACCGGCTGGCGGCGCAGGTACTGAAAGCCGTAGATCTTCAGGGCGAAGCCTTCGAGCAGCAGCATCGGGAAGAACAGGCGCGCCTGATTGCGGGTGAGCCAGCGGGCGAACCCCTCGCGCTGTTCGGCCTGCTTCTGCGTCCAGACCAGTGCTCCCACGCCGACATCGGGGTCCTTGTCGATGTGGTTGGGGTTCGCGTGGTGGCGTACGTGCTTGTCGTTCCACCACGCCTGATTCATGCCGAGCAGCAGATTGCTGTGGACGAGGCTGACAGCGAGGCTCACCCTGCGGCTGCCGGTTATCTGCGCGTGGCCCGCGTCGTGGGCGACGAAGGCGGTACGCGCCCACAACACGGTCAGGGGAAGGGCGAACGTGAGCACCCACCAGGAGTCACCGACGAGCACCATGCCGGCGACGACGACGGCCATGGCGAGCAGGTTGGACGCGATTCCCAGCGCGTACCAGCCGGTGCGCCGCTTCAGGAGCCCCTGCTCTCTGGCGCTGCGCAGGAGCGGGGCGAAGTCGCTCCCCGAGGTGCCTGTCGTGGGTTCCGCGACAGTGGCGGCCTGGGGCATGGGGGTCTCCGGTGTGTAGGACCTGGCTCTGAGCTCATGAAACTACGCACCGGGCACCTTGATGACCATGGTGTCAGCACCCGGGTTCCGGTGGTGCCAGCACCAACCGCACGCAGTGGGGGCAGGTGCACGTCCGCCGTCGGGATGCTGTACTCTCGCGACCTCGGAACCGACTAGTCAAATTTGAGGAATTCGGCATCGCTGTGCACCAGCCTCCTGCTGCGAAGCTCTTCGAGATCTCCGAACTCGCCCGATGCTCCGTGGTCTTCCTCCCGGGGGATCCGGCACGCACCGGCGCGGTGGCCTTCTGGCGCGCCGACGGGAGCGCGCCTCCCGCCGCTCCCGGCACGGTCGGGGAGCTGACCGTCGTCACGGACGGCGCCACGCCGCGGACCGTGCCGGCCCTGCTCCTGCCGGTACGGGACGCTCTGCCGGTCCTCACGAGGGCCCGCGCGTACGCGGGCGCCGACCCCGCCGCGGCGTTCTGGGGGGCGGCCGCACTCGTGGCACTTCAGCTGGCCGCTCGCGGGCTGCTCCTGCCGGGGCTGAGCCCCGGCGACCACGATGCCTGGCGGGCCGGGCCGCTCACCCCCGAGGACCAGGAACGGGTGCGCCGGCTGGCGGCCTCGATGCCGCCCGGCGCGCACGCCGTACCGGTCGATGCCTCGGAACGGCCGCTGCGGCTGCCCGTTCCCGAGCGGCTCCTGCGCGCGTTCCTCGACGCGGTCGCGGACGGGCTGCCGCGAACGCCGGCCGCGGCGACGGCCGCCGCCGGTCCCGCGTACGCCGGTGCAGAGCCGCAGCGGTTGCCCGAGCAGCGTGCCTGGGCCGCGGATGTCGCCGCCGGGCACGACGCGGGCGTACGGATCTCCCTGAGGGTGGAGCTGTCCGGGCTCGCACCGGGCCGCGCCGGAGACGAACACGGGAACGCTCCGGAGCACGGACCTGGGGACCCTGCGAGCGGACCTGAGGACAGACTCGGGAACGGCCTTCAGGACGGCGCGCGGCCCGCCTTCCGTGTCGTTCCCCAGATGCACAGTGTCAGCGATCCCTCGCTGGTCGCGGACACCGCCGAGGTATGGGCCGGCACAGGACACGCCGGTGCGGCGTTCGGGCCGCGCGCCCGCATGGACGCGTTGCTGGCGCTCCGCCGCGCCGCCCGCGCCTGGCCGCCGCTGGCCCCGCTGCTGTCGGCTGCCGTACCGGACGCCGTCGAACCGGCGGACGAGGAGATCACCGAACTCCTCGGCGGGGCCGCACGGGCACTCGCCGCCACCGGAGTGCAGGTGCACTGGCCTAAGGACCTGGCACGGGAACTGACGGCGCGCGCCGTCGTGGGGCTGCCCGGCGAGGACGAGGACGAGGGGCCCGGACATCCGGAGAGGCCGCACTCAGGCATGCCGTCCCTCCTGTCGCCCGACGCCCTGCTCGCGGTCAACTGGCGTTTCGCGCTGGGCGGTCAACAGCTCACGCGGCAGGACCTCGACCGGTTGGCGGAGGCCACCAGGCCGGTGGTCCGGCTGCGCGATCAGTGGGTGCTCGTCGACCCCGACGACGCCCGCCGCGCGCGGGAGAGCCGGGACCGCAAGGTCAGCCCCATCGACGCGCTCAGGGCCGCGCTGACGGGCCGCACCGAGCTGGACGGCCGGCAGGTCGAAGTACAGGCCACGGGCCGGCTGGCGCGCCTGCGGGAGCTCATCGCCGATCCGGAGCGGGTGGGACACGAGGCGGTCGCACAGCCCGCCGCCCTGGCGGCGACGTTGCGCGACTACCAGTTGCGCGGACTGAACTGGCTGCACCGCATGACGTCCCTGGGTCTCGGCGGCGTCCTCGCCGACGACATGGGCCTCGGCAAGACCATCACCCTCATCGCCCTCCATCTGCACCGCCAGACCGACGAACGCACCGCCGGTCCCACTCTGGTGGTGTGCCCCACGTCCCTCATGGGCAACTGGCAGCGCGAAATCGAGAGGTTCGCTCCCGGAACCCCGGTACGCCGGTTCCACGGCGCCTCGCGCACGCTCGACGCCCTTGCCGACGGGGAGTTCGTCCTCACGACGTACGGCACGATGCGGCTCGACGCCGCGCGGCTGGGCGGGAGGGAGCCGTGGGGCATGGTCGTCGCCGACGAGGCGCAGCACGTCAAGAACCCGTTCTCCGCGACCGCGAGGCAACTGCGCACCATCGACGCCCACGCGCGCGTGGCGCTCACCGGCACGCCGGTGGAGAACAACCTGTCCGAGCTGTGGGCCATCCTCGACTGGACGACACCCGGACTGCTCGGCCGGCTCGGAACGTTCCGCAGGCACTACGCGGAGTCCGTCGAGGGCGGCGACGACCCCGCCGCCGCCGAGCGCCTCTCCAAGGTCGTACGACCGTTCCTTCTGCGGCGCCGCAAGTCCGATCCCGGGATCGCCCCGGAACTGCCGCCGAAGACGGAGACCGACCACGCCGTCTCGCTCACAACGGAACAGGCCGGCCTGTACGAGGCGGTAGTCCGTGAGACGCTCACCGAGATCTCGCAGGCGCAAGGGTTCGCCCGGCGAGGGCTCGTCGTGAAGCTGCTCACCGCGCTTAAGCAGATCTGCAATCACCCCGCGCAGTACATGAAGGAGCCGCAGCCCCTGATCGCAGGCCGGTCAGGGAAGCTGGAGCTGCTGGACGAGCTGCTCGGGACCATCCTGGCCGAGGGCGCGAGCGTGCTGGTGTTCACGCAGTACGTGCAGATGGCGAGGCTGCTGGAGAAACACCTGGCAGCGCGCGGCACGGCCACCCGGTTCCTCCACGGAGGTACGCCCGTGCCCGAACGGGATGTCATGGTGCGGCAGTTCCAGGACGGTGAGGTGCCGGTCTTCCTGCTGTCCTTGAAAGCGGCCGGTACGGGGCTCAATTTGACGAGGGCCGCGCATGTCGTGCACTACGACCGGTGGTGGAACCCGGCGGTCGAGGCGCAGGCCACGGACCGGGCGTACCGCATCGGACAGACCCAGCCGGTGCAGGTGCACCGGCTGATCGCCGAGGGGACCATCGAGGACCGGATCGCGGCGATGCTCGCGCGCAAGAATGAGCTAGCGGACGCCGTTCTCGGGAACGGCGAGTCCGCGCTCACGGAACTGACCGACGCCGAGCTGGCGGATCTGGTGGAGCTGCGAGGGGGCACGCGATGAACGACCGCGACGACCACTGGGACGACCACCGGGACGACGGCCGGGACGAAGGCCGGGACCTCGACAGGGGCGAAGGCAGCGGGAGCAGGGACGGCACACGTGAACGGCGCGCGGAGGAGCGCACCTTCGACGCCATGCCTCCCGCCCGGGGTCGCGGTTTCGCGCGGACCTGGTGGGGCCGTGCGTGGATGAAGGCGCTGGAGGACACCGCGCTCGACGGCGAACAGCTCAGAAGGGGCCGTAAGTACGCGCGTGAGGGAGCGGTCGGCGCCGTGTCGGTGCGCCCGGGACGGATCACGGCGGTCGTACGGGAGCTGGACGGTACGGCGTACCGCGCCGACGTCCTGTTGCAGCGGCTGAGCGGCGACGACTGGGACCGTTTCCTCGGTATGACGGTCGAGCGGGCCGGTCATGTCGCGGCGCTCCTGGACCGGGACATGCCGCCCCATCTCGTGGAGGACGCGGCAGCGGCCGGCGTCGATCTCCTGCCCGGCATCGGAGATCTGGAGCCCGAGTGCTCGTGCGACGCGTGGGACCACTGCCCGCACACCGCGGCGCTCTGCTACCAGGTGGCGCGCCTGCTGGACCTGGACCCCTTCGTGCTGCTCCTGATACGCGGGCGCGGCGAGCGGGAACTGCTAGACGAGCTACAGGTACGCAGCGCCGCCCTGGCGTCGCCGCAGAGGGCCACCCGGGGGCGCGGCGGCGCGCGCGCCGGAGGGCGTACGGGCCGAGCGGGCGTTCGCGGCACGCGACACGCTGCCGCCGCTGCCCGCTCCGCCACTGCTCCCCTGCGAGCCGGGCAGGCCGCCCACCCTGGACACCGAGACGCCACCCGCGCCCGGGATCGACGTCGCGGCGCTGGAGTTTCTGGCCTCGGACGCGGCGCTGCGTGCGCACCGCCTGCTGGCAGCGGCACTGTCCGCCGGACACGAACAGCACCCGGTGGAGGAGGAACTGCCGGCGGAGCAGGACGCCGTACGGCTGGCGGCCGGGGGGCCCGGAGCGCGGATCGCCGCCCGGCTTGCGTCGGGTTCCGGACGGGACCGGGCCGACCTCGCCCTGGCGGTACGGGCCTGGCAGTACGGCGGCCGTGCCGCGCTCGCCGTGCTGGAGGAGGAGTGGTCGCCGGAGCCCGAGGCGCTCGCGCGCGCCCGTACGCAGCTCGCGGAGGCTTGGGACGAGGACGAGGAAGAGGCACGCCCGCGGTTGCGTGCCCGGTTGAACCGCTGGACCGTCGTCGGTACGGACGCCCAGTTGCGGTACGGGCGTCACGGGCGCTGGTGGCCGTACCGAAAGGAGCGGGGCCGGTGGACGCCCGCCGGCCCGGCCTGCCAGGATCCGGCGGCGGCACTCGCCACCGTACTGCTGAGCGTCGGCTGACGGACTGCCGGTCTCCCGGCGACGCCCTCCCGTCGCCGGGGGGCCTCCGGAACGTCGCCAGAAGCGCCGCAGCCGCTCGCACCACCGGATGCCGTGCTGCGATGCCACCGGACGTCCGGCAGGTGCCCGCTCCCGCACGGCGCGCTGTGCGGCGTACGGGAGCGGGCACCTGCTGCATCCGTATCCGTGTCCGCACGCGCTCCCGCACCGTTCCCGTACGCGCTCCCGCACCGTTCCAGCACACGTCCCGTACAGGATGGGGGACGCCTGGCGGGCGTGTGCGCGGACCAGTCTCCCGGTGACCGTTCCGCCGGATGACGGCTTCCGTACTGCGGACGGGGCCGCGCCTCCTTACTGTCGTTCCCAGGGCGCTGTCTGTCGGTCAAGCACCGCGAGGGCGTGACCCGACAGGGCGCCGCCCGGGTGCCCGCCCATCCGACCCTGAGGAGCCCCCATGCCGGAGCTGTTCATCGGTGGCAAGTGGACCGCCGCCGCCGACGGGGGGGTTCGCGAGATCCGCTGCCCGGCCGACGGCACCCTGGTGGCGACTGTCGACGAGGCCGGCCCCAAGGACGTGTCGGCGGCGATCGCCGCCGCCCGTGACGCCTTCGACCGAGGCCCCTGGCCGACGGCTCCGGCCGACGAGCGCGGACAGCTGCTCCTGCGCGTGGCCGAGCTGCTGGAACGCGACAAGGACGCGTTCGCACGAGCCGAATCCCTGGACACCGGGAAGCGGCTCGTCGAGAGCGGGTACGACATGGACGACATCGCCCATTGTTTCCGCTACTTCGGCAACCTGACGGCCTCCGGCGGCGCCGACCGGATCGTCGACACGGGCAACACGGGCGTCGACAGCCGAGTGGTGCACGAACCGGTGGGCGTGTGCGCGCTGATCACCCCGTGGAACTACCCGCTGCTCCAGACCGCCTGGAAGGTCGCTCCCGCGATCGGCGCAGGCAACACGTTCGTCCTGAAGCCCAGCGAGCTGACGCCGCACACCGCAGTCATGCTGATGAAGCTGCTGGCCGAGGCGGGCCTGCCGGACGGAGTGGCCAACCTCGTGCTGGGCGCCGGACCGACCGCGGGCGCGCCCCTGACCGAGGACCCGCGGGTCGACATGGTGTCGTTCACCGGCGGACTCGTCACCGGACGGCGCATCATGGCGGCCGCCGCCCCGACGGTGAAGAAGGTCGCTCTGGAGCTGGGCGGCAAGAACCCGAACATCGTCTTCGCCGACGCCGACTTCGAGGCCGCAGTCGACTACGCCCTCATGGCGATCTTCCTGCACTCCGGCCAGGTCTGTTCGGCAGGGGCTCGGCTGCTGGTCCAGAACGAGCTGCACGACGCGTTCGTCGACGAACTGGTCGAACGCGCCCGAGCGATCCCGCTCGGTGGCCCCTTCGACCAGAACGCCCGCACCGGACCGCTGATCTCGGCCGCGCACCGCGAAAAGGTCGAGGCGTACGTGGCGGCGGGGCTGGCCGAAGGGGCGGTACTGCGTTGCGGGGGCGCCCGGCCGGACGACCCGGCCCTTCAGGACGGTTTCTACTACCTGCCGACCGTGCTGGACGACTGCACCCCGGACATGTCGGTCGTACGCGACGAGTCGTTCGGCCCGGTGCTCACCGTCGAGCGGTTCCGCGACGAGGCGGAGGCTGTCGCGCTGGCGAACGACACCGTCTACGGGCTGACCGGCGCGGTCTGGACCGAGGACGTGGCGCGCGGTCAACGGGTGGCGTCCCGGGTGCGGGCCGGAACCCTGTGGATCAACGACTTCCATCCGTACGTGCCCCAGGCCGAATGGGGCGGAATGAAGCAGTCCGGCTTCGGCCGGGAACTCGGCCCCGCAGGGCTGGCCGAATACCAGGAGGCCAAACACATCTGGCGCAACCTCGCGCCCAGCCCGCTGAGGTGGTTCGAATGAGCGCGGAAACCGCCGGCAGGGGTCCGGGAGATCCGGAGCCCGACATCCCGTCCCGGACCCAGACCCAGCAGGACGACGACGCCCTGGGGGAGCTCGGCTACCGCCCGGAGCTCAAGCGCACCCTCGGCAACTTCCACACCTTCGCCGCCGGGATCAGTTACATCTCGATCCTGACCGGCACCTTCCAGCTGTTCTACTTCGGCGTCAGCTTCGGCGGACCCGCCTACTGGTGGTCGTGGCCGATGGTCTTCGCCGGCCAACTGATGGTGGCCCTGTGCTTCTGCGAGCTGGCCGCCCGCTATCCGGTCGCCGGCTCCGTCTACAACTGGGCGAAGACCATGGGCGGCCCGCACGTCGGCTGGCTCGGCGGCTGGATGATGATGACGGCCACCATGGTGACCCTCTCGGCCGTGGCGCTCGCCTACCAGATCACCCTTCCCCAGATCGACAGCTGGTTCCAGTTCGTGGGCGACGGCAGCGGCAAGAACGACGCGGCCGCCAACGCCGTCCTCCTCGGTACGATGCTCATCCTCTTCTCCACCGTCGTCAACGCCTTCGGTGTGCAGCTCATGGCCCGGATCAACTCGGCCGGCGTGTTCATCGAACTGATCGCCGCCGTCGCCCTGATCATCTTCCTGGCCGCGCACATCACCCGCGGCCCCAGCAGCGTCCTGACGGAGACGTACGGACTGGGCGGTGATCAGAGCCTCGGGTACTTCGGTGCCTTTCTGACCGCCTCGCTGGCCTCCGCGTACGTCATGTACGGCTTCGACACGGCGTCCTCGCTGGGCGAGGAGTCCCACAACCCGAGCCGCAACGCGCCGCGCGCCATTCTCCGGGCCCTCGTCGCCTCCTTCCTCATCGGCGGGCTGATCCTGCTGTTCGCCCTGATGGCCGTACCGGACCTGGAGGCGGAGGAGCTGTCCTCGGGCGGTCTCCAGTACGTCGTCCTGGAGACCCTCGGCTCGACCATCGGTGAGATCTTCCTGTGGTGCGTCGTCATCGCCATCACCGTGTGCGTGCTGGCGGTCCATGCGGCGGGCATCCGGCTGATGTTCGCCATGGCGCGGGACAACAACCTGCCCGCCGGCTCGGTACTCGCCCGGGTCAGCCCCCGCTTCCAGACGCCCGTCGTTCCCGCCGTCCTGATCGGTGTCGTGGGTGTGGTCATCCTGGTGATCAACATCAACCAGCCACAGATCTTCTCGGTGATCACGAGCATCGCGATCATCATGATCTACCTGGCCTATCTGCTCGTCACCGGTCCCATGCTGATCAAGCGACTGCGCGGTGACTGGCACCCGGCCGAGGGCAGCTTCACGCTCGGGAGGTTCGGGCTTCCCGTCAACATCGTCGCCGTGCTGTGGGGCGCCGCCATGTCGATCAACCTCGCATGGCCCCGCGCGGAGGTGTACAACGCCACGGGACCGCAGCACTGGTACCTGCGGTGGGGCGCGTTCCTCTTCATCGGCATCGTCGCGCTCGGCGGCTTCGCGTACTACTGGTTCGTACAGCGGCACAACACCGGCGTACTGGACGAGCACCGCTTCGAGACGGCCGAGGCACCGCCGCCGCCCCCGTCCTCCGCACCCTGAACCCACCGGACCACCGAACCTGTACGCCTGGAGAAGCGATGCGCGCAGAGAGCCCCCTGGCCGCGTACGACTACGTGGTGGTCGGCGGCGGAACAGCCGGCGCCGTCGTCGCCGCGCGGCTGACCGAGGACCCGGACGTCACCGTCTGCGTGGTGGAAGCCGGGCCTTCGGACGTCGGCGACGACAACATCCTGCGGCTGGACCGCTGGATGGCCCTGCTGGAGTCGGGTTACGACTGGGACTACCCGGTGGAGCCCCAGGAGAACGGCAACAGCTACATGCGGCACGCGCGGGCCAAGGTGCTCGGCGGCTGTTCCTCCCACAACTCCTGCATCGCCTTCTGGGCACCGGCCGAGGACCTCGACGAGTGGGGCGCGCTGGGCTGCACGGGCTGGAGCGCCGCCGACTGCTTCCCCCTCTACCGCCGCCTGGAGACCAACGACGCGCCCGGCGACCACCACGGCCGCTCGGGCCCCGTGACGATCCGTACCGTCCCGCCCAAGGACCCGTGCGGCGCGGCGCTGCTCGAAGCGTGCGTGGCCGCCGGCATCCCCACCACGCCGTTCAACAGCGGTACCACGGTCGTGCGCGGCGCCCACTGGTTCCAGATCAATTGCCGTCCGGACGGCACCCGTTCGTCGGCATCGGTGTCGTACCTCCACCCGGTCCTCGGCAAGCGGCCGAACCTGGAGGTACGTACGGGTCTCCAGGCCAGGCGGCTGCTGTTCGACGACGGCCCCGACGACGGCACGGGCAGCGGCTCGGCCGGCCGGCGCTGCACGGGCGTCGAGTACCTGGAGCCCGACACCATTCACACCGGCGCGGTCACGGCCAGGCGCGAGGTGATCGTGGCCTGCGGCGCCATCGACTCGCCGAAGCTGCTCATGCTGTCGGGCATCGGGCCGGCCGGGCATCTGCGCGAGTGCGGTGTGGAGGTGCGGGTCGACTCCCCCGGCGTCGGTTCCAACCTCCAGGACCACCCGGAGGGCGTGATCATGTGGGAGGCGAAGCAGCCCATGGTCACGTCGTCCACCCAGTGGTGGGAGATCGGAATCTTCGCGGACACCGAACCGGGGCTCGACCGGCCTGACCTGATGTTCCATTACGGCTCGGTGCCGTTCGACCTGAACACGTACCGGCGCGGCTATCCGACGACGGACAACGCCTTCTGTCTCACGCCGAACGTCACACGGGCGCGTTCCACGGGAACGGTCCGGCTGCGTACCCGGGACTACCGGGACAAGCCGAAGGTCGATCCGCGCTACTTCACGCACGAGCACGACATCCGCGTGATGACGCACGGTCTGCGGCTCGCGCGCGAGATCGCCGCCCAGGCCCCGATGGCCGGCTGGACGGGGGCCGAACTCGCACCCGGCCCGGAGGCCACGACCGACGACGAGCTGTTCGCGTACATCCGCCAGACCCACAACACCGTCTACCACCCGGCGGGCACCGTGCGGATGGGCGCGGTCGACGACGCCGGCTCGCCGCTCGATCCGCAGCTGCGGGTCAAGGGGGTCACGGGACTGCGGGTGGCCGACGCGTCCGTGATGCCGTTCCTGCCGGCGGTCAACCCGTGCATCACGACGATGATGATCGGCGAGAAGTGCGCCGACCTGCTGAGAGCGACCTGACGGGCTGGGGGCGGTGGGCCCGGCCCGCATTTCCCGCCTGGCTGGCGCTTCCCGCCCAACCCGCACTTCCCGCCGGCCCACGCTTCCCGCCCAGCCCGACACGGCGACAGCGCGCTCCCATTCCGGGGCGCGAAGCCGCCGTATCGTCTCCCGCGGACGCGGTGCGGTCCTGTGGACGCCGACCGCTCAGTTGTCGACTTCCTGGTTGAAGTCGTTCTCGCACGCCTCACGTTCGCTCTGCGTCTCGGCCTGCTTGACGCAGTCGTCGAAGTTCTTGAACTCCTCGGAGTTGAGGATCGACGCGCCGATCGCGATGATCACGACGGACGCGATCAGTCCCAGTGCGCCGAGCACCGCACCGATGATCGACATCATGCCGTGGGGTGCCCGGCCCCCACGTGCCTTGCGTGCGCCGATGATCCCGAAAATCACTGCCAGCAGGCCCAGCACGATCCCGCCGAAGACGGTCCAGAAGAGGAGGATCGCAGCGACGCCGAGCACCAGCGCGGCGACCGCCAGGCCGTTGCTCCGCTTCACGGCCGGGTCCGGGGAAGTCTGCCCGTAGTCGTTCGGCGTCTGGGGGTGGTTGGAGAAGGACACGCCATCACACTCATCTCTGCTTCCATGCCTACGAGTTGCCGTACGTGCCCCTAGTGCCCCGGCGCCGACAACGAATGCGCCCCCTGGATACCGCCTCGGTCGTCGTACGGCACGAGACCACCGGGCAGCCGGGCAAGCCGGGCAGGCGGGCAGGCGGGCAGGCGAGCCGGTCCCCGTACCGGGGCCTCACCCGGTGATCATCGGGGCGGTGGAGTCCGGTGGTCCGGGCGTCCGGCCGCCAGGTGGACTCCGGCGGCCAGGTGGACTCCGGCCGCCCGGTCGCCTCCGCCGACCCGGTCGCCCCCGGCCTCCGCGCAGTGCCGAAGAGCGGTCCCGGACCGGCAGGGCGAGGATGGGTATGTGGAGTGCCTCGCGCCGGGCCGGCGCCGGGGCAGTCCGCCGCCGGTGCCCCGGGGGCGTGGGCGCGCCGCCCGGTGCGGTAGGCCTGAGCCCGGGTCCGGGCCGAAACGCGTACTCCCGGCCGTTCGAGAGGGGGCGGGTCGCGGATGGATGAGCAGACGCCGATCGGGGAGCTGATCAGCGGGGCGGCCCAGGACGCCGGAGGGTGGCTGGGTGCCCTGGAGGTCGCACAGGTGGCCACCAGCCCCGATGGGACGATCGTGCGGTGGAACCACGTCGCGCAGCAACTCCTCGGTTACACCCCGCCCGAGGTCATGGGACGGCACATCGCCGACCTTCTGCACCCCGGGGCCGACCGCAGCCTCGGCCGGTCGCTGTGGGAGACGGCCGCCACCGGCCGGGGCGTGATGGGCACGGTGACCGCCTGGCACCGCGAGGGGCACCCGCTGGAGCTGGAGATCTGGGCCTGCCCGGTGCACAGTGGGCGGCTCGGGGCCTCGTCGGTGCTGGTCTTCGCCGCCGATGCCCATGCGGCGCGCCGTATCCGAGGGTCGTCGGCGGTGTGGGACGGGCTGTTCTCCCGCTCACCGGTCGGTATCGCCGTACTCGACACGCATCTGCGGTTCTTGCAGGTCAACCCCGCTCTGGAAGCCATGAACGGGCTCCCCGAGTCGGCGCACGTGGGCCGTCGCCTCGCCGAGCTGCTGCCCGAGGTGAACGCGGGTGAGATGGAGGAGGCGATGCGGCAGGTGCTGAGCACCGGGGAGCCGGTCCTCGACCGCCGCCGCGTCGGGCGAACGCCCGCCGATCCGGAGCACGACCGGGTGTGGTCGTGCTCGTACGTACGGGTGGAGGACCCCGGCGGCCGGCCCATCGGTGTGATCGCCTCACTGCTCGACATCACCGAGCAGCAGCGGGCCCACACCGAGGCCGAGGCGGGCCGGCGCAGGCTCGCGCTGCTGAGTGAGGCCAGCGTCCGCATGGGGGCCAGCCTGGAGCTGGAGCGCACCGCCCAGGAGCTGGCCGACCTCGCCGCCCCGGACCTCGCCGACGCCGTCACCGTCGACATCCTGGACACCCTCGCCCGGGGCGACGAGCCGGGCATGGGCCTGGGCGGCGGCGTCGCGCTGCGGCGCCTGGGCAAGGCTCCGCTGACCGGCTCGGACATCACCGACATCCTCGCCCCGCTCGGCAGGACCCTCGCCTTCCCGGCGGCGGCCCCGTACACCCAGGCGCTCGCCGCCCGCCAGCCGTTCCTGATCGCCCGCCTCGACGAGCGGGCCATCGCCCCCGCGGCCCGCCACTCCACCGCACCGGCCCAACTGCTCAGGGCGGGCGTGCACTCGTTCATGATGGTTCCACTGGTGGCCCGCGACCTGGTGCTCGGCGTCGCCACCTTCTACCGCACCGGGTCCGCCGGCCCCTTCGGGTCCGACGACGTCACCCTCGCCGGGGAGCTCGCCGCCCGGGCCGCCGTCAGCATCGACAACGCGCGTCTCTACCACCGTGAACACGAGACCGCGGTCGTCCTCCAGCGCAGCATGCTGCCGCAGCACATCACCCCGCCGCCCGGCGTCGAAGTGGCCCACCGCTACCTGCCCGCCAGCGACGTGAACGAGGTGGGCGGCGACTGGTACGACGTGCTGCACCTCCCCGACGGCAAGGCGGCCCTCCTCATCGGCGACGTCATGGGGCACGGCATCGCGGCGGCCGCCGTCATGGGCCGGCTCTCCGCCACCGTCCGGGCCCTCGCCCGGCTCGACATGCCTCCGACAGACCTGCTGCACCACCTGGAGGCCACGCTCGCCGACCTCGCAGAGCCGATGCTCGCCACCTTCCTGTACGCGGTCTGCGACCCCGCCACGGGGCGTTGCACCATCACCCGCGCCGGACACCCGCCGCCCGCCGCGGCGGCGCCCGACGGCACCGTCCGCCTGCTCAAGACCCCGCCCGGCGCCCCGCTGGGGGTCGGCGGCATCGACTTCACCACGACCGACGTCGTCCTGCCCCGGGGCAGCGTCCTCGTGCTCTACACCGACGGCCTGATCGAGGCCCGCGGCAGCGACATAGACCAACGCCTCACCGACCTCACCCGGCTGCTCACCGAACCGCAGCGACCGCTCGACCACCTGTGCGACTCGCTGATCACCCGCCTAGTCCCGGCGTCCGCCGACGACGACATCGCCCTGCTGACCGCCCGCATCGGCACGACTCTCCGGCCGTATCCGGCCGACGGCCACAGCTGACGGGTCGGCGGGCCGGGCAGGCGTGCGCACAGCCCGGTGCCGACCCGATGGGCGGGTCGGCGTGCGTGGCGGCTTCCTCATGGGCGACGGTGGGCACTTCCTGGTGTCCGCCGTCGCCCCGCTCGGTCGTCGGCTACGCCGGGCGCGCTCCGTCCGGCAGCACCCACTGGCGTTTCTGAGGAGACTTCCATGAACTGGACGCTCGAAGTGATCCCGGTCCCCGTCACCGACATGGACCGGGCCAAGGAGTTCTACGCCGACAAGGTCGGCTTCAAGGTGGACCTCGACGACGAGGTCGCCCCCGGTATGCGCATCATCCAGCTGACACCGCCCGGCTCCCGGTGTTCGATCGCGATGCTCCACGGGATGCCCACGGCTCCCGGTATGAAGACGATGGAACCCGGGACGCTCCAGGGACTCCAGGTCTGTGTGACGGACATCGAGGCGGCCCGTGAGGAGTTGCTCGGCCGGGGCGTGGACGTCTCCCCGGTCCGCCACGTCGGTGCGACGGGCTGGGAGGACGGCAAGGGCGACACCTGGAACTCGTTCATGTCCTTCGAGGACCCGGACGGCAACGGCTGGGTGGTCCAGGAGGCACCGTCGGAGCTGTCGGCTCGCTGAGCGGCGGCAAGGGGCGCGACGGCCGTGCCGGGCCCCGGTCGGGCCCGGCCGGTCCCGGCCGGTCCCGGCCCGGTCAGAGGCTGGAGCGGCGTACCACCAGCTCGGGCTGGAGGACCACGCGTTCGTGCGTGTGGCCGCCGGCGCCGGCCGCCGCGTCGACCTCGGTCAGCAGCAACTGTGCGGCGGTTTCGCCCATGCGGCGCGCGGGCTGCCGTACGGAGGTGAGGGGGACGGCGGCGGCCGCGGCGAACTCGATGTCGTCGTACCCCACGAGCGCCATGTCGTCCGGCACCGAGACCCCGGCGGCGTACAGGGCCTGGAGGACTCCGAGGGCGAGGAGGTCGTTGGCGCAGAAGACGGCGGTGGGGCGCGGAGACATCCCCAGGAGCCTGGCGCCGGCGTCCCGTCCCGCCGCCACGTCGAGCAGTTCGCCCTCGATGTGGCGCAGCGCCCCGCTGTCGTGGCCGGCCGCGCGCAGCGCACCGAGCGCTCCAGTGTGCCGGTCGCGGCACTGGGTGAGGCGCATGGAACCGCTGACGTAGACCAGCGACGTGTGGCCGCGCTCCAGCAGGTGGCGGACGGCCAGCTCGCCGCCCACCACGTCGTCCACGCCGACGGAACAGCCCTCCGTGCTCGGCACCACCCGGTCCACGGACACGAAGGGGATGCCGTGCCGGGCGAAGTCGGCGAGTGTGCCTCCCGTCTCGTCGGCGGGGGTGACGAGCACGCCGCGCACCTGCTGCTCGGCGAAGACGGAAAGGTAGCGGGCTTCCTTCGCGGGGCTCTGGGCGCTGTTGCACAGCATGACGCCGAGACCGGCGGCCTCGGCGGCGGTCTCGGCGCCCGCCGCCATGTCGACGAAGAACGGGTTGGCCATGTCGAGGACCAGCAGCCCGAGGATCCTGCTGCTGCCCGATCTCAGCTGACGGGCCGACTCGCTGCGTACGTAGCCCAGGTCCCTGATGACGGCGCGGACCCGCTCCAGCGTCTCCCGTTTGACGGTCCCCGGGTTGTTGAGGACGTTGGAGACCGTGCCGACGGAGACGCCGGCCTCGCGCGCCACGTCCTTGATACCGACCATGTTCCCCACTCTCCCGGCCTGCGGTGGAATCTTACGCAGGCGGGCGAAGCCGCTTCCGGGGAACAGGTCCGCCGCACCGCCCGGAAGCCGCTTCCGGGCGGTGCGGCGGACCGTTCGGTCCGGCGGGGTTCAGCGGTGGCCGAACCAGTTCGCCGCGGGCAGCAGCCTGTCGTCGTAGCCGAACAGCGCCTGGTTCTCCCAGCCGTTGCCGGAGGACGGGTCGGCCGGGTCCCAGCCGTTGCCCGGGACGGCGGTCCAGGTGGGCTCCCAGTAGACGACGCCCAGGCCCCGGCCGTTCGGCACGGCCTCGACGACGTTCATGACGTCGCGCAGCCACGCCGCCTGCCCGGCCGGACTCGCCGGATAGCCGGAGATCAGCTCACCTGTGGTGTCGATGATGTTCTCGTGGCTGTCGTCGCTGTCCAGCCGGAAGGCGTACGCCGTCTCCGCGACCATGACGGGCTTGCCGTAGCGGGCGGAGATGTCGTCGAGGTTGGCCTGGAGGCCGGACAGCGGCCCGTGCCAGTACCCGTAGAAGGACAGGGCGATGACGTCGAAGTTCACGCCCTGCGCCGTGGCGTTGTCGAACCACCAGCGGTAGAGGCTGTTGTCACCGCCGTGGGCCAGGTGGAGGGCGGTCTGCGTCGAGGACGAGACCGCCTTCGCCGCTGAGATCCCCGACTTGAGAAGCCCCGCCGTCCGGCTCCAGTCGTCCGTCGAGCCCTCGGGCCAGAGAAGTCCGGTGTTGATCTCGTTGCCGATCTGCACCATGTCGGCGGTGGTGCCCTGGGCCTTCAGGGCGGACAGCACGTCGTACGTGTGGTCGTAGACGTCCGTGGTGAGCCGGCTGTACGAGTGCGAGGCCCAGGCCGCCGGCTTGGTCTGGGCGCCCGGGTCGGCCCAGGTGTCGGAGTAGTGGAAGTCGACCAGGAGCTTCATGCCCTGGCCCTTGATGCGCTTGGCCGCCTCCAGGACGCGGGCCTTGTTGTTGTAGCCGTCGGCGGGGTTCACCCAGACCTTGAGCCGTCCGTAGTTGGCGCCGGCGGACTTCAGGATCGCGAGCCCGTCGCCCGGGGTGCCGCCGCTGGTCCGGTAGACGCCGCCGAGGTCCTCGCTCTTCCTGAGCGTGGAGACGTCGACGCCCTTGACGGGGAGCCCGGTCGTGCCGGGGGTGAAGGTGAGGTCGTCGACGTTGAGCCAGTTCCCGGCTTTGGCGTCGGAGTTGATGCTGACCGTGCACTGGCCGCCGGTCACCCTGACCGAGGTGACGAGGCGTATCCACTGGCCGTTGGGGGTGGGGGGCAGGTCGGTGCGCTGTTCCGGGCTGCCGCAGTTGCGCAGCGCGAGGTACGCGGAGTTCTGGCCGCCGCTCGACCGCACCCAGGCGCTCAGTCTGTAGTTGCCGTTGGTCAGGCCCGACAGGTACTGGTACGTCTCGGCCTTGTACGCGGTCGAGGACCAGTGGGCGAGGCGGCTGCTGCCGCCGTGTCCGCCGGCTTCGGCGTACGCGGCGGATTCCTGACCGGTGGCGGAGTAGGTGGACCAGCCCGAGGTGCCCGATTCGAAGCCGGGGTTGGTGAGCGTGGACGCGGCGTGTGCCTGCTGCCCGGGCAGCGCGGTGACCAGGAGGGCGCCGAGCACGGGCAGGGCGGCGGCTCTGAGCAGGGTGCGGAAGGTACCTCTCGGTGGTGCGTGCATCGTCGCTGTCCCTTCGACGGTGGAGGGCGTGGGTGGTGCGGTGCGCTCGGGGCGCGGGATGAGGTGCGCGAGGGGCGCGGGGTTGCGGTGCGCCCGGGGGCGGCCGGCGGGTGGACGGCCGCTCCCGGGGGTTCTGTGGGGCTCAGGCGTCGAGCCGTACGACCCTGACGCCGCCCGCGGGCACGGCCAGGTGGCCGCTGACGTGCTCTCCGCCGAGCAGTTCGGTGCCGGGCGTGTCCAGCGGCACCTTGGTGTCGTGCGCGGTGTGGTTGACGGCGAAGAGGTACGCGCCGCTGTCGCCGGACCGGCGTACCACCTCGACGTCGCGGGGCAGTCCGGTACGGGGCGCGATGCCCGCGTCCTCGCCCGCGGCGCCGAGGATCGTGTCCAGCGCGGCGGGGTCCAGCCGGGAGGAGACGTACCAGGCGGTGCCTTCGCCCAGGCGGTGGCGGGTGACGGCGGGGCCGCCGGCGGCCGGTCCGTCGGCGTACGTCCACACGGTCTCGGCGCCGCGCGGCACGACGAACTCGGTCCAGACGTCGGCGGTGAGCGACGCCTCCCCCGGGCCGGCGATCCGTACGGTCTCGCCCTCCCCCAGCGGTGACCACTCCTCGACGGTCAGGCCGAGGGCGTCCCGCAGGGCGCCGGGGTACGGGCCCTCGTGGACGGCGTCGTGCTCGTCGACGATGCCGGAGAAGTAGGAGACGACGAGGGTGCCGCCGTTCTCGACGTACGTCCGCAGGTTGCGTCCCGCCGCCTCGGTGGTGAGGTAGAGCGCCGGTACGACGACCAGCGGGTAGGCCGAGAGGTCGGCTTCGGGGTGGGCGAAGTCGACGGTCAGGTGCCGGTCGTAGAGCGCTTCGTAGAAGCTGTCGGCGCGCTCGCGGGCGTCGTGGTCCTCGCTGGGCCGCCACTCCAGGGCCTGCGCCCACCAGGACTGCCAGTCCCAGAGCATGGCCACGTCCGGGACGGTGCGCGTGCCCCGCAGGGGGGCCAGCGAGCCGATGTCGGCGCCGAGGGCGACCACTTCGCGCCAGACGCGGGAGTCGGTGCCGGCGTGCGGCAGCATCGCCGAGTGGAACTTCTCGGCGCCGCGCCGGGACTGGCGCCACTGGAAGAACAGGGCGCCCTCGGAGCCGCGTGCCACATGGGCGAGGGAGTTGCGGGCCATTTCGCCGGGGCGCTTGGCCGGGTTGCGGGGCTGCCAGCTGACCCCGCTGGTGGAGTGTTCGAGCAGCAGCCAGGGGGCGCCGCCCGCGACGGATCGGGTGAGGTCGGCGGCCATGGCGAGGTTGACGTGCGTCCGCCGGCCGTCGGTGATCAGGTAGTGGTCGTTGGTGACGAGGTCGACCTCGCGGCCCCAGGCCCAGTAGTCGACGGTGTCGCACTGGCTGAGCGCCGTCATGAAGTTGGTGGTGACGGGGACACCGGGTGCGAGGCGGTGCAGGATGTCCCGTTCGCTGACGAAGTTCTCGCGCATGGTCGCGTCGGCGAAGCGGCGGTAGTCGAGCTGCTGGGCCGGGTTGCCGGTGGTGGGAGTCAGCCGCGGCGGGTCGATCTGCTCGTACGAGGCGAAACGCTGGCCCCAGAACGCCGTGCCCCACGCCTCGTTGACCGCCTCCACCGATCCGTGGCGGGCGTCGAGCCAGCGGCGGAAGTGGGCGGCGCAGGTGTCGCAGTAGCAGGCGCTGACCGGGACGCCGTACTCGTTGTGGACGTGCCACATCGCGAGGGCGGGGTGCGTGGCGTAACGGCGGGCGAGCTCGGTGGTGATCCCGGCGGCGGCCTCGCGGTAGGCGGGGCTGCTGTGGCAGATCGCGCCGCGCGAGCCGAACGCGTACCGCACGCCTTCGCGGTTCAGGGGCAGGGCGTCGGGGTGGGCGCGGTAGAACCACGCGGGCGGGGCGACCGTCGGCGTACCGAGGTCGGCGCTGATGCCGTGCTCGTGCAGCAGGTCCAGGAGCCGGTCGAGCCAGCCGAACGTGTAGGCGCCCGGCTCCGGTTCGAGCAGCGCCCAGGAGAAGATGCCGACGCTCACCATGGTGACCCCGGCCTCGCGCATCAGCCGGACGTCCTCCTGCCAGACACTCTCCGGCCACTGCTCGGGGTTGTAGTCCCCGCCGAAGGCGAGCCGGAGCCGGCCCTGGGGAGTGGTCTCCGGCATTGAAAGTCTCCTGAAGTGTGGGGAAGTGGGGCCATAACTGTGAACGTGCACAGACGCCGATCGATACGGCAGTGCAACATAACCGCACAGGAACAACCATTGACAAGTGTCGGGAACGTTTCTCTACTGTGAACGCTCACAGATGCATGGCAGGTCTCCCCGTTGGAGCGGGAGGCCCCTTCGGTCAGAGAGAAGCACCCATGCCCCACACGTCGTACCGCCGCCTCGCGGCCGCCGCCACCTCCGTCGTCATCGCCGCGACCGCGCTCACCGCCTGCGGCTCGTCCGAGGACGGCGACCAGGCCGATTCCGGCCCCGTCTCGCTCACTTACTGGGCCTGGGCGCCCGGTATGGACAAGGTCGCCGGCCTCTGGAACAAGCAGAACCCGGACATCAAGGTCACCGTGCAGAAGCAGGCGTCCGGCGACGACCTGGTCACCAAGATCATCACGGCGTCCAAGGCCCACCAGGCACCCGACCTCGTCCAGGCCGAATACCAGGCGCTGCCGACCCTGGTCAGCAACGACGCCCTCGCCGACATAGCGAAGGATGTCGGTGACGCCGAGAGCCGGTTCGCGCCGGGCGTGTGGGAGCAGACCACGCTGGGCACGGACGCCGTCTACGCGGTGCCCCAGGACTCCGGGCCGATGATGTTCTACTACCGGGCCGACCTGTTCAGGAAGTACGGGCTCGAGGTCCCCGCGACCTGGGACGAGTTCGCGAAGAGTGCCCGCGCGCTGAAGACGAAGGCGCCGGACAAGGCGCTCACCACGTTCTCCTCCAACGACTCCGGCCTCTTCGCCGGGCTCGCCCAGCAGGCCGGCGCCAAGTGGTGGACCGTCGAGGGCGAGAAGTGGAAGGTCGGTATCGACGACGCGGCCACCAGGAAGGTCGCCGGTTTCTGGGGTGGTCTCGTCAAGGAGGGGGCCATCGACAACCAGCCGATGTACACACCGGCCTGGAACAAGGCCCTGAACACCGGCAAGCAGATCGCCTGGGTGAGCGCCGTCTGGGCGCCCGGCACCCTGACCACCGCCGCACCCGACACCAAGGGCAAGTGGGCGATGGCCCCGCTCCCCCAGTGGAAGAAGGGCGAGAACGCCACCGGCAACTGGGGCGGTTCCAGCACCGCCGTCACCACCGACTCCGAGCACCGGGCGGCCGCCGCGAAGTTCGCGACCTGGCTCAACACCGACCCGCAGGCGCTGGCCGCGCTGGTGAAGGAGGGTGGCATCTACCCGGCCGCCACGGCCGCCCAGACCAGCGGCGCGCTCACCGGGGCCCCGGAGTTCTTCGCCGGTCAGCCCGACTTCTACAGCCGGGCCGCCGAGATCGCGAAGACCACCGCTCCAGCCGCCTGGGGCCCGAACGTGAACGTCGCGTACGCCGCCTTCAAGGACCGCTTCGGCAAGGCCACCAAGAACAGGTCGGACTTCGGGCCCGCGCTGACCGGGATGCGGGACGCCACTGTCACGGACCTCGAGAAGCAGGGCTTCGAGGTCGCTCGGTGACCAGCACTGTCCGGAAGTCGTACGGGGTGAAGGCCGCCCCGTACGGCTTCCTCCTCCCCGCCGCCGTTCTCTTCGCCGTGTTCTTCGCCCTGCCGATCGGGTACGCACTGTGGCTCAGCCTCCACAAAGTCGAGGTCAAGGGCCTCGGCCTGGGCAAGGGCGCCCGTGAAGAGGTGTGGGCGGGACTGGAGAACTACACCGCCGCTCTCACCGACGCCGAACTCGGCCACGGCGCCCTGCGCGTCCTCGGTTACGGCGCGATCGTCGTGCCCGTCATGCTCGGCCTGGCGCTGCTGTTCGCACTGCTGCTGGACACCGAGCGGGTACGGGCGCGCCCCTTCTCCCGGCTCGCGATCTTCCTTCCGTACGCCATTCCCGGTGTCGTCGCGGCCCTGCTGTGGGGCTTCCTGTACCTGCCGGACGTCAGCCCCTTCCACTACACGCTCGGGAAGCTGGGGCTGCCGCGGCCCGACCTCTTCGACGGCGGGCCGCTCTTCGCGGCACTGGCGAACATCGCCGTCTGGGGCGGCACCGGCTTCAACATGATCGTGATCTACACCGCGCTGCGGTCCGTCCCGGCCGAGGTCTACGAGGCGGCGAAGCTCGACGGCGCCTCGCCGGTGCAGATCGCGCTGCGCATCAAGATCCCCATGGTGGCGCCCTCGCTCGTGCTGACCTTCTTCTTCTCGGTGATCGCCACCCTCCAGGTCTTCAGCGAGCCGACCACCCTCAAGCCGCTGACCAACGGCATCTCCACCACGTGGAGTCCGCTCATGAAGGTCTACAACGACGCCTTCGTGAACGGGAACGTGTACGCGGCCTCGGCCACCACCGTGGTCCTCGCCGCCGCCACCTTCGCCCTCTCGTTCGGCCTGCTCAGAGCCTCCGGCTCCCGTACGAAGAAAGGAGGGGCCCGATGAGCGCGCTCACCACCCCCGCGGCGGACCGCAAGTCCGCCCCGGCGGCGGGGTCGACTCCCGGCACCTCCCACGGTCCGCCCCGGCGCCCACGCCGGACCGCCCTGCTGCCCACCGCGGTCCTGCTGCTCGGCGCGCTGTACTGCCTGCTGCCGGTCGCCTGGGTACTGATGGCCTCCACCAAGTCCGGCGGGGAGCTGTTCTCCACCTTCACGTTCCTGCCCGGCAGCGGCTTCGCGGACAACGTCGCGGACCTCGACGCGTACCGGGACGGCATCTACTGGCGGTGGATGGCCAACTCCGCGCTGTACGCCGGTCTGGGCGCCCTCCTGTCCACGGTCGTCTCCGCCGTCTCCGGGTACGCACTGGCGGTCTACCGCTTCCGCGGCCGGGAAGCCGTCTTCAACGTGCTGCTCGCGGGCGTGCTCATGCCGCCGGTCATCCTCGCCATTCCGCAGTACCTGCTGATGGCCGAGGCCGACATGGCGGACACCTACCTGTCCGTACTGCTGCCGCTGATCCTCTCCCCGTACGGCGTCTACCTGAGCCGGATCTACGCGGAGGCCGCCGTCCCCACGGAGCTCGTGGAGGCCGGCCGGATGGACGGCGCGGGCGAGTGGCGGATCTTCGTCAGGATCGCCGTGCCGATGATGTCGCCGGGCCTGGTGACGGTCTTCCTCTTCCAGTTCGTGGCGATCTGGAACAACTTCCTGCTGCCGTACATCATGCTCGGCGACGACGCGAAGTTCCCGATGACGGTGGGTCTGTTCACCCTCCTCGCGCAGGGTTCCAACACACCGGCCCTCTATACGCTGGTGATCACCGGCGCGCTGCTGGCGATCGTCCCGCTCATCGCCCTGTTCCTCGTCATCCAGCGGTTCTGGAGCCTCGACCTGCTCTCCGGCGCCGTAAAGTCCTGAGCGCAGGGGAAGAGGGGACAAGAACATGAACCGCGGCCCAGAGGGCAAGCGCCGGCCGGTGACGATCCATGACGTGGCGCGCGAGGCGGGGGTCTCGCGCGGCACCGTCTCGCGCGTCCTCAACGGCGGGCACTACGTCAGCCCGGCGGCGCAGACCGCGGTCAACAACGCGATTCGCAGGACGGGTTACGTCGTCAACCGGCACGCCCGTTCGCTGATCACGGGCAAGTCCGACTCGGTGGCCTTCCTGCTGACCGAGCCGCAGGAGCGCTTCTTCGAAGACCCCAACTTCAATGTGCTGCTGCGCTCCTGCACGCAGGCGCTGGCCGCCCAGGACATCCCGCTGCTGCTGATGATCGCGGGCACCGAGGCCGAACGGCGGCGCAATCTGCGGTACATCGCGGCCGGGCACGTGGACGGAGTGCTGCTGGTCTCCAGCCACCGGGGCGACCCCGTGGTGAGCGACCTGCACGAGGCGGGCGTCCCGGTGGTCGCCTGCGGCAAGCCGCTGGGGCAGAGCGCGAAGGTCAGTTACGTGGCTGCGGACGACCGGGACGGGGCGCGCGAGATGGTGCGCTACCTGTACGCGTCGGGCCGCCGGCGGATCGCCACGGTGACCGGTCCCGCGGACACGCCGGGCGGCGTCGAGCGTCTCGCCGGTTACCGGGAGACGCTCGCCGAACACGGCCTGCCCGTCGACGAGTCGCTGATCGCGGCGGGCGACTACAGCCGGGCGAGCGGCGAGGCGGCGGCCGGACTGCTGCTGGAGCGGGCCCCGGACCTGGACGCGGTGTTCGTGGCGTCGGACCTGATGGCGCAGGGTGTGCTCGACACGCTCGCGCGCGCGGGGCGGCGGGTGCCCGAGGACGTGGCCGTCGGCGGCTTCGACGACTCGCCGGCCGCCCTGTCGACGCGTCCGCCGCTCACCACGATCCGCCAGCCGTGGGACCGGATCAGCACGGAGATGGTACGGATGCTGCTCGCCCGGATCGGGGGTGAGGAACCGGCGGCCGTGATCCTCCCCACCGAGCTGGTGCGCCGGGAATCGGCCTGAGCCCTCCCCCGCCGGGTAACGGGCAGTTGTGCCCGGCGGTCACGCCATGCCGTGGCCGGTCCGGCTGCCCGGAGGGGTGGGGAGACGCAGGGAGCGGCGGGGGGCGGCGGCAGGGGCGGCAGGGGCGGCAGCCGCAAGTACGTATGTTGACATAGGTATGTTGCCATACTTACAGTGGGCGCATGCCCTCCTCCAGCGCGTCCGCACAGGACCCCCGCCGCATCGCCTCCGGGCTCGCGGCCCTCCTGCCCGCGCTGCACCGGGCGCTCGACCGGCGCCTCGTCCCGGACCTTCCCTTCCCCCGGCTGCCCGAAGGCCAGCTGGCGCTGCTGCGGCTGGTCGGGAGGCGCGACGGGATCACCGTGCGTGAGGCCGCCGACGTACTCCTCATGAAGCCGAACAACGTGAGCGCGCTGGTCACCCAGCTGGCCGGACTCGGCCTGCTGGAGCGCCGGCAGGACGCGGCCGACAAGCGGGTGGCGCACCTGCATCTCACGGCGGAGGCGCGGCGCCGCACGGCGGCGGTCGGTGAGCTCATGGACGGGTACCTCATCGAGGCACTGCACGCCCTCACCGACGCGGATCTCGACGCCATCGGGTCCGCCCTGGGCGCCCTCGAAGGACTGGCGCGGCACATTCACCCCGCCGCCGACTGACGGCTCCGAGCGCGGTCTCCCGCGTATCGGCAGCGCACCACCCCTCTCTTTCAGGAAGCAAGGCACTTCCATGCCCTCCACCGTTGTGGATCACTCACCCCTGCCCGCACACTCCCCGCCACCGCCCCCGCGCGGCCGGCGCGGCAATCCCTGGCTGACGCTCGTGGCGGTCGCCTTCGGCCTGTTCATGGTCGGCCTGGACGGCTCCGTCGTCGCGATCGCCAACCCCGAGATCGGCCGGGACCTGAACGCGTCCACGGCCGACCTGCAATGGGTCACCAACTCCTACCTGCTCGCCCTGGCCGCCGCACTGATCCTCGGCGGAAAGCTGGGTGACCGCTTCGGCCGGCGTACGTACTACATGATCGGCGTGGCGGGCTTCACGGTCGCCTCCGTCGCCATCGGGCTCGCGGGCTCGATCGAGGGCGTCATCGCGTTCCGCGCGGTGCAGGGCCTGTTCGGGGCACTGCTGATGCCGAACACGCTCGGGCTGCTGCGCGCGGTGTTCCCGCCCGGGAAGTTCGGGATGGCGGTGGGGATCTGGGCCATGGTGTCCTCGGTCTCCACCGCGCTCGGTCCCATCGTGGGCGGCCTGCTGGTCGAGCACGTCAGTTGGGAGTCCGTTTTCTACATCAACGCTCCGATCGGGATCGTCGCGCTCGTCTTCAGCGCGCTGGTGCTGCCCCAGAGCAGGAACACCACCGGTCACCAGCGCTTCGACGTGCCCGGCGTCGTCCTGCTCGCGGCCGGTCTGCTCGTGGTGGTCTTCGGTGTGGTCAAGGGCGAGACGTGGGGCTGGAGTTCGGGTTCGACGCTGGGCACTCTCACCGTCGGCGTCGTGCTTCTGCTGGTGTTCGGCTGGTACGAGACGCGGGTGCAGCACCCGCTGCTGCCGATGCGGCTGTTCCGCAGCCCCGCGCTGACCATCGGCACGATCATCACGGCGGTCAACTTCTTCGTCCTGCTCGGCGTGATCTTCTTCGTGATGCTGTACTTGCAGAACGTGCGGGGCTTCACTCCCGTCGAAGCAGGTGTGCGCACCCTGCCGCTCAGCCTGGCCTCCGTCGTCGCCTCGCCGCTCGGCGCGAAGCTCACCGAGAAGTTCGGCGCCCGGCTGTCCATGCCGCTCGGCATGGTGCTGCAAGCCGGCGCCGCGTTCGGGATGCTCGCGTGGGGCGTGCACTCCTCGTACGGCGCGATGTGGCCGCCCTTCGTCGCCCTCGGCCTGGGTGTCGGCATGGTGATGGCCGCCTCCTCCGACGCGATCGTGGGCAACTCGCCCGTCAAGGACGCGGGTGTGGCGGGCGGTCTCCAGGCCACGGCGCTTCAGATCGGCGGCGCACTGGGAACCTCCGTCCTGGTGTCCCTGATCAGCAGCCGGGTCGGCTCCACTCTGACCGGCGAACTCACCTCCGCCGGGGTGCCGGCGGCCATGGCCGGGGGCATGAGCGAGGCCAAGGACGCGGTCGCGATGGGGGTTTCGCCGGTCTCCGGTGACATGCCCGCACAACTGAGGGCGGCGGTGGTCGAGGGCAGTGGCCAGGCGTTCATCAACGGCGTGCACACCGCCGCGCTCGTCACCGGTGTGCTGTGCGTGGCCGGTGCCGTCCTGGCCGCGGTCGGCGTACGACGGACGCCGGAGTAGGCGCGGGCTCCGGTCCGGTCGGGGCTCACGGTGTCCCGGGGGCCGGATCGGTGAAGTCGCCGCGCAGCGTGCTTCTTTCACTGGCCGGCCCCGCGGCCGCCGACGCGGTGTACGTGTCGCCGCCCGCGTTCCTGCTGCCCTCCGCGTGGTTGTACTGGGCGGCGAAGACGTGCTGTCCGGCCGGGACCGTGCGCCCCGCCCTGAGTGACCAGCGGAAGACCAGGGCGCCGGCCTCCTCGCGTACGGAGACCGTGAAGTCGCGCTCCGGGAGGGAGCGCCAACTGCCGGTGTCCGTGACACCGCCCGTCTGGGCGACGCGCAGTTCGACCGTGAGCGCGGTGAGCGGTTCACGGGTCTTCAGCGTGATGTTGCTCTGCGCCCAGTAGCGGTTGCTGTGCGGGTCGACCCGGCCGTCGGCCCACAGCTGGACACGCCGGGCGCGGTCCGTGTCCGCCGGGGCCGGTGGCGCGGTGACCTGCGACGGCTTCACGTCCCGCGTCGCGGAGGCCACCGCGTAGCCGCCCGCCACCAGCACCCCGGCCACGGCGGCCGTCGTTCCCGTGACGCGGAGCCAGGCCGCCGGGGACGCGGTGCGCCGGGCGGGCGCACCGGCCGGCGGTGCGGCCATGGCGCGCTCCACCCTGGCCAGCATCCGCGCGCGGTCGGGGCAGTGCGCGTCGGCCGCTTCGCGCAGTCGTCCGCGGAGCTCCTCCATCAGCGCCTGCCTCCCACGAGTTCCGCGGCGATGTCGCCGCCCAGCAGCTTCTCCAGCTGCGCCATGCCCTTCGACGTCTGGCTCTTCACCGTACCGACAGAGATGCCGAGAGCCAGCGCCGTGTCCCGCTCCGACAGGTCGAAGGCGTGGCGCAGCACGACGCAGGCGCGCTTGCGGAAGGGCAGGGTGCGCAGCGCCTGCTGGACGTCGACGACCGCGGGTACGTCGGGGCCGTTCCAGTGCTCGGACCGGTGCGGCCAGAAGAGCGCGACCCGGCGGCGTTCCCGTACGGCGCTGCGTATCCGGCTGCGCGCGAGATGGGCGACGACTCCACGGGCGTACGCCGCGGGGTGTTCGGCGGCCCGTACCCGGTCCCAGCGGTGCCAGATCGCGACGAGCGCGTCGGCGGCCAGGTCGTCGGCGGCGTCGGCGTCGCCGGTCAGGAGGTGGGCGAGGCGGGCAAGTCCGACGTGGTGGCGCTCGAAGAAGTCATGGAACTCCGCGGCGGCGTCCGGCGCGCCCTTGTCCACGATCGGCCTCCCCTTGCCCTGCGTCGACGTCCGTCCCCTGCTCTCCTCGCGGGGCGCGAGCAGAGAAGCGTACCGCCAATTTGTTTGGTCGTCGGCCCAATTGAGGGCCGGGTCCTCTGGCCCCGGGACGTGACGTCACGTAATTTGTTCGGCGCACGACCAAAATGGTGCCGGAGAACGGCAGCCTCCCTGCCGCGCCTGATCCCCGCAAGGAACCCCTGTGAAGTTCACCGACGGCTTCTGGCTCATGCGCGAAGGTGTGCACGCGTCGTACGCCACCGAAGTGCGCGATCTGCACACCAGCTCCGACCACGTCACCGCGTACGCCGCCGTCAGAAACGTGGAACACCGCGGTGCCACCCTCAACAGCCCGCTCATCACGGTCGAGTGCTTCTCACCGGCCGAAGGCGTCATCGGCGTACGCGCCACCCATCACGCCGGGAAGGCCCACCGCGGGCCCGACTTCGAGCTGCCCGGCGCGGACGGCAGCACGGCTGCCACCACCCGGCAGGACGGTACGGTCACCGAGCTGACGAGCGGGCCGCTCACGCTGCGGCTCGACACCGCGCGGCCGTGGGGGCCGGTGTTCCTCGACGCGCAGGGGCGCCGGCTCACCGCCGTCGAGAGCAAGGGCACCGCGTTCGCGACGACACCCGACGGGGGGCACCACATGGTCGCCCAGCTCGCCCTGGGCGTGGGCGAGAACATCTACGGACTCGGGGAGCGTTTCACTCCGTACCTCAGGAACGGCCAGAGCCTCGACATCTGGCAGGCCGACGGAGGTACGAGCAGTGAGCAGGCGTACAAGAACATCCCGTTCTACCTCTCCTCGCGCGGCTACGGCGTCTTCGTCAATCACCCCGGCAAGGTCTCCTTCGAAGTCGGCTCCGAGTCGGTCGGGCAGGTGCAGTTCAGCGTCGAGGACCACTCGCTGGAGTACTACGTCGTCGCGGGTCCCACACCGAAGGACGTCCTCACCCGCTACACCGCCCTCACCGGCCGGCCCGCGCTGCCGCCCGCCTGGTCGTTCGGGCTGTGGCTCACCACTTCCTTCTGCACGGCGTACGACGAGGACACCGTCACGTCCTTCGTCGACGGCATGGCGGAGCGGCGCATCCCGCTGTCGGTGTTCCACTTCGACTGCTTCTGGATGCGCGAGTACCAGTGGTCGGACTTCCGCTGGGACCCGGAGGTCTTCCCCGACCCGGACGGCATGCTGGCCAGGCTCAAGGAACGCGGCCTGCGGATCAGCATGTGGATCAACCCGTACATCGCGCAGAAGTCCGCGCTGTTCGCGGAGGGCGCGGAGGCCGGCCATCTGGTGCGCCGGGCCAACGGCGACATCTGGCAGTGGGACCTGTGGCAACCGGGCATGGCGCTGGTGGACTTCACGAGTCCGGCCGCCCGCGAATGGTTCGCGGGCAAGTTGCGGACCCTGCTCGACCAGGGTGTCGACTGCTTCAAGACGGACTTCGGCGAGCGCGTGCCGACGGACGTGGTGTGGCACGACGGCTCCGACCCGCAGCGGATGCACAACTACTACACGCACCTGTACAACCGGACGGTCTTCGAGCTGCTGGAGAAGGAACGCGGCGGCGGCGAGGCGGTGCTGTTCGCGCGCTCGGCGACGGCGGGCGGCCAGCAGTTCCCGGTGCACTGGGGCGGCGACTGCTTCGCCTCCTTCAACGCGATGGCCGAGTCGCTGCGCGGCGGTCTGTCGCTGAGTCTGTCGGGGTTCGGCTTCTGGAGCCATGACATCGGCGGCTTCGAGGGGACGCCGGACCCCGATGTCTTCAAGCGCTGGCTCGCGTTCGGGCTGCTGTCGTCGCACAGCAGGCTGCACGGCAATGTCTCGTACCGCGTGCCGTGGGAGTTCGGCGAAGAAGCGGTGGACGTGGCGCGGCGGTTCACGCTGCTCAAGCACCGGCTGATGCCGTACCTGTACGGCGCCGCTGTCGAGGCGCACCGCACGGGTGTGCCGGTGATGCGGCCGATGCTGCTGGAGTTCCCGGACGACCCGGCGTGCCGGCCGCTGGACCGGCAGTACATGCTCGGTCCGGATCTGCTGGTCGCGCCGGTGTTCAGTACGGACGGATCGGTCGAGTACTACGTGCCTGCCGGTACGTGGACGCGTCTGCTGACCGGCGAGACGGTGACGGGGCCGGGGTGGCGGCAGGAGACGCACGGCTTCGACAGCCTGCCGCTGCTCGTGCGGCCGGGGGCGGTGCTGCCGCTGGGCGCGGACGACCAGCGGCCGGACGGTGAGTGGCTGGAAGGACTGACGCTGCGGCTGTACGCGCCGCCCGCCGCACTGGAGCGCGCGGTGACGGTGCCGGACCGGACGGGCGCGGACGCGGCGGTGTTCCGGGTCGTGCGGTCCGGGACACCGTGCGGGTCACGGCGGAGGGCTCGGAGCGGCCGTTCCGGGTGGAGTGGGGCGCGGCCTGCGCCGAGGGCGCGGGGGAAGTGGTGATCAGGACGGAGTGACGTTGGCGGGGGTGTGGGGGTACGTGCGTCTGCGGCGTCCCCTCGGCCCGCCCTTCCCGTGCCGGGGGCAGGTCCCCGGGCTCCCGGGTGCCTCCGGGCGTGTCCTCGAACGCCGTACGGGCTGGATCTGGCTGAGCGCGGCTCGAAGCGGGCCGCGCTCAGCAGCGATCTCGGGCGTCAGGCGGTGAAGGTCAGCCCGGCCAGGCGGACCGGGCCGCGCAGGTGCGCCCGGAGCTCCTGGACGCCGGACACCGCGATCGCGGCGCGCAGTTCCTCGTACATGTACGGACCGCCCGTCGCGGGGACCGCGACCGCCGCCAGGACCGTGCCGTCCGCCAGGGCCAGGCTGACAGTGCCGGGCGCCGTGGCCGAGACCGTGACCGCGACCTCCGCCGCTCCGCCCCCGAAGTCGCAGTCCAGGAAGGCGAGTTCGCCCGACTCGGCGCCCGCCACCGGGGCCACCGCGTCGCCCGCGGCCTTCGACCGGTCCACGATCCGCGTGCCGCGCTGCTCGTCGTAGTCCGCCGCCGCGAGGCCCGCCGTCATGACCGGGCGCGGGGCGGGCGGCTCTCCGCCGAGGTGCACGGCGGCCGTGCCGCGGATGTCGGTACTCGAGGCGCCGGCCAGGAACTCGTAACGGCCGGGAGCGACCGTCCAGCAGCCGTGCGCCACGTCCCAGAAACCGAGCGCGGAGACGGGGACCTCGAATTCCAGCCGCCGCGCCTCTCCGGGCGCGAGGTGGACGCGGCGGTGACCGACGAGCTCGCGCAGCGGGCGCGGAACGCGCGCGTCGAGCGCCCGCACGTACAGCTGCGCGACCTCGTCCGCGGCCACGGCGCCCGTGTTGGTGAGGGTGAGACCGGCTCGTACCGTGCCGCCCTCGACAGCGGCGGACACGTCCGCGTACGCGAAGGAGGAGTACGACAAGCCGTGGCCGAAGGGGAAGAGCGGTGTGCCGTCGTAGTAGAGGTACGTCTGGCGGCTGCCGATGATGTCGTAGTCGAGCAGATCCGGCAGGCAGGAGTCGGCGGCGTACCAGGTCTGCGGCAGCCGGCCGGCCGGGGACACGTCACCGGCCAGCACGCGCGCCAGCGCTGTTCCCGCCGCCTGGCCTCCGTGCGCCGTCCACAGCAGGGCGGGCAGCTCCTCGGCGGCCTCCGGAACGGCGTACGGGTACGACGAGACGTGCACCAGCGCCGTGCGCGGGTTCGCGGCGCGGGCGGCGCGCCACAGCCGGTCCTGGTGGTCCGGCAGGGCGAGCGTCGTGCGGTCCTCGGTTTCGCGGCCGTTGATGTGCGGGTCGTTGCCGACGGCCACGATCACCACGTCGGCGGCCGCCGCCACGCGGGCCGCCTCCTCCTCGCCGCGCTCCACCACGTCGGCCGAGAAGACGTCTCCCTCGGCGGCAACCTTCACGCCACCGGCGGCGACAGAGACGTAGCCACCCGTCGCGATGTGCCTGAGGAGATGCCCGCCGCCATGAGGTTCGAGCCGGAACGTCTCCTGGACGACCCAGCCGCCCGGCTGGTCGGCGGAGGCCCGTACGAAGCCGTCGTCGGCGACCGACAGGTACCGGCCGTCGGGAGCGCGCAGGGTCAGCACCCCGCCGCCCCAGTCGGTCAGGGCGAACCCGGTGCCCTCGGCGTCGGCGGTGAGCGGTGGCAGGTCGGTGCGGCCGGCGAGCAGCGCCGGGTCCAGCGCGCCCCCGGCTCCCCGCACTTCGGTGGGCGCGTCGCCGGCGGGGACGCGCAGCGCGCCCGCCGCGCAGCGCAGCCGTACCCGGTCCGCGCCTTCCGCGTACGTCACCCGGTCCGCGCCGAATCGTTCCCGCAGGCCGTCGAGCGGTGTGGACCTGCGGATCAGTGTGCCGCTGTACCAGTCGAGTTTGCACTCGTCGGCGAGCGGTCCGACGACCGCGATCCGCGGCTCGGCGGCCGGGTCGAGCGGCAGCAGGCCGTCGTTCTTCAGCAGGACCACCGCCTGCTCGGCGGCCTCCAGGGCCAGCCGGCGGTGGGCCGGGGTGTCGAAGTGCGCATCCCGCGCGTGGGGGTCGAGTGCCGGATCGAACTCCCCCAGCATCAGGCGTACGTGAAGCTGCCTGCGTACCGCCCTGTCGATGTCGGACGCGTCGATCAGCCCCTGGTCCAGGGCGGCGCGTACGCGGGCGGTGATCAGCGATCCGTCCGTGCCGTGGTCGGTGAAGCTGTCGACGCCGGCCAGCAGCGCCGCGGCCGTCGCCTCCTCGTGGGTGTCGAAGTAGTGCTCCGAGTCGACGAGGTTGCTGGGGGCGCCCGCGTCCGAGCACACCAGCAGCTCCTGTCCGGTCCAGCAGCGCAGTTCCTCGCGCAGGTACGGCGAGAGGTGGTTCGGCCGTCCGTTGACCAGGTTGTAGGCGGGCATCACACCGGCGACGGCGCCGGCCCGCACGGCTCCGCGGAAGGCGCGCAGGTCGTACTCGCGCAGGACGCGGACGGACGGAGGCCGACGAGGTGTCCCGGTCGGTCTCGTTGTTGTGGGCGAGCCAGTGCTTGAGGACCGGCGCGGTTCGCCAGTAGCGGGGGTGGTCGCCGCGCAGGCCCCGGGTGTACGCGACGGCTGTCGTGGAGGTCAGGAAGGAGTCCTCGGAGTACCCCTCCTCGCCCCGGCCCCACAGGGGGTTGCGGAGCAGGTTCACCGTGGGGGCCCACACGTTGAGGCCGACGCGGTCGTCACGCGCGCGCATGGCGCGCGCTTCGCGGGAGACGGCTTCGCCGACCCGGCGCACCAGGTCCTCGTTCCAGCTCGCGCCGAGCCCGACGGACTGGGGGAAGACGGTGGCGGGGCCCGTCCAGGCCACACCGTGCAGCGCTTCCTGGCCGGTGCGGAAGGCCGGGAGGCCGAGCCGGTCCACGGCAGGCGTGAACTGGTGCAGCATCGCGATCCGTTCATCGAGCGTCAGCCGGCCGAGCAGATCGTCCGCGCGCTCGCCGAAGGGCAAGTGCGGGTCACGGAACGGCGGCTGGTGTGCGGTCACGTCTGCGGTCACGTGCGGTTCCCCTTGACAATGGACGAGGCCGGGCATTCGAAGCGCTTCGATGCTCTTGCCCTCGGAGCTCAAGTGTCAAGACGCGCCACCACAACGGCCAATGTTGGCTTCGACCCTTGTGTGCTCCGAACCGTTCACTTAACCTCGCAGCAACATCGAAGCGCTTCGACAAGCGCCGCGCGATGACCAAGCCGGAGGACCGGTTCCGTCTCCTCGGCGCCCGCTTCTGTCGTGAGCCGATTACCGCAGCCGACCGGCGGCCCTCCGCCGGGTGTCCTGGCGCGCCATGAAGGGTTGACGCAATGACGCCGAACTCCCCCTCCGCCCCGAGCCGGAGAAGCTTCCTCGCCTCCACGGCGGTCGCCGCGGCAGCGGTGGCCGGCGGGATGCCGCTGCTCGCCGCCTGCGGCGGCCCGGCTCAGAGCGGCAGGGAAGGCGCGACCGGGGGCAAGGCGCTCAAAGCCATCCTCCCGAAGTACCTCCCCACCCACCTCGTGGAACCGGACATCCCGAGCGTCAACGGCTCCAGCGCCGGTTACACCGAGCTGCCCGACCCACTGGCGACCTCGGTCAAGGGGACGCCGGGCAGGGGCGGCACGTTCAGGGCCATGACCCCCATCTGGGGAACCGTGCCGAAGAAGGACAACGCCTACTACACCGCCGTCAACAAGGCTCTCGGCGCCACGGTCCGGTTCGACCCGCAGGACGGCAACACGTACCAGGAGAAGATCGGCGCCGTACTCGCCGGATCGGACATCGCGGACATCGTCACCATCCCCGGCTGGAACATGCAGGGCCAGATACGCAACGCCATCGTCAGCAAGTTCGCCGACCTGGGCCCGTACCTCTCCGGCGACAAGGCCGAGAAGTACCCGAACCTCGCCAACATCCCCACCGGGGCATGGCAGATGTCGGTCTTCGGCGGCAAGCTGCGCGGACTGCCGATGCCCGCGCCGGTCATCGGCAACGCGATCTTCTACCGGAAGGACCTTCTCGACGGGCTCGGTGCGAAGCTGCCGGCGAACGCCGCGGAACTGCTTGCGTTCGGCAAGGAGTACACCGACGCCAGGAAGAAGGTCTGGGCCTTCGACGACCTGTGGACCTGCGTCCAGAAGATCTACGGCGTCCTCCCCGACGCCCCGCACTACTGGCGGCTCGACGGCGGCAGACTCGTGCACAAGATCGAGACCGCCGAGTACCGGGAAGCGCTCGCCTTCGCCCGCAAGCTCCACGACGCGGGCGTGGTCCATCCCGACGCCGAGGCCAACAAGGACGCCGACGCCAAGATCCGCTTCACCGGTGGCCGGACGCTGATGTACAACGACGGCACCGGCGCCTGGCAGGGCATGGTCTCGGAACAGTCCAAGGCCAACCCGGAATTCGACATGCGGGCGCTCGACCTCTTCGGCTCCGACGGCGGCAAGCCGGTCCTCTACCAGGACCCGCCGGCCGGGATCTTCTCCTTCATCAACAAGAACCTGCCCAAGGAGAGGATCGAGGAGCTGCTCGCCCTGGTCGACTACACCGCCGCCCCGTACGGGACCAAGGAGTTCCAGCTCATCAACTTCGGTGTCGAGGGCACCCACTACAAGAAGAAGGACGGCGTCCCGGTCCGCACCGACCAGGGTGTCCAGGAGGCCCAGCCCTCCACGTACCTCTTCTTCGCCTCCCCGCCGAGCGTCATCGCCTTCCCCGACTTCCCCGAGCTCGTCAAGGAGTACGCCGGCTGGATGGCCCGCCAGGCGCCGCATATCAGGAAGCCGCTGTTCTTCGGCATGCAGATCGTCGAGCCGCAGCGCTACGCCTCCCTCTACACGCCCTTCGACGACCTCCAGAAGGACATCCGGCGCGGCCGCAAGAAGGTCAGCGACGTGGAGGAGGCCGTGAACACCTGGAAGAAGAGCGGCGGCGAGGAACTGCGCAAGTGGTACGCCGACATCCTCGAGAAGCAGGGCTCCGGCCAGTGAGAGCCCCGCGGCCCGCCGGTGGCATCACCCGCCGCCAGAGATTCCTGCGGGACCGGACGCTGCTGCTGATGACCCTGCCGGCCGTCGTGCTGCTGCTGGTCTTCAGTTACGTTCCGCTGCTCGGCAACGTCGTCGCGTTCCAGGAGTACGACCCGTACGGCGCGGGGGTCACCGGCAGCCCGTTCGTGGGGACGTACAACTTCGAGCGGCTCTTCCTCGACAACCGGTTCTGGGAAGTCCTGGTGAACACCCTGGTGATCTTCTTCACCCAGCTGGTGCTCTTCTTCCCGATCCCCGTCGCGCTCGCCCTGCTGCTCAACAGCGTTCTCAACGACCGCGTCCGGGCCTGGGTGCAGGGCATCATCTACCTCCCGCACTTCTTCTCCTGGGTCCTGGTCGTCACCGTCTTCCAGCAGATGCTGGGCGGCGCCGGACTGATCGCGCAGCAGTTGCGCGAGCGCGGCTTCGGCGGTTTCGACCTGATGACCGACCCGGGGTTCTTCAAGTTCCTGCTGACCGCCCAGTCGGTGTGGAAGGACGCCGGGTGGGGAGTGATCGTCTTCCTGGCCGCGCTCGCAGCCGTCAACAGCGAGCTGTACGAAGCGGCGGCCGTCGACGGCGCCGGGCGCTGGCGGCGCATGTGGCACGTAACGCTGCCCGCCCTGCGGCCGGTGATCGCCCTGCTGCTGGTGCTGCGCGTCGGCAGCGCCCTCAACCTCGACTTCGAGCAGATCCTGCTCCAGCGCGACCAGGTCGGGGCCGGCGCGGCGGAGGTGCTGGACACGTACATCTGGTGGACGGGTGTCAGGACCGGTGACTTCGGCTACGCGACCGCCGCCGGGATCTTCAAGGGTGTCTTCAGCGTGCTCATGGTGCTGCTGGCCAACAAGGTGGCTCATCTGCTGGGTGAGCAGGGGGTGTACGCGAAACAATGACCGCCGTACTCGTGGATCCGCAGGGCGTGCGGGAGACCCCGCTCCAGAGAATCGACCGTACCGGCCGCCGCCCGGTGTGGGAGGAGGAGCCGACCAGGATCGGGCAGGGGCTCAAGGGTCTGTCGCTCGTCGCCATCTGCCTGCTGGTGCTCGGACCGCTGTGGGTGGTCCTGGTGACCAGCCTCTCGGACAAGAAGACCATCACGGAGGCCGGCGGCCTGGTCGTGTGGCCCGGGACGATCACCTTCGAGGCGTACGAGGCGCTGCTGAGCGGTGGCGCGGTGACCCGCGCGGCGCTCGTCAGCGTCGGGATCACCGTGGTCGGCACCCTCTTCAGCATGGCCGTGTCCGTACTGTGCGCCTATGGTCTGTCCAGGCCGGGATCATTCGCCCACCGGCCCCTGCTGATGCTGCTGATGGTCACCATGTTCTTCGGCGCGGGGCTGATCCCGACGTATCTCCTGGTCACCGGGATCGGACTCCAGGACAGCTACTGGTCGATGATCCTGCCGAGCGCGCTCAGCGTCTTCAACATCCTGGTGCTGCGCGCCTTCTTCACGGGCACCGCTCCGGAGCTGATCGAGAGTGCCCGCATCGACGGCGCCGGGGAGTGGCGCATCCTGTTCACGATCGTGATGCCGCTGTCCCGCGCGGTCGTCGCGGTGATCTCGCTCTTCTACGCCGTCGGTTACTGGAGCCAGTGGTTCAACGCCATGCTCTACATCCAGGACAGCGACAAGTACCCGTTGCAGATGATCCTTCGTCAGCTGGTGCTCCAGCACCAGGTGCCGCCGGGCGCCATGGGCCAGGCGGTCAGCAGCGGCGCGCTCAGCAGCCTCTCCGTCCAGATGGCCGTGATGATCCTGGCGCTGGTCCCTGTCGCCGTGATGTCGCCGTTCGTCCAGAAGCACTTCCAAAAGGGCATGCTGATCGGCGCCGTCAAGGGCTGATCTCCTCTGCCCCGCCCCTCCCCCACCAGGAAGCGATGACTGTCATGGACATGCTTAATCGCGGTTCCGCCCCCCGGCAGACGAGCCGTGCTCGCCGGAGCCGCCGGGGCCGCCGCCCTCACCGCACTGCCGGCCCTGACCGCTCCGGCGCACGCGGCGGGCGGCGCCGGCGCCGTGGCGGCCCGGGCATACCGCTGGCGCAACGCCGTCATCGGCGGCACCGGCTTCATCACCGGAGTGCTGTTCCACCCCGCCGTGCGCGGGCTGGCGTACGCCAGGACCGACATCGGCGGCGCCTACCGCTGGGACGACAGGACCGCCTCGTGGACCCCGCTCACCGACCATCTCGGCTGGGACGACTGGAACCTGCTCGGGGTCGAGGCCATGGCCGTCGACCCCGCCCGGCCCGAGCGGCTGTATCTCGCCCTCGGTACGTACGCCCAGCCCTGGGCCGGCAACGGCGCCGTACTGCGCTCCACCGACCGGGGCGCCACCTGGCGCCGTAGCGACCTGACCGTCAAGCTCGGCGCCAACGAGGACGGCCGGGGCACCGGCGAGCGGCTCCTGGTCGACCCGCGCGACAGCGCCACTCTGTGGCTCGGCACCCGCCACGACGGCCTGCTGAAGTCCGCCGACGCCGGGATCACGTGGGCGCCCGCCCCCTTCCCCGCGCAGCCCTCGGCCACCGGCCAGGGCATCACCTTCCTCGCCGCCGCCGGGCGCGTCGTGTACGCGGGCTGGGGCGACGGCGGCGCCGCCCTGCTGCGCACCACGGCCACGGGCTGGGAGGCCGTACCCGGCCAGCCGGCGGGCGAAGCGGCCAGGGTGCCCGTCCACGCCGCGTACGACGCCCGCACCCGCGCGCTGTACGTCAGCTACGCCGACGCCCCCGGCCCCAACAACCAGAGCGCGGGCTCCGTCCACCGCCTGGACACCGTGACCGGCGTCTGGACCGACGTGACCCCGGAGAGGGGCGCGTTCGGATACGGCGGCCTCTCGGTCGATGCCTCGCGCGGCGGCACGGTGGTCGTCTCCACCAACAACCGCTGGTCGGCCGTCGACACACTGTTCCGCTCCACGGACGGCGGACGCGGCTGGGTCTCGCTCAAGGACACCGCCGTACTCGACGTCACCGAGACGCCGTACCTCAAGTGGGGCGGGCCGAGCCCCAAGTTCGGCTGGTGGATCCAGGCCCTCGCCATCGATCCGTACGACTCGAAGCACATCGTGTACGGCACGGGCGCCACCCTCTACGGCACCCGCGACCTGGTCCGCTGGGCGCCGCAGATCCGGGGCCTGGAGGAATCGGCCGTCCGTCAGCTGATCTCCCCGCCGTCCGGCGCCGCCCATCTCATCAGCGGGCTCGGTGACATCGGCGTGATGTACCACGAGCAGCTGACGGCCTCCCCGCCGTCGGGCATGGCCGCCAACCCGGTCATGGGATCGTCCACCGGACTCGCCCAGGCCGCGCTCGCACCGTCGTACGTCGTACGGGCGGGCTGGGGCGACCACGGCAATGGCGCGTACTCGAACGACGGCGGCCGGACCTGGGCGCCGTTCGCCGCCCAGCCGTCCGTCGCGAGCAGCGCGCCGGGGCCCCTCGCGACCAGTGCGAACGGCCGGACGCTGCTGTGGTCGTTCGTCCACTGGGACGGCACCGGGCACCCGGCCCACCGCTCCACGGACAACGGCGCCACCTGGGCCGAGGTGCCCTCCTTCCCCAGGGGCGCCACCCCCGTGGCCGACCCCGTCGATCCGGCGCGCTTCTACGCGTACGACACGGCCACCGGCACCCTGTACGCCAGCACGGACAGCGGCGCCTCCTTCACCGCCCGGGCCGCCGGGCTGCCCTCCGGAGACCCGCAGTTCAAGATCGCCGCGGCCCCCGGGCGCACCGGTGACCTGTGGCTCTCGGCCAAAGACCAGGGTCTGCACCGCTCCACCGACGGCGGCGCGCACTTCGGCCGGGTCGCCGGCTGCCGCGCCTCGCACGCCCTCGGGTTCGGCAGGGCGGCGACGGCCGGCGGCTACCCGGCGCTCTTCCAGACCGGGGCCACCGACGGCCCCGTCTGCGTACTGCGCTCCGACGACGAGGCCCGCACCTGGATGCGGATCAACGACGACAGCCACCAGTGGGGCTGGACCGGCGAAGTCATCACGGGCGATCCCCGCATCCACGGCCGCGTCTACCTCGGCACCAACGGCCGCGGCATCCAGTACGGAGACCCGGCCTGATGCCCTCCCTCGACGACTCCACCCGAGGCCGGATCCTCTTCGGCGGCGACTACAACCCCGAGCAGTGGCCGGAGGAGACCTGGCAGGAGGACGTACGGCTGATGAAGCGGGCCGGCGTCAACTCCGTCACCCTTGGCGTCTTCTCCTGGTCGAAGATCGAACCACGCCCCGGGGCACGGGAGTTCGGCTGGCTCGACCGGCTCATGGACCTCACGCACGCCAACGGCATCGGTGTCGTACTGGCCACCCCGACCGCGTCACCGCCGCCCTGGATGGGCGCCCGCCACCCCGAGACGCTGCCGCGCGACGAGCAGGGACGAACCGTCTGGTGGGGTTCGCGCCAGCAGTTCTGTGCCAGCTCGCCGACGTACCGCGCCTACGCGGCAGCCATCACCGAGGACCTGGCCGCGCGGTACGCCGGTCATCCGGCCCTCACCATGTGGCACATCAACAACGAGTACTGCACCCACTGCTGGTGCGACGAGACCGCGCGCCACTTCCGCCGGTGGCTGGGGACCAGGCACGGCACGCTCGACGCCCTCAACGAGGCGTGGGGTACGGCCTTCTGGAGCCAGCGCTACGACGACTGGGAGGAGATCATCCCGCCGCGCCACGCCCAGTACCTGCACAATCCGGCGCAGCTGCTGGACTTCAAGCGCTTCACCTCCGACGCGCTGATGGAGTGCTGCACCGCCGAACGCGACATCGTGGCGCGCCACACCCCGCACATCCCCGTCACCACCAACTTCATGCCGCTGTGGAGCGGGCAGGACGCCTGGCGGTGGGCCGAGCGGGAGGACGTCGTCTCCGTCGACATCTACCCGGACCCGAAGGACCCGCTCGGCGGGCAGTACAACGCGATGCTCGGGGACATGACCCGCTCCCAGGCGCGTGGTCCCTGGATGCTGATGGAGCAGTCGGCGGGCGCGGTCAACTGGCGCGGTGTCAACCACCCGAAGCCGCGCGGGCTCAACCGCCTGTGGTCGCTCCAGTCGGTCGCCCGTGGCGCGGACGCCGTCTGCTACTTCCAGTGGCGGCAGTCCCGGCAGGGCGCCGAGAAGTTCCACTCGGGGATGCTCGGCCACGCGGGTGAGGAGGGACGTACCTTCCGGGAGACCTGTCGCATCGGCTCCGAACTGGGCGCACTCGGCGCACATGTGGCGGGCAGCCGGATCGAGGCGGACATCGCCGTACTCCACGACTGGAACTCCTGGTGGGCCGACCAGCAGGACGGCCGCCCGTCCGTGCGTCTGGAGTACACCGACGTCGTCCGGGCCTGGCACCGGGCCCTGTGGGAGTCGGGCCGTACGACGGACTTCGCCCACCCCGAACACGACCTGACCGGCTACCGCCTGGTCGTCGTCCCGCACCTCTACCTGCTCACCGACACGGCGATCGGCAATCTCCTCCGTTACGTACGGGGCGGGGGCACCCTCGTCAGCGGCTTCCTGACGGGGGTGGCCGACGGGGACGACCGGGTGCGACCGGGCGGCATGGACGCCCGGCTGCGCGCGCTGTTCGGCATCGGCACCCTGCACGAGTGGTGGCCGCTGGACGCGGGTGAGCGCGTCGCGTGCGAGGGCTTCCTCGGCACGCTGTGGTCGGAGGAGTTCGAGGTGGCGGGCGGAGAGGTCGTCGCGGCGTACAGGGGCGGTGAACTCGACGGGATGCCGGCCGTCGTCCGCAACGGCCGCGCCTGGTACGTGTCGACGCTCCCCGAGCCGGACGCGCTGCGCGCCCTGCTCGGCCGGATCGCGGACGGCGCCGGCGCCGAGCCCGTACTCGCCGGGCTGCCCGCCGGGGTCGAGGCCGTGCGCCGCGGTGAGCTGCTCTTCCTGCTCAACCACAACCGTGAACCCGTCACGGTCCCCCTGCCCGGCGTTCACCGGGAACTGCTGACCGGCACGCGCGTCAGCGGCGGTCTCACCCTGGAACGTCACGGCGTCGCCGTCCTCGGCGAAACCTCGCCCTGACCCACGGACTCCCCGTCGGCGCCGCATCCCCGGTCCTCGCGGACAGCGACGCCGGACGGCGGGCCGCGTTCCCGCTCCGGGAACGCGGCGATCCCCCCACCCATGGAAGGGACACCATGGCACGACGCACTCTGCGCACCTGGCTGATCGCCCCGACAGCCGCGTTCGCCACCCTGATCGGATACGCCGCCGCCCCCGCGCACGCGGCGGTCTGGTCCTCCTCGGAGCGCTGGGGTACGTACACGACCTCGAACGGCTACACGCTCTACAACAACATCTGGGGTTCGGGCGCCGGCTCCCAGACCATCTGGGCCAACTCCTCCTCCAACTGGGGCGTGTGGGCCGCCCACCCCGACACGGGCGGCATCAAGTCGTACCCGAACGCCAAGAAGGTGGTGAACAAGCCACTCTCCGCCCTCACCTCGCTCACGAGCAGCTACAACGTCACGGTGCCGTCGTCCGGCGACTACAACACCTCGTACGACATCTGGGACTCCGACTACGACTACGAGGTCATGCTCTGGATGAACTTCAACGGCGACGTGGGTGCGCTCGGCTCGTCCCAGGGCACCGTCACGCTCGGGGGCCACACCTGGACGGTCTACAAGGGCGACAACGGGGCCAATGAGGTCTTCTCGTTCCTGCGTACCTCGGACTCGTCGGCGGGGACGGTGAACATCCTGCCGGTGCTGCGCTGGATCAAGGACACGAAGGGCTGGTGGGGCAACGAGACCATCGGCGACGTGCAGTTCGGATACGAGATCACGTCGTCACCGGGCGGTCTCGACTTCCGCACGAACGCGTTCTCGGTCTCCAGCAGTTGATCCCAGTGCTCTCGTCGGGTCCCCGGTCACGGCCGGGGGCCCGTACTCTCGCGCACCGTCAGCTCGGGCGCGAGCAGGACGACCTCGTCGGAGCCACGCCCCTCGATCTTGGCGACCACCTGTTCGACGGCGTACCGCCCCATCTCCTGGGCCGGTACGGCGACCGCGGTGAGCGGCACCGAGGCGTGCGCGGCCACCTGGTCCGGGCAGATGGCCATGACGGACACGTCCTCCGGGACGGCCAGGCGCTGCTGGCGCAGCAGCGCGAGCAGGGGATCGGTGGCAGCCTCGTTCTGTACGACGAAGGCCGTGGTGCCGGGGCGTTCCTCCTGGATGCGCGCGAGGGTCGCGGCGACAGCGGCGTAACTGCCCTCGCAGGGACGGTGGAGCAGCCGCACGCCCAGTTCACGCCCGCGCTCGCGCAGTCCGGCGACCGTGCGTTCGGCGAAGCCGGTGTGCCGTTCGTAGACCGCCGGCGCCTCGCCGATGACGGCGATCTCGCGGTGGCCGAGCCCGGCCAGATGCTCTACACACAGGGCGCCGGCCGCCGCGAAGTCGAGGTCCACGCAGCTGACCCCGGCGGGGTCGGCCGGCAGTCCGATGAGCACGGCCGGACGGCCGGTCTCGCGCAGCAGCGGCAGCCGGTCGTCGTGGAGTTCGACGTCCATCAGGATCATCGCGTCGGCCAGTGCGCTGCCCTCGATCCTGCGCACGGTCGCCGGGCCCTCCTCGCCGGTGAGCAGGAGTACGTCGTAGCCGTGGGCGCGGGCTGTGGTGGCGACCGAGATGGCGATTTCCATCAGCACGGGCACGTACATGTCGGTGCGCAGCGGCACCATCAGGGCGATGATGTTGGACTTGCTGCTGGCGAGCGCGCGGGCACCCGCGTTGGGGTGGTAGCCGAGCTGGTCGATACTGCGCTCGACCCGCTCCCGGGTCGAGGTGGAGATGGACCGCTTGCCGCTGAGGACGTAGCTCACCGTGCTGGCGGAGACTCCGGCATGCTGAGCGACATCGGCAAGGGTGACCATTCGGCTCTCCAAGGCTGACCAGGTGAAGCGCTTCGACAGTACGGCCTCACAAGCTTAACGCGGAGCCTGTCGCCTGTCTATGAGGCTGTCGAAGCGCTTCGACAGCTCGACAGAGTCCGATTGGCCGAATGTGATCGGTGCAGGGCGTTGACGCGCAAGCGCTTCGATCCTACGTTCCGTTCAGTGATGTGACCGTGATCCATTCACTCGCACAAAGGCTGCTCTGTGGCGGCTATTTGTCCGTAGTACGGAACAGCAGTCAGCGCGATGAACTCCGTTCAGTGTGTACCGCCTTCCCCCCACCCCGAGGCCCCTCGACCGGCTCCAGTGACGGTGCTCCCGCCGGACCGCACGCCGGCGGCAACCTTCACGTGACCCGGCGGCAACTGGAGGGTGGCCTCCGCCACCTCACCCCCCCCAGGAGGAGCCAGTGACACCCCCCGCAACTCACCGGCACAGACCCACCGCCCTCGTCCTCGGCGCCCTCGTCGCCCTCGGTACGCTCGCGGCGGCGACGCCCACCCCGGCCGGACCGGTCGCACTCTCCCCGGTGGCCGGCGCCGCCGCGACCGCCCGCCAGGCCGAGGCGCTCGACCGCGGCGTCGTCAGCGTCCACAACGGCAGCGGCAACCTGGTCGGCTGGCGCTGGCTGGGCACCGACCCCGGCGACGTCTCCTTCAACGTCTACCGCGCCGGTACGAAGGTGAACTCCGCGCCGGTCACCGGCTCGACGAACTACTTCCACGCCGGGGCTCCGAACTCGGCGGACTACACCGTTCGCGCCGTCGTCAACGGCGTGGAGCAGGGTGACTCCCCGCACGCGGTGCAGTTCCGCGCGGGCTACAAGGACGTGCCGATCTCCGCCCCGCCGGGCGGCCGGACACCCGACGGGGTGGCGTACACCTACGAGGCCAACGACGCGAGCGTCGGCGACCTCGACGGGGACGGCGCCCTCGACTTCGTACTGAAGTGGCAGCCGACCAACGCCAAGGACAACTCGCAGTCCGGCTACACCGGCAACACGGTCGTCGACGGCATCAAGCTGGACGGCACCCGGCTGTGGCGTATCGACCTCGGCCGCAACATCCGCTCGGGCGCGCACTACACGCAGTTCCAGGTGTACGACTACGACGGTGACGGCCAGGCCGAAGTGGCCATGAAGACGGCCGACGGCACCGTCGACGGGCGCGGCGCGGCGATCGGCGCCGCGAGCGCCGACCACCGCAACAGCGGCGGCTACATCCTCTCCGGGCCCGAGTACCTGACCATGTTCAACGGGCGGACCGGCGCGGCCATGGGAACCGTCGACTACGTCCCGGCCCGCGGGACGGTCTCCGCCTGGGGCGACTCCTACGGAAACCGGGTGGACCGCTTCCTCGCGGGGACGGCGTATCTCGACGGTTCCCGGCCGTCGCTGATCATGGCGCGCGGGTACTACACCCGGTCGGTGATCGCGGCGTGGGACTGGCGCGGCGGAAAGTTCACGCGGCGCTGGACGTTCGACAGCAGTTCGTCGACCAACGCCGGCAAGGGGTTCGACGGCCAGGGCAACCACAGCCTGTCCGTAGCGGACGTGGACGCCGACGGCCGGGACGAGATCGTGTACGGAGCGATGACCGTCGACGACAACGGCAACGGCCTGTGGACGACGAGACTCGGCCATGGCGACGCGGGCCATGTCGGCGACCTGAACCCGTCCCGCGCGGGGCTGGAGTACTTCAAGGTCTCCGAGGACAGCTCCAAGCCCGGCTCCTGGATAGCCGACGCCCGCACGGGCCAGATCCTGTGGCAGACCGCCGCCGGCGGCGACAACGGCCGGGGCGTCTCGGCCGATGTCCACGCGGGCTCGCCCGGCGCCGAGTCCTGGTCCGCGTCCGACACCGCACTCCGCTCGGCGACCGGCGCGACGCTCGGCCGCGAACCGGGCAGCGTCAACTTCGTCAGCTGGTGGGACGGGGACCTCACGCGTGAACTTCTGGACGGCACCAGGATCGACAAGTACGGCACCGGCGGCGAGACCCGGCTGCTGACCGGGGCGTCGGTGGCGTCCAACAACGGCACCAAGGCCACCCCGGCCCTGTCCGGCGACATCCTCGGCGACTGGCGCGAGGAAGTGGTGTGGCGTACGTCGGACAACACCGCGCTGCGCGTCTACTCCACCCCGCACGAGACCGGCACACGGATCACCACGCTGCTCCACGACCCGATGTACCGCACCGGGCTCGCCTGGCAGAACACCGCCTACAACCAGCCCCCGCACACCAGTTTCTTCATCGGCGGCGGCATGCCCACCGCCCCCCGCCCGTCCGTCTACACCCCCTGACCTCTGCCCCACTGTGTCCACCGAGAGGAATCACCACTCATGGCTCACGCGCACACGAACAAGAAGTCACGCAGGCGCACCCTGGCGGGAGGCGCGTCCGCTCTCGCGCTGACGGCCGGCTTCCTGGGCTTCAGCTCCCTCGCCCCCACCGCCTCCGCCGCGACCTGGCCGACGCCGACCGGCAGCCAGGCGGTGCCGGCGACCATCCCCGTCTCCGGCGTGAAGGACGGCGGCTACAAGAAGTACTACGGATCGGGCGAACTGGCCGGGGACGGCCAGGAAGAGGGCCAGGACCCGATCTTCGAGCTCGCCGACGGCGCGACCCTGAAGAACGTCATCATCGGCGCCCCCGGCGCGGACGGCATCCACTGCAAGGGCAGCTGCACGTTGCAGAACGTGTGGTGGGAGGACGTCGGCGAGGACGCCGCCACCTTCAAGGGCGGGAACTCGGCCGTCTACACGGTGTACGGCGGCGGCGCGAAGAAGGCCGCGGACAAGGTCTTCCAGCACAACGGCGGTGGCAAGCTGGTCGTTTCGAAGTTCGCGGTCCAGGACTTCAAGACGCTCTACCGCTCCTGCGGCAACTGCTCGTCCCAGTACAAGCGCACCTCGATCTTCGACAGCGTCGAGGTGACGTATCCGGGTTCGCGGCTCGTCGGCATCAACACCAACTACGGTGACACCGCTGCGCTGCGCAACATCACGATCGTCGGCGACGCCGGCAGGAAGATCGTGCCGTGCCAGAAGTACATCGGGAACAACACGGGAGCCGAGCCGAAGACGAACGGTTCGGGCCCGGACGGCACCCACTGCAACTACACGGCCTCGGACATCGTCTACAGGTGACCGACACCGCCTGACGCGGCGGCGGAACCGGCGGCGGCCGGTTCCGCCGCCGCACGCCGTCACGGCATGCGGTCCCCGATCAGCGCCAGGTTCTCGATGGCGGCGAGACCGTACAGGGCGGTGTCGTTCGTGTACACCCAGTCCGCCTCACTGCCGGGTACGAGCGTGACCGGTCCGCCCACCTTCTCCGTCCGCCACGGCGACGACTCCTTGTAGCCGTCGCTGTTGTAGAACTTCTCCCACGCCCGCCTGGCCAGCTTCGCGTCACCCGTCTGGACGGCCGCGTACGCGTCGAGGCGCGAGTGCCCCTGGAAGAGGATCAGCGAACCGAAGTGGGTGCCGTAGCGGGCGGCCTGTTCGGCCTTGGTGGCGTTGAAGTAGCGGCAGTAGTCCAGATACGCGTCCCGGAACTCCGGCATGTCGATGAGATCGATCAGCTCGGCGCACAGTTCGTTGAGGCCGAAGACCGCCGACAGGTGCGACACGCCGACCTTGGCCTCCTTCGCGACGGCGAACCGGCCGGTGTCGAGGTCGTACAGGCCGCTGCCCTGGACGAAGCCGTTGGGCTGGGCGGCGATCGTCTCCATGGTGGACAGCACCCGCGCCTTGGCCTTGGCGGCCTTGGGCCCGCCGCGCTCCCACTCGGTCAGCCAGGCCGAGACCAGTCCGCTCCAGTCGGTGCCGAAGCCGATGGACAGGGCGTGCCGGTCCGGCGTGTACGGCTCGGTGCGGATCTTGCGGATGGGGTCGAGGGCGAGGAAGGTCTCGTCGGAGTCGACGTTGGCGTGCATGAGGTCGCCGGTGCGTTCGTCGGCGGTGAGGAAGTAGTAGAAGCGCCGGTAGGTGGTGTTGGCGATGCGCTGCTGCTTGGCGCTGTCGGCGTAGTGCTGGATGCCGTGCCGCGTTCCGAGGCCGGCCCACGTACCGAGGTGGTAGACGTCGACCTCGCCGGTGTGGCGGGTCATGGCCTCGGCGAAGCGGAAGATGTCGGCGCGGCCCGAGCGCAGGTAGGCGTGCCAGAGCCAGAGGTCGGGCGACAGCTCCGAGTTGTCCCAGGCGTATCCGCCGACGTCGTAGCGCCACTGGTGGCGGGCCGGGTCGTAGGAGTGCATGACGTCGCCGTAGTCCCAGAATCCGTACCAGCGCCGCATCTCCACCTGGTCCTTGTAATAGGTGAGGAGGAAGTCCAGATGGTCCTCGATCCTCGCCTTGGCGGGCACGGACCGGTCGGGCTCGGAGAAGAGGCCGCCGAAGACCTTCGCCTTGACGAGCTGCCTGGGCGGGGCGGCGAGCTGGGGCGGGGTGCGGACGGCCGTCACCTCGCGCGCCAGCGTTTCGGCGTCGGGGGTGGACGCGTGCGCCCAGAAGAGGAGTTCGCTGGTACGGGCGATTCCGTACGGGGTGCCGAAGCCCGGCTCGTAGTCCTCGTAGGTGATGTTGAGACCTTCGAGCTGTTCGGCGTACGTGTCCTGGCCCAGGCCGTCGTGGTAGAAGCGCAGGTCCATGGGCGGAGCCTCGGGTGACCAGAGCCAGAGCGTGACCTCGGCCTCGTCGGTGTGCGCGGACCGGATGTCGAGCCCGGCGGGGTGCTTCTCCCAGAAGTCGCGCAGCCCGAAGGAGAGTCCGCCGCTCGCACCGCCGACGTAACCGAAGCCGGAAGCCCGGCGTCCGCCGCCGGCCGGGATCCAGCCGTGACCCCGTTTTGTGCGCTTGCGCAGGGTGAAGCCGTCGGCGGAGAGCTGGCTGAGGGTGTAGTCGCCCCAGGCCGGGACGAGGTGCAGCCGGCTGGTGACGCGCTGGTCCCAGGTGGCCGGGTCGGGCAGCTTCCGGCCCTCGAACTGCGCCGCCTGGACGGCGGCTCCGGGGTCGCGGCGCAGGCCCGTGACGCCCTTCACGGCTTCGCGCAGCAGGCCGGTGCCGTCACCGCCGATGCGGATGTGCCGGTCGTACGTCTCGTCGCGCATCGGCACCGTGAAGCGGACGCCGAGACCGCGGATGAAGTCGCCGCTCGCCTTGCCGGGCTCCTGGGTGCCGTCGTACGTGATCGTGTGGACCATCCGGAACGACTCGGCGCCCGCGTAGAAGTAGAGCCGGACGGAGAACGGCAGCCAGCCGCGGTTGCCACGGCGGTGCTTGCCGTCGACGCGGACCACGGCGCGGACCGGACCGTCCTGCTCCACCTCAGTTTCCGCGATCGCGCTCTCGAAGCGTTCGTACGTCGCGCTGCCCTGGTCGCCGTCCTCGATCTCGCCCTGGCGCAGGAGGACGAGACGGCCGTTCTTGGCGATCTCGGTGCTTCCCCGGGTGACGGACTTGACGAGCGAGGAGCCGGACGTGCCGATCCGGGCGGTGATGACACCCGTCGAGATCTCGACGGCGCCGCCCCGGTGGGCGACGGTGACCTCGCGGGCGGGCGCGGCCGGGGTCCCGGCGCCGAGGGTGAAGGCGGCGGCCGTGGCCTCCGGGCCGACGGCGTGCGCGGTCCACTTCAGCGAGCCGTCGGGCCAGTGGGCGAGCGGCCAGGACTGGACGGGGACGGCCCTGCCGTCGGCGGTGGTCAGGGCGAAGGTCTGGTCCGGGGCGTACGCGCCCTTCGGCCAGGGGACGCCGAGCGTGGACCCGGGCGCGGCTCCCAGCCCCGCTTCCTCCTCCAGCCACTTCAGGGTCACGGGGTCCGCGTCCGCGCCGGTGGCGGTCTCGGTCCCCGACGCGGCGGCATGGGCGTTGGTGGCGCCGAGCGCCCAGCTGAACTGGGCGGCGGCGCCGGCCGCCGCTGCCGCCCTGAGCAGGGATCTGCGGGGGATCGGAGACATGGCTGTGCCCTTCGGTAGGGAGGATGTGTGTGAAAGAGAGAAAGGTGCTGCGGGACAGGGCGCCGGCTCAGCGGGCGGCGTACCGCTGCTCGACGGCGACGGCCGCCGCCGTGACGGCTCCGACCACCGGGACCGCCAGCGGCGCCGCGAACCAGGCGGAGGCGGCGACGACCGCGAATCCGCCGACGATCAGGAACGACCCGGCGGGGTCCAGGACCGTACGCCGGCCCGCCGCCCCGAGCAGGGCGCGCCAGGACACCCCGGGCTCCCAGCCCGCGGCGGCCCGCAGCACCGTCACCGCGCAGCCGGTGAACGCAAGGACGCCCACGGCTGCTACCGGGGCGCCGCCGGGCAGTCCGGCCCGTACGGCCGCGAGGTCCAGCCACAGCAGCCAGGCCGCCACCCACCCGGCGAGGCCCACGGCCCAGCCGCGGCGGGCGGCCGCACGGAAGTCGGCGGCGAACTCCCGCCACCCGGCCGGCTCCCGGCCCACCAGATGGCGTCGCAGATGCCGGGCCCCGGCGGCGAGCGCGGCCGGTCCCGTCACCCCCGGGAGCGAGCACAGCACGATCCAGACGCCGGTCAGCAGGCACTCGGCGAAGACGCCGAAACGCTCGTGGAAGCGTGCCATCGCTCAGCCCTTCAGCCCGGACGTGGCCATGCCGTCGATGAGGTAGCGCTGGAAGGCCAGGAAGAACGCCAGCACGGGCAGCAGCGCCACCAGTGACATGGCGATCATGCCGCCGTAGTCGGCGACCGCGTCCTGGTCGACGAACATCTTGAGCCCCAGTGAAACGGTGTAGTTCTCGGGCTCGTTGAGATAGAGCAGCGGGCCCATGAAGTCGTTCCAGGCGTTGATGAACGTGAAGATCGCGCTGGTGATCAGGGCGGGGCGGCACAGCGGGAGTGTGATCGACCAGTAGATCCGCAGGTGCCCGCAGCCGTCGAGGCGCGCCGCCTCGTCCAGTTCCTTCGGCAGGTTCCGCATGAACTGGACCATGAGGAAGACGAAGAACGCGTCGACGGCGAGGTACTTGCCGAGCAGCAGCGGCACCATGGTGTTGATCAGTTCCAGCTTCTGGAACAGGACGTACTGCGGGATCATGAGGACGTGGTACGGCAGCAGCAGGGTGCCGATCATCAGGGCGAAGAGAAGGTTGCGCCCGGCGAAGCTGATCCTGGCGAAGGCGTACGCCGCCAGCGAGCAGGAGATGAGTACGCCGCCGACCGACCCCACCGCCAGGACGGTGGAGTTGAGGAAGAAGGTGGAGACGGGGATGCCCGCGATGCCTTCGGTGAGCCGGGTGTAGTTGGCCGCGATCGGATCGGTGGGCAGCAGCTGGAGGCTGCCGACGATCTCGTCGCCGGGTTTGAACGAGCCGCCGATCACCCAGATCACGGGGTAGAGCACGACGGCGAGCACCGCGAGTGCTCCCAGGTGCCAGCCGAACGATCCGGCGCTCTTGCGGGGGCCCGCTGTGGCGGGGCCGGGGGTCGGGGTCACCGGGCGTTCTCCTCGTAGTGCACCCAGCGCTTCTGCGAGCGGAAGAGCACCGCCGTCACCAGGCCCACTGCGATCAGCAGCATCCAGGCCATGGCGGAGGCGAAGCCCATCCGGCTGTTCTCGAAGCCCTGTTGGTAGAGGTAGCAGGTGTAGACGAGCGTGGCGTCGGCGGGGCCGCAGGGGTTGCCCTGGCCGCCGAGGATGTACGCGGAGCCGAAGATCTGGAAGGAGTGGATGGTCTCCAGCAGGACGTTGAAGAAGAGCACCGGGGAGATCATCGGCAGCGTGATGTTCCAGAACCGGCGCCAGGGCCCGGCGCCGTCCATTTCGGCCGCCTCGTACAGCTCGCGGGGTACCTGCTTGAGCCCCGCCAGGAAGATGACCATGGGAGCGCCGAACTGCCAGACGGTGAGGGCGACGAGGGCGTACAGGATCCAGTCGGGGTCGCCGACCCAGCCGCCGACGTTCATGCCGAAGAGCCGTTGCGCACGGTCGACCACGGCGTCCTCGGTGAAGATCGCCCGCCAGACGATGGCGACGGAGACGCTGGCGCCGATCAGCGAGGGCGCGTAGAACGCCGCCCGGTAGAAGGACTGGCCCCGGCGGCTCTGGGCGAGGAGGAGCGCGACGCCGAGTGCCGCGACGAGCTTCAGCGGCGTACCGATGAGCACGTACTTGACCGTGACCTCGACCGATTTCTGCCAGCGGGGGTCGGCGAACATGTCGGTGAAGTTCTTGAGGCCGACCCACTGGGGCGCGTCGAAGAGGTTGTAGTCGGTGAAGGCGAAGTAGAGCGAGGCGGCCATGGGGCCTGCCGTGAGGAGGAGGAACCCGGCGATCCACGGCGACATGAAGAGGTAGCCGGCCAGGTTCTCGCGGTTTGCGACGCTCCGCCGTGCGGCGGGGCGCGGGGGTGGCCGTCGGCCGCCGGTGGCCGCGGGGGGATCGGCGCGGGCCTCGGGCGGGGCGTGTCCCGTGTACGTCACTGCCGTTCCCCTCAGGCGTTCGCGGTGAAGGCCGTCTTCGCCTCCGTGAAGAACTTCTCGACCGCCTCGCCCGGGGACGCCTTGTCGAGGCTCATCTCGGTGGCGAGGCGCAGGAAGGCGCTCTCGACCACATCGGCGCCCGCGGGATGGGGGGTGATGGGTTCGAGCACACCGGTTTCGGCGATCCTCGTCTCGTAGGCGGCGATCTGCTTGCTCACCCTGTCGGTGGGCTCGAATGCCTCGAACTGCTCGGTGGTGGAGAGGACGCCCCGGTCGTACCCCATGATCCGGCCGACCTCCGGGTCGTGGACCATGAAGTCGATGAAGGTGGCGACCTCCTTGGGGTGCTTCGTGCGGGCGGTCCCGCTGAGCATCAGCGAGCCGAGGTACTGGCCCGTCTTCTTTCCGTCGGTCGTCGGTATGGGAGCGATGCCGTACGAGCTCTTGCCCTCGGCGGCGTAGCGCACAGTGAAGTTGTCCCAGGTGAACTCGCCCGCCGAAAGCCCGGCCGCGGTAGCGGACTTGGGCTTGACCTGGTCGGCTCGCTTGGGGCTGGTGAAGAGACCGGACCTGATGTGTTTCATCGCCTCGGTCCACTCGGCCGTGAGGTCGCTCTCGGTGAATCCCAGGCCGTCCTCGGTGAAGAACGCCTTGCCCTGCTGGCGGAGTCTCAGGTCGTAGTAGTACATGATCGAATGCGGTCCCGAGTCGCCGGCGACGCCCGTCCTGCTCTTGATCTTCCGCATTCCGGCGTACCACTCGTCCCACGTCCAGCCGGGCTCGGGTGTGACGCCGGCCTTGTCGTAGAGCTTCTCGTCGATGATGTAGCCCATCGAGTTCGAACCGACCGGCAGACCGAGCAGCTTGCCGTCGATCTCGGCGAACTTCTCCAGGCCGGAACGGAAGTTGTCGGTGCTGAGGTTGCCCGCCTCGACCTGCGGTCGGAGGTCGAGCAGCACATTGCGGGCGGCGTACTTGCGCAGGAAGGTGACGGCGTTCTGGATGACGTCCGGGGGATTGCCGCCCGCCGCCTGGGTGTTGAACTTCTTCCAGAAGTCGAGGTAGGGCTGGAAGTCCGTCTTGACCTTGATCTTCGGGTACTTCTTCTCGAACAGCGCGATCGACTCGTTGATCCTCTTGGCCCGGTCGTCGGCGCCCCACCAGGCGTACCTGATGGTGACGGGACCGCCGCCGGCCGAACCGCTTGTGCCCCCGCAGCCTGCCGCTGTGAGCCCGACGGTCGCCAGTGAGGCTCCGGCCGCCTTGAGGAAGGAACGCCTCTCAACATGCCTGGACGTGCGCATGGTTCACCTCTTCGTCTGACGATTGAATCGTTTTAGGAAAGCGCTTGCTGGGCAATGTACGAGTGCCCCAAGGGCCCGTCAACGGTTTGGACAGCTGGAGGAGCGGAAGCGGTTCGACGCGGCTGCGGGCCGCGCTGTCAGCGGATCAGGCCCTGGGCGAGCAGTTCACCGTGCACGAGCGCGGCGTACTCGGTGGCGCCGCGCACGGACGTGTGGGTGTTGTCGCGCTTCTCGTCGTACAGATACAGGGCTTTCGATGCCTGCGGTCCGAGTTCCTCGACGCGCCGCCTGGTGAGGGCGGTCAGGTCGACCAGCGGTACGTCCGCATCGGCCGCGAGGGCGCGGATCTCGGCCGGCAGGTCGACACCGAGGCTGTTGACGAGCAGCGCCGTGCCGTTGTCCAGAGTGCCGTCGGCGTTGAACCAGCGGCGTACGAGCGGGGTCACGAGGACGGGCCGGCCACCCCGCGCGCGCACCGCGTCGACCATGCGGGCCAGGTTGGCACGGTAGGTGGCGGCGGGGGTCTGCTTGTCGTTGTGGGCGAGCTGGACGAGGACGAGGTCGCCCCGGCGCACCCGCGCCAGGGCGGCCGGGAACAGCGAGGGGTTGTCGAGCACGGACTGCGTACTCTCCCCCGAGTCGGCGTAGTTGGCGACGACGAGACCCCGCCCGAGGTACTGGGGAAGCTGCTGCCCCCAGCCCGCGTACGGCGCGCCCGGCTGGTCGCAGACGGTCGAGTCGCCGACCAGGACGACTTTGCGGGCGCGCGGCGCCGGGGTCACGCGCAGGCCGGCGAGCTGTGGCGACGTACCGCCGACGGCGAGATCGAGACCGGGGCTGCCCGCCGGTCCCGTGGGCTCGCCCTCGGGTTCGCGTACGTCGACGGTGAAGGTCCGGCGTATCCGCTGCCCGGGGGCGGTGGGCGTCTCGGGGAGGAGGGTGCGGCGGGTCTCGGCCGCGACGGAGGTACTTCCGGCGTCCGCGCCGCCGAGTGTGACAGTGACCCGGTAGGTGCCGGGCGCGACGTCGACATGGCAGGCGGCGGGCGTGCAGTGCACGGGGACAGGGGTGGGGGCGGCTTCGGCGGGTACGGCGGCGAGGGTCATGAGGGTGGCCGTCGCCGTGACCAGAGCCAGGGCGCCCGCGGTGGACGCGCGGCGCATCAGCCCCGCCCCTTGCCGAGGATCCGCAGCGGGCCGTCGGCCACGGGCACGCCGAAGTCGGGGGTGCCGTCCGGCTTCCAGCCGAGCCGCTGGACGCGGGTGTGGCGGTTGGGGTCGTGCAGCGGGTCGCCGGTGATCTCCTTGTACTGGCGGGCGTGGTAGACGAGCACGTCCGTGCGCCCGTCCTCGGCGACGGTGAAGGAATTGTGTCCCGGGCCGTACTGGGCGGTGGTGTCGCTGCTGGTGAAGACCGGCACCGGGGACTTTCGCCAGGTGCCGGGCGCGAGCAGGTCGGCGTTCTCGTCGGCGGTGAGCAGGCCGAGGCAGTAGTTCGCGTCGGTCGCGCTCGCGGAGTACGTCATGAACAGCCGGCCGTTGCGGCGGATCACCGAAGGCCCCTCGTTGACCTTGAATCCGATGCGCTCCCAGGCGTACTCCGGTGTGGTGAGGCGGACCTGGGGGCCGGTGAGGGTCCAGGGGTTCGCCATCCGGGACAGGAAGACACCGGTGTTGTTGTCCATTCCGGGTTCGTGCTGCGCCCAGGCGAGGTAGCGGTGGGACTGGTGGGTGAAGGTGGTGGCGTCGAGCGAGAAGGTGTCCCAGGCGGTGGCGAGCCGGCCCTTCTCGGTCCACGTGCCGCGGAAGGGGTTGGCGTTCTTGTTCTCCAGCACCCAGATGCGGATCTTCCAGACGTCGTCGGCGGGGGCGGAGGCGAAGTAGATGTACCAGGCGCCGTCGATGTGGTGGATCTCGGGCGCCCAGATGTGCGCGGCCATGTCGCCGGTTGTGTGCCGGCGCCAGATGACGGCCTCCTCGGCCGTCGCCAGGCCGGCGAGGGTGGCGGAGCGGCGCAGGATGATCCGGTCGTACTCGGGCGCGGTGGCGGTGAAGTAGTAGCGCCGGTCGGTGTGGCGGTGGATGTGCGGGTCGGCGCGCTGCCGGACGAGGGGGTTGGCGGGGGCCGCGGCGGGGGCGGCGTGAGCGGCTGTCGCGACGGCGGGCACGGCGGCCGCGGCACCCAGGGCGAGGGCGCCCCGCAGCACGCCCCGGCGGTTGGGCGAGGGCTTCTGACTTGGGGTCACAGTGGCTTTTCCTTCCGGTTGTTCGACATACCGAATGGCGTACGAGATCCTGTGCAGCGGAGACGGTAATGGGGTGTCGGCTCGGGCACCAGACCCTGTGGGTGCGGGCGTGGGGATTCATGTTCGACATCTCGAACGCCGAACTTGATTTCGAACGTACTGCGTCCCGGAGTCTTGTGGGAGGCGCGGGGTGGGACTAGCGTCCGGCACTGCTGCGGGTGCTCCCTGCGGAGCACTTCCCTGCGGACGCTTGGGGCGCTTTCACGCGGGGCGTTCCTCGCGGGTCTCCTCCTCCCGCCCCTGCCCGAACTGGGGCTCCGCCCGTCCGCCCCAGGCCCCTGCTCCTCAATCGCCGTCAGGGCCGAAAGGTCTCCGCAAGCGGCAACATCCGTCCACGCGCGGCAAATCCGGCCCGTCCGGTGCTCGATAGCGCTCCCGGCAGGCACCCCCGGAGGACCCAGCGGCAAGGGGGCTGCCCCCGGCTCGGGAAGGGGGCGGGTCAGGAAAGGCCCGCAGAGCCACAGCGCGCCCACCCACCCGAGAGGACACCCCTTGCGACACGCCCGCACCCTGTTGCCGTTGCTGGCCCTGCTGGCCGGCCTCGTCGCCGCACCGCCCGGTCCCGCCCACGCCGCCGAACCCTCACCGGCCCCGGACGACACCGCCGCCACCGCTCTCGCCGCCCGCGAACTCACCGTCCACCATCTCGACGACGTACGCGGAAACCTCACCCTCCCCACGGCCGGAGCCCACCGCACCGCCGTCCGCTGGGCGTCCGCCGATCCCGCCGTCGTCGACGCGACCGGTCTCGTACACCGGCCGAAGCACGGCAAGGGGACCCGTACCGTGCGGCTCACCGCCACCGTCACCCGGGGTGCGGCGCGGACCGGGCGCGTGTTCACGGCGACCGTTCCGGAGCTGCCGAAGAAGCGGAAGTACACCGGTTACGCCTTCAGTTACTTCACCGGCGAGGGCACCGCCGACGGTGAGCAGATCCGCATGGCTCTCAGCCGCGGCAACGACCCCCTCCACTGGCAGGACCTGAACGGCGGGAGGCCGGTGCTCACCTCCGCCCTCGGCACCAAGGGCCTGCGCGACCCGTTCATCATCCGCTCCCCCGAGGGCGACAAGTTCTACCAAGTGGCCACCGACCTGCGCATGTACGGCGGCGGTGGCGGCAGCTGGGACCAGGTGCAGCGCACCGGGAGCAGGTCCGTCATGGTGTGGGAGTCCACGGACCTCGTCCACTGGACCGACCAGCGCCTGGTGAAGGTCTCGCCGGACACGGCGGGCAACACGTGGGCGCCGGAGGCGTACTACGACGACAAGCTGGGAGCGTACGTCGTCTTCTGGGCGTCCAAGGTCTACGCGGCCGACGACCCGGCGCACACCGGCAGCACCTACAACAAGATGCTGTACGCCACCACGCGGGACTTCCACACGTTCAGCGAGCCCCGCGTGTGGAACGACCCCGGCTACTCGGTCATCGACTCGACCGTGATCCGGCACGAGGACAGCTACTACCGCTTCACCAAGGACGAGCGGAACAACTCCTCGACGACTCCGTGCTCCAAGTTCATCACGGCCGAGAAGTCGGCCGACCTGCGCTCCCCCGCGTACGGCTTCGTCGCCGACTGCATCGGCAAGGGGTCGGTCGCGCGCGGCGAGGGGCCGACCGTCTTCAAGTCCAACACCGAGGATAAGTGGTACCTGTTCATCGACGAGTTCGGCGGGCGCGGCTACATCCCGTTCGAGACCACCGACCTCGCCTCGGGCCGCTGGACCATGTCCGAGAACTTCGCGCTGCCGGCGAGCCCCCGGCACGGCACCGTGCTGCCGGTGACCCGGGCGGAGTACGACCGGCTGTTGGCCGCGTACGCCGCCCCGTGACCTCAACTCAACGCACAGGGAGGCAAGTTGTCACGCCCGAAGCATTGACGAAACATGGGCGGGGACTTAGCTTCATCGCGTCGTACTTCGTACGTCATATATGAGACGCGATACGCGAGATATGTGAGTCCCCATGGCTTTCGCTCCGAGCCCGATCCCCTCCCGCACGCAGTACGTGCTGGAGGGGATCAAACACGCCATCCTCACCGGCGGCCTCAGCCCCGGCCAGGCTCTGGTCGAGACCGAAATCGCCGCCCGGTTCGGCGTGTCGAAGACTCCGGTGCGTGAGGCGCTCAAGACGCTCGCCGGCACTGGTCTGGTCGTGATGAACCAGTACAAGGGCGTCACGGTACGGACGGTCGACGCCGCCATGGCCCGCGAGGTCTACGACGTACGGCTGCTGCTCGAACCGGAGGCACTGCGCCGCACCATCGCCTCGCGGGCATCCCTGGAAACCGCGCGCGAAGCCCTCGTACGGGCCGAGGAGGCGACCGACCAGGCCGAACGATCGCTCGCGAACCGCGAGTTCCACCGTGCGCTGTACCTGCCCTGCGGCAATCCGCTGCTCGCCAGGATGCTGGACGAGGTGCGCGACCAGGCAGCCCTGGTCTCCACCGTGGCCTGGGCCGCCGTCCCGTCCTGGCAGCGCGAGGCCGGTGAGCACCTGGAGATTCTGCGGCTCGCGCTCGACGGTGACGCCGAGGGCGCGGCCCGCGCCCTGCACGCGCACATCGCCGACTTCGTACAGCGCGCCTTCCCGGAGGGGGACCCCGTATGACCAGCGACGACTTCTCGCACCTGCGGAGCGCGCTCGCCGATGTCGTGGCCATCCCGGTGACACCGTTCGCCGCCGACGGTTCCCTCGACATCGCCGCCCACCGCGCCCTGCTCGGCCGGCTGCTGGACGGCGGCGTACGCACGCTGACGCCGAACGGGAACACCGGCGAGTTCTACGCGCTGACCCCGGCGGAGCGCCGGACCGTCACCGAACTGACCGTCGGGGAGGCCCACGGCCGCGCCGCCGTCCTCGTCGGTGTGGGGCACGACGTGCCGACCGCCGTCGCCGCCGCCGAGCACGCGCGGGACGCCGGCGCCGGGATGCTGATGGTGCATCAACCGGTCCACCCGTACGTATCGCAGGACGGCTGGGCCGACTACCACCGGGCCATCGCCGAAGCCGTCCCCGGCCTCGGGATCGTGCCGTACATCCGCAACCCGCTGCTGAGCGGGGGCGTTCTGGCGGAGCTGGGCGACGCCTGCCCCAACATCATCGGGGTGAAGTACGCCGTGCCGGACGCGGCGCGCTTCGCCGCCTTCGCCCGCGACGCCGGTCTCGACCGCTTCGTGTGGATCGCCGGACTCGCCGAGCTGTACGCCCCCGCCTATTTCGCGACCGGCGCCACCGGCTTCACCTCGGGGCTGGTCAATGTCGCCCCCTCCGTCTCGCTGGGCATGCTCGACGCGCTGCGCGCAGGGGACTATCCCGCGGCCATGAAGACGTGGGAGCAGATCCGCGTCTTCGAGGAGCTGCGGGCGGCCCGCCAGTCCGCCGACAACGTCACGGTCGTCAAGGAGGCGCTGGCGTCTCTCGGACTGTGCCGTCGCGATGTGCGGGCGCCGAGCCGGGTCCTGCCCGACGACCGGCGCGCCGAGATCGCGGAGCTGATAGCCGGGTGGTCCGTATGACCGACCGCACGAGGGACCCGGAAAGCCTGCGCAGCCACCAGTGGTACGGGACCGAGGGCCTGCGGTCGTTCAGTCACCGCGCCCGCACCCGCCAGCTCGGTTACCTCCCCGAGGAGCACCTGGGCAAGCCCGTCATCGCGGTGCTCAACACCTGGTCGGACATCAACCCGTGCCATGTCCACCTCCGTGACCGCGCGCAGGCGGTGAAGCGCGGCGTGTGGCAGGCCGGGGGTTTCCCGCTCGAATTCCCGGTGTCCACGCTCTCCGAGACGTTCCAGAAGCCGACTCCGATGCTCTACCGCAACATGCTGGCCATGGAGACGGAGGAGTTGCTGCGCTCCTATCCCGTCGACGGGGCGGTGCTGCTCGGCGGCTGCGACAAGTCGACGCCCGCGCTGCTGATGGGCGCCGCGTCCGTCGATCTGCCGGCCGTCTTCGTGCCCGCCGGGCCGATGCTGCCGGGCCACTGGCGAGACGAGGTGCTCGGCTCCGGTACGGACATGTGGAAGTACTGGGACGACCGGCGGGCGGGGCTGATCGGCGACGCCGAACTCGCTGAGCTGGAGAACGGGCTCGCCCGCTCCCCCGGCACGTGCATGACCATGGGAACGGCCTCCACACTGACCGCCGCGGCCGAGGCGCTGGGCGTCACCATGCCGGGCGCCTCCTCCGTCCCCGCCGTGGACAGCGGGCACGACCGGATGGCAGCTGCCTCCGGCCGCCGGATCGTCGCACTCGTACACCGCGAGCTGAAACTGTCGGCGATTCTGACGTGGGCCGCCTACGAGGACGCCGTCGCGACCGTGCTGGCACTGGGGGGTTCGACGAACGCCGTGATCCATCTGATCGCGATGGCGGGTCGGTCCCAGGTGCCGCTCACCCTCGACGACTTCGACCGGATCGCGCGCACGGTTCCGGTGCTCGCCAACCTGCGGCCGGGCGGCCAGTACCTGATGGAGGACTTCCACTTCGCCGGCGGTCTTCCGGCGTTCCTGGCGCAGCTGGAGGACGTACTGCACCTGGACCGGCCCACCGTGGCGCACGACTCGCTGCGTGAGCAGCTCGCGGGCGCCCGGGTGCACAACCGCGAGGTGATCAGGCCGCGTTCCAGGCCACTCGCCCAGGAGGGCGGGGTCGCCGTCCTGCGGGGCAACCTCTGCCCGGACGGGGCGGTCATCAAGCACATCGCCGCCGAGCCCCGTCTGCTCCGGCACACGGGGCCGGCGGTCGTCTTCGACGACTACCGGACCATGCAGCGGACGATCAACGACCCCTCCCTCGGCATCACCGCCGACACGGTGCTGGTCCTGCGCAACGCGGGCCCCAAGGGCGGCCCCGGAATGCCCGAGTACGGGATGCTGCCGATCCCGGACCACCTGCTCAAGGAGGGGGTCCGGGACATGGTGCGGATCTCCGACGCCCGGATGAGCGGCACGAGTTACGGCACCTGCGTGCTGCACGTCGCCCCGGAGTCGTACGTCGGCGGGCCGCTCGCCCTCGTACGGACCGGAGACGCGGTCACCCTCGACGTGGCGGCCCGGTCACTGCGGCTGGAGGTGTCCGACGAGGAGCTGGCACGCCGCCGGGCCGCATGGACGCCGCCGCCCGCGAAGTACGAGCGTGGCTACGGCGCGCTGTACAGCGAGCAGATCACCCAGGCCGACACCGGGTGCGACTTCGCGTTCCTGTCCCGGCCGGGAGAAGTTCCCGACCCCTACGCGGGCTGACCCTCCGCCCCTCTCTCCATTTGGCCGATATCCCGAACGCCATCCGGCAAGCGCTTCACCCCCCGCACCCAGAACGGAGAAGCAGTCATGGCCTCAGCCGTGGCCAGAGTGCCCAGGGCGCCGGGCCGCCGCGCGGGAGCACCGCCGCGCCGCCTTCCGTACCTGCTCATCGCCCCCGCCGGCCTGCTGATGCTGGGCTTCATCGCCTATCCGGTCATCAGCGTCTTCTACTACAGCCTGCGGAACTACAACGTCACCAAGCCGTGGCGCGACGGCTTCGCGGGCTTCGACAACTTCGTCCGGATCTTCACCGACGACCCGCAGTTCTGGACGACCCTCGGCTTCAGCGCCCGCTGGGTCGTCGTGCAGGTGAGCCTGCAACTCGCCCTCGGGCTGGTCCTCGCGCTCCTGGTCAACCAGACGTTCGTGGGGCGGGGCATCGCCCGCGCGATGGTCTTCTCCCCGTGGGCCGTGTCCGGAGTGCTGACCACCACCATCTGGATGCTGCTGTACAACCCGTCCACCGGCGTGAGCCGTTATCTGGCGGACGCGGGCATCGGCTCGTACGGCACATCCGTCCTCTCCGACACCGGCACCGTGTTCTGGGCGGCGGTCGTCGCCGAACTCTGGCGCGGTGTGCCCTTCTTCGCGATCCTCATCCTCGCCGACCTCCAGTCCGTCCCGAAGGAGCTGTACGAGGCGGCCTCGGTCGACGGGGCCGGGCGGGCGCGGCAGTTCTTCCACATCACGCTGCCGCACCTGAGGGACGCGATCGTCCTGGCCACGCTGTTGCGCGGGGTCTGGGAGTTCAACAACGTCGACCTCCTCTACACCCTGACCGGCGGCGGACCGGCCGGCGTCACGACCACGCTTCCGCTGTACGTCGCCAACACCGGCATCGAGGGCCACGACTTCGGCTACGCCTCGGCGCTGACCACCGTGGCCTTCGTGATCCTCCTCTTCTGCTCGATCCTCTACCTGCGCCTGAGCAAGTTCGGAGGCGACTCCAAGTGACCGCAGCACTCGCGGAGAAGGGCCGCTCCCCCGCGCCCCCTTCCGCCACCACCGGCTCCCCCGCGCCACCCCGCCGGGGCATACCCGGCCGAGGGCCGCGACGCGAGCGGGCCTTCGACGACGTACCCCGCTGGCAGATCTACCTGCCGCTCGCCCTCTACCTGCTCTTCACTCTCGTCCCCTTCTACTGGATGCTGCTCTTCGCGCTGCGGCCCGCCGGGTCCACCGCCCTGGTGCCCTGGCCGCTGACCTTCGAGCACTTCGGCAAGGTCTGGAACGAGCGCAGCTTCGGGATGTTCTTCCAGAACAGCATGATCGTCGGGGTTGCCACGCTGGTGATGACGACGGGGATCGCGCTGGCGGGAGGCTACGCCCTGGCCCGGTTCGAGTTCCGGATCAAGAGCGGGTTCATGCTGGCGCTGCTGTGCTCGCAGTTCATCCCGGGCGCGCTGATGCTCGTACCGCTCTTCGAGATCTTCAAGAACCTCCAGATGATCAATTCGCTGGGCAGCGTGATCATCGCGGAGACGGTCTTCCAGCTGCCGCTGTCCATCATCCTCATCAGCGGTTTCATCAAGAACGTGCCGGTCACGCTGGAGGAGGCCGCCTGGGTGGACGGCTGTTCGCGCTTCCGGGCGTTCTGCGCCGTGGTGCTGCCGCTGCTGCGGCCCGGTCTGATCGCCGTGGGCTCGTTCGCCTTCGTGCACAGCTGGAACCACTTCCTGTTCGCGCTGATGTTCCTCAGCGAGCAGGACAAGCAGACGATCCCCGTCGGCCTCAACACCCTGATCGGCGCGGACAGCGTGGACCTGGGCGCGCTGGCTGCGGGCGGGGTCATCGCCGCGGTGCCGGTCGTGATCGTGTTCGCCTTCATCCAGAAGTGGCTGATCACCGGTTTCAGCTCGGGGGCGGTGAAGGGATGAGCCGCACGAGCCTGCCCGTCGTACTCGCCGGGGCGCGCGGCCACGGCCGGTCCCATCTGTACAACATCCGCCGTCTGGAAGATCTGGGTCTTGCCCGGCTGGCCGGGATATGCGAGCTGCGGCCACTGGACGCGCAGGAGCTGGAGGGTTTCGGCAGCCCGGAGCAGTCCGCCGACTTCGGCGCGCTGCTCGACTCCACGGGCGCCCGCGTCGCGATCGTGTGCACGCCCATCCACACCCACACCGACCTGGCGCTGGCGGCGGCCGCACGCGGCGTGCACCTGTTGCTGGAGAAGCCGCCCGCGCCGTCGTACGCCGAGTTCGAGCGGATGGCGGAAGGCGTACGGGCGGCCGGCACCGTCTGTCAGGTCGGCTTCCAGTCCCTGGGCTCGCACGCCGTGCCCGCGATCCGCGAGCTGATCGGGCAGGGCGCGATCGGCGAGCTGCTGGGCATCGGCGCGGCCGGGGCCTGGGTACGCGACACCGCCTACTTCACCCGCGCCCCGTGGTCGGGGCGCCGCCGCATCGGGGCGGTCGACGTGGTGGACGGGGCGCTGACCAATCCCCTGGCGCACGCGGTCGCCACCGCTCTCGCCGTGGGCGGGAGTACGCGGTCGGAGGATGTCGCGGGCGTCGAGCCGGAGCTGTTCCGCGCCCATGACATCGAGTCCGACGACACCTCCTGCGTACGGGTCACCACGACGGCCGGGCTGCCGGTCACCGTGGCCGCGACGCTGTGCGCCGAGGAGCCGGGTGAACCGTACGTGGTCGTGCACGGCGACCTCGGCCGGATCACCTTCTGGTACCGGCAGGACCGGGTGCTCGTGCAGCGCGCGGGGGACGGCCCGGAGGAGGTCCTGCACGGCAGGACGGATCTGCTGGAGAACCTGGTCCGCCATCTGGCCGGGGACGCGCCGCTGCTGGTGCCGCCGGAGGACACCGGCGCTTTCATGCGGGTCGTCGAAGCGGTCCGGCTCGCTCCCGATCCGGTCGTACTGCCCGCTTCCGCCTGGCGCACCGTCCCCGGCGAGTCGTCGGCCCCGCGCCGGGTCGTGACCGGTGTGGACGGCGCGGTCGCCGCGAGCGCCGAGACTCTGGCCCTCTTCTCCGAACTGGGCGCCCCCTGGGTGTCCGCCACCGAGGTGAGTACACCGTGAACTCCACGCTGACCCTGAGCTGTTCGGGACGTTCCGTCGGCCGCTACACCTTCGTTCCCGCGCTCGGGGCCCACTTCTCGGCGCGCCCCTACCTTCATCCCGTCTCCACGCTCGGCGGAGTGCCGGTCACCGAGGAGATGCCCGACGACCACAGGCACCACCTGGGGGCGGGGGTCGCCGTGCCCGATGTGGCGGGCGCCAACTTCTGGGGCGGGCGGACCTACGTACGCGACCAGGGGTCCGTGGAGCTCGACAACCACGGTGTCCAGGTGCACCGGGCGTGGAAGCTGTGCGACCCGGACGGCTTCGTCGAGGAACTGAGCTGGCGGGCCGGCCCGGAGCGTACGACCGAGCTGCTGCGGGAGCACCGCACGGTCGCCGCCACCGCGCTGGATGCCACGGCCTGGGCGCTGGACTTCACCTTCTCGCTGACCAACACCTCGGGCGGCGACCTGTCCATCGGCAGCCCGGCCACCAACGGCCGGGCGGGGGCGGGCTACGGCGGGTTCTTCTGGCGGGCCCCCAAGCAGCGGGCGGCGCCCCTGGCGTTCACGGCGGCCGGGCAGGGCGAGGAGGCGGTGCACGGGCGTACGGCCGACTGGCTGGGCCTGGCGGGCGACGGCTGGACGCTGGTGTTCGCCGGGGCGACCGCGCGGACGCGCCGCGATCCGTGGTTCGTACGGACCGGGGAGTATCCCGGGGTCGGTTCGGCGCTCGCCTGGGCGGACCGGCTGCCCGTCGCCGCCGGGGAGACGGTCGTACGCCGCGTGGTCACGGTCGTGGCGGACAGCGTCCTGGACCGGGCGGCCTCGGCGGCGTACGTCCGCAAGGCGGTGGGCGCGTGAGCCGGGCGTGGACCGCCGACCTCGGGGACGGCACGTACCGCAATCCGGTGCTCGCCGGCGACTGGTCCGATCCGGACGTGGTGCGGGTCGGCGAGGACTACTACCTCACGGCTTCCAGCTTCGGCCGCGTGCCGGGTCTGCCGCTGCTGCACTCGCGCGATCTCGTCAACTGGTCGCTGATCGGGCACGCCCTGGAGGAGCCGACGGGTGGGTCCGGCGGCCCGCGCCACGACTGCGGGGTGTGGGCGCCGTCGCTGCGGTACAGCGGCGGCCGGTTCTGGATCTTCTGGGGCGACCCGGATCGCGGCATCCACCTGATCAGCGCGCGGGACATCCGGGGGCCCTGGACGAAACCGCATCTACTGAAGGCGGGAAAGGGACTGATCGACCCCTGCCCGCTCTGGGACGAGGAGAGCGGCGAGGCGTACCTCGTGCACGCCTGGGCCAAGTCCCGCTCCGGGGTGAAGAACCGGCTGACCGGCCACCGGATGAGTCCCGACGGGCGCACCCTGCTCGACGAGGGCAAGGTGATCGTCGACGGTGACCGGATCCCCGGCTGGTTCACCCTCGAAGGCCCCAAGCTGTACCGCCACGACGGCTGGTTCTGGATCTTCGCTCCGGCCGGCGGGGTCGAGACCGGGTGGCAGGGGGCACTGCGGTCGCGGGAGTTCTTCGGCCCGTACGAGGAGAAAACCGTCCTGCGGCAGGGGCGCACCGACGTCAACGGCCCGCACCAGGGCGGCTGGGTGCGCACCCAGACCGGACAGGACTGGTTCCTGCACTTCCAGTCGCGCGGCGCGTACGGGCGTGTGGTGCACCTCCAGCCGATGCGCTGGGACGAGGCGGGGTGGCCGGTGATGGGCGAGGCGGGGGAACCCGTGTCCGTACATCCGAAGCCGGATCTGCCCGCGCAGCCCGTCACCGCCCCGGTCACCGACGACAGCTTCCCCGGCGGGCGCCACGGACGGCAGTGGCAGTGGACGGCCGGACCGGGAGCCGGCTGGACCGTGCCGCACTCCGGGGACGGGCTGTCGGCGACCTGCGTGCGGACGGCCGACGCGCACGATCTGCGCCGGGTGGCGAACGTGCTGGTGCAGCGGTTTCCGGCACCGGAGTTCACCGCGACGGTCGGACTGGCGCTCAGGAGCCGGGCGGTGGGGGCGAAGGCCGGGTTCGCCGTGCTGGGCGACGCCTTCTCCTGGATCGGCCTGGAACGGGGAGCCGACGGCGGCGTACGGCTGGTGCACCGGTACGCCGAGGAGGTGGCCGAGAGGGAACGCGACGCGGCCTACAGCCGGCCGGTGCCCGGCACGGGCCGGGTGCGCCTGCGGATCGAGGTCTCGGCCGGAGCACGCTGCCGGTTCTCCGCCGACACGGGGGACGGTTTCCGGCCCTCGGGGGAGGTCTTCGCGGCCGTGCCGTGGCGCTGGGTCGGGGCGCAGCTCGCACTGTTCGCCACCGCTCCGCCCGGGACGAAGCCCGCCGGCACGGCCCTGTTCAGCGACTTCCGTATCAACGCCTGACCGAAGCCCCACCCATGCGCGAGGAGAGAGCCGCAATGACACGGACCGAGAGAGAAGAGCAGCCCATGAGAACTTCCACCGGGCGCCGCAGGGGGCGTACCGCCGCCGCGGCCGTCATGGCCGGCGTGCTGGCGCTGACCGCCGCCGCCTGCGGGGACGACGGCAGTGGCAGTACGGGTGACGAGGGGTCGGGCAAGGGCGAGATCACCTTCTGGGACAACAACGGCGGGCCCCGCACCGCCGTGTGGAAGGAGATCATCAAGGACTTCGAGGCCGCGAACAAGGACATCGAGGTCAAGTACGTCCCCATCCCCATCACCGACGTGCAGTCGAAGTACGACACCGCTATCGCGGGCGGTGGTCTGCCGGACGTGGGAGGCGTGGGCACCGCGTACCTCTCCGGCATCGTCGCGCAGAACGCGCTGGAGCCGGTCGGGGACCGGATCAAGGACTCCGCGCTGAACGGCAAGCTGGTGGAGTCGATGGTCGAGGGTGTCAGGACGGCCGGCGGGCGCGGGGACGAGATGTACTCCGTACCGACGTCCGCGAACAACGGCACGCTCTGGTACCGGACCGACCTGTTCAAGGCTGCGGGGCTGGCGGCTCCGACGACGTGGGACGCGTTCTACACGGCGGCCGGGAAGCTGACCGACGCCGACAAGAACGCCTTCGGGTACACGATCCGCGGTGGGGCCGGTTCGGTGGCGCAGGCGCTGGACGCGATGTACGGGCAGTCGGCCATCACCACGTTCTGGAAGGGCGACAAGACCACCGTCGACGATCCGAAGAATGTCGCGGCGCTGAAGAAGTACGTCGGGCTGTACAAGAAGACGACGCCCGAGGCCGACGTCAACAACGACTTCGCCAAGATGGTCGCCCAGTGGGACTCCGGCACGATCGGGATGCTGAGCCACAATCTCGGCTCGTACCAGGACCACGTGAAGGCGCTGGGTGAGGAGAAGTTCGCCGGCATACCGAATCCGACGGGTCCCGGTGGCGTGCGCGTCCAGGTGTCCAATCCGGTGGACGGTCTCGGTCTGTTCAAGGCGAGCAAGAACAAGGCCGCCGCGTGGAAGTTCATCGAGTTCGCCGCGTCCCACGCGTCGAACAGCAAGTGGAACGAGGCGGCCGGTGCGATCCCGGCGAACACCGGGGCGGCGAAGGACCCGTGGATCGGCGAGTCCGAGCCGACGAAGCTCGCCGCACGGTCCCTGACCGACGGCAGCACCAAAATCGTGCAACTGCCGTACTACCTGCCCGACTGGAACTCGATCACCAAGGCCGGCAACGAGCCCGAGTTCCAGAAGGTCCTGCTCGGGAAGCAGACGCCCGAGGCGTTCCTGGACAAGCTCGCCGGTGAGCTGAACGCGGCGCAGGCCGAGTGGAAGCAGCAGAACAAGTGATCAGCCGTCGGCGCGCCCTGGCGGCGACCGCCGCCGCGCTGCCGCTCGCCGTGGTCGGCGGGGCGCCGGCCGTGGCGGGCGTTCAGGAATCCCGAAGGAGCCGAGCTCACCGTATGCGCACCGTCTTCGTTGCCGGGGACTCCACCGCCGCCGGCAAGTCCGTCTCGGCCGCGCCCGAGACCGGATGGGGCATGGCACTTCCCTTCTTCCTGCACGAGCACCTGGCGGTGGCCAACCACGCCGTGAACGGCCGCAGTTCGAAGAGCTTCATCGACGAGGGCAGGCTCGCTCCGATTCTGGAGGCGATCCGGCCGGGCGACTTCCTGCTCGTCCAGTTCGGCCACAACGACCAGAAGCGTGAGGACCCCGCCCGCCACACCGAACCGTGGACGAGCTACCAGGAGCACCTGCTCCAGTACGTCACCGGGGCGCGGGCCCGTGGGGCGTGCCCGGTGCTGCTGACGTCCGTGGAGCGCCGGCGGTTCGACGCGGCCGGTACGGCGCTCGCCACGCACGGCGCGTACCCGCGGGCCGTGCGGGCGCTGGCGGCGGAGCACGGCGTACCGCTGCTGGACATCGCGGCGCTCTCGCTCGCCCTGTGGCAGAAGCTGGGGCCCGAGCCGAGCAAGAGGTACTTCCACTGGCTGGCGCCGGGAGAGTCCCCCAACTACCCCGACGGCGTATCGGACAACACCCACTTCCATCCGCCCGGCGCCATCGAGGTGGCCCGGATGACGGCGCGCGCGCTGCGGAGCGAACAGGTGCTCGGCGCGCACGAGGTGCGCCGCCTGAGCGCGGACATTCCCGAGTCCTGGCTGACCTGGCACGAGGAGTCGTAACATGCGCAGACCCACACCCCGCACCGGCCTCATGGCCCTGGCCGCCGCCGCGCTGACGCCCGGCCTGCTCGCGGCCGCCCCGGCCGGGGCAGCGCACCCGTCGCCGGTACGCGGCGCCCATGTCCTTCCCGCGAACGACGGGTGGGCGTCGGCCGACGGCGGCACCACGGGCGGCGCCGGGGCCGACGCGGCGCACACGTACACCGTCGCCACCTGGGACGAGTTCAAGCAGGCGCTCAAGGACGGCGGGGACGCGCCCAAGGTGGTCAAGGTGCGCGGCACGCTCGACGGCATGGGCGGCAGGAGCTGCGAAGACTACGCCGTAGGCGGTTACACCCTGGACGCCTACCTGGCGGCGTACGACCCCAGGACCTGGGGCACCGCCCCGCCCTCCGGCCCGCAGGAGGAGGCCCGCGCCGCCTCCGCCGCCGCCCAGGGGGAGCAGGTCAGGGCGTACGTACCGGCCAATACGACGATCGTCGGCCTGGGGCACGGCGCCCGGGTGCTCGGCGGGTCCCTCCAGATCAAGGACACCGACAACGTCGTGGTGCGCGGCATCACCTTCGAGGACGCCTTCGACTGCTTCCCGCAGTGGGACCCCACGGACGGGGACAGCGGTGCCTGGAACTCGGAGTACGACAACCTCGTGGTGCACGGCTCGACGCACGTGTGGATCGACCACAACACGTTCACCGACGGCCGCCGCCCGGACAGCGGACAACCGCTGCACTACGGCCAGTTGTACCAGCAGCACGACGGTGAGCTGGACGTCGTCAGGGGCGCCGACCTGGTCACCGTGTCCTGGAACGCCTTCACCGACCACGACAAGACCCTGATGATCGGCAACAGCGACGGCGCGGGTGCGACCGACCGGGGGAAGCTGCGGGTCACCCTGCACCACAACCTCTTCCGCGATGTGGTCGAGCGGGCGCCGCGCGTGCGGTTCGGCCGGGTCGACGCGTACAACAACCATTTCGTGGTCGCACAGCACGGGTACGCGTACTCCTTCGGCATCGGGATCGAGTCCCAGCTGGTGGCGGAGAAGAACACCTTCGCGCTGCCGGACGGGGTGGGCGCGGCGAAGATCCTGAAGAAGTGGAAGGACGCCCCGGTCACCACGCGGCACAACTACGTCAACGGCGCTCCGGTGGATCTGCTGGCCGCCCACAATGCCGCCAACCCCGCCAACCCGCTGCGTGCGGGCGCGGGCTGGACCCCGGTGCTGCGCACCCGCGTCGACAGCCCGCGAGTCGTTCCGGCCCTGGTCACGGGCCGGGCGGGCGCGCCCCACCGGCGCTGACCGCCACGAGCGGCGACCCGGCCGAACCTCCCCCTCCCGCCAAGGAGCCCCGCATGCCCCCACCCCATCCCACCCGCCGCACCGCCCTCCTCGCCGCCGCCTCCATCGGCCTCGGTGCCGCGCTCCCCCTCGCCGGCGCCGGGCCCGCGTCCGCCGCACCGCGCCCGTTCGGCCCGTACGGCTCCCCCGCCCGGCGGCTAGGCCCGCGCACCCGTTACGTCGATCCGTACGGGCGCGGGGACCACACCACCGTGTCCGCCGCGGTCGGCGCGACCACGGGGGACGGCTGGACCCTGGTGCTCGCCCCGGCGACGTACCGCGAGACAGTGACCGTTCCCGCCGACCGCACCGGACTCACGTTCCTCGGGGCGTCGTCCGATCCCCGCGACACGGTCATCGTGTACGACAACGCGGCGGGCACGCTCAAACCCGACGGGACGCCGTACGGGACCGGTGGTTCGGCCACCACCCTCGTCCAGGCCGACGGCTTCACCGCCCGCCGGATCACCTTCGCCAACGACTGGCTGCGCGCCGAACACCCCGACATCACGTCGGGCACCCAGGCGGTCGCGATCCGCGTGCTGGGCGACCGCGGCGCGTTCCACGGCTGCCGCTTCCTCGGCCATCAGGACACGCTGTACGCCGATACGCGCTCGCTCGGCGTCACGGCCCGCCAGTACTACACCCATTGCCACATCGAGGGCGACGTGGACTTCGTCTTCGGCCGGGCCACCGCCGTCTTCGACCACTGCCGCTTCCACACCCTCGACCGGGACGTCGGTTTCACCCCGTACGGCTTCGTCTTCGCACCGTCGACGGCGCGGACCACCGCGCTCGGCTACCTCGCCACCCGCTGCCGCGTCACCAGCGCCGCACCGGACCGGGCGTACAAGCTGGCCCGCCCGTGGGTGCCGAGCTCCGACCCCGCGGCCCACCCCTCCCTGGTCGTACGGGACACCTGGCTGGGTCCCGGTGTCGATGCCGGAGCCCCGTACGCGAACATGCGCGACGCCCACCCGTGGCAGGACCAGCGCTTCGCGGAGTACCGCAACACCGGGCCGGGCGCGCGCGTCACCGTCCCCGCGGAGCGGCCGCAGCTGACGGCGGAGGCGGCCCGCGCGCACACCCGCGACACCTACCTTGGTGACTGGGCGCCCGCGCCCACCGGCCGGCTCCGGCCGGCGGGCGGGTAGTACGCCGGGAGGTGACGACGCCCCCGCACCACCGGGCCACGGCCGGGCGGTGCGGGGGCGCCTCGCCGCGCCGCAGGCGCCGCTACAGCGCCGGGTGGGCGTTCTTCATAAGCTCCTGGAACTGGGCCGAGAACCAGTGCCCGGAGACCGGGGCGTTCGCCAGCGCGCCCGACATGTTGTTGTTGTTCCGGGGGTTGCCGGTGTACGTCGGGTCGCACATCCGGTCGAAGCCCTTGCCCTCGTCGTTCGGGATCGCCTTGCTCGACCCGTCGGACTCGCCCGGCGGCTTCATCCAGACGTACGCGTCGATGCCCGCAGCGGGCGCCGAGCGGGGCCGCTCACCGAGGCCCGCGCCCGACTGGTTGCACCAGTTGCCGAGGTGGATGCGCCGGTCGTAACGGCCGCCGTCGACATAGGTGTCGACACTGGTCCGCGCACCGGGGGCAGTGGGCCTGGCCGTGCCGCCCCAGCCGTTGCGGGAGGTGTCGATCAGCATGCCGAGGCCGGAGTCGAAGCCGAGCGAGACGAGCTTGGCCCGCATGGCCTGGGCGTACGACAGCTCGTCGGTGTACCGGTTCCAGTCCACCCACTTGGACTGCCGTACGGACGTCCCGTTCACACTGTCGTCGATGGTGAAGTGGTCCTCCTTCAGCGCGCTGTAGTTGGCCGTGTTGACGATGAAACCGTGCACCTTGGCGAGGCTGGAGCCCTCGGCGGTCGCGGCCTGCTTGAAGAGTTCGGCGGAGGCCCCGAAGTTGTCGTCCCAGCCGAGCCAGCCGTGGTGACCGGCGTCCACGTAGTTGTAGACCCCCGGGAGCGCTCCCAGCTTGTTCAGCGCGTAGCCGACACCCTTGATGTAGTTGCCGTTGGCCTTCATGGTGTCGCAGTTGGGGGTGGCGGTCGGGCGGGGCGTGACGTTGGTGACCAGGTTCGGCAGCGAGTCGATCTCGACGGTGTTCACGATCCGCAGGCCCGCGTACTTGGGGTCGGCGAGTATGGCGGCGATCGGGTCGATGTACTGCGTCTTGTACTTGTCGATCTCGGTCGGGCCGAGCTCCCCGTTGGAGGCGAGCGCCGCGCAGTCGCGGCCCGGCAGGTTGTAGATGACCAGCTGGACGACGAGTTCGCCGGCGCCCTTCTGCCTCAGGGCCTCGTCGAGGTGGGCGCGCAGCCCCATGGAGCCGTTGGCACCCGCGATGGCGGCGGTCCTGTCCAGCCAGACTCCGGTCGGCTGGCCGGCGATTCTGCTGCCGCCCGGCTCGGCCGCGGCCTTGGCGGACCATTCGGGGTTCACGTACACCTTGGCACCGGCGTACGGGTTGTCCACGCGGCCGCCGGGCGGGTCGGTCGGGTCCGGCGGGTCGGTGGGATCGGTCGGGTCGGTCGGACCGGCGTTGCAGGTCACGCCGTTGAGTTTGAACGTCGCCGGTAAGGCGTTGCTGCCGCTGTACGAGGCGTTGAAGCCGAAGCCGGCGGAGGCTCCGGTGGCCAGGGTGCCGTTGTACGAGAGGCTCTTGGCGGTGACGGCGGCCCCGGACTGGGTGATGTCGGCGTTCCAGCCCTGGGTGACCCGCTGGTTCCCGGCGTAGGACCACTCCAGCTTCCAGCCGTTCACCGCGTCACCGGTGTTGGTGACCGTGACGGCGGCTCCGAAGCCGGTGCTCCACTGGTTGGTGACCTTGTAGTCGACGGTGCAGCCGGGAGCGGCGGCGCCGGCCGGCGTGCTCAGGGTGGCGGCGGTCCCGCCGGCCGCCGCGATCACGGCACAGGCCGTGATCAGGGCGGCGCGCCTTCGGGACGGTGTGGTGGCGCGGGAGGTCATGGTGTGTCGCATGAGCGACTCCTTGTCGGTCGGGATCAACTGACGGAATCGCTCCCACTGGTGTTCTGGAAGCTAGCACCGAGTAGCCGTGGGGAACAGAAAGGGTCACGAGCTTTTTCGAAAACACACTGTCGAATTAATTCGACACCGTGATTCACGCGGAAGCTCTTGACACTCTTCTGTCGTCGAGCAACTTTGGGAGCGCTCCCACTGGTTCCCTGCTCGTCCGTCGAGCTCCCCCACGCACACACCAGGAGAGACGTCTGCGCATGCCTGCCTCATCCGGCCTTCCGCTCCGGCGGCAGGGCCCTTCCCGGCCCGCGTTCCGGCGGCACGTCCGAGGCGGACTTCGCCGAGGGGTCGCCGGTTCCGGCACCCGCCCGTGGCGCGGCCGTCGAGGAGTCGAGCACCCATTTCTGCCCGACGGAGCCGTTACGGACCTTCACCACCACGTCCGCGCCCTTCTCCGGGGACGCGGGTACCACGGCGAGTCCGTCACGCCGGCGGGGCAGCAACTGGCCCTGCACGGTGAGGTCGTAGCGCAGGCCGTCGACGTCCCGCTCCTTGGTGCCCGCGCATCCGGCGAGGGTGACCATGCCGTCGCCCGCGCGGGAGTCGAGGCACAGTTCGGGGTCCGCGAAACTCCGGAGCAGACCGTCGGTCCCGTACGACCACTGCTGGTTCTTCCCGGCGGAGCAGTCGCTCATCGCCGTACCGGCTCCGGGCCTCGCGTCGCCGCCGCGGATGTCGAGGCACAGATCCGACCCCGCGTTGCGCAGCCTGGCATGGCCGAAGACGCCCGGGAAGCCCGCCGAGGCGGCCGGCGGTACGGCCGACGGGACGAGGGAGCCCGGGCCGGACGGCTCCACCTGGCCGCCGGTCGGGCCCGTGGAGGCCGCGCCCCCGGCGCCACGGCCGTCGCCCGAGGAGAGGCCGACGACGAGAAGGGTCGCGAGTACGGCGGCCGCGACGAGCCCGGCCCCCGCCCCGACGGACTTCGAAGGCAGCCGCGACGGCGTGAGGCGCCCGCCCGTCGCGTTCGTACGGGACAGCAGCCGGTGGCGTCCGCCCTCCGGGCGGCGGCCGCCCGGGTCGCCGGCCCGCGTCCGCTGCGCACCGCGGCCCGGTCGCGAGTCGAGGTAGCGCCTGGCGCCCCAGCCCAGTACCGCTTCGCTGAGCAGAACACCCGGACCGCTGCGGCAGAGCCCGAGTTGTTCGGCGGCGTGCCGGCAGTACCGGCACTCCAGTACGTGCTTGCGGACATCGGGCAGCAAGGCGCCGCCGCGGCGGATCGGTATGTCCAGCAGGCGGTTGTAGAACCGGCATTCGGCGGCCGGGGCGAGATCTCTGTGGGCGCGCACACAGCCGGCCCGGAATTGCTCCCGCGCCTGCTCCAGCACGGCGGTCGCGGTGCCGGCATCCATGCCGAGCAGACCGGCCGGTACGGATATGGGCTCGGCTTCGACCTCGGTGTGCCACAGCAGACACTGGGCGGCCCCCGGGAGGGCACGGAAAGACCGCTCGGCGAGCACACGATTTCCGGGCGGGTTGGACTGGGCGATCCGCATGCCGCGCGCACCGGAGGATTTCCCCAGTTCCGGCAGAACAGCGGATACGCAGTTGTCGCCGGACCAGGCCGTGACGGTTTCCCTTACGGCGACCAGGAGCCGGGGGCGCAGCGCGTCGCCCGACTCCCTTCGCCGCAGATCTTCCAGCACCTGACGGAAGGTCGCGGTGGCCGCCATCGAGGCCGCCTTCCCGGGAGAGCCGAGGCAGATGACCGCGTAGTCGTACGTCGGCTGCCAGTGCCGCGCGAGCAGCAGGGCGAGCGGACGGGCGGCCTCGCCCTGTGCACGGCCCGCCAGTTGGGCGGTGAGGCTCTCGTCCGACTCCAGGGGAGCCGCACCGGCACTGGGGGGGTAGGACGGTCGAGGGGGGTGGGGGGTGTACACGGAACTGATTCCTTCCAGGGCACCGGATGGATGGAACACAGAGTTTCCGCTCAGCAGAAAGGCGGCCCAGCACGGGGAAATCGTCACTGAGGCGCTTATCAGGTCAGCCGGTGCGGAATTCCCTGAGGAGTGAATGGCTTGGACCAATGCCTCTGTTGAGGGAGTTCACCCTCGCACAAGTGACTCATGAGAAACAAGGAGATCGAGTGATCTTCATTCACCCAGGAAAGGAGTTCAGCGAGGGTTACCGGCGGTACTCGCACCCACTTTCGAAAATCCCGGGCGCATCGGCCCGCTCCGGCCGGGCAGACACAGCGCGGCCGCCGCCGGCACCGCGGCGAGGGCCAGCCAGGGCAGCACCCCGCCCCGGCCGAAGAGGGCGCCGAGCGGGGCGCTGCCCACGAGCACCAGCAGTCCGGCCGAGGACGACAGGGCGCCCACGCCCAGTCCGAGATGCCCGTCGGTCAGATCGGGCACCCAGGCCCTGGCGGCCGGGACCACCAGCATCTGCCCCACGGACAGCAGGACGACGAAGACCAGCGAGGGACCGAGCCCGCCGAACGCCCGCACCGGCAGCAGCGCGGCCGCAGCCAGCGAGCCGGCCGCCATCAGCAGCAGGCCCAGCAGCATCGCCGTACGCGGCGACAGCCGCCGTGCCGCCCAGCGGGAGACGGGGAGCTGACCGGCGATCACCAGCACGGAGGAGAGCGTGAAGAGCCAGCCGAGCGCGGCCTGCCCGCCGGTGGCCCGCTCGACCTCCTGAGGGAGGGCCAGATACAACTGGTTGTATACGATCAGATAGCCGCCGTACGCGGCGCACAGCGCCAGGAAACGGCGGTTGCGCAGCACCGCCCGGGCGCCGCCCGGAGCCGAAGCGAGCGTGTCGGCCGGTGACTTCGCGGGCGTGCAGGGCATGAGCCGCAGGTGCCCCAGGAACACCACGACGAAGACGCCGGCCCCGGCCAGGCAGGCGGCTCGGAAGCCGATGGGGAGCAGGGCAGCCCCCAGCGGCGGCCCGAGCAGTGCGCCCGCCTGCCCGGCCGCGTTGAAGAGGGCCAGTACGCGGGTGCGCGCGACACCGGTCGCCGCCTCGTGCAGTACGGCCTGCCGTACGGTCTCCGTCTCCACGGCGGGCGAAAACAGCGCCGCCGCGAAGCCCACCAGCAGCACCGAGCCGATCACCGCCCAGGTGTCCTGGGCGAACCCCAGCCAGGTGAAGCCCGCCACCCGCAGCGCGCAGCCGGCGAGGACCACCGGACGCGGGCCGAAGCGGTCGGTGAGGGTCCCGCCGACCACGAAGAGGCCCTGCTGGCTGAAGGTGCGCAGGCCGAGGACCAGCCCCACCAGCCAGCCGGCGAGCGCCAGCGTGCCGCCCAAGTGGGCGGTGAGGAAGGGAAGTACGGCGAAGAAGCCGATGTTGAACGCGAACTGGGTGCCGATCAGCAGCCGTGGCAGCGGCGGCAGCCCGCGCAGCAGGCCGGCGGCCGGGGCGGCGGGCCCGGTGCCGGTCATCGGACGGCGCCGAGGCCGGGCACGGCGGACAGCAGCTCGCGCGTGCGGGCGTGCGAGGGCGTCTCGCACACGTCCGCGACCGCGCCCTGCTCCACGATCCGGCCCCGGTGCATCACCGCGACGCGATGCGCCACATGCCGTACGAGCGCGAGGTCGTGGGAGATGAGGAGACAGCCGAGACCCAGCTCGTCCTGGAGCCCGGTCAGCAGATTCATCACCCCGGCCCGCACCGAAGGGTCGAGCGCCGAGACCGGTTCGTCGAGCACCAGCACCTTGGGGTCGCAGGCCAGCGCGCGGGCGATGCCCACCCGCTGGCACTGGCCGCCGGACAGTTCCCTCGGCAGCCGGGCGCCCAGGGAACCGTCGAGGCCGACGAGTCCGAGCAGTTCCGCGACCCTGGCCGGGCCGGTCGCCGGGTCCCAGCGGCCCTGTACCCGCAGGGGTTCGGCGATGGCGTCCCGTACGCGCAGGCGGGGGCTGAGCGATCCGTACGGGTCCTGGAAGACGGGCTGGAACGCGGGGCGCAGGGCCCGCAGTGCGGGCTCGCCCAGCGTCGTCAGCTCCCGCCCCTCGAAACGGACCGAGCCCGCCTCGGGGCGGCGGAGCATCAGTACCGCCGCGGCGGTACTCGACTTTCCCGAGCCCGACTCCCCCACGAGAGCCAGCGTCTGGCCGGCGCCGACCTCGAACGACACCCGGTCCACGGCCCGCACCGGCTCACCCCGCCGCCCCCGCCCCGGATAGCGCACCGTCAGGTCCCGCACCGCCAGAAGTGGAATCATGCCGCGCTCTCCTCGAACAGCCGGGTGAGGGGCACGGGCAGTGCGCCCAGGCGGTGGCACGCGGCCGTTCGTCCGGCCGCGGCGGCGACCGGCTCGGGCGGGGCCGTACCGCAGATCTCGTCGGCGGCCGGGCAGCGGGGGGCGAAGGCGCAGCCCGCCGGCAGCGCCGAGGGGGAGGGCGGGGCGCCAGCGATCGAGGGCAGCCGCCGGCCGGCCCCGCGCGGCGCACGTGCGGGCGGCACAGAGGCGATCAAGCCCGCGGTGTACGGGGTGCGGGGGTCCTCGAAGACCTCCGTCACCGGACCCGATTCCACCGGCCGGCACGCGTACATCACCAGCACGCTGTCGGCCTGCCCGGCGACGGTCCCCAGGTCGTGGGTGACCAGGAGGAGCGCCGCGCCGGTCTCCTTCCTGATGTCGCCGAGCAGGTGGAGGATCCGGTCCTGCACGGTGGGGTCGAGGGCGGTGGTCGGTTCGTCGGCGACGATCAGTTCCGGCCGGTTGATCACGGCCATCGCGATGACGGCCCGCTGGCGCATGCCGCCGGAGAATTCGTGCGGGTACGCCCGGGCGCGCCGGCCCGCGTCCGCGATGCCGACCTGTTCGAGCGCGGCGACCGCGGCCCGGGTGGCCTCCGCCCGGCTGCCGTGCCGCACGGACCGTACGGCGAGCGCGAGTTGATCGCCGACGGTGTGTACGGGGCTGAGGACGGACAGGGCGTCCTGGGGTACGAAGGCCGTCCGCCGGCCTCGCAGTTCCCGGTACGCCGACTGCGGCGCCCCCACCCACTCGCGGCCGTCGAACCGCACACTCCCCCGTACCTCGGTGCCGGCCGGCAGCAGTCCGAGCACGGCCCGCGCGGTCAGCGACTTGCCGGCCCCCGATTCGCCGACGACGGCGAGCGCCTCGCCCGCCCGCACCGAGAACGACAGCCCGCGCACGGCGTGCAGGCCGCGCACGGTGATGTGCAGGTCCCGCACGTCGAGCAGAGCCCGTTCCGGGGCGCGCGGGGGTATCGCCGGTGTCGCTCTCATCGTGCGGGGTTTCCTTCCGGGACGATGGCACGGCCGCCGGGCAGCCGGCGCCGCACGCCTGCGATCAGTTGCCGCCCCGGCTTCGGCGCGGGGAGGGTGGACAGGGACACCGCCATCGCGGCCAGCAGCAACAGCATCGCCGCGGGCACCAGCGCGGCCCAGGGCGCGCGCTCCACGTACGGCAGCGACTCGGCCAGGGTCAGCCCCCACTCGGGCGCCGGTGGCCGGGCGCCCAGGCCGAGGAACCCCAGCGACGCCAGAGCCAGAGCGATGCCGGGCAGCCGCAGGACGGCGTGGCGGGCGACCGGGGCCGCGACCGCCGGGAGGATGTGGCGGGTCAGGATCCACAACGGCGGGGAGCCGATGGCGCGTTGCGCGGTGAGGTGGGCGGAGGCACGGGTCTCCTGGACCAGCGCGGCCGCGTGCGCGGCGAGCGGCGGCCACGAGACGAGGGCGACCGCGACGGAGGCGCCGGGGATGCCGGGGCCGAGGACCGCCGCGACGAGGATGCCGGCGATCACCGGCGGCACCGCGTTCGCGGTCTCGGCGGCGCCCGCCGCGATGCCCGGCAGGAATCCCGCGGCGACGGCGACGACGTACGAACTGGCGCAGACCAGCACGGCGATGCCCACCGTGGCCGCCGCCCCGTGCCCGGCCCGGGCGAGTACGTCACGGCCGAGCGAGTCGGTGCCCAGCGGATGCGTCAGGTCAGGAGCGCCGAGCCTGGCCGCCGTGTCGACGTGCAGCGGATCGAGCAGCAGGCCCCAGCAGATCACGGTCATGAGCGTCAGTCCGCAGACGACCGGCACCGCACGCCGCAGCCGCCCCGCCTTCCGTTCACCCGGCGCGGGCAGCGACAGCGCGGCGTCACGGAGCCCGGGGCCGAGCATCCGGCGCCGGGCTGCCTGTGTCAGCACCCCGGCGACCAGGCCCAGCAGTACGAGGGCCAGAACGGAGCCCTGGAGCAGCGGCAGATCCTGCGACTCCGCCGCGCCGAGCGCGGTACGCCCGATGCCGGGCACCGCGAAGACCGTCTCCACAGCGACGGCGCCGCCTGTGAGGCCGACGGCGACCAGCCCGAGCTGGGGCAGGACCGCGGGCACGGCGCGGCGCAGCGCCGCCCGGCCGATGACGACGGGCGTACAGCCCGACGACCGCCACAACCCGGCCCACCGCTCCTCGAACACGGCGGGCAGCGCGTCGTCGACCAGCCTGCCCACGATGCCGCCCGCCGGAATACCGAGCGCTAGCGCGGGCAGCACTAGGTGCCGGGGTCCTTGCCACCCGTACGGCGGGAACCAGCCCAGCCACACCGAGAGCGCCACGAGCAGCAGTGTGGCGAGCAGGAATTCGGGCAGCGCGGCCAGCGCCGCCGCCGGGGCGCCCGTTCCGGCGTCGCCGCGCAGGGTGCCCCGTGCCCCCCGTACCAGCGTGGGAGCGCACAGCGCGCAGGCGATCAGCAGTGCCACGGCCATCAGCGTCAGGGAAACACCGAGGCCGGACAGTACCGAGGGCAGCACCTCGGCGCCGTTGGCCCAGGAGCGTCCGAAGTCGCCGCGCAGTACGTCGCGGAACCAGTCTCCGAGCAGCGACAAGGGCCCTGCGCCGAGGCCGAGTTCCCGGCGTACGGCGTCCAGCGCCTCCTGGGTCGGCTCCTGTTCGGCGGAGCGGGCACGCAGTACGGACAGTGCGGGGTCGCGTCCGGAGAGCCAGGGCAGCAGTCCGACCACGGCGACGATCAGGGCGAGGGCGCCGGCGCGTGAGACGAGCACGCCGGCGCGCCGCGGAACCGGCACGGCCGTCACTTCAGACGGGTGTCGGCGGTGACGAGGGTCCGCTCACGCGGGTCCTTCGTGGAGCCGGTGACGGAGGGGGCGTCACCCTGGACGACGCGCTCGTGCAGCATGGGGATGGCCGCGTCGGTCCTCAGTACCGCCGCCTCGGCGTCCAGGATCGCGGCGCGGCGGGCGTCTCCGGCGGCGGTGGCCGCGGCCTTCCGCACGGCCTTGTCGACGTTCTTGTCGCACAGCTGGGCGAGGTTGAAGGATCCCTCGCAGGTGAAGTCGGACTGCATGTACGCCGCCGGGTCGCCGGAGTCGAGAACGGTGGCCCGCGACAGGACGAACGCGTCGAACTTCCCGGCGAGCGCGTCCTCCTCGATGTGCGCGTACTCCCGTACGACCTGCTTCACCTCGAAGCCCGCTTCCTCCAGTTGCTGTTGCAGGACGGAGGCGGCCTCGGGCAGCTCCGCCCGGTCGGAGAAGGTGGCGAGCGTGATGGCCGCCCCGTGTGGGGCCTCGCCCTTCGTACGCCCCTTCAGTGCGGCGCGCCCTTCGGCGGCCCAGGGCAGCGCGGGGCCGAGCAGCCCCTCGGCGCGGTCGGCCCGGTTCTCGTACACGCCTTCGACCAGTTCCCGGGCGTCGATCGCCTCGCGCGCGGCGGCCCGCAGTCCGGCGTCCTTGAATGGTCCCCTTCTGGTGTTCAGATACAGGGTGTTGGTGCGCGGCATCGGCACCTCGGTGATCGTCTTCTCGTCGAGGAGCGAAGCCTGGGAGACGGGCACCGCTTCGGCGATGTGGGCCTCGCCGCTGCGGATGGCGGCGGCCCGGGCGGCGCCGTCCGGTACGAAGGAGACATCGATCCCTGCGGCCTTGGCCTTCTTGCCCCAGTAGCCGTCGTACCGGTCGAGCGCGGCGGTCGAGGTGCCGCCGACCTTCACCAGCTCGTACGGTCCGCTGCCGGTGCCGACCGGATTCACCGTGCCGGACTTCCGGTACGCGCTCTTGGCGAGCACGGCCAGCTGCGGCGAGGACAGGCGCTGGGGCACCAGGGGGTCGGGGACCGCGGTGGTGACGACGACCTTGTCGCCGTCGGCCTTCGCGGTCAGTTCCACGCCGTCGAGGATGCGCGGCTTGGGGGAAGCCTTGGTGGCGCGAGTGAGGCTGTGGGCCGCGACCTCGGCGGTGAGTTCGCTGCCGTCGTGGAAGGTCACGCCGTCGCGGACGGTGAACTCCCAGGTGGTGGCGGACTTCCGCGCCCAGCCGGTGGCCAGCCCCGGTCGGGCGTCGCCCGCGTCGTCGAGGCTGATCAGCGTCTCGGCGGTGGACCAGCGCGAGAGTTTGAAGGCGTCGTCACTGAGCGGCGACAGGCCGGAGCGGGGCGGCTGGAGCATCGCGAGCCGTATCCGGCCGCCGCCGTCGTCGTCGCCGTCGCCGTCGCGGGTGGCGCTGTCGCCTGCCGGGGCGAAACAGCCGGTCAGGAGCAGGGCCGAGGCCGCCGCCAGGGCGGTGGCGGACAGGGATATGCGCTGGTGCACGGATACTCCGGGGGCGGTGCGGACGATCGCGGGTAGGTGAAAGTGAAACTAGCACATGACATTCGTTGTCATTAAGCGGCGGTGGCGGCGCGCCGGACGCACAGGACGTCGTGAGCGTGACCGATCACGTAAGTGCCGTCCGGCCGGGCGAAGTGCCTGTCCACGTACGCGGCGAGGTCCGCCCGGGCCGGCAGCGGGTCGAGGCCGGGCAGCCCGGGCACGTTGACCATGAACTCCGCCACGTCCACGGCGTCGGCGAAACAGTCGGTCCGGTACCGCGCATCGAGCGTCTCCAGGGACCAGCCCGCCACCTTCTCCGGTTCCCTCGCTTCGAGCCGGCCGACGGAAGGACGCAGATCGAACCGGGTACCGGTGAAGTGCTCGACCATGCGCATGCACGCGTTGTCCGGGCTCTGCAACATGACCAGCAGCGTGCCGCCCGGCGCCACCCAGTGCAGTACGCGACTGAGCGTGGGCAGCCAGCGGTCCTCCGGCAGGTAGTACAGGACGTGCGAGAGGAGGACCAGGTCCGCTTCCTCCCCGAGGTCGACGCCGTCGACGGGCTCGGCCACGACGACGGCGTCCGGGCACACCTCACGCAGCTTCTCCCGCATGGCGGCACTGGGTTCGAGGGCGACCGCACGCTCGAAATGCCGCCCGAGATGGGCGGTGGTCGCCCCCTCCCCCGCGCCGACGTCCAGGAACACCCGGCGGCGCGCGAGCCTGGAGACGAGGCGGGCCAGGTGGGCGTGGGTGACGGCCTTCTCGTCCGTACCGGCCAGGAACAGCTCGAACGCCCGCCGGTACGCGGCGGTGGAGACGTCCAGTACGCGTACGGGACCGGAGTCCGCCGCAGACGAGGGCCGCGACGACGGCGACCAGGACGGCGAAGACGGTGAACGTGGTGAAGACGGTGTAGACGACGTAGACACAGGCGGCCCTTCCCTCGGTTTCATGGCGGGGCCATGGCACCTCGTCGCGGCCCACTCGGCCCGCATAGACGTTCCTGCCCGCGCGTCGCCGCTCCGTCGGGCGCCGGTCCGGCGCAACGCCGGGATCCCGTACCGGCGGGCATCTGTCCCCCACGCCCCTTTCCGGGCTTAAATGTGACCCCTGAACGGCTCACCAGCAGCCATGGCATCGGCGGCGCGCGGTTCGCCCGGTTTGTGCGGGAGGTGTACAAAGAGGTCATGGCCGGACGCAACGGCCGCCCGCGCTCGGTTTTGCGGATGCGAACTGTCGCCGGTCAGGTCTTTCTCCTCCAGGTGGCGATCGTCGTCCTGCTCGTGGCCAGCGCCATGGCGGTTCTGGTTCTGCAGTCCCGGAGCGACAGCGAACGAGAGGCCCGCAACCGGTCGGTCGCCGTCGCCGAGACCTTCGCCAACGCACCCGGTATCGAGGAGGACCTGAAGAGTCCCGATCCGACCGCGGAGCTGCAAGGTCCGGCCGAGAAAGCCCGTAAGCGCTCCGGAGTTGACTTCATCGTCGTACTCAACCGGGACGGAACCCGCTACACGCACCCCCTTCCCGACCGGATCGGGAAGAAGTTCGTCGGCAATCTGGAGCCCGCGCTGGCGGGCCGCGTCGTCACCGAGAAGATCATCGGCACGATCGGTCCCCTCGTACAGGCCCAGGTTCCCGTCGTCGGCCGTGACGGCTCCGTCATCGGTGTGGTGTCCGCCGGTATCACCATCGAGAAGGTCAGCGGCGTCGTCGAAGAGCAGATCCCGCTGCTGTTCGGTGCCGCCGCCGCCGTACTGCTCCTGGCCACGGGCGGGACGGCCCTGGTGAGCCGACGGTTGCGCCGCCAGACGGGCGGCCTCGGGCCCGCCGAGATGACCCGGATGTACGAACACCACGACGCCGTTCTGCACGCCGTGCGCGAGGGCGTGCTCATCGTCGGCGGCGACGGCCGTCTGCTGCTCGCCAACGACGAGGCGCGCCGCCTGCTCGGTCTGCCGAACGACGTGGAGGGACGCCCCGTCAGCGACCTTGGCCTCGACGCCGGGACCGCCCGGCTGCTTGCCTCCGGCCACCACGTGACCGACGAGGTGTACCCGGTCGGGGACCGCCTGCTCGCCGTCAACCAGCGGACCACGGACCAGCACGGCGGGCCGCCGGGAAGCGTCACCACGCTGCGGGACACCACCGAGCTCCGGGCCCTCTCCGGAAAGGCCGACGTGGCGCGGGAGCGCCTGAAGCTGCTGTACGACGCCGGAACGGAGATCGGCACCACTCTCGATGTGGTGCGCACCTGCGAGGAGCTGACGGAGTTCGCCGCCGCCCGTTTCGCCGACTACGCCACCGTCGACCTGGTGGAGGCCGTACTGCGCAGCGAGGAGCCGACCGCCACCAGCAGCACGGGGGTCGACCTGCGCCGGGTGGCGTTCAGCGGCCTGAGCGCGGAGACGTCGCTCTACCCGCTCGGAAAAACGATCCGGTTCGTGCCGTCCACGCCGGTCGGGTTCAGCCTCGGCAAGGGTGAGGCGGTCCTCCAGGCACACCTCGCCGGCTTCACCGGCTGGCAGGAGCAGGACCCGGAGCGGGCCCGTCGGCTCGTCGAGCACGGCATCCACTCGATGATCGCGGTGCCGCTGCGCGCCCGGGGCGTCATTCTCGGCCTGGCCATCTTCTGGCGCTCCCAGAAGCCGGAGCCCTTCGAGGAGGAGGACCTGTCCGTCGCCGAGGAACTGGTGGCCCGCGCAGCGGTGAGCGTCGACAACGCCCGCCGCTACACGCGCGAGCACACCATGGCGGTGACGCTCCAGCGCAGTCTGCTGCCCCGCGGCCTGCCGGAACAGAACGCCGTCGACGTGGCCTTCCGCTATCTGCCCGCCCAGGCGGGCCTCGGCGGGCTCGGCGGCGTCGGCGGGGACTGGTTCGACATCATCCCGCTGCCGGGCGCCCGCGTGGCGCTCGTCGTGGGCGACGTCGTGGGGCACGGGCTCCACGCGGCCGCCACGATGGGGCGGCTGCGTACCGCCGTCCACAACTTCTCCACCCTGGACCTGCCGCCCGACGAACTCCTGTGGCACCTCGACGAACTGGTCGCCCGTATCGACCAGGACGAGACCGGCGACAACGCGGACGCGGGCGTCACCGGAGCCACCTGTCTGTACGCGATCTACGATCCGGTCAGCGGGCACTGCACCATGGCGCGGGCCGGCCACCTCCAGCCGGCGATCGTCCGTCCGGACGGTACGACGGTCTTCGCGAACGTGCCGGGGGGCCCGCCGCTCGGACTCGGCGGGCTGCCCTTCGAGACGCTGGACGTGAAGCTCCCCGAGGACAGCCGTCTGGTCCTCTACACCGACGGGCTCGTCGAGGACCGGGACCGCGACATCGACGAGGGGCTGGCGCTCCTGCGGCGTACGCTCGACGACCACGCCGGCCGGACGCCGGAGGAGACGTGCGAGGAGGTGCTCGCCGCGATGCTGCCCGAGCGGCAGCGCGACGACATCGCCCTGCTCGTCAGCCGTACCCGCGTCCTGGACTCGAGCCGGGTGGCCGACTGGGACGTGCCGCCCGATCCGTCGGCCGTGGCACGGGTGCGGGCGGCGGTGACGGCCAAGCTGACCGAATGGGACCTGGCGGAGGAGGCGTTCACCACCGAGCTGATCCTCAGCGAGCTGGTCACCAACGCCATTCGCTACGCGGCCGGGCCGATCCGGGTACGGCTGATCCGGGACCGCAGCCTGATCTGCGAGGTCTCGGACGGCAGCAGCACCTCGCCGCACCTGCGCCAGGCGGCGAACACGGACGAGGGGGGCCGCGGCCTCTTTCTCGTCGCGCAGTTCGCCGACCGCTGGGGAACCCGGTACACCGGGGACGGCAAGGTCATCTGGACCGAGCAGCCCCTGCCGGACGGCCGGCCGCCGCCGGCCGTCCGTGAGGCGGCCGGCGGCGGGGGCGGTGGCCGGGTGCCGTGCGCGTCAGTCCCGGTCCCCGTCGCGCACCGCGACGATGCCGTTGAAGACGCCGACGTACGCGGTTCCGTCGGGGCCGATGGTGACGGGCGCCCAGTTGTTGTCGTACGCCGGGCCCGTGCCGGTGAGCTGCCGCCAGCGGGTCTTTCCCGTACGGAAGTCGACGGCTGTCAGGTACCAGGCGTCGATGCCGAGGGCGTTCGGCTCCTTCGCGTAGAAGTAGAGCAGTCCGTTCGCGGTGGAGAGCTTGGGAACGGTGGACGGCGACCGTACGCCGCTCTCCCAGACGGTGTCGCAGCCGCTGCCGTTCTCGCGTACGTCGATGCGCGTGGCGCCGCCCGTGACGCTGCGGCCGAGGAGCAGCGAGGACGGGTTCTCGTATCCGTAATTGTTCTCGACGACCAGGCTGTTGCCCCAGCTGATGAGGGAGTTGTCGGTGGTGGACTTGCCCGCGGCGAAGACCGGCACCTTGCAGACCAGCCGGTCGTTCCCGGGAACGTTCGTTCCGCGCCGGTAGACGAGGACGTTCATCCGGTCGTCGGCGTTGTCCGTGATCGCTACGTAGCCGTCGCCGAACAGGTCGGGCGTGGTGCCCGATCCCTGGTTGACGGAGCCCGGTTTGGTGCCCGTTCCCCGGTCGTACGTCTGACGCCACTGCACCCGGGGTGTGCCGTCGGCGTCCGCGCGGAAGCTGTAGAGGGCGTGGTCGGAGACGATCGAGACGCCGTCCTCGGCGACCGAGAAGGAGTTCTGGATCTCCTCCCCTTCCAGCCGGATCGCGCGGATTCGGGACGTCCGGGGGTCGACCGTGCCGACGAGGCCGAGCCGGGTCACCCACCAGATGCGCCCCTGCCAGTCGGGCATGACGGAGGTCACGGGGTCGCACGTCCCGCTGGGGCGGAGGTTCGTCCACGTCACGCAGTCGTGCGGGACGTGCGCGGTGAGGTCCCAGTCGTCCTCGACGACGAAGCGCCGGCCACCGTCAGCCGTCCGCTCCTGCGCGATCAGGAGCACGTGCTGGCGCGAGTCGGCGAGCACCACCCGGTCCTGGTCGTCGAGGTAGAAGTACGCACCGCCGGAGGTGTCCTTGAAGATCTTCTCGAAGTCGAGCCGGGTGATGGCCTCCACCGTCGACGAACGCTGCGGCAGCTTGTACTCGGCGAGGGTGGCGAGCGTTCGCGGGTGCAGCAGTTTGAGCAGGAAGCCCTGGAAGGTGCCGCAGACGGTGATCAGGCGGCCCGCCGCGTCGAAGGTGGCGGTCGCGCACTCGCCGCCCAGTGCGGCGATCCGTTCACTGGTGACCCGCGGGTCGCGTCCCAGGGGGCCCGGGTACGGGTGGGTGCCGCTGCCCGCCGCGTCGGCGTGCATGCCACTGCGGCCGTTCGGGGCGAGGTGGGGGTGCTGAGGAGGTGCGTCGCCGGGAACCGGCCGCGCGGTCGCCGGCTCGCCCTCGTACGAGCTGACGAGCCGGTGACCGGGCGCCTTGGGTATCTCCTCGGCGTTGACGGCGCCGGCCGGCAGGACCGCCGGGACGACGAGGGCGAGAGCGAGGGCCAGGACGCGGGCGTGCGCTCTGTAGGACCGGGACATCGGGCTCCTTCGACGGGGGCTGGTCGCGCCGCCGCCAGACGCTAGAGCCGGCCCCTCGAAGTGTCCATGGAAAGCCGCCCGGTTTCATCACCCCGCCATCGGCGTGACGGTCCCGTCATCCGCGCGCAATGTCGCGGCGCGCGGAGGCGGTCGTCAGGGCCGGATGTCGCCGACCACGTCGGCGGTGGCGGCGATCCCGTTCTGGATAGTCGGCCCCATGCTCGTACCGGCCAGGAAGAAGCCGAGCAGGGCGCAGACCAGTGCGTGGGAGACCTTCAGTCCCCCGTTGCGCAGGAAGATCACCGCGAGAATGAGCAGCAGCAGCACCAACGAGATCGAAATGGCCATGGTCAACCTCCTCCGCCGCGCCTGGATTGCGGCATTCGGCCGTCAGTCTGGCGTAGCGGAGGGCCCATCCGGGCGGAAGAAGTGTCCGCCGTACGGGTGTTGACTGGGTGTGATGACCGGTTACGTGTCGTGCCTGTGGCGGGTACGGAGGAAACGCTCCAGGCCGGCGAGGTCGTCGGTGTTGATGTGGTCCACGTCCGCGGCGAGCAGTTCGCTCCAGACGGCGTCCCGCGCCGGCCCCGGCAGGTCGGGCGTGGCCCAGAACCGGACGCGCTGCCGGCGCCGGTGGGCTGTTGAGACGATGGCGCGCAGTTTCGTCCGTTCGGCCTCGGGGAACGGCCCGGTGCCCTGCCAGGTGAAGCTGTGCGTCCAGTTGCCGCTGATCAGCGGGATGAGGGAGGCGGGGGCGGGGTCCGCGGCGCCGAGGTCGTCGAGCCGCCCGTCGTAGAAGGCGTAACGCGTCCGCTGGGCCTCCATGGGGACACGGGCGGCACGGTCGCCGGAGACGACGGGGGTGACCGCGCCGGGGCGTGCACGGCCGTGCGTGTACGTGCTCAGCATGTGGCGGTGGCGGCGCAGCTGGCGGTGAAGTTCGAGGTAGGCAGCGGCGCCGTCGTTCTTGATGTCGATGAGCAGCTGCACCGGACGCCGGTGTCCGCGGTACACGGAGCCGTGGTTGGCCCTGACACGGGCCGCGAGCGGGGCCAGGTAGAGCGATTCGAGGGTGCGGGAGGGGTCGAGGTCGACCGGGTCGTGGGCGACGAGGAGTTGTCCGTCGACGAGGAAGATGTCCGCCTCGACGCTTGTGAAGCCGTGGGAGAGCGCGTCGAGGAGGGGACGCTCGTGCTCGTAGTCGTTGTGCGCGTGGGCACGGCGCAGCGGGCTCGGCCCGGGCTTCCGCTCGGCGGCCCGGGCGTACGCGGGAACGGCGACGGTTCCCGCGAGGGCGGCGGCGAGCGTGGTGACGGCTCTGCGACGGGTGGGCGCGGCGACGGCCATGGTGCCTCCGGTGGTGTACGGGGCGTTCGGGACTCCGGCGAGTATCCGCTCCGTACACCGTCAAGAGGCAGGGCCCGGACAAGAGTTCGGCCATCCGTCGCCAGGGGTTCAGGGGCCTGCGCGCACGCATGACGCCGCGTGGGGGGGCTGCCGGAGTCCCCGTGGTTCCCTCGGTCCGGCTCAGGCGGCCGCGACGTCCTCCCAGCGGACCGTGCGGTCGCACCAGCGCTCCAGGAGGACGCGGTCGTGGCCGACGGCCAGCAGGCCGGCGCCGTGCTCGAGCCGGTACTCCTCCACCACCGCGACCAGGGCCGCCGTCGTCGACGCGTCCAGCATCGCCGTCATCTCGTCGCACACCAGCCAGCGCGGCCGCAGTACCAGGGCGCGCGCCAGGCAGGCGCGTTGGAGCTGGCCGTCGCTCACCTCGTGCGGGCGCCGGCCGAGGAGGTCGTCGCCGAGGCCCACGGTGCGGGACAGTTCGCGCACGGCGGTGGCCGCTTCGGCACGCCGTCCGGTGGCGCGCAGCGGTTCGGCGATCAGGTCGCGCAGGCTCAGCCGGGGGTCGGCGGACAGCCGGGGCTGCTGGAAGACCACACCGATCGCGGTGCGCTGTTCGCGCGGGGCCCGGTGACGCCAGCCCGTGACGGGGCGGCCGTCGAGGGTGACGGTGCCGGCGTCGGGGCGGTGCAGCAGCGCGGCGACCCGGGCGAGCGTCGATTTGCCGCAGCCGCTCGGTCCGAGCAGTCCGACCGCCTCACCCGGCGCGACGACGAGGTGCGCGTCGCGTACGACCGGCTTCCCGCGCTCGTAGCCCGCGGTGACGGCGTCGAGTTCAAGCACGGGCACGCTCCTCGGCGGTCGGGTGGTGGCAGGCGGCGCCGCCGGTGAAGTGCGGCTGTACGGCGCAGGCGTCGGTGGCGTGCGTACAGCGGGCGGCGAAGGCACACCCCGTGGGCAGGTCGCCCAGCTCGGGCGGCATGCCGGGGATCGGTGTGAAAGCGCGCTCGGGAAGGGCGTTCAGCAGGCCCCGCGCGTAGGGGTGCCTGGGACCGGGCGCTCCGAAGAAGCGGGCGGCGTCCGCGAGTTCGACGATCCGTCCCGCGTACATCACCGCGACGCGGTCGGCGACGCGCTCGGCGGCCGCGAGATCGTGGGTGATCATCAGCAGGGCGTGCCCCTCGTCGACGTGCCGGCGCAGCTCGTCGACGGTGCGGTCGACGAGGTCGCGGTCGAGGCCGGTGGTCGGCTCGTCCGCGAGCAGCAGTGGCGCGTCACCGACGAGGGCGAGCGCCGTCGCGGCGCGTTGCGCGAGTCCGCCGGACAGCTCGTGGGGGTAGCGGTCGAGGTGGTCCAGCGGGAACGCGGCCCGCTCGGCCGCCGCGTGGGCCGCCCCGCGCAGGTCCTGCTTTCGCGTACCCGTCAGCTCGCGCAGCGTCTCTTGGAGCTGCGTTCCGACGGTCCGTACGGGCGTGAGGTGGGCGGCGGGACTCTGCGGCACGAGTCCGATACGGCGGCCCCGCACCGTACGCGCCAGGGTGCGTTCGTCGGCGGTGAGGAGGTCGACGTCCCCGAGGAGCGCGGAACCCGCTGTCTGCGCGTTGCCCGGGAGCAGCCCGAGCAGGGCGGAGGCGAGCACCGACTTGCCGCACCCGCTCTCGCCCACGAGGGCTAGGCATTCTCCCCGCGCCAGGTCGAAGTCCGCGTCGGTGACGGCGGCGATGTGCCGTCCCCCCCGCATCCGGAACCGCACGGAGAGCCCCCGCACGGACAGCAGGGGCGTCCGGGGGCTTCCTTCCGGCGCGGACCGGCCGGGGGCGTACACGGTGTTACGGGCGTTCCCGGGAACGCCTGCGGAGGGCTCCATGGAACGCTCCGAAGCAGCACCGTCTCCGCGCCCCTGGTGAGCGTTCCCTGGAACGGCGTCGGGTGCCACACGGGAACGCTCCGTCGTCCGAGCGTTCCCTGGAACGGCGTCGGGTGCCACACGAGAACGCTCCGTCGTCGCGGAGGCGGCCGGCTCGGTGTTCTGGGGCGTCGTCACAGCATCAGCTCCGATCGGCGGCGGGGATTGATTCGCTCCCGCCAGGCGCCGGCCAGGCCCGCGATGGCGAGGGTCGGTATGATCAGGAGAAGACCGGGGAAGAGCGTCGGCCACCAGTCCCCGGCGAGCAGCGAACTGCGCGCCGACTGGACGAGGTTGCCCAGGCTCGCCTGGTGCGTCGGCATGCCGAGGCCGAGAAACGAGAGCGCCGATTCGTGCCACATCGCGTGCGGCACCATCAGCACGGCCGCGAGCCCCGCCTGCGGCAGCACCCCCGGCAGCAGGTGCCGTACGGCGACCCGCCACCGCGACGCACCGCCCGAGACCGCCGCGTCGATGTACGGCCGCGAGCGCAGCGACAGCACCTCCGAGCGGACGATGCGGGCGGTGGACAGCCAGTGCGTCAGCGCCACCGACACGATCACCGGCCACACCCCCGGCCGGAACATCGCGACGACGAAGATGCCGAGCAGCAGGTGCGGGACGGACGAGAAGGTGTCGACGAGCCGCATCACCACGCGGTCCGTCCAGCCGCCGAACGCCGCCGCCGCCGCGCCGACGGCCGTTCCGATGAACGTCGCGACGAGCGCCGCCACGAGCCCGACCAGAAGAGAGACACGCAGCCCGTACACGCAGCGCAGCAGGAGGTCGCGGCCGACGTCGTCGGTGCCGAAGGGGTGCGCCGGGGACGGTGCCCGGAGCTTCATCGACAGGTCCACGGCCTGCTGGTCGAGGTTGGCCAGCGGCGGTACCACGAGAACGGCGAGGACCACCGCCACCACGATCACCGCCGAGGTACGGACGCGGACCGTGCGTGTGGAGCGGCGGGTACGGCCGTGCGAGCGCCACACGGCCGCCTCGGAAGCGGGTTCAGCCATCGAAGCCCACCCTCGGGTCCGCGAGTCCGTACAGCAGGTCGGAGAGGAGGTTGCCGGCGAGAACCGCCGCGGTGGCCAGCACCGTCAGCGCGGCGAGCAGAGGGAAGTCCACCGACGTCGCCGCCTGTACGGCCGCCGCCGCGATGCCCGGCCAGCTGAAGACCGTCTCCACGAGCAGCGCCCCGGTGATGAGTTCGGGCACCCGCGAGCCGACGAGCGTGAGCGTCGGGAGCATTCCCGAGCGCAGGGCGTGTCCGAGGAGCACGGTGCGCTCGCTCAGCCCCCGCGCGCGTGCACCGCGTACCGGGTCCTCGTCCAGCGCGTCGGCGACGCCCTGGCGCACGTAGAGGAAGAACCAGGGAAGCTGCGAGACGCCGAGAACGGCCGCCGGCAGCACCAGGTGCGTGGCGACCTGCCCGAACGTCACCACGTCGCTGTCGGTGTCGGTGAGTCCGCCCGCCGGCAGCACACCGAGCTCCAGCGCGAAGAACCACATGGCGAGCAGGCCGAGCCAGAAGGCGGGCGCCGCTTCCAGGGTGTACGCCGCCGAGCTGACCGCGCGGTCCAGCCAGCCGCCCGGCCGTCTCGCGGCCAGTACGCCCAGCGACGTACCGAGCAGGATCGCGACGAGGAACGCGGTGACGGCGAGCAGTACCGACCAGCCGAGGCGTTCGGTGATGACGTCGGTGACGGGCTGACGCATGACGCTGGAGTCGCCGAGGTCTCCGGTGACGGCGGAGGTCAGCCAGCGCCACCAGCGTTCGACGAGCGGCTGGTCGACGCCGAGGTTGGCCCGGAGCTGGTCGAGGTTCTCCTGCGAGGCGGTGAGGCCCGCGGTGCCCGCGTACGCCTTGACGGGGTCGAAGGGCGAGGCGGCGGCGACGGCGAACACGCCGAAGGTCACGACCAGCAGGACGGGGGCGGCGAACAGGGTCCGCCGCCCCGCCATCCTCGCCATCGGCCCCCAGGGAAGCTTCCGGCTCGGGTGGAGGTGTGTCACTTCTTCGGCGTCCAGTCCTCGACGTTCCACCACGGGCCGGATGCCAGGCCGTGGTCGTGCGGCTCGGTCTGCGTGGTGAGCCCGGACCACTTGTCGTCGACGACGTACAGGTGGTCGATGTGGGTCAGGAAGGTGTAGCCGGGGTTCTTCACGAGTTCGCGCTGGACGGTGTCGTACGCGGCCCTGCGGTCGGCCGTCTCTCCGCTCTCGCGGCCCTTCTTGAGCGCCTTGTCGACGGCGGGGTTGTCGTACCACGCCATGTTGTTGAAGGCGTCGCCCGCGAGGGACGACTGGAGCAGCGTGTACTGGTCGAAGTCGGGGTCGCCGGGCGCGCCGCCGCCCGCGAGCACCGCGTCGTGCTTCATGCGCGGCATGATGACCTCCCAGGTGCCGGCCTGGGTCTTGATGTCGATGCCGGCCTTCTTCGCGTCGGACGCGTACGCGAGGGCGTGGTCCTGGCGGAGCTTGTCGCCGGAGAGGTACCAGAGGGGGAACCGGGCGCGTACGCCGTCCTTGACGCGGATGCCGTCGGCGCCCGGCTTCCACCCGGCCTCGTCGAGGATCCGCTTCGCCTCGGCGAGGTCGTGCGTGCGCTCGGTGCCCTTGGCGAACCAGAGGCTGTCGGTCGGCACGGGGCCGTACGCCGGCTTGCCCGCGCCGTCGAGGATCTTGTCGACCATGGCCCGGCGGTCGACGGCGACGTCGAGTGCGCGTCGTACGTCCGTGTCGCCCGCGACCTTGTTGTGCGTCGGCAGCGTCACGGTGCGGTAGTCGAATGACCTGGCGGCGTACGTCGTCCTGCCGTCGTCGTCCTTGAAGGTGTTGGCGAGGTCGGGCGGCAGGATGGCGCCGTCGAGGTCGCCGGTGCGCAGCCGCGTGGCGCGCACGTCGTCGTCCTTGATGACCGCCATGGTGAACTTCTTCACCTTGGGCGCGCCGCCCCAGTAACCGGGGTTGGCCTTGAAGCTGAGCTTCTCGCCCTTGGACCAGCCGGTGAGGATGTACGGCCCGGTGCCGACCGGCTTCGTCGTGAAGGAGCCGCTGTTGACGTCCTGCTCGCCGGCGACGTGCTCGGGAGCGATCGGAAGCACCGTGCGCTCGGCGAACGGCGCGTACGGGTACTTGAGCGTGAAGACGACCTTGTGGTCACCCTCCGCCCTGACGTCCTTGACGGCGTCGAGTTCCGTCTTGGAGGCGTTGTTCGTCTTCTTGTCGAGGATGGTCCGGTAGGTGAAGACCACGTCCTTCGACGTGAAGGGCTCGCCGTCGCTGAACTGCACGCCCTCACGCAGCGCGTACGTGTACGTGCGGCCGTCGTCGGAGACTTGGGGCAGTTCGGCGGCGAGCGCGGGCCGGAGCTTCATATCGTCGTCGAAGGTGAGCAGCCCGTCGAAGATCTTCGAGTTGCCGTCCTTGCCGTAGCCGAGGAGCGGGCTGAGCGTCTCGGGCTCGTACGCGATGCCGACGACAGCGGAATCCCCGGCGCCGTGCGCGGTGCCGCTCTCGCCCGGCTTCGAGCAGGCCGCCGCGGTGATGGCCAGTGTTCCGGCCAGCGTCGCGGCGGCCGCCCCACGTATCGATCGGGACAGCATGGCTCTCCACACCCCTAAACAAGATCAACAGTTATTGCGAACCGGTCGCAATTAAACCGCACGTAAAGGGGTGCTAGATCCACTGACCCTTACCGGGGCAGGTCAGAGCCCTGCCCGGGCGCGGGCAGTCCGACGAGTTCCGCCACCGCGTCCGTGTGCCGGCCGGGCGCGCCCAGCGCGATCGAGTCGGCTTTGGCTCGCTTGAGGTAGAGATGCGCCGGGTGCTCCCAGGTCATGCCGATACCGCCGTGCAGCTGTACGCACTCCTCGGCCGCGTGCACGGCGACCCGCGAGCAGTACGTCTGCGCGACCGCCACCGCGAGCGGTGCGTCGGCGCTGCCGGTGGCCAGGGCGTCGGCGGCGTTGCGGGCGGCGGCACGGGCCGAGACGACCTCCAGCCACAGCTGTGCCATGCGGTGCTTGAGTGCCTGGAAGGACCCCACGGGGCGGTTGAACTGCTTGCGGTCGCGGGTGTACCGGACGACCTCCTCCAGGCACCACTCCGCGAGCCCCAGCTGCTCCGAGGCGAGCAGCCCGGCGCCGGCGAGCAGTCCGCGCCGTACGGGAGCCGCCGCCGAGCCGGTGAGCCGGCGGCCTTGGGCACCGTCGAGAGTGACCGTGGCGAGCGGCCGGGTCAGGTCGAAGGGCGTCAGCGATTCGACGGTGACGCCGGGCGCCCCGGCCTCCACCGCGTACAGCCCGTCCTCGGCCGGTACGAGCAGCACCTTGGCGGCGGCCGCGTCGGCGACGGCGGCGATGCGTCCGCCGAGGGAGCCGTCGTCCGCCCGTACCGCGCGCGGCACTTCGCCGCCGGGAGCGGTGGACAGCGGAACGGCGAGCACTACGACCGTACCGCCGCCCGCGAGCGCGCCGAGCAGCTCCGTGGCCGCGGCGTTCTCGGGGCTCCCGGCGTTCTCGGTGACGCACCCCAGGAGCGTCTCGGCGGCGACGACGGCTCCGGTGAGGTACGGAGTCGGGGCGACGCTGCGCCCCAGCTCCTCCAGCACCACCGCCGCCTCGCGGTGGGAGGCGCCCTGGCCGCCGAGCTTCTCGGGCACGAGGAGCCCGGCCAGGCCCATTTCGGTGGCCAGCGAAGCCCACAGTCGCGGATCGTACGGAGTGTCCGACTCCGCGCGGGTGAGAACGGCCGCGGCGTCGCAGCGGTCGGCGAGGAGGGAGCGTACGGCCGCGCGCAGGTCGTCCTCGGCCTCGGAGTACAGCAGATCGGGCTGAGCGGTCTGCGCTGTCATCGGGAGAGGTCCTTCCAGGCGATGTCCTTGTCACTGCGCGGCTCGGACGGCAGGCCGAGTACGCGCTCCGCGACGATGTTGAGCAGCACCTCGCTCGTACCGCCCTCGATGCTGTTGCCCTTGGAGCGCAGGTAGCGGTAACCGGCGTCGCGGCCGGTGAAGTCGACGAGTTCGGGCCGGCGCATGGTCCAGTCGTCGTACAACAGGCCCTCGTCACCGCGCAGTTCCACCTCCAGGCCGCTGATCTCCTGGTTGAGACGGGCGAACGCCAGCTTCATGCCCGAGCCCTCGGGGCCCGGCTGCCCGGCCACGAGCTGCTGGCGCAGCCGCTCGCCCGCGAGGCGCGCGACCTCCGCGTCGACCCACAGGTCCAGCAGGCGCCGGTGCAGTTCGTGGGTGCGCAGTTCGGGGCGTTCGCGCCAGGTCTTCGCGACGGGGCCGATCATGCCGCCCTCGCGCGGGATGCGGGAACCGCCGATCGAGACGCGCTCGTTCATGAGCGTGGTCTGCGCGACCTTCCAGCCCTCGCCGACGGGGCCGAGACGCCGGCTGTCGGGGATGCGTACGCCGGTGAGGAAGACCTCGTTGAACTCGGCCTCGCCGGTGATCTGGCGCAGCGGCCTGACCTCCACACCGGGGTCGGTCATGTCGCACAGGAAGTACGTGATGCCCTGGTGCTTGGGCAGAGTGGGGTCCGTACGGGCGATGAGGATCGCCCAGCGCGCCACATGGGCGCTGGAGGTCCACACCTTCTGCCCGTCGACGACCCAGTGGTCACCGTCGCGCACCGCGCGCGTGCCGAGCGCCGCGAGGTCGGAGCCCGCGCCGGGCTCGCTGAACAGCTGGCACCACACCTCCTCGCCGACCCACAGCGGCCGCAGCAGGCGGCGCTTCTGCTCGTCCGTACCGAAGCGCAGGATGGTCGGCGCGGCCATGCCGAGGCCGATTCCGATGCGCCGCGGGTCGTTGTCGGGCGCCCCGGCCGCCGCCAGTTCAGCATCGACGACGGCCTGGAGGGAGCGGGGGGCTCCGAGGCCGCCGAGGCCCACCGGGTAGTGCACCCAGGCGAGTCCGGCGTCGAAGCGCGCCTTGAGGAAGTCCGTACGGTCGGTGGTGGCCGGCGGGTGGGAGGCCAGCAACTCCTTCGTCAGGCTTCGTACTTCCGTCGTGTCCGTCATCGGGCCGCCCCCTCGGGTACGACGACCACGCGTCCGGTGGTCGTGCCGTCGGCGACGCGCTGGACGGCGTCCGCCGCGTCCTTCATGGCGACCCGCTCACTGACGAGCGGCTTGATGGCGCCCTCGGCGGCCAGCCTGGTCAGCTCCTCGTGGCAGGCGAGGATCGCGGCCGGGTCCATGGTGTTGTAGAGGCCCCAGTGCAGGCCGACGATCGAGTAGTTCTTCACGAGGGCGTGATTGAGCGCCGGCGAGGGGATGGAGCCGCTCGCGAAGCCGACGACCACGATGCGGCCCTCGAAGGCGACGCACTTGACCGACTTGGCGTACGCGTCACCGCCCACCGGGTCGTAGACGACGTCCGCGCCCCGCCCGCCGGTGGCTTCCTTGACCTTGGCGACGATGTCCTCGCTGCGCCGGTCGACCACCAGGTCGCAGCCCAGTTCCCGGGCGATACGGGCCTTCTCGGGGCCGCCGACGACGCCGATGACGGTGGCACCGGCCGCCTTGCCGAGCTGTACGGCGGCGCTCCCGACGCCGCCCGCCGCCGCGTGCACCAGCAGGGTCTCCCCCGCCCGCAGGCGCGCCCGGCGGTGCAGGCCGAACCAGCCCGTCTGGTAACCGATGTGCAGGGCCGCCGCCTCGGCGTCGTCCAGCGACTCGGGGGCGGGGAGCGCCGTGGCCGCGTCGACGACCACGTACTCCGCGAAACCGCCGTGCGGCAGCGCCGGGTTGGCGATCACGCGGCGGCCGTCCTCCGTCTCGCCGCAGATCTCCACGCCCGGGGTGAAGGGCAGCGGCGGCCGCACCTGGTACTGGCCGCGGCAGAGCAGGGCGTCGGGAAAGTTGATGTTCGCGGCGAGCACCTTCAGCAAAAGCTGCCCCTCGCCGGGCGTGGGTTTCCCGACCTCGTCGAGCCGCATCACCTCGCCGGGCTCGCCGTTCTCGTGCACTCGCCATGCCTGCATCCGAGATCCTCCACAACACCGTAGGCAGTACCGCGCTCGGCGCATACTAAGCGGTCGCTTGCCCTGAGGGGAACAGCCGGCGCCACATCTCGGCCACGACCCGGCTCCTCGGCGCGGCCTCCCGGCCGCGTCAGTGCGGCTGCGTCAGCCCGCCTTCGGCCTGGCCCGTACGTGCATCCGCTCGCCCTGCGGCCCGAAGAGGCTGAGGAACTCCGCCGGCCCGTCCCCCGCCGGACCAAACCAGTGCGGCACCCTCGTGTCGAACTCCACCGCCTCGCCGGCTCCGATCTCCAGGTCGTGGGGACCCAGCACCACCCGCAGCCTGCCCGACAGGACGTACAGCCACTCATAGCCCTCGTGCGTGCGCGGTTCGGGCTCCTCACCCGTCCGCCGGGAGATCACCTTGAACGCCTGGAGACCGCCGGGCTGCGGGTCAGCGGAAGGTAGGTCTGCCCGCCGCGCTCGATCGGTTTCGTCCGCACGCGCGGGTCGCCCACCGGGGGCGCGCCCACCAGTTCGTCGAGCGGAACCTGGTGGGCGCGGGCGATGGGCAGCAGCAGTTCGAGACTGGGCCTGCGCCCGCCGGACTCCAGCCGGGACAGGGTGCTGACCGAGATCCCGGTCGCCTCGGAGAGCCCGGCGAGCGTGGCTCCGCGCTCCTTGCGGAGTTTGCGCAGCCGCGGACCCACGCCGTTCAGTACGCCGTCGAAATTCTGCTCTTCGCCCGTGACATCCATACGGTCATTGCAGAATCGGCAAGGCCACTTGTCAAACCCGCGGCCTTTCCCGGACCGCCACCGCGCTGCCGGACTCCGCTGCCGGGCCGACGAGTTCCTCCAGTACGTCCTCCATGGTGACGAAGCCGATGACCGTGCCCCGGCCGCCGGTGACGGCGGCCAGATGCGTGCCCGCGGCCCGCATGGCGGTCATCGTGTCGTCGAGCGGCGTGTCGATCTCGACCCGGATCACCGGGTGCAGCGCCCCGCGCGGGAACGGGCGGGTGCGCTCGACGACCCCGAGGGCGTCCTTGATGTGCAGGTAACCCAGCACCTCGTCCCCCGGACCGGTGACGGGAAGCCGCGAGAATCCCCAGGTCGCCGCCGCCCGCTCCAGCTGCTGCGGGGTGGTGGTGTGGTCGACGGTGACGATCCTGCCGAGCGGCACCATCACCTCGCCCACCGGTCGCTTGCCCAGGTCCAGTGCGTCACGCAGGCGCTCGCCGTCGGCCGGCGCGAGCAGCCCCGCCTCACTGGAATCCTTGACGAGGCGGGCGAGCTCGTCCTCGGTGAAGACGGACGTCACCTCGTTCTTCGGCTCGACGCCGAGCATCCGCAACAGGAGGTTCGCGAACGCGTTGATACCGAAGACGACCGGCTTCAGGGCACGCGTCAGGGCCACCAGAGACGGTGCCAGCGCTAGCGCGGTGGGCGCCGGGGCGGCGAGCGCGACGTTCTTCGGAATCATCTCGCCGACGAGCATGTGCAGGTACGTCGCCAGCATCAGCGCGATCACGAAAGCGATCGGGTGGATCAGCGCTTCCGGTACGCCGACGGCCTGGAACGGCGGTTCCATCAGGTGCGCGACGGCGGGTTCGGCGACCGCGCCGAGGACAAGCGAGGAGATGGTGATGCCGAGCTGGGCGGTGGCCATCACGGCGGACAGGTGCTCCAGGCCCCACAGCGTGCTCCGGGCGCGACGGCTGCCCTTGACGGCGGCCGGCTCGATCTGACTGCGCCGTACGGAGACGAGGGCGAATTCCGCGCCGACGAAGAACGCGTTGGTGAGCAGGGTGAGCGCGCCGATGGCGAGCTGGAGCGCGGTCATCGGGCTTCCTCCGCGATCTTCACTGCGGAAACGGGGGCGGGGACGGAAGCGAACCCTGAGCCGGTGCCGGGCGCCGCCCCGGGCCCGGAGCCCGACGCGGCGGCGGACGCGGACAGGGCCACGGACACGGACGCCGGTGCGGTGATCCGTACCCGGTCGGCCCGGTGGTGCTCCACGTCCAGGACGGCGATCGTCCAGTCGTCGACGTCCAGCCGGTCGGCGGGCGCAGGGATGCGCTCCAGGCGGGTCGCGATGAGCCCGGCCAGCGTCTCGTACGGGCCGTCGGGGGCGCTGAAGCCGATCTCCTGGAGCTGGTCGAGGCGTACGCTGCCGTCCGCCTCCCACACCGCGTGGCCGTCCGCCGACGGGGCACCGGCCTCCAGGCCGGGACGCTCGTGCGGATCGTGCTCGTCGCGGACCTCGCCGACGACCTCCTCGACGACGTCCTCGACCGTGGCGATTCCCGCCGTACCTCCGTACTCATCGATCACCACCGCCATGGTGCGGCTGCGGCGCAGCTGCTGGAGCATCCGGTCCACGGGGAGGGACGCGGGTACGAGCAGCGGCTCGGTGGCCAGATCGGTGACGGGGGTCCGGGCCCGCTTCGTCTCGTCCAGGGCGAGTACGTCGCGGATGTGGACCGTGCCGATCACCTCGTCCAGGGTCTCGCGGTAGACCGGGAACCGGGACAGGCCGGTGGCCAGCGTGAGGTTCGCGGCGTCGGCGGCGGTGGCGCGGGCCTCCAGGGCCTGGACGTCCACGCGCGGCGTCATGACGTTCTCCGCGGTCAGTTCACCCAGGTGCAGCGTACGGACGAACAGTTCGGCGGCGTCCTGCTCGATGGCGCCCTCGCGCGCGGAGTGCTGGGCCAGTGCGACGAGTTCCTGCGGCGTACGGGCGGACGCCAGTTCCTCGGCGGGCTCCAGGCCGAAGCGGCGGACCGTGCGGTTCGCCGTGTCGTTGAGGTGGCGGATCAGGGGCCCGAAGGCGGCGGTGAACGCGCGCTGCGGCCCGGCCACGACCTTGGCGACGGCCAGCGGGCTGGAGATCGCCCAGTTCTTCGGGACGAGCTCGCCGACGACCATCAGCACCACGGTCGACAGAGCGACGCCGAGCAGCGTCGCGGCGGTGGACACAGCGCCGTCGGGCAGTCTGGCCGCCGCCAGCGGGCCGCGCAGCAGCACGGCCAGCGAGGGCTCCGCGAGCATGCCGATGACCAGCGAGGTCACGGTGATGCCGAGCTGGGCGCCCGAGAGCTGGAAGGTGAGGCGTTTCGCGGCCTTCAGGGCGCCGGCGGCGCCCCGTTCACCGGCCCGCGCGGCCCGCTCCAGCTCGCCGCGCTCGATCGTCGTCAGCGAGAACTCCGCCGCGACGAACACCGCGCACGCCACAGTGAGGGCGAGAGCGAGGAGCAGAAGAAGTACTTCGGTCACCGTGCCACCTCCGCCCCGGGGTGCGACGGGACGGGAATGGCACGGTTCGTACTGGGAGGCTCACCCATTGCGAGACTGCAACTCCTTCTCGGTTCAGGTGTACGGGCGGGGTCGTGAAACCCTGCCCCCGATAGTAAAGGGAGCGCAAAGCGGTGTCAGGTGGCGGCCGTCCCAGCGGGCCGGACACGGCGGTGTCCGGCCGGACACGGCGCGGCCCCCGGACCGACGGCGGATTCCGGGGGCCGCGCCGCTGTGCACGCCGCGGACCGCTACCGCACGACCACCTCCGCGATCTGCGGCGCACCGTCGCCCTCGCTCCAGAGCAGCCGTACGGCGGAAACCCGTTCACCGTCCAGCGTGAACTCCCCGTACGCGTCTTCGAGCTCGCCGGCCGTGCTCCAGTCGCCGTCCCCGCCGCGTACCTGCACGACGGCCTGCGCGGAGCCGCCCCGCGACTGGAGCACGGTGACGGACGCCGCCTCCCGCTCACCGCCGAGGTCCACCAGGAGCGCCTCGTCCGGCTCGGGCGCGCGCGCCGCGCGGTAGACGCTCGTCACGTCCCCGTCGGCCGCCGCCCGCAGGCTGCTGCCGGCCGCGGCGGGCGGTCCGCCGGTCACGGACCCGTCCTTCGTCTCGACGGCGAACTCCCTCACGACGAGCCAGTTCGTCTGCCCCGCCGTGGCCCGTGCCCGCACGTACCGGGCCTGCGTTCCCGCCGGGGCGGTCGCCGTGACCACCGCCTTGCCGGAGAACGTCGCGAGCTGTTCCCAGGAAGCGCCGTCCGACGAGTACTCCAGTACGCCCTGACGCATGTAGTCGTTTGCACTGCCCGGCTTGCCCATGGCGAGCGAGATGCCGCCGATCTCGCGTGCCTTGCGCAGGTCGACCGTCACGTGGTCACCGGCGGCCGTCGCGCGGCTGCTCCAGAAGAACGTGCTGTTGTCGCCGTCGAGCATGCGGGCGATCAGGTTGCCCTGGTAGGTGGGCAGGTTGGTGAGGCCCTTGACCGTGCCGGTGACGCCGAGCAGCCGGTCGTGCTCGGCGGCCGCGTCCTCGGTGAACCTGTCGAGCACACCCTCGCCCACGACGACCGGGATCTTGCGCCCGTCGAGGTCGGTGTACGTGAAGGACCTGGCCGCGGCCACGAGCCCGGGCAGCCGCTGCCGCTGGTCCCATGCCGCCGCGCCCTCACCGTCGCGGGCCAGCCGCACCATCCGCAGCGCCGCGCGCGTCGCGACGCCCCACGCCTCGGCGGCGTCGAGCCACGGCTCGCTTTCGGTGACGAACTCCTGCTCGGCGATCCGGTCGCGCAGTACGTCGGGGGACTTCTGGAGACCCGCCAGCGCCCGGTCCAGCGCGGCCACGCCCCCCGACTCCCAGAACCGCGCGATGTCGGCGGCCAGATCGGGTGCCTGCTGCGCGTTGATGCGGGAGCTGTAGTTGACGTCGGAGAAGATCCGCAGGGCCTTTTCGGTCCTGGCGTCGCCGTCCGCGTACAGGGAGATCGCCGTCTGCCACGACGTGCGCGGATCGTAGGCCGCGTCGTTCCACGTGTAGTCGGCGACCGTGATCAGCGGGATCTTCGAGGCGTACGCCTGGTTCATCGGATTGGCGGTGATGCCGGAGCCGAGCTCCGCGGGCATCCCCTTCTCCCGGCCGTTGTACGGACCGAGGAGCAGCCGGTTGGTGACGTAGTCGTTCACGGGATAGTTGTCCCAGAGCAGGATGGGGTGCGCGAAGACGCTCCGCGCCGCCTTGGCCTGCGCCACCGTTATCACCGGCGCGATGACACCGACCCCGGTCCACTCGACCACCACGTCCTCGTCGAGCAGCTCCGCGAGCGCCTTCTTGTACGGGGACGGGGTGATGTTGTAGTACTCCGTCGGCACCATCTGGAGCGGCGCGGCGCCCGGGTGGGTGGCGATGAAGTCCCGGTTGACCCGATTGAGGAGATACGCCTGGGCGGCGCCGGCGGCCGCCGCGCCCGTGCCCCATTTCTCCTGGTCGGCCTGGCAGTTCCACTTGGTGTAGCTGATGTCGTCGAGCGGTACGGCGTAGGTGCGGATGCCGAGCTCCCAGACCGTCTCGAACTTGTCGGTCAGCGCCTTGATGTCCGCCTCGGAGCTGTAGCAGACGCTCAGGCCGGGCGACAGCGCGTACGTGAACTCCACATGCCGGGCGCGGGCCCGGTCGACGAGCTCCTTCATCTTCGCGAGCTGGGCCGCGGGGTACGGCTCCCGCCACCGCTCGCGCAGGTACGGGTCGTCCTTCGGCGAGTACACGTAGATGTTCATCTTGTGCTCGCCGTAGAAGTCGAGCTGGTCGAGGCGGGCCGCGTGGGTCCACGGAATGCCGTAGAAGCCCTCGATGACGCCGCGGACGGCGGTGGTGGGCCAGTCGCGGATCTCGGCCCCCGCGACCTTCGCACCGGGGCCCTTGCGCTCCGGCAGCAGCTGGCGAAGCGACTGGGCGGCGTAGTACGTACCGGCCGTGTCCTGGCCCGAGAGCGCGATACTCCGCTCACCGACGGCCAGCACATACCCCTCGGGAGGGAGTTGGCCGGGGCCCTCGACGCCGAGGGCGGTGAGCGCCCCGGCGGTCTGCGGGGTCTCCCCCGGACCTCCGGCGTAGACGGTCAGCCGGCCGGCGACGGGGCCTTCGGCGCGTACGACCCGGTGCGCCCCGGCGTCGAGAAGTGCCTGCTGGGTCACCTTCAGGGCGGTGGCGTCGGCCTTGTCGCCCGCGACGAGGGTCACGGTCGGAGTGATCGTGGCGCGGTCGTCGCGCTGACGGAGGTCCTGCGGGGTCGGAGTGATGATGGGGGCGGATCTCCTGGTCTCGGGGCCCGGCGGTCCGGGGGCCGCGCCGGCGGCCGGGACACCGAGAACGAGAGCGAGGGCACAAGCGCAGGCGAGCATGGCGAGCGGGCGCGGGCGGAGCGTCACACGTCCTCCAGGGGTCCCGGCGAAAACTGTGGGCAGTCGCGCATCTCAACGCCACAGAATCCTCCTGGGGCCTGACAGGCTGTCAATGGCGCGCACGTCTAATCAGGACGATTCCGCGCGGCGCCCGCGCCCAGTCAACTTTCGGCCGGATAGCCGCACCCGATGAGCCTTCCGTCCGCCATTCGGCGGCGGGAGACATACAAAGCGGATGCCGGGGAAGGCGGAGGGGACGGAGCGATCAGAGAGAGGCGGGAACATGACGACAACGCCGGTGCGGACTTCGCGGGTTCCGCGGACGCAGGTCGCGACCAGTGCGGCGCGGACCGGGGCACTCCCCGGCGCGAGCGAGCTGCCGTGGATCGAGGACGCGGGGAAGGTGGCCCCGAGGGACGCCCGCAGTCTGTCGAAGGTGTTCTTCGACCAGCTCCAGGTGCTCGAAGAAGGCACGCCCGAGCACCAGTACGCCCGTAACACGCTCATCGAGATGAATCTGTCCCTGGTGCGGTTCGCCGCCGGCCGCTTCCGCAATCGCGGCGGCGGCGACATGGAGGACATCATCCAGGTCGGCACCATCGGGCTGATCAAGGCCATCGACCGGTTCGACCTGTCCCGGGAGGTGGAGTTCGCCACCTTCGCCGTGCCGTACATCGTCGGTGAGATCAAGCGGTTCTTCCGGGACACGACCTGGGCCGTCCACGTCCCGCGCCGGCTCCAGGAGCTGCGCGTCGAACTCGCCAAGGCCCGGGAGGAGCTCGCGACCGCGCTGGACCGGGACCCGACGGTCAAGGAACTCGCCGGGCACCTGAAGCTCAGTGAGGACGAGGTCGTGGAGGGCCTGGTGGCGTCCAACGGCTACACCGCCGGCTCCCTGGACATGCCCAGCGATCCCGGCGACGACGGCCGCGCCACGTCGTCGCGCACCTTCGCCGACGTACTGGGCGAGACCGATCCCGCCATGGAGACGGTCGAGGACCTGCACGCCCTGGCACCGCTGCTCGGGGAGCTGGACGACCGGGAGCGGCACATCATCGAGATGCGCTTCGGCCAGGAGATGACGCAGTCGGAGATCGGCGCGGAGCTGGGCATCTCGCAGATGCACGTCTCCCGTCTCCTGACCCGCACCCTCACCAGGCTCCGCGCCGGGATGCTCACCGAATCCTGAGCGGGCGGACAGCCGTCCGGCCGTCCGTCCGCCGGCGTCTGCCCCTCACCGCCGACCCGCCCGGCGCTCCCCGTTCTCAGCGGCTGAAGACCTCGAAGGCCACCGCGGGCTTCCCGCCGAAGCGACCCGCCTCCCGCTGCGCGTTCTGGGTGAGGAACGTGCGGCAGTACGTCTCGGGGTCCTCGTCCGTCAATGCCTCGATGTAGGCCCGGTGTTCGAGCAGCGACCGTACGGACCGCTCCAGGCCCGGCGCGGCGTCCACCGCGTGGGTGGGCGTGGTGGAGCCCGCGACCGCGACCCAGCGCACCCCGTCCCAGGGCGCGAGACCCTGTTCGATCAGCTCGGGGAAGATCCAGCGGTTCCCCGCGTCGCCCGCCGCGTCCAGGGTCGCCCGGCCGACCGCCCGGTGGTCGGGCGTGTTCCAGGCAACGCCGCCCCAGGTGTCACGGTGGTTGAGAGTGATGACGAGTTCCGGGCGGTGCCTGCGGATGGCGGCCGCGATGTCCCGGCGCAGAGCGGTCCCGTACTCGATCACACCGTCCTTGTGGTCCAGGAACTCGACCGTCGTGACGCCGACGACCGCCGCACTCGCCCGCTGCTCCCGCTCCCGCAGCGGGCCGCACGTGTCCGGCTCCAGGCTGTCGATCCCGGCCTCGCCACGGGTGGCGAGCAGGTACGCCACCTGGCGGCCGCCGTCGGTCCATCCCGCGATGGCTCCGGCGCACCCGTATTCGAGATCGTCCGGGTGGGCCACTACGGCGAGGGCGCGCTGCCAGTCGGAGGGCATGGGCTGGAGCTGCTGGGGCTGCTGAGTCGGTTCCGTCGTCATGCGCGCAGAATAAGCGGCGAACGATCTGTTCCGGTTCCGCGGCCGCGCGGCGCCGCTCACGTATGCCGAGGTCAGCACACCGCCCGTGGCCGGTGACTCGTACAGGCGCGGCCCCGGCGCGCCCCGCGTCCGGGACGGTGAGGCCGCACAGGGTGGGACCCGGCAGTGCGAATGCCTCTTCGCGTACTCCTCTTGTTCAGCCAACTCCCGTATCGTCGCGCCCCGTTGTGATTCAGGGCTCACGGACGGAAGCGGGAACCGATGAGAGCGATATGGCGTAGACCGGCGACGGCCCTTGCGGCAGCGCTCCTGGCCGTGGGTGCCGGGGCGGCCGACACCGTGGCGGCGGACACCGGGGCGGCCGACACCGTGGCGGCGTATTCGGCCACCACAGGGGTTGGAGTGCACAACGCGTACGAGAAGGCCGCCTTCCCCTACTTCGCCGACGCGCTGGACTCCGGCGCCGCCATGCTGGAGCTGGACGTATGGACCAACGTCTTCGGCAGCTCCTGGCGCGTCTCCCACAGCAACCCCGTCGGCAACGACAACAACTGCGTGAACGCGGCGAACGCCAACGAGCTGCGCTCCAAGCCCCGCAATCAGAACCTGGCCGGCTGCCTGGCGGACATCCGGGCCTGGCACGACGCCCACCCCGGCCACCGTCCCGTGGTCCTGAAGGTCGAACTCAAGGACGGTTTCCAGGCGCGGAACGGCCGCGGGCCGGCCCAACTGGACACGCTGCTGTCCGAGAAGCTCGGCGACGCCCTCTACCGTCCGGCGCATCTGGCTGGCGGCCACGCCACGCTCGACGCCGCCGTACGGGCCGACGGCTGGCCGCAGCGGTCGTCACTCGCGGGCCGGTTCGTCGTGGAGCTCATCCCGGGGACCGTCGAGGAGGGCAATCCGGCCGACAAGCTGTGGACGGACCGCGAGTACGCCGGGCACCTGCGCGACCTGGCCGCGGCCGGACGCCTCCGCGACGCGGCGGCCTTCCCCGCGGTGCACCGGGCCGAGGGCGGCGACCCTCGGTCACGGTACGCGGACGCGGGTGTCCGGCCCTGGTTCGTGGTCTTCGACGGCGACGCGTCGGCGTACACGGGCGGCGGCATCGACACCGGCTGGTACGCCCGCAACCAGTACCTCCTCGTGATGACGGACGCCCACAAGGTCGCCCCGGCGATCGACGGGACGAACCCGACCGAGGCCGAGGCCCTCGCCCGCCTCTCCCTGCTGGCGGGCCGGCACGCGAGCGTCGTCTCCGCCGACTGGCGTGCCCTGCCCCGGGTGCTTTCGGCCGTGGCACCGCGAGCGGCGGGCTGACCGGCCGGCCGCACCGCTGCCGCATTTTGGCGCGTACGCCGTCTGGACCTCCGTCCCGCGCGGGTGAAGGGTGGTGTCTCGTTCACCGGCTGGAAGGGGAGAGGCGTGAGGTGCGGACGATTCACGGTATTCGCCGCGCTGGCGCTGGCGCTGGCCTGGGTGACCGGCTGCTCGGACCCCTCGGACACCACCACGGCCGCCGCTCCCCCGCCCGGAGCCCGGGCGGCGGCGCCTGTTCCGGCCCCTCCCTCCGAGGCGGCTCCGGACTCACAACCGCCGCACGCCAGGTCGCGCGTGCTCTACCTCGGGGACTCGCTGGCCATGGAGAGCCGGCAGGTCCTCGCCGACCGTGTCGCCGCCGGGGGGCGGGCGACCGTACACAGCGCGCCGTACTCCGGTACCACGCTGTGCGACTACCTGGAGGGAACAGCGCGCGACTCCCTCGTACCGGCCGGGCACAAGGCGGCCGCCCTGGTCAGGTCGCAGCGGCCGCAGGTCGTGGTGCTCCAGTTCTGGGGCAACGCGTGGGCGTACACACCCTGCATGGACTCGATCCCGCAGGACGGCGGCTCCCGCTACTACACGCGGTACGCCGCCGACGCGAAGGCCCTCACGGAGCAGATCGCGGCGGCGGCGAGCAGCGCCGGCATCGAACGGCCCAGGATCGTCTGGGTGCTACAGGGCCCGGACGCCTTCTCCCCGGACCGGGTGCGCCGGGTCAACGACATCTACCGGGACCGGGCGGCCGCCGGCCGGGACGTGGTCGCGGACGCCGGCCGGGCGGTGAGCCCGGCGGACGCCCGCTACACCTGGGCGCAGCGGCTGCCCTGCAACGAAGCCGAGCGGGCCCGCCCCGGCGACTGCCGCGGCGGGCTCACCCCGCTGCACCGGGACGATGACCACCTGCACTTCTGCCTCGCGCCGACCACGAAGAACCCGCGAGCGTGCCCGGTGCGTTCACCGGGCATCGAGCGCTACTGCGCGGCGATCGCCGAGACGGTCGACGCCGTACTGCGCCGGCCGGGCGGTTAGGGCTTCATCTCGTACGTCCCGGACAGCGCCTCCACGCGCTCCCAGACCCGGGCCGAGCGGGCGTCGTCGACGACCGGACGCCGCACCGCGCCCAGCGCCCAGCTCTGCTGCTCCTCGGTGGCCGAATCCTTGCCGTACAGCTCGACGGAGTGCGCGGAGAAGTCGCGTACGAGAACGGAGAACAGCTCGTCCAGCACGTCCTCGTCCAGGCCGGTCAGGCGCGCCTGCTCAAGGATCAGCTGGCCGTGCACGACCAGCGCGAACAGCTGGCCGACGGCGAGCAGCAGATCGAGGTCACGGCTCTGCTCCTCACCCGGGGCGGCGGTGGTGACGAACTCGCACAGGGCGTCCGCCTGCTCGCGGAAGCGGCCGACGTTCGGGACGTGGGCGTACGCGTCGTAGGCCGTGCGCCAGTCGTGGAAGCGTACGGAGCCCAGGCCGCGCGCCGGTCCCTGCCGGAAGAGGAAGTCGTCGTCCGCCGCGTCGAGGCGCGTCGGCACGGGCGCGTACCCGGCCGGGTCCAGCAGGTGGTTGCGCATGAACTTGAGGATGAGCGCGAGGTTGACGTGGACCGTGCCCTCCAGCTTGGGCAGCCCGCGGATCTCGACGGCGGCCTGAGCGAAGTAGGTGTCCTTCTCGAAGCCCTTGGCCGCGATGACGTCCCACATCAGGTCGATGACCTTCTCGCCCTCGGTGGTCACCTTCATCTTCGTCATGGGGTTGAAGAGGAGGTAGCGGCGGTCGTCGGGTCCGGCGGAGCGGAAGTAGTCGACGGCGCGGTCGCTGAACAGCTTCATGCCGACGAGCCGGACGTACGCGTCGGTCAGCTCACGGCGCACGTGCGGGAAGGCGGTGACGGGGCGGCCGTACAAGATGCGGTTGCTCGCGTGGGTGACGGCTTCGTACATCGCGTGCTCGCAGATGCCGATGGAGGCCGTGCAGAGGTTGAACTTGCCGACGTTGACGGTGTTGAGGGCGGCGTCGAAGGCGGCGCGGCCGGTGTGCAGCACGTCGTCGGGGCCGACCGGGTAGTCGTCGAGGCGGAACTCGCTCACGTACTTCGAGGAGTCGACGACGTTCTTCACCAGGTGGTACGCCGGGTGGCGGCTGTCGGCGGCGAAGAAGACGTACCCGTCCGGGCCCTCGACGTCGGTGCGGCGGCCGAAGACGGAGACGAGCCCGGCGGCGTTGCCGTTGCCGATGTAGTACTTCGAGCCGCTCGCGCGGAAGCCGCCGGCACCGTCGCTGTCCGGCTCCAGCAGCATGTCGGTGGAGTAGATGTCCGCGCCGTGCGACTTCTCGGACAGGCCGAAGGCGAACACCTCGCCCTGGGCGAGGAGGTCGGCGGCGCGGGCGCGGGCGGTGGCGTTGTCGCTCTGCCAGACCGGGCCGAGACCGAGGACGGTGACCTGCCAGGCGTACCAGTAGTCGAGTCCGTAGAAGCCGAAGATCTCGTTGAGGGCGGCTATCCGGGCGGTGTCCCAGCGCTTGTCCTGCTCGCCGCCGGCGGCGGAGGCGGGCGTGAGGAAGGTCGCGAACAGCCCTTCCTTCGCGGAGAACGCGAGGAAGTCCGCGAGCCAGGCACGGGAGCGGTAGTCCTCGATCAGCCTGCGCTTGCCGCGGTCCTCGAACCAGTCGACGGTGGCGCGCAGCAGCCTGCGGGTCTCGGGGTCGAAGTGCACCGGGTCGTAGGTGCGCGGGTTGAACAGCAGCGGGTCGGCCATGGATATGTCCGCCTTTCCGGCTTGGGATGAGGGGTGAGGGATGAGGCAGGAGGGTGAGGTACGAGGGGTGGGGTACGACGGGTGGGGTACGGCCGACGGTGGCTGGAAGGCGCCGGGGGTCAGGCCGGTGCGGGAGGCGCGCCCGCCGGTCCGGGTCCGCGCCCGGCGGCGAGCCGGTGGAGTGTGGCCAGTACGTCGTCCAGCCAGGCGAGCATCATCCGTTCGTACGCGATGCCGCCCCGCAGCACGGCGTGCTGGAGCTCCCGCCCCGGGTCGGGCGCCCGGGGCGCCTCGGGGCCGGTGAAGTCGCGCCGCTCCCCCGCGAGGTAGTGCGCGAGCCGGTCGGTGTGGGCCCGGTAGTGCCGCTCGACCTCGCCGATCAGCGCGGCCGGGTCGTCGAACGCCGCGCCGCGGATCTTCACCGCGAGGTCGTGCCGCACGCTCTCGGGTTCGATCGGCTCGTGCAGCCACTGCGCGAGGGCGTCCCGGCCGAGGGCGGCGACGGAGTACTCCTTCTTGTCCGGCCGGGCCTGCTGCGCCACCTCGCGGGCGTCGATCCAGCCGTCGCTCTCCATGCGCTTGAGAACGCGGTAGATCTGCTGGTGGGTGGCGTTCCAGAAGTACCCGATGGACCGCTCGAACCGCCGGGCCAGCTCGTAGCCGGAGCCCGGCTTCTCCAGCAAGGAGACGAGGATCGCGTGTTCGAGGGCCATGCCCCGATCCTTCTATGCAACTCGTTGCATAGACAAGCGCCACGGCGCGGGTGAGACACGGCTCACCCGCCGCGCGTACGCACCCGTACACGGGCGGCTCCGTGCGCCACCTAGGCGCGGGAGCCCGCGCGGGAGTACAAATGACAATGTGGTCGATCGTTTTCCCCCTTGCCGGGCGTGCCGGTGCGGTCACTGACCAGGAAGCGCCCGCGGAGCGTCGCCGGACAGGTCTTCGTCCTCCAGGTGGCGATCGTGCTGCTGCTCGCGGCCGGTGCCGTACTGGCCCTTGTGTTGCAGTCGCGCCACGACGGCGACCGTGAGGCCCGCAACCGGTCCGTCGCGGTCGCCGAGACGTTCGGCCACTCGCTCGGGCTCCGTGAGGCGCTGAGGGCCCCGGACCCGTCCAAGATCCTCCAGCCGCTCACGGAAGAGACGCGCAAACGGGCGGGTGTCGACTTCATCGTGGTGATGGACACCCGCGGCATCCGCTACACACATCCCCAGCCCGACCGGATCGGCGAGCGGTTCGTCGGCACGATAGAACCCTCGCTGGCCGGCCAGGTGCACACCGAGAGCGTCGAAGGGCCGCTCGGCCAGGAGATCCAGGCCATCGTCCCAGTGACCGCCGACGACGGCGAGGTCGTGGCGCTGGTCTCGGCCGGTCTCACGGTGCAGAACGTCACCGGTGTCGTCGAGCGGCAGCTCCCGGTCATCCTCGGCGTCAGCGCGGCCGGCCTGGCCGTGGCAACCATCGGCACGGCCCTGGTCACCAGACGGCTGCGGCGGCAGACCCACGGGCTCGGGACCCTGGAGATGACCCGGATGTACGAACACCACGACGCGGTCCTGCACGCCGTCCGGGAGGGCGTCCTGATCACCGACGGGGACGGCCGCCTCCTGCTCGCGAACGACGAGGCGAAGCGGCTGCTCGACCTTCCGGCCGACGCCGAGGGGCGGCACATCGGGGAGCTGTCCCGCCTCGACCAACGGATGGCCGGTCTCCTGCTGTCCGGCCGGGAGGCCACGGACGAGGTCCTGGCGGCGGGGAACCGGCTGCTGGTGGTGAACCAGCGGCCGACGAAACCCCACGGTCAGCCCGAGGGGACCGCCGTCACCATCCGCGACTCCACCGAGATGCGCGTCCTCACGGGCCGGGCCGAAGCGGCTCGCCGGCGGCTGAAGCTGCTGTACGACGCGGGGGGCGGCATCGGCACCACGCTCGACGTGGAACGGACGGCCGAGGAGCTGGCGAACGTCGCCGTACCCCGGTTCGCGGACTTCGTGACCGTCGATCTGGCGGACCAGGTGCTGCACGGCGACGAGCCGACCGGCTCGGGCGCGGACCTGCGGCGTACGGCGGTCAGCGGCATCCGCGACGACCAGCCCCTCTATCCGCGCGGCAAACTGATCGACTTCCTGCCGTCCACTCCGCAGGCCCGCGGGCTCGACAGCGGCCAGGCCGAGCTGGTGCCGGACCTGTCCGACGCACCGGGCTGGTTCGCCCAGGACCCGCCCGTGGCGCGGAGCATCGTCGAGTACGGCATCCACTCCCTCATCACGGCGCCCCTCAAGGCGCGGGGCGTCGTCCTCGGACTGGTCAACTTCTGGCGCATGGAGAAGCCGGAGCCCTTCGACGACGACGACCTGTCCCTGGCCGAGGAGCTGGTCGCGCGGGCCGCGGTCAGCATCGACAACGCCCGCCGCTACACCCGCGAACACACCGTGGCCGTAGCGCTCCAGCGCAGCCTGCTGCCGCGCGGCCTCCCCGAGCACAGCGCCGTCGAGGTGGCGCACTACTACCTGCCCGCTCAGTCCGGGGTGGGCGGCGACTGGTTCGACGTGATCCCGCTGTCGGGCAGCCGCGTCGCCCTCGTCGTCGGTGACGTGGTCGGCCACGGGCTGCACGCGGCGGCCACCATGGGGCGGCTGCGTACGGCGGTGCACAACTTCTCGTCCATCGACCTGCCGCCCGACGAGCTGCTGTCCCGCCTCGACGACCTCGTGCAGCGCATCGACCACAACGGCGAGGACGGCGCGAACGCCGACGACGACGGCATGCTGGGCGCCACCTGTCTGTACGCCGTGTACGACCCGGTGTCCCGGCGCTGCGTCATGGCGCGGGCGGGACACCCGCCACCGCTGGTGGTCCGACCCGACGGACCGGTGGAGATCGTCGATCTGCCGACCGGGCCGCCGCTGGGGCTGGGCGGGATGCCGTTCGAAACCGCCGAGCTGCTGCTGCCCGAGGGCAGCCAGCTCGTGCTCTACACGGACGGCCTGGTGGAGGACCGTACCCGTGACATCGACGAGGGGCTGGAGCTGCTGCGCTCGGCCCTGAACCACCCGGACCGGCACCCGGAGGAGAGCTGCCGGGCGATTCTCGACGTCCTGCTGCCGGCTCGTCCGCGCGACGACGTGGCTCTGCTGGTCGCCCGGACCCGTACGCTCGGCCCGGACCGTGTCGCCGAATGGGATGTGCCGTTCGAACCGAGCGCGGTCGGTGCCATGCGAGCGGTCGTCGCGAAGAAGCTGGACGAGTGGGACCTGTCGGGGCTCGCGTTCGGCACGGAACTGATCCTCAGCGAGCTGATCACCAACGCCATCCGCTACGGCTCCGCTCCGGTGCGGATGCGACTGCTGCGTGACCGCACCCTGACCTGCGAGGTGTCCGACGGAAGCAGCACGTCGCCCCATCTGCGGTACGCCGCCACCACGGACGAGGGAGGACGGGGCCTGTTCCTGGTGGCCCAGCTGAGCCAGCGGTGGGGCACCCGGTACACGTCGGCGGGCAAGGTCATCTGGGCCGAGCAGGCGCTGCCGGGCCCCTCGGGCGACCCGGAGCAGGAGCTTCTCGGCTTCTTCGACATCGACGAGATCGGCATCGACACCCTCTGACTGTCAACCTGCTACCGGGTCTACAGGGCCCGGGCCAGCCGGGGCTCAGCCCCGCCGGGTGCGCGCCAGGAGCACCGCCACGTCGTCCTGCACCGGGCGGGCGGCCAGCAGCTGTTCGAGGATGCCGTCGCAGAGGGCTTCCAGCGGCTGTTCACGGTGGACCAGCGCCCGTGCGAGCTGCTCCAGCCCCTCGTCGAGGTCCCGGTCACGGGCCTCGATCAGGCCGTCGGTGTACAGCACCAGCAGGCTGCCCGGGGGCAGCGGTACGCGCTGGGTCCTGAAGTCGCGTCCGCCCGTCCCCAGCGGCACGCCCGGTGAACCGCCGAGAAAGGTGACGTCCCCGCCGGCCGTGGCCACGGCGGGCGGTGGGTGGCCGGCCCTGGCGATCACGCATTCGGCGGCGGCCGGGTCGTGCACGGCGTACACGCACGTCGCCATCTCGTCCTCGCCCAGGTCGGTCACCACGGCGTCGAGGGAGCGGAGCATCCGCGCCGGAGAGACGTCGTGGCGGGCGAGCGTGCGTACGGCCGTGCGCAGCTGCCCCATGACGGCCGCCGAATGAATCCCGTGCCCCATCACGTCCCCGATGACGAGCCCGGTCCTGCCGTCCGGCAGCGAGATGGCGTCGAACCAGTCGCCGCCGACGTCGTGGTCGCTGGCGGGGAGGTAGCGCCCGGTGAGTTCCAGACCGGTGACGGCGGGCAGCGCGCTGTTCGTCAGGCTGCGGCGCAGGGTGAGGGCCGCCTCCCGCTGGGTGGTGTACATGCGCGCGTTGTCGATGTTCAGGGCCGCGCGGGCGACCAGTTCGTCGACGAGTACGCAGTCCTGCTCGTCGAACGGTTCCCGGGAGCGCTGCCGCGTCACCACCACGGCGCCGAGCACCTTGCCGCGGGCCACCAGGGGGATGAGCCGCGCGGAACCGAGGGACGTGAGGTACGCGCGCAGCCGGTCGGCGTGCGGGTCGGTGATCAGCGCCGGGATGTCGGACTGGTAGAGGTTCATGGGCCGCCCGTCGGCGATGACGCGTTCGTACACCGAGCCGAGCGGGATCTGGAACCTCATGCCCGCCGTGAGCTTCGCCGTGGGAGCGGACGGGTCGGGGAAGGCCGCCGCCACCCGGCGGACGACACCACGGGTGGACGCGGCGGCCTCGTCCGGCTCCAGGACCTCTTCCAGCAGTTGTACGTCGGCCGAGTCCGCGAGCTGCGGCACGAGCAGCTGCACCATCTCCTCGGCGGTCTGCCGCAGGTCCAGCGTCGTCCCGATGCGGGTGCCGGCCTCGGCGAGCAGGGCGAAGCGGCGCCGGGCCCGTTCGGCGTCGGCATGCGCCTGCTGGCCCTCGGTGATGTCGATCAGGGAGGCGATCAGCCCCAGTCTCCGGCCGGCGTTGTCGAGCAGCGGGGCGTACGAGCACGACCAGGTCCGGTCACGGTCTGGGTCGGCCGCGGTCCGGCCGGTCCGGCGGGCGTCGACGACGGGCGCGCCGCGGTCCAGTACCTGCCGCATCATCGACTCCAGGGCCGCCGCGTTGACCCCGGGCACCACTTCGGTGAGCCGTTTGCCGAGGTGCTCGGCGGCGGAGACGCCGTTCATCCGAGCCAGGGCGTCGTTCACGCGCAGGAACCGCAGGTCGGGGCCGAGGGTGGCCAGGCCGATGGGCGACTGGGTGAAGAGGCTCTCCAGGGCCGCCAGGGAGTCCCGCATGTGCAGGACCTCGGAGGTCTCCACGGCGATCAGCAGGGTGCCGGGCCGGCCCTGCGGGTCGGTGGCGGGGACGATCCACATCTCCATCGTCACATCGTGGCCGTCACGATGGCGCACGGGCAGCGTTCCGACCACGGTCTCGCCCGCCCGGACACGCCGGGTCAGGCGCTGGGCGAGGTCCCGGTTGGCGTCGGGGACCAGGACGCGCGAGGCGGGGCGGCCGAGGACGTCCTCGGGCTGATGGCCGAGCAGGTCGCGTGCGGCGAGCGACCACTCCACGACGTGCCCCTCCGCGTCCTCACGCCAGAGCGCGATGGGCAGCAGTTCACGGAGCACGCCCGCGTACCCGACAACCCCCGGGGGCTGTCCCGGCGCGTCGCCCGCCGACTGGTGTGTGTCCAACGCATCGACCTAACCCCGGGAGGGCGCATTTCGTACAAAATCACCTTAGCCGCTCCCGTCGTCCGCGGGGTGCGATCACTCGGGTCCGTAGCCGCGCATGCGCCTGGACGGAGCCGGGCAACGGCTCCCACGGCCCTCCGCGGGACGAAGGCGGAGGGAGGCGGGCGAAGGCGGAGGAAGCGCTCTCTCACCGCACCGCGGCGGATACCGGCCAGTGGGCACCGCCCGTCCTCCGGTGAGGTGATGATGTCTCCAGGTACCACCGCCCGGTCAGGACGAAGTTCCGACGACAAGGAGTACGAAGGCGTGTCCTCTCTCTTTCCGGCCCTGGCCGCGGGATCGAACCGGCAGGCACTGCGCTTCGGCGACCGTTGTCTGAGCCATGCCGAGCTCGCCACCGCCGCCGGCGCGCTGGCCGGACGGCTCCGCGGGGCGGACCGGGTCGCGGTCTGGGCCACGCCCACGCTGGAGACCGCGGTCGGCGTGGTCGCCGCGCTCCTGGCGGGCGTACCGGCCGTACCGGTCAACCCGAAGACCGGCGCACGCGAGCTGGAGCACATCGTCTCCGACAGCGCGCCGTCCCTGGTGCTGGCCGCCCCGGGGGACGAACTGCCGCCGAGGCTGGCGGGCCTGGACCGCACCGACGTCCGCGTCGGCATCGGCGTCGGCACGGGCGACGGGAGCGGGCACGGGGCCCCGCTCCCGGAGCCGTCCGCCGGGTCACCCGCCCTCGTCGTCTACACCTCCGGCACCACCGGGCCGCCGAAGGGAGCCGTCCTGCCCCGCCGGGCGGTCACCACCACCCTGGACGCGCTGGCCGACGCCTGGCAGTGGACCGCGGACGACGTGCTGGTTCACGCCCTGCCTCTCTTCCACGTGCACGGACTGATCCTCGGCGTACTCGGCCCCCTGCGCCGGGGCGGCTCCGTCCACCACCTCGGCCGCTTCACGACGGACGCCGTGGCACGCGAACTCGCCGCCGGCGGCACGATGTTCTTCGGCGTCCCGACCATGTACCACCGCATCGCCGAGGCGCTGCCGGACGACCCGGCGCTCAGCAAGGCGCTGTCCGGCGCGCGCCTCCTGGTCTCCGGGTCCGCCGCGCTGCCTGTGCACGACCACGAGCGCATCGCCGCCGCGACCGGACGACGGGTCGTCGAGCGGTACGGCATGACGGAGACCCTGATGAACACGAGCGTCCGCGCCGACGGCGAGCCCAGGCCCGGCACGGTCGGCCTGCCGCTCGACGGGGTGGAGGTACGGCTCGTCGGGGAGTCGGGCGATGAGATCACGGCGTACGACGGCGAGAGCATCGGCGAGATCCAGGTGCGGGGCGCGAACCTGTTCACGGAGTACCTCAACCGGCCGGACGCGACCGCCGCGGCCTTCGACGGCGACTGGTTCCGTACCGGTGACATGGCGACGCGCGATCCGGACGGGTACGTACGGATCGTCGGCCGCAAGGCCACCGATCTCATCAAGAGCGGCGGCTACAAGATCGGCGCCGGCGAGATCGAGAACGCGCTCCTCGACCATCCGGGCGTGCGGGAGGCGGCGGTCACGGGGGAACCGGACGCGGACCTGGGCGAGCGGATCGTCGCCTGGATCGTCCCGGCGGACAGTGAGCACCCGCCGGCGCTCGACGAGCTGGCGCGTCACGTGGCGGGCCAGCTCTCCGCCCACAAGCGGCCCCGCGAACTGCGGCTGCTCGACGCGCTGCCGCGCAACGACATGGGCAAGGTCATGAAGCGGGCGCTGCATGGCTGAGAACTGGACGGCCCGCGAGGCGATCGCCGCGGTGGTGGACCGGGGAAGCTTCACGGAACTGCCCGACGACGGGGGCGGTCCTTCCGCGCGGACCGGGGACTCCGACGGCCCGATCGGCTGGCCGGGGTACGGGGCGCTCCTCGCCCGCGCCGGGGAGCGCACCGGCGAGGGTGAGTCCGTGGTCTGCGGGACGGGCTCGGTCGGCGGCACCGAAGCGGTCGTCGTGTCCTTCGAGTTCGGGTTCCTGGGCGGCTCCCTCGCCGAGCGCACCGGGGACCGCCTGGAGGCCGCCTACACCGTCGCCCGCGAGCGCCGCCGCCCGCTCGTCTCCCTGATCGCCACCGGGGGCAGCCGCATGCAGGAGGGCATGCGCGCCCTGGTCCAGCTCCAGCGCGTGGCCCGCCAGTCGGCCCTGCTGCGGAGCGCCGGGGTGCCGCAGCTCGCCGTCCTGCGCGACCCGACTACCGGAGGCGGTTGGGCGACGCTCGGCGCGGGCGCGGACGTGATCCTGGCGCTGCCCGGCGCGCAGGTCGGCTTCGCCGGGTCGAGGGTACGGCCGCCGGGCGCCGATCCGGCGGCGTACACGGCCGAGGGGCAGTGGGCGGCGGGCCAGATCGACGCCGTCGTACGCCGCGACGAGGTGGCGGGCTCGCTCGCCGGGTGGCTGCGCCACCTGACCGCGGCCCCCTGGGACGGGCCGCCCGAGCCTCCGGGCCCGCCGGCACCGTACGCGAACCGCCCGGCCACCCCGACCGGCTGGGAGGCGGTGACCCGGGCCCGCTCGCCCGAACGGCCGCGCGCCGGCGCGTACCTCGCCGCGTACTTCGACGAGGTACGGGAGATCAGCGGTGACCGCTGCGGCGGCACGGACCCCGGTGTGCGGTGCGGCTTCGGACTGCGGCAGGGCCGCGTGATCGCGTACGCCGCCCAGTGCGGCACCGCGACGCTCCCGGCCGACTTCCGGACGGCGGCGCGCCTGGTCCGCCTCGCCGACCGCCTGGGCATCCCGGTGCTCACCCTCGTCGACACGCCCGGCGCGGCCAACGACGCCGCGGCGGAACGGGCGGGCGCGGGCGCCGCCATAGCGGACCTCTTCGGCGCGATGGCGACGGCGCGCGTACCGCTCACCACCCTCCTCATCGGCGAGGGCGGCTCGGGCGGCGCGCTCGCCCTGGCCGCGCCCGGCAACCTCTGGGCCGCCCGCGACAGTTACTTCTCGGTGATCGCGCCGGAGGCGGCGGCCGCCATCCTCAAACGCACCCCGGACCGCGTCCCGGAGACCGCCGGCCAACTGCGCCTGCGCCCCGAGGACCTGGTGGAGCTGGGCATCGCACGCGGGGTGGTGGGCTGAGTGTGCGCGGGCGGCACGGTCCCGCCCGTCACACCTGGTGGGCGGGGGTCCGTTCGGCCGGCAGGTCCGCCGCGGCGCGGGCGATGTTCCGGGCCATGCCGCCGAAGACGACGGCGTGGAACGGCGAGACGCTCCACCAGTACGCGTGCCCGAGCAGACCGTGCGGATGGAAGAGGGCCCGCTGCCGGTAGCGGGTGCGGCCGTCCCCGTCCTGTTCGGCGTACATCTCCAGCCAGGCCAGACCGGGCAGCCGCATCTCCGCCCGCAACCGGAGCAGCCGCCCGTGCTCGATCTCCTCGACCCGCCAGAAGTCCAGCGAGTCGCCCACGCGCAGCCGGTGGGCGTCGCGCCGGCCGCGCCTGAGTCCCACACCGCCGACCAGGCGGTCGGCCCAGCCGCGTACGGCCCACGCGAGGGGGAAGGAGTACCAGCCGTTCTCGCCGCCCACCCCCTCGATCACCCTCCACAGGGCCTGCGGTGTCGCGTCGACGGCCAGTTCCCGCAGGTCGGTGTAGAGGCTGCCGCCGGCCCAGTCGGGGTCCGTGGGCAACGGGTCACTGGGCGCTCCGGGCACCGACGCCGACGACCAGCGCGTCGTGACACCGGCGTCCCGGACCCTCTGGAGCGCGAGAGCGAGTGCCCTGTCCACGCCGATCGGGGAGCCGGGCGGATCGGGGACGTATGAGGCGATGTCGTGCTCGTCGCAGACCACCTCGTGCCGCAGCGATTCGGCCAGCGGCCGTGCGATCGAGTGCGGCACCGGGGTGACCAGCCCGACCCAGTGACTGGACAGCCCGGGGGTCAGGACCGGCACGGGGACGATGAGGCGCCGGGGCAGCCCCGCCACGGCCGCGTACCTGCGCATCATGTCCCGGTACGTAACGATGTCGGTGCCGCCGATGTCGAACGCGCGGTTCACCTCAGACGGCATCCCCGCACTGCCGACGAGGTAGCGCAGGACGTCGCGCACGGCGATCGGCTGGATGCGTGTACGCACCCAGCTGGGGGTGACCATGACGGGAAGGCGCTCGGTGAGGTAGCGGAGCATCTCGAAGGAGGCGGAGCCGGAACCGATGATGACCGCGGCGCGCAGGACCGTCGTCGGGACGCCCGAAGCCATCAGGATCGCGCCCACTTCGGCGCGTGAGCGCAGATGGGGCGACAGCTCGTGTTCCGGCACGCCGCGCGGTGTCAGCCCGCCGAGGTAGACGATGCGCCGCACACCCGCGGCGCGGGCCTGTGCGCCGAAGATCTCGGCGGCGCGCCGGTCGGTCCGTTCGAAGTCCTTGCCCGTACCGAGGGCGTGGACCAGGTAGTACGCGACGTCGATGCCTTCCATCGCCTCGCGCACCGACGCCTCGTCGGTGACGTCGCCGCGCACCACCTCGACGCCGCCGGCCCAGGGGTGGTCGCGCAGTTTGCCCGGGGAACGGGCCAGGCAGCGCACCTGGTGCCCGGCGTCGAGCAGCTCGGGCACGAGGCGGCCGCCGATGTAGCCGGTGGCGCCGGTGACCAGGCACCGGAAGGGCGGTGTTCCGTTCACGTGCGTCATGGGTGGGGCGCCTCCGTCCGTCCGGCGTTCGTCGCGGTGCTCGTGCACCCCCGTCCGGCCGCCGCCGTTACTCGCTGCTCTTCCCCTTCCCCACCGGCGGAACTTCTCCCACCCGCTCGCGCACGCCCACACAGCCGGCGCGGCACTTTGGACCGGACGGGTGGGGCGGCCGCCCTGCTGTCATGATGGGTACGTCCTCACCCCTCGGCACCCGTTCCTCACCGGTTCGCCGGCGCCGGGGCCGCTCCGCTCCCCCGAGGAGGTGCCGGCCGGATGCCATGCCCGGACGGGACAGAGCCGGCCGTGGCGGTGCTCGTCGGACTCCAGGCTTCCGGTAAGTCCTCGTTCTACGAGCAGTGCCTCGCGGGCCGTTACGCGCTGGTCAGCAAGGACCTCTTCCCCCGCGCCGCGCGGAACAAGCAGGGACGCCAGATGCGGCTCATGGAGGCGGCCCTCGCCGCCGGGCAGTCGGTGGCGGTCGACAACACCAACCCGTCGCCGCGGGAGTGGGGCCCGCTGGTGGCCCTGGGGCACGCCCACGGCGCCACGGTCACGGCGTACTGGTTCCCGCCCGACATCGGGGACTCGCTGCGGCGCAACGCCGAACGGGAAGGACGAAGCCGTGTACCGGACGTGGGTGTGCGTGCCACGTTCGCCCGGCTGTGCAAGCCGGTGCTCTCGGACGGGTTCGACGCCGTACGGGAAGTGCGGTTCGACGGCCATGGCGGTTTCGAGGTGCGGGACGCCGCCGCTGACCTGTTGCCCGGTGAGTGCTGAAGGCGGACGGACTCGCCCCCTTGCGCCGCACGCCCTCACCGGTGCCCGGCCCCGGGCTCGCCCCGGCTTGTGCCCGCGGGACTCGGCGCGACCCCTTCGGCGTACAGCGCCTAGGGTGGGGCCCGGCGCGGCACGGCACGGCACGACGAGGAGACACCTGGTGACCGCGATCAGTCTTGAGCACGCCGCCGTACCGGCCGACACGGGCGAGGTGACGCTGCTCATCGCCCGGCAGGTGGAGCCCGGCCACGAGGCCGCCTTCGAGAAGTGGGCCTCGGGCATCCTCGACAGCCGCCCGCTTCCCCGGGCACCTGGGATACGGCTTGTTCCGGCCGTCGGCCGACGGCAACCCGTGGTTCCTCGTCCACCGCTTCCGCGATGCCGCCGCGTGCCGGACCTGGCAGGAGTCCCCGGAACGGGCAGCGTGGTTCGACCACTGCGAGGGGCACCACCACACCGAGATCGCCCGGCGCGAACTGACCGGTATGGAAACGTGGTTCGCCAAGCCCGGATCGGTCGAGCCGGCCCCGCCCCGCTGGAAGATGGCGATCAGTTCGTCGCTCGCCGTCTACCCGATCTCGCTGGCGGCCAACGTCACGTTCGTCCCGCCGCTCGCCACCGCGCTGCCGCTCCTGCTCAACACGGCAGTGATATCGGCCGTGTTGAGCATCACCATGACGTACGTGGCCATGCCCGCCGTCAGCCGGCTGCTGCGCGGCTGGCTCGGCAGGAACAGGGCCTGACGGCCGAACGGCTCCGGTACGGCTTCGCCCGTGTCAGGCCGGCGGTGCCTGCATGGGGTGCGCGGCCAGCGCCTCGGCCGTGGCGAGCAGGTTGGCGGCCATCGCGCGGGCGGTCCGGTGGGCCCATTCGTGCCCGCGGTCGTCGTCGAGGTAGTCGGGGCCGGCGCCGGGGCCCAGGTGCCAGTACGTCCATGCCTGGCCCGGAATCGTGTAGCCGATGTCGCCGAGGGCGCCGCCGATCTCACTGATGACGTGGTGGGCGCCGTCCTCGTTGCCGGTGACGACGACGCCGGCGACCCTGTTGTACGCCACCGGCCGGTCCTGGTCGTCGGTCTCCGAGATCATCGCGTCCATCCGCTCCAGCACCCGCTGGGCGACCGATGAAGGCCGGCCGAGCCAGGTCGGGGACGCGATGACGAGTATCTCGGAGTGCAGCAGCTGGGCGTGCACCCGCGGCCAGTCGTCCCCCTTGCCCATGTCCGACTTCACACCGGGCAGCAGATTGAGGTCGACCGCCCGTACCGACTCCACGCTCACCCCCCCGGACACCAGTTCCGCGGTGACTACCTGCGCCAGCGCCTCGGTGTTCGAGGGCTCCGGCGAAGGCTTGAGGGTGCAGTTGATCAGGAGAGCTCGCATGCAGGGTCCACTGCCCGGCAATCCCGCTCGTACACGAGCGTGGGCGCGGGCCGGCCGCGATCACGGCCGAGGCGGCGCCGGTGCGCCCGGCCCCTCCCCCTTCCCGAAGGGCTCGATCAGACGCGCGCAGCTGTCGTCGCCGTGCCCCTTCGCCACTGCGCGGCGAACGGCCGCCGTCCCCAACCGGGGCTTATGAGTGGTCAGTTGGCCAGCGCCTATAGGGTTTTGCCATGACCACAGACAGCCAGCCGGTGCCCGAGCCGGCCTCGTCCGTCACGTTCATCAACATCTTCGAAGTGGCGGCCGGACAGCTCGACGCGTTCGTCGCCCAGTGGCGGCAGCGGGCGGCGATCATGAGCACCAAGCCCGGATTCCTCGACTCCCGGCTGCACCGGGCCCAAGCGTCCGAGAGCCGGTTCCAGCTCGTCAACGTGGCCCACTGGGAGAGCCGGGAGGCGTGGGAGGCCGCCACCGCCGACACCGAGTTCCGGGCGCGCACCCAGGCCGCCCGTGACAGTTCGCAGGTGCCGATCACATCGAACCCGGGCTTGTACGACGTAGCCGTCGAGTTCTCGGCCGCGCAGGCGGAGCCCAGGTAGTCGCACGTACGCCGAACCGGCCAACTTGGCACGGCGGGGTTCAGCGGGGCGCATGGCGCGGAAGGGCTGTCCGGCCGACTGACAGCGAGTACAACGAGGGTGCCAGTTCGGCCAGTTCGCGGGCCGGCCGAGTCGTCGTCACTGTCATCATGAGCCGCCGGCCCTCACCGCGGGCCCTCGACGCGCCGAAAGAAGGATCACGCATGCTCAGACGACTGTGCACCTTTGTCGCGGCCCTGGTGGTCACCGTGACCACGGGTGCCGGCACCGCTCAGGCCGAGGGCCGCGCCGACACACCGACGAAGCGCGTCTACAACGCCATGCAGTTCGCCCACCCCTCCGCCCCCGACGCCTTCTGCACGATCGGCGCGGTCGGTACGGACGACTACGGGCGCAAGATAGCCATCTCGGCGGGACACTGCGCCGGGGGTACGGAGTACGCGGACCGCGAGATCCACGAGAACGTCGCGCCCGTCTACGACCGGCACGATTTCGCGTTCGGCCCGATCGGATACATGCGGTACTTCAAGAGCCCCGAGGGCTCCATGACGGGGCACGCGACCAAGGACTACATGGTCATCGAGCTGGTCCCCGAGGTCACGCTCTCTTCCCAGGGGCCGCATCTGAAGCAGACCGGCATGGTGGAGGTCCCGTCCGGCGCCGCCAGTCCGAACGCCCTGAAGCCCGCGCTCAGCAACGAGCGCCTGCTCGGTGCCGGCCTCTTCGACAACAACGAGCTCGTGGTGTCGGGCCAGTCGGGGGTCTGGTACGGACGCATCACCAACAACTCGTCCGGCATCTACCAGTCCCATGCCCCGCACCAGGCGGGTGATTCGGGCGGCCCGGCCGTCTGGCACGTGCCGGGCAGCGCGTACCCCTCCGAGGCCAACGGCTTCCGGGCCCAGGGGCCGTGGGCCGGAATCACCAAGGCGCGCATCCTCGGCATCCCGCCCTACGTCTACACCAGCTCGGCGAACATCCTCGCCGACCTCCGTGCCCGCGACGCCGCCGACCCCGCCGACATCTACGGCGGGGGCTTCGAGGTGACGGCCAACCCGTAACGGGCCGGTGGAGCGCCCGGCCGACTCCCCCGGCGACACGTGTCCCCTTCTCCGCCGTGGACTCACGGCGGAGAAGGGGACGGGCGCGCGGAGACGGGGGCGTACGCGCGGGGACGGCACCCGGGTGTGCCCGAGCGGTTACTCCGGCCGGGCAGTCGTGCGGGCCGTCACGTCGGACACCTTCCAGCGCTGGTTGGCACCGGAGTTCGGCGTCCACAGCGTCACCGCTGCCCCGTCGTGCGTGGCCTGTCCGCCCACCTCCAGCAGCCTGCCGGTGGCTGCGTTGACGAGGGTCCAGGTGCCGTCGCCGGTCGTCGACATGATCCACTGGGCGGCCTTGTCGCGGGGGCCGCTGTCGGCCTCCAGCAACGGGGCGCCGTCGCGCACGGCCAGGCGCTTGCCTTCCGCCGGGTTGGTGAACACGTACCGCTGCCGGTTGCCGGTGTCACCGCTGATCTGCCGAAGCTGCCACTGCCGGGCCGGATCGGCGGCGTCCGTGCTCGCGGTCCTAATGACGAGGCCCGTGCCGTTGGCGGCGGTGGTGAGCACCTTGCCGCTCTGCACTCCGGTCAGCCGGTACGTGTGCCCCTTCCGCAGCAGGGCGGCATCCTTCGCGGCACCGGAGACGCCCTTCACGACGAAGGAGGTCACCGACTCGGCGGGTACGGTGAAAGTGGCCTTCCGGTCGCTGACCGCGACAGCCCCGTGGCGCTGTAGTTTGCCTGCCGCGCTGGTCACGACGGGGGTGACGGTGGCATGGCGGGCGAGGTGGCCGAATTTGGACAGGTCGACCGTGACGGTACGGGCGCCGGTGGTGCTGTTGACGTGAACCACTGTCGCCGAGTCGCCCTTCCCGGAGACCGTGGCGGCGCTGGAGGTGTCGTCGACGCCGATCAGCCGGTCACCGGGCTTGATGAAGTGCGTGAAGTTGCGGGCCGTGTCGAACTTCGTGTTGGTACGGATGGGGCATGTGGCGAGCGTGTCCTTCGGCGTACAGCTGAACGGGAGCTGGATGCTCCCCCAGTTGCCGCCCCTGGCCGACTCCCCGCCGGGCTTCATGTTGTCGTAGTCCTCGACGGGCTGCCAGAACATCCAGGCCCGCGGTTCGAGTTCGCGGAGATCGTCGACCATGTGCTGGGCCAGTCCGAGGCCGGGCGACATGTCCTCGAAGTCCTGCCCGTCGCCCCAGTCGCCCTCGACCTCGCTCATCCACAGCGGCTTGTCCTCCGCCTTGGCGAGATCGCGTACCGAGGTGCGGCCGGCCGTGCCGTAGGTGTGGACGTTCATCTGCTCGACGAGGTCGCGCACTTCCCGGGGATACGTGTTCCAGTTCTGCGCGAAGATGCCGGGGTTGGTCTCGTCCATCGCGGAGATCTTCGCGTCCGTACGGGATCTCTCCAGCGCGGAAGCCAGTGCGCGGAGCACCTTCTGCTGGAGCTCGGGCCCGATGTGTGCCCCTTCCTGGCGGCCGCCGACCGGTTGGCCGTCGGCTCCCAAGCGGGTCCCCCAGTAGGTGGTGTTGGGTTCGTTGAACGGGTCGAGTGTGCCGACCTTGATGCCGTGCGCCTTTTCCAGCCGCTCGGTCGCGCCCGCCAGGTAGGCGGCGAAGTCGTCGGCGGATCCGTCCTTGAGCTGGTCGGTGGAGGAGTCGAAGCCGCCGGAGACATAGCCGCTGTGGGTCATGAACCACGGTGGTGAGTTGCTGAACGTCTCCCAGTGGTCGATGTCCTTCTTGATCCGGTCCACCCACCAGCGCTGCGTGGCGTCGGCCCGCGGATTCCAGTCCGCGAGGTCCTCGGCGCTCCACCAGTCGGTGTCCTCCCGGGTGGTGCCCTCGGGCGCCTTCCACCAGCCTTCGACCGCTCCCCCGGCACGGAGGTAGTCCTTGACGTCGGGCGCGTTGCCGCCGCCGATGTTGTAGCGGGCGATGTTCAGGGCGAGGCCGTCGTCACCGAAGAGGAGGCCGGCGAGCTTCTGACGTATCTCTTCCGGATAGTCACCGGTGGCGTTGGCGAACCAGACGAGGCTGGTGCCCCAGCCCTGGAAGCTCTCGTGCCGGTAGGAGGGGTCGGGCCGGACGGTGACGGTGGAGTCCGCGGCGAAGGCCGCCGCGGCGGTCCGCGCCCGGGCCTCCTGCGGCGGGACGGTGATCAGGGCGGCCCCGGTGGCCAGGGCGGTGATGCCGATGACCCCGAGGAGTCGTCGCGTGCGGGTGCGGTGTGCCATCGTGTGCTCCCAACTCGTCGTACGGGGGTGTCAGGGGCGGGCTGGCGCAGTACGGCGACCTCTCTGGGGGCCAGCACGAGCGCGCCGTCGGCGTCCGCCCGGCCGGTCAGGATGTCCCCGGCGAGTCCGGGCAGCGGAACCGGCTCGTCGGTCCGGTTGGCGAGGAACAGGTAGCGGCTGCCGGAGCCGCGGCGTACGGCCTGCTCGACGCGTCCTCGCGCCGCTGGGGGCAGCTCGCTCCGCACTCCGGCGGTGTCCAGCAGCCGCGGCAGCAGGGCGGCCAGGCCGTCCGTTCCCAGCCGGGTGGAGACGTACGCGGCCGAGCCCCCGCCCACGGCGCGGCGGGTGACGGCGGGGCGGCCGGCGTACTCGCCCGTGCGGTAGTGGGCCAGGACCTCCACCTCCGGGTCCGTGACGCTGATCCGGTCGGTCCACAGTGAACCCGTGCTCGCGTCGTCGAGTGCGACGGTGTCGCCGTCGAGCAGCGGGCCGAACTCCTCGATGCGGATGCCGAGCAGGTCGCGCAGAGCGCCCGGATAGCCACCGAGCCAGACGTGGTCGTTCTCGTCGACGACACCGGAGAAGTACGTGGTGACCAGGTGGCCGCCGTTCTCGACGTACCGCGTGAGCTCCTTGGCCAGGGCCGCGGGGACCACGTGCAGTACGGGCGTGATCAGGAGCTGGTACCGGCCGATCTCGGCCTCGGTGGTGACGACATCGGCTCGTACCCCGAGAGCGAGCAGAGCCGAGTACCAGTCGAGGGCCTCCTGGCGGTAGTCGAGCCGGGAGGTGGGGTGGGAGTCCTGCTCGCTCGCCCACCACGACTCCCAGTCGAAGACGATCCCCACCCGGGCCGGCTCCCGCTCGGTGCCCGCGACCGGCGCCAGCGCCCGAAGCGTGCGCCCGAGGCCGACCACCGCACGGAAGACGTCGCTGTCGGGACCGGCGTGCGGCACCATCGCCGAGTGGTACTTCTCGGCGCCCGCCGCCGACTGGCGCCACTGGAAGAAGCACACGGCGTCGGCGCCGTGCGCGACGTGCAGCAGGGAGTCGCGGGCGAGGTCGCCGGGGCGTTTGGCCGCGTTGACGGGCTGCCAGTTGACGGCGCTGGTGGAGTGCTCCATGAGGAACCACGGGCGTCCGCCGGCGACCGCGCTGGTGAGGTTGGCGGAGAAGGACAGCTCGTCGCGGTCCTGGGGGCCGGGGTGGACGTAGTGGTCGTTGGAGACGAAGTCGATCTCACCGGCCCAGTCGGCGTAGTTCATGCCCTTGGTGCCGCCCATGACCATGAAGTTCGTGGTGACGGGTACGTCCGGGGTGGTCTCGCGCAGGACGTCGCGTTCCGCGCGCAGGTACTCCTTCAGCGCGTCCGAGGAGAAGCGCTTGAAGTCGAGCTGCTGGGTGGGGTTGGGGTGGGAGGCGGCCAGCCGGGGCGGCAGGATCTGGTCCCAGCCGCTGTAGCGCTGCGACCAGAACGCCGTGCCCCAGGCGTGGTTGAGGGCGTCCACGGTGGTGTAGCGGGTGCGCAGCCAGCCCCGGAAGGCGGTGGCGGCGTCGTCGGAGTAGTCGTAGATGTTGTGGCAGCCCAGCTCGTTGGAGATGTGCCAGGCCACCAGGGCCGGGTGGCCTGCGTACCGCCGGGCCATCTCCCGCACTAGGCGCAGCGCGTGCGTGCGGAAGACCGGGGAGGTCGGGCGCCAGTGCTGCCGCGCCCCCGGCCACACCGTCTCGCCGGAGGCGGTCACCGGGAGGATCTCCGGGTGCGCCGTGGTGAGCCAGGGCGGCGGGGACGCGGTGGCGGTGGCCAGGTCGACGCCGATGCCGTGCGCGTGCAGGAGGTCCATGACCTCGTCGAGCCATGCGAAGTCCCACACGTCCTCGGCCGGCTGGATACGGGCCCAGGAGAAGATCCCGAGGGAGACGATGTTGACGCCGGCCTCGCGCATGAGCCGGACGTCTTCCTCCCACACCTCGCGCGGCCACTGCTCGGGGTTGTAGTCCGCGCCGTAAGCGAGGCGCGGGACGGAGTCGCCGTCCGGCCCGTGCGGCAGGTGGGACAGGAGGGTGGAGATCATGGTGGTCCCTAAGAATGGTTGGCGGTCCGGGAGGACCGGGTGTGGCTGATGGCGGTCTGTCGTTGATGGCTCGGAAGGACTGGCCGCCCGGTTCTCCGGGACGCTCCGACCACTGATTGAGAACTGCGGTCATCGCTGGTTAGGGACCTGTCGGCGGGGTGTTCTTCGGACCATGCAGTGCTGGTCACGAGGGACATGGAGCGACGGCTTTGAGTACGTCTGGCAGGCGGATATGGGTCGGCGTTGATGCCGGCAAGGGGCACCACTGGGCCGTGGCCCTGGACGCGGACGGCGAAGCGCTGTTCTCGACGAAGGTCATCAACGACGAGACGCAGATCCTCACTCTCATCGAAACGGCCCGTGAGAAGGCGGACGAGGTGCGGTGGGCGGCGGACATCTCCGGACGGGCCTCCACCCTGCTCGTGGCCCTGCTGGTCGCGCACGGCCAGCAGGTGGTCTACGTGCCCGGCCGGACCGTCAACCGGATGACCGGTGCCTACAAGGGCGAGGGAAAGACCGATGCCAAGGGACGCCCGGGTCATCGCGGACCAGGCACGCATGCGCCGGGACTTCGCTCCGCTGGACACACCCCCCGAGCTGGTCTCCACTTTGCGGGTGCTGACGAACTACCGGGCCGACCTGATCGCCGACCGGGTCAGGCTGATCAACCGGCTCCGTGACCTGCTGGTCGGCATCTGCCCCGCTCTGGAGCGGGCCTTCGACTACTCCGCGGCCAAGGGTCCGGTGGTCATGCTGACCGAGTACCAGACCCCGGCCGCCCTGCGAAGGATCGGCGTGAAGCGGCTGACGACCTGGCTGGAACGCCGCAAGGTCCGCGGCGCCGACGCTGTCGCGGCCAAGGCCGTCGAGGCCGCCCGGTCCCAGCAGATCGTGTTGCCCGGCGAGAAGCGGGCGGCGAAGCTGGTCTGCGATCTCGCTCACCAGCTCCTGGCCCTGGACGAGCGGATCAAGGACAACGACCGGGAGATCCGCGAGACCTTCCGCACCGATGAGCGGGCCGAGATCATCGAGTCCATGCCCGGCATGGGCCCGATCCTCGGTGCCGAGTTCGTCGCCATCGTCGGCGACTTGTCCGGCTACCGTGACGCCGGCCGCCTTGCCTCGCATGCCGGCCTGGCTCCGGTCGCCCGGGACTCCGGCCGCCGCACCAACAACTACCACCGGCCCAAGCGCTACAACCGGCGCCTGCGGCACATCTTCTACATGGCCGCGCAGACCGCGATGATGCGGCCCGGCCCCTCCCGGGACTACTACCTCAAGAAGCGCGGCGAAGGGCTGCTGCACACCCAGGCCCTGCTCTCGCTCGCCCGACGCCGGATCGACGTGCTCTGGGCGATGCTGCGTGACGGAAGGCACTTCACCTCCGCCCCACCGGTCACGCAGACGGCTTGACACGATCATTGAGATTCCTTCCGGCGTGCCGCCCGGGCGGCACGGGATGCGGGATCACGGCGTGACGTGTGGGGGTCGCGCCGTGATGTGCGGGGGTCGCGGCGCGACGTGTGGGGGTCGCGGCGTGGTGTGCGGGGTTACTTCTCGACGGTGAAGCCCTGCTCCGTGCCGTACTTGGCGGAGGCGTCCTGCCAGGCCTTCAGGCCCTCGGACAGCGGCGTGTCGGAGACGTACGCCTTGCCTGCGGTGTCGTTGAAGACGGAGTTCGCGTACACCTGGTAGGGCAGGTACGACCAGTCGTCGGCGACGTTCGCGGCCGACTCGGCGAATATCTTGTTGGCCTTCTGCCCGCCGAAGTAGGGGAACGCGGTGTTCTGGAACGCGTCCGACTGGAGGTCCGCGGTGGTCGCCGGGAAGGCGCCGCCCTTGAGGCGGGTCTGCACGCCCTTGCCTGCGTTCGCGTACTCGGTGAAGGCGTAGGCGAGTTCCTCGTTCTCGCCGAGCTCGGGCAGGGCCAGGGAGCTGCCGCCGTTCTCGGCGCTCGCCTTGTCACCGGCGGTCCATTGCGGCAGCGGCGCCACCCGCCAGTCGCCCGCGGCGCTCTTCACGCCGGAGGCGAGGTTGGCGGGCATCCAGGCACCGACGGCCAGGGTCGCGATGGTGCCGTCGCCCATCCCCTTGTACCACTCGTCGGTCCAGGGGTTGACCGGTGCGAGCAGCTTCTCGTCGAGGAGTTGCTGCCATGTGTCGGTGTACGTGGTGGCGCCCTCGTCGGCGAGGTTGATCCGCACCTTGGTGCCGTCGACCTCGTACGGGCGTGAACCGGCCTGCCACAGCAGGCTGGTGGTGGCGCCCGCGTCACCGGTGTCGCTGGTGATGTAGACCTCGGGGTCGGCCTTGTGCAGGTCGCGGGCCGCCTCGACGTACTCGTCCCAGGTGGCCGGCACCTTGACCTTGTGCTTGTCGAAGACCTTCTTGTTGTAGAACAGGGCCATGGGACCGGAGTCCATCGGCAGGCCGTAGATCTCCTCACCGGTCTTCACGGCGTTCCACGGACCGGGCGAGTAGGCGGTGGCGAGCTTGCCGGCCCCGTAGGGCGCGAGGTTCGTCAGGCCCTTCGTCAGCGCGTACTGGCCCAGGGCGTAGTACTCGATCTGCGCGACGTCGGGGACGCCCTTCTTCGCCGCGATGGCGTTCTGGAGTGCGGTGTACTGGTCCTTGTTCGTACCGGCGTTGACCAGCTCGACCTTGACGGCGGGGTGTTCCTTCTGGAAGTCGGCGGCGACCTGCTTGAGCGTGGGCTCCCACGCCCAGACGGTGATCGTGCCGCCCTTCTTCAGGGCCGCCCGGATGTCCTGGGCGGATACCCGCTTGCTGTTCGAGCCGCCGTCCGCCGAGCCGCCGCAGGCGGTCGCCCCCAGGCCGAGGGCGCAGACGATACCGATGCCGCGCAGCAGGCGGCGGGTGTTCATGGGCATGGTGGCGCTTCCACTTCTTCGTGGCGGAATGGACTATTCCTTGACGCTTCCGGCGGCGAGGCCGGACTGCCAGTACTTCTGGAGCAGCAGGAACGCCGCGATCAGCGGCAGGACGGTGATCAGCGAACCGGTGATCACCAGGTTGAAGACGGCTTCGCCGCCGGCGGTCGCGGCCTGCGCGTTCCAGCTGTTCAGGCCCAGGGTCAGCGGGAACCAGTCCGGGTCCTTGAGCATGATCAGCGGCAGGAAGTAGTTGTTCCAGGTCGCGACCATCGTGAACAGCAGCACGGTCACGATGCCGGGTGCCAGCAGCGGCAGGCCGACCTGGAAGAACGTGCGCACCTCGCCGGCGCCGTCGATGCGGGCGGCCTCCATCAGCTCGGTGGGGATGGCCTCGGTGGCGAAGACCCACATCAGGTACAGGCCGAACGGCGAGATGAGGGAGGGGATGACGACCGCCCACGGGGTGTCGGTCAGGCCCATCCCGCTGAACATCAGGAAGGTGGGCACGGCCAGGGCGGTGCCCGGCACGGCGACGGCGCCGATGACCACGGCGAACACGGCGCGTTTGCCGGGGAAGTCGAACTTCGCCAGCGCGTAGCCGCCGAGGACCGCCAGGAAGGTGGCGCCGCCGGCGCCGAGACCGACGTACAGCAGGGTGTTCAGCAGCCAGCGGGTGAAGACGCCGTCGTTGTACGTGAACGTCGTGCTGATGTTGTCCCACAGGGCGAAGTCGCCGCCGAACCAGAGACCGGACGAACCGGCCAGTCCTTCCTGGGTCTTGGTGGCGCTGACGGCCAGCCACAGGAGGGGCACCAGGGCGTAGAGCAGGACCAGGCCGGTGAGGACGGTGAGGAGCACACTGCGACGGGGCCGGCGGCCGGCGGTGTGCCGGCGGGGGGTACACAGGCGGGGCGCGGAGGGGGGCGGGTCGCCGGCCGGCCGCGGGGTGGGCCGGAAGGCGGTGGTGGCGGGGCTGCTCATCGTTCACGCTCCCTTGCGCATGCCGCGCAGCTGGACGACATAGGCGATCACCATGGTGATCAGGGCCATGACGATGGCTACCGTGGCGGAGTAGTTGTGCTGCTGGCCGGAGAAGGAGAGCGAGTACGTGTAGAAGTTCGGCGTGTAGTCGGTGGTGATGGCGTTGGGCGCCAGGTTCCGCAGGATGCTCGGCTCGTTGAAGAGCTGGAAGCTGCCGATGACGGAGAAGATCGTCGCGATCACGAGGGCCCCGCGGATCGCGGGCAGCTTGATGGCCGTGACCACGCGGATCTGGCCGGCTCCGTCGATCTCCGCCGCTTCGTACAGGGAGTGCGGGATCACCCGCAGCGCCGAGTAGAAGATGAGCATGTTGTAGCCCACGAACTCCCAGGTGACGATGTTGCCGATGGACGCCAGGACGAGATCGGGAGAGAGCGGGTCGGGCAGCGGGACCCCGAAGGTGTCCTCGATGTCACCCACGAGGCCGAAGCGGGTGCCGTACATGAAGCCCCACATCAAAGTGGCGACCACGGCGGGCACGGCGTACGGCAGGAAGATCGCGATCCGGAAGAAGTCCTTGCCGTACAGACGGCCGCTGTCCAGCGCGAGGGCGACGAGCAGGGCGAGGCCCAGCATGATCGGCACCTGCACCGCCAGGAACACCGAGACCCGGGCCAGGGAGGACCAGAACTGGCCGTCCTGGAGTGCCTGCTGGTAGTTGTCCAGGCCGACGAAGGCGGTGCCGCCGATCAGCCGGTCGCGGAAGAGGCTGAGGTAGACGGAGTAGCCGACGGGGGCGAGGAAGACCAGGGTGAAGACCGCGGCGAAGGGGCCGATGAAGCCCCATGCCGTCCAGGAGCGCCGGCTCTTCCTCACCCCGGCCGGAGCCGGGCGCCGTCTCGCGGCCACCGGCGGTTGCAGCGTCGTCATGTCGTTCCTCGTCGTCCTCTCGGAACCGGCGTCTCGTGCCGCCCTGATGTTTACGCAAACATCCCCGGCCGTGAGCAGCTCGGGGCTGTTATGTTTACGTAAACATCCGGTGGCGGCATGTCTACACTGCCCCGGAGACGGTGGTCAAGGGTCGCTGCGGTAACAGCGGCTCGGGCAGCGAGGGATACGGGTGGAAACAGCGGACGGCACCTCGGCGGGCAGGCCACGGCAGCGGACACGCACCGGGAAGCGGCCCGCGGGCCGGGCACAGAGCGCGTCCATGGCGGACGTCGCGCGCGTGGCCGGGGTCTCCTCGCAGACGGTCTCCCGTGTCGCGAACGGCTACGCGGGCGTGACGGAAGAGACCCGGCAGCAGGTGCTGGCGGCCATGAAGGAGCTGGGCTACCGGCCGAACAGCGCCGCGCGGGCACTCAAGCGCGGCGAGTTCCGCACCATCGGCGTCATCACCTTCGGCCTCTCCACCACGGGCAACGTACGTACGCTCGAAGCCATCGCCACCTCGGCGGCGCACGAGGGCTACGCCGTCACGCTCCTGCCCGTCGCCGTGCCCACGCAGGACGAGGTGCGCGGGGCGTTCTCGCGGCTGGGGGAACTGGCCGTCGACGCGGTCATCGTCATCCAGGAGGTGCACCTGCTCGACGCGGTGCCCCTCGACCTGCCGCCGAACGTCCAGGTCGTCGTGGCCGACTCGGACGCCGGAGACCGGTACACCGTGGTCGACACCGACCAGGCGGGCGGAACCCGTACCGCCGTACGCCACTTGCTGGACCTGGGCCACCGCACGGTCTGGCACCTCGCGGGCCCCGAGGAGTCCTACGCGGCGCAGCGCCGCGCCGACGCGTGGCGCGCGGAACTGACCCGGGCGGGCCGCACCCCGCCGCCCCTGGTGCGGGGCGACTGGTCGGCGGAGTCCGGCTACCGGGCCGGACTGGAACTCGCCTCCCTGGAGGACTGCTCAGCGGTCTTCGCCGCCAACGACCAGATGGCGCTGGGCCTTCTGCGCGCCCTGCACGAGCGGGGCCGCACGGTGCCGGACGACGTCAGTGTCATCGGTTTCGACGACATTCCCGAGTCCGGTTCCTTCCTGCCTCCCCTGACCACCGTCCACCAGGACTTCGCCGAAGTGGGCCGGCGCTGCGTCGAGGGCGTCCTGCGGCAGATGCGTCACGACGCGACGGCGCACGGCACCACGCTCGTCCCCACCCGGCTGGTGGTACGCGACAGCACCGCCCCGCCGCCCTGATCCGGGCCGCGTCCGCCCGCCGCGGCCCGGCCCTCAGCCCCGCTTACGGGCCGTGAACAGCAGGTACTCCCACTCCATGACGAAGGTGCCCCCGCCGCCGCCGTGGCGCTGCGCGAGGGCGTCGAGATCGCGGTCGAGCGCGGCGGCCCGCTCGGTGTCGTCCCCGATGTTCCGGTACGCGGCGATGGTGGGGCCGTAGTTGGTCTTGAAGTACTCCCGGAAGTCCTCCGGCTTCGCGAAACGGTCCACGCGTACGGTCCGGCGGTGCGCTTCGACGTCCGTGACCCGGTCACCGAGCAGCTCCCGGACATGGTCCTCCCGGCCCCACAGCGGCGGGGGCTGAGCTCCGGGCGGCGGCGCCGGTGCGTACGGCTTCATCGTGGCGAACATCTGGCCGATGAAGCCCTCCGGAGTCCAGTTGATCAGGCCGATGGTGCCACCCGGGCGACAGACCCGGAGCAGCTCGTCGGCAGCGGCACGGTGATGCGGGGCGAACATGATCCCCACGGTCGACATGACGGTGTCGAACTCGCCGTCGGCGAAGGGCAGCGCCTCCGCGTCGGCCTCACGCCACTCCAGCTCCGCGCCGCGCTCGGCCGCGAACCCGCGTCCGGTCTCCAGCAGCTCGGGCGTGAGGTCGGACGCCACGACGCTCGCCCCGGCGAGAGCCGCGGGGATCGCGGCGTTGCCCGACCCGGCCGCGATGTCCAGGACACGTTGGCCGCTCCGGACGTCGCACGCGCGCACCAGGGTCGGGCCCAGCTCCGGAATGAGCTGCGTGGCCACGGCCGGATAGTCACCCAGCGCCCACATCTTGCGGTGCTTGGCCTTGACCGCGCGGTCGGCCTCGGCGGCGTTGTTCGTTTCGGTCATGTCACTCTCCCCGGATGTTCGGCGTAACGCCAAGGTAGGAGCGGGCGGGGGCCCGGACCTCGAACGGGGTCCGGACGGGCGGCACCTCGACCGGGATGGCGTAAGCGGTACGCGTGGCGGCACGTCGGCCGGCCGCTGCGCAAGCCGGTAGCACGCGGGGAGCGGTCGAGCCCGTGCCGGGTGCCGCGGATGCCGTCGGCCTGACGCCACCAGGAAACGGAACCGGGGACGTTCAGGGTTCTTGCGGCGATATCGACCAGACTGGGGTAATGGATCAGGGAGCCGAGCACGCCGGGGATCGTGAGGACCTCAAGTCCAAGGGCCTCAGCCGTAACACCCTCGGCCTGCTCGGCGGCACGGTGATCGGTGTCTCCACCGTCGCCCCCGCCTACAGCCTCACCGCCACACTCGGACCGAGCGTCGGCGAGGCCGGGCTGCGGATGCCCGCGGTCTTCCTCGCCGGGTTCGTGCCGATACTGCTGGTGGCCTTCGCCTACCGCGAGCTGAACAAGGTGCTGCCCGACTGCGGCACCTCCTTCGCCTGGTCGGTCAAGGCGTTCGGCCCCAGCACCGGCTGGATGTGCGGCTGGGGCCTGCTGATGGCGTCCGTCGTGGTGCTCTCCAACCTCGCCGGGGTGGCCGCGTCGTTCCTCTACCTCTTTCTGGGCGAGGTGGCCGGCAACCCGGATCTCACCGACCTCAACGACAACAAGGCCGTCCATGTCCTGACCACCCTGGCCTTCATCGCCGCCGCCACCGTCATCAGCTACCGCGGCATCACCGTCACCGAGTGGCTCCAGTCCGTACTGGTCGGCCTGCAACTGGCCGTACTCGCCCTGTTCATCGTCATGGCGATCTCCACAGCCGGGGAGGATCCAGGGGCGCTCGACTTCTCCTGGTCCTGGCTGGACCCGTTCGGCGTCGGGTCCTTCACCGCCTTCACCGCAGGCGTGACCCTGTCGATGTTCATGTACTGGGGCTGGGACTCCTGCCTGACGGTCAATGAGGAGAGTGTCGGCAGCGAGAGGACTCCCGGCCGCGCCGCGCTGCTCTCGGTCGTCATCATCCTCTGCACCTACCTGCTCGTCGCCGTCGCCGCCCAGATGTACGCGGGCATCGGAACCGAGGGCACCGGTCTCGGCAACCCCGAGACCTCGGACAACGTCTTCGCCGCACTCGCCTATCCGGTCATGGGCTCCGGCACCGGAGTGCTGCTCTTCGTCGCGGTGCTGACCAGCGCCGCCTCCAGCCTCCAGACCACGTTCATCCCGGTGGCCCGCACCGCCCTGGCGATGAGCACCTACAAGGCCCTGCCGGCGACGTTCGCCGTCGTGCATCCTCGCTTCAGGAGCCCCGCCCGTGCCACCGTCGCGGCGGCCGTCGTCACCGGCTCCTTCTATACCCTGATGACCCTGGTCAGTGAGAACGTCCTGCTGGACACCGTCTTCGCGCTCGGGCTCATGATCAGCTTCTACTACGGGATCACGGCCTTCGCGTGCGTCTGGTTCTTCCGCGGCGAACTGCGGCGCTCGCCGGGAAGCCTGCTGATGAAGGGCGTCCTGCCGGGCCTCGGCGGCCTGATGCTCGCCGGCGTGTTCCTCCGCACAATGAGGGACAGCTGGGAGCCATCCTACGGCAGCGGCAGCTCGGTCGCCGGCGTCGGCAGCGTCTTCGTCATCGGCGTGGGTCTGCTGCTCCTCGGTGCGGTGATCATGCTGCTGATGCGGCGTCGCAGCCCGGAGTTCTTCCGCGGCGAAGTGCTGCACCGGGCCACCCCGCCGCTCACCCTGGAGGACTGACGGGGACTGCGTTCCGTCGTGCCCGGCAACGCATTGCGTGAGCGGCGGCGACAAGAGGTCGGACGCATGTCCCCCTACCTCCACCGTCAGGAGCGCCAGATGAGCCCCAGCGGCGACCACGACCGCCCGACTCCGATCACGGCCACGAGCCGCAGACGCTTTCTCACCGGTGCCACCGCCGTACTCGGCGCCGGACTGTGCCTCACCGGCACCGCGGCGGCGGACTCGCGGCGTACGGCCACCGGCACAGCGGCCACCGCCACCGTGTACATCGCCGGTGACTCCACCGCGCAGACGTACCGCGCCGGATACCACCCGCAGGCGGGCTGGGGTCAAACGCTTCCCGGCTTCTTCACCCCGCACATCACGATCGCCAACCACGCCATAGGCGGACGCAGTTCGCGGAGCTTCGTCGAGCAGGGACGGCTGGCCGCCATCCACCGGGCGATCCGGCCGGGCGACTACCTGTTCGTGCAGTTCGGGCACAACGACGCCACCGTGGGCAACCCGGAGCGCTACACCTCACCCGCGGACTACAAGGAGTACCTGCGCAACGACTACATCAGGGCCACCCGTGCGCGCGGCGCGACACCGGTCGTCGTCACGCCCGTGTCGCGCTGCTCGTACAACATGTCGACCGGTGAGTTCAACGTTTCCTTCCCCGCGTACGTGAACGCCGCGCGCGCCGTCGCGGCCGAGGAGAGAGCCCCGCTGGTCGACCTCTCGGAGCTCAGCCGGGTGTTCCTGACGAGGCTCGGCGCGGAGGCGTCCAAGGGCCTCTTCCTGTGGCTGGCCCCGGGGCAGTACCCCAACTTCCCGAACGGCGTCCAGGACAACACCCACTTCCAGACGAAGGGAGCCACCGAGATGTCACGCCTGGTCGCGAGGGCCGTGTCCACACTCGGTCTGCCGCTGTCCGGCGAGGTGATACCGGCCCCTCGCCGTTCTTCCGTGTGAGGCGCCGTGCGGTGGGCCGGTCCGCGCCCGGCCCACCGTCGCCGTGTTCCGGCCGGGTCCCTCAGCCCAGCCGGATCACGTTCCAGGAGAGCGGCTCCAGGGTGGCGCTCAGCGTGCCGCCCCGGAGCGTCGTGCCCGTCGCGTCGTGCGGCGTGACGCGCTCGGGATCGGTGAGGGTGTTACGGGCCTCGGGGTCGGCGTCGGCCAGCACGCTGTGCTCCACGACCGCCGTCAGGCCCGTTCCCTGGAGCGCCACTTCGAGCGGCATCGGCTCGCTCTGGCTCCGGTTGACCGCGAACACGGTCACCGTGCCGTCGTCGGCGCGTACCGCCGTCGCGTGCAGCAACGGCACCTCGCCGTACTTCCTCGTCCCGTGCACCGGCGCGTCCACCCGCACGTCCAGCACGCGCCCCCGCCCGTGCCGCGACGCCTGCGCGAAGGGGTAGAAGGTCGTCTGCCGCCAGGCCGGTCCCCCCGGCTCCGTCAGGATCGGCGCGATGACGTTCACCAACTGGGCGAGGCAGGCGACGGTGACCCGGTCCGCGTGGCGCAGCAGCGCGATCAGCAGGGAGCCGAAGACGACGGCGTCGGTGACGGAGTAGTTGTCCTCCAGGAGGCGGGGCGCCTCGGGCCAGTCGAGGGGGTTCTCCTCGGCCTCGCGCTGTGCCCTGGAGAGGTACCAGACGTTCCACTCGTCGAAGGAGAGGTTGATCTTCTTCTTCGACTTCAGCCGCGCCCCGACGTGGTCGCAGGTCGCGACGACGTTCTCGATGAAGGACTCCATGTCGACGGCCGAGGCCAGGAAGGAGTCCCGGTCGCCGTCGAGTTCCTCGTAATAGGCGTGCAGCGAGATGTAGTCGACGAGGTCGTACGTCTCGGCGAGTACGGTCGCTTCCCACTCGGCGAAGGTGTCCATCGACTGTGCCGACGAACCGCAGGCGACCAGCTCGACGGACGGGTCCAGTTGGCGCATCGCCCGTGCGGTCTCGGCCGCGAGGCGCCCGTACTCCCCGGCCGTCTTGTGGCCCGTCTGCCAGGGCCCGTCCATCTCGTTGCCGAGGCACCAGAGCCGGATGCCGAAGGGGTCCTTGTCTCCGTGGGCGGCCCGCAGGTCGGAAAGCGCCGTGCCGGCGGGGTGGTTGGCGTACTCCTGGAGTTCGAGGGCCTCGGCCACGCCCCGGGTTCCGAGGTTGACGGCCATCATCGGTTCGGCCTGTGGCCCGATCTTCTTCAGGAAGGCGATGTACTCGCTGAGCCCGAAGCGGTTGCTCTCGGTGGACCGCCAGGCCAGGTCGAGGCGGCGTGGCCGTTCGCCGGCCGGGCCGACGGAGTCCTCCCACTTGTAGCCGGACACGAAGTTGCCACCCGGGTAGCGGACGGCGGTGACACCCAGCTCGCGGACGAGTGCGAGTACGTCCGTGCGCAGGCCCTCCTCGTCGGCCGAGGGGTGGCCGGGCTCGTGGATGCCGGTGTAGACGCAGCGGCCGAGGTGTTCGACGAAGGAGCCGAAGAGCCGTGGGTCCACGTCGCCGACCGTGTAGTCGGGGTGCAGGGTGAAGCGCGCGGGACGGGTCATGACTCCCTCAACCAGGTTCGGCATACCGGACGTTGAACGGCTCCCCGGACAGACCGTAAGGCGGCCCCGAACCCGGGGTCAATGGCCGGGCGGCCACGTCCGGGCGGCCGGACACCGCGACCGGGAACGCCATCGCGCCCGTGATGAACTCCCACGGCATCCGAAGGGCCCTGGTGGGGCGACGGTCCGCGGCGATCCGGGCCACCCCGGCGGGGAGGCTCGACGGATCGCCGCCGGATCCTGTTACGGGCGGACGTAGGGGCGGGTCATGATCTCCATGTTGTGGCCGTCCGGGTCGTCGAAGTAGGCGCCGCGGCCGCCGAAGAGACGGTTGATCTTGCCGGGTTCGGTGTGACCGGGGTCGGCGTAATAGGTGACTCCGACCGCCTCAAGCCGAGCGATCACGGCGTCGAACTGCGCGTCGGGCACGAGGAACGCGTAGTGCTGCGACTGGATCGGCTCGTCTCTCATTTCGTAGTAGTCGAGCGTCACGCCGTTGCCGAGATCGACGGGCAGGAAGGGCCCGAACGGGGCGCCGGCCGTCAGTCCCAGGATCACTGCGATGAACTCCGCCGACAGGTGCCGGTCACTGGCGTGAACGACGGTGTGGTTCAGCTCTACGGCGGTCACCGACCGCTCGGAGGCGTGCGGGTGCTGCTGTGCGTACGACATCAGTGGGTGTGTCTCCGTGACTTCGAATCCGCTGGGAGGGGGGCGCCACACGGGCGCCGGCAGCAAGAACACGGAGCAGGGCGGGGCTCTGGCCCGCCTCGGGCTCACGCCGAGGCCGGGAGCCTCACTCGTGCATGGCCCATGGCCGACCCGGCAGTCACCCGAACGACCTTAGTGCGGGGCCGGGTTCGGGGCAACGTCGTGCTGGTCCTCTTCCAGCACCGCCCGGATCACGTGCCGGGCGTTGTGCGCCATCGCCCGGTTCGTCGTCCGGTAGTGCGGCAGGGCGATCAGTGCCTGCGAGAGCGTCCGCCCCCGGCCGCGCTCCCAGGTCGCGTCGTCCACGCACAGCGCCTCGCGGAAGACCTCCCTCGCGGGCGGCGGGAGAAGATTCCACGCCGGGAACAGGTCGCAGGCCGGATCGCCCACTCCCACGCACCCGAAGTCGATCACCGAGGTCAGCCTGCCGCCGCGCACCAGCAGATTGCCCGGCATCAGGTCGGCATGCAGCCACACCGGCGGCCCGTCCCAGGCCGGGGCCCGCAGCGCGTCCTCCCATACGGCGGCCACGGCATCACAGTCGATGCCCTCCTGCGGGATCCCGCGCAGCTCCTCGATCGCCGCCCGCGTCGACGCGTCGAGCGAGGCGAGCGGCCCGCCGCGGTGGGCCTCCGGCGCCCCCGGCAGGGTGACGCTCCGCATCGCCGTCACGAACCCGGCAAGGTCCCCGGCCAGCGCCACCGGCTCGCTCAGCGCCCCCGCCTCGGGGTTCTCCCCCGCCAGCCACCCGTACACCGACCACGGCCACGGATACCCCTCGGCGGGCTCCCCGGCCCCGAGCACCTCGGGGACTGCGGCCGGCAACCGGGGCGCGAGGCGGGGCAGCCACTCGCGCTCCAGCGCCACGTCCCCGGCGCCGCCTTCCCTCAGCGGAAGCCGTACGGACATGCGGTCGCCCAGCCGGTACACCTCGTTGACCGTGCCCCCGGACGGAAACCGCTCCACCGCCAGCCCCGCCCACTGCGGGAACTGGCCGGCGATCAGCCTCCGTACGAGGTCGTCGTCGACGGGGTGCGGGCCGGGATACGACTGCGCTGCGCTCATGGGCAGCCATCCGACCCCCGGACGCCGGGGAACGGCAAACGCTTTTCTCCTCCGGCCACCGCGTCGACGGCTCCCCGCTCCACCTCGTCAGGCCCGGCCACGGCCGGTCCGACGAGGCGCCGCCGCGGTGGCGGCCAGTCGCTCCCGCCACCAGTCCAGCGTTGCCTTGACCTGCTCGTCGACGGGGGTCGCCCGTACGGTGAACTCGGCTTCGTACGCGCTCGAATCGACGACGAACGGGCGGTCGAACTGATACCGGGTCTCTTTGAGTTCACGGATCAGCGGCGAGAACAGGGACAGCGCGCCCAATACGGCCGGCGGCATCCTGCGCACCGCGACCGGCCCCGTTCCCGACTGAGCGGCGAGGCGGCCGGCCATCTCCCGAACGGACAGTGCGGGCGCCGTCGGAACGTGCCAGGCCCTCCCCCAGGCCCGTTCCTCGACCGCGACCTCGGCCAGGGCACTGGCCACATCGGGGAGGTAGCTCCAGCTGTGCGGGGCGTCCGGGTCGCCGAGCGTGGAGACCGGCCTGCCGCGCAGCAGTCGCGGCACGACCCGCGCGGCCAGGTGGCCGCCGTCGGTCACACCGGGACCGAAGAAGTCCGAGGCCCGCACCTCGACCGCCGTGATACGCCCCTGCTCGTGGAGTTCCCGCGCCCGCTCCCAGCCGGCGGCGCGCACCCGGCCCTTGGGGCCGGTCGCCGCGAGCGGCAGTGCCTCGGTCATGGGACCGTCGACCGGACCGTAACCGTAGAGGTTGCCCAGCATGACCAGGACGGCCCCGGTCGCCTCGGCCGCCGTACAGAGCGACGAGACCAGCGGCGGCCATTGACTCGTCCAGCGATGGAGGGGCGGTGCGGCGCAGCCGTAGATCGCCGCCGCGCCCTGTGCGGCCTCGGTCAGCCGCGTGCTGTCCGTGGCGTCCAGCGCCAGGTGCTCGATGCCGGGCTCCGCGCTCCGGCCCGACCTGGTGACGACGCGTACCGCATGCCCCTTCTCGGTCAGCAGTCGGGCAGTGGCCGCACCGGCGGCTCCGTAACCTATGACGAGATGAAGGCTCACGCCCGCACAGTAGCGGAGCGCCCGCTGATGGGGTGTCAGGGGTGCACCCGTCGGTGCGCGCCGCTGGTAGTGCCGCCGGAGGACCCGAGCCGGCGAGGCGGATGTCCGCCTCACCGGCGCCGGTCAGCGGGGGCCGCTCACGCGGCGTTCGGACCCACGTCGGCCGCCGTGAGGGGACGTCGGACGGGCGGCAGTGTCGTGTACTCGTCGGCGCCGATGTCACGGGCGGTGCCGCGCTGGTGGCCGTCGATGTCATCGGCCACCGAGGCGCTCACCAGCGTCGCCGCGCCGATGGCCGGGCTGCCCGCCGTGAGCCGGGAGATCCCGTCGGACTCCTGCCGGAGGAGCGGGTCGATCCGGCGGTAGCCGCCGGAGGGGATGTTGCCGTTGGACGCCGCACCCCACAGGATGTTGCTCTGCCAGGTGAAGCCGGTCGTCTTCCCCATCGCCACCAGGCTGCCGGCGGCGGCGACCAGGAGGTTGTCCGCGACGACCACGTCCCGCGGCTCGTAGTCCCGTGTCTCGCCCGAGAGCGTTCCGGCGTTGCCGATCAGGGTGTTGTGCACGATCACCGCACGGTCGCACGCGTCGTTGCCGCGCCTCTCCTCGGTCGTCTCGCCGGGGTGGTGGTCGCGCGTGGTGCCGCTGCCGATCACCAGGGCACGGCCCGACAGACCGCTGAGGTAGTTGTTGACGACCAGGTGGTCGTTGCCGTAGACGCGCACCCCCTCGGTACCGCCGATCAGGTAATTGCCCTCCGTCGTCGTGTGGTTGCCGTGGCGCAGCACGATTCCGCCGCGGCTGTCTCGAATCGTGTTGTGCCGGACGGTGTTGTCCGAGGACTTCACCGAGATGGTCTCGGGGTCCCCGTCGCACCGCTCGAACAGGTTGTACTCCACGACCGCGTGGGCGCTGGACAGCGCCCGGCTGCTGACGCCGAGCCGGATCGGCTCGCCGCCGTTGGCGCCGGCGAAGCTGTGGCCGGAGAAGTGGTTCCTGAAGATGTGGAGGCGCTGGGCCATGGCGGTCGAGCCCGGCCCGTCGACGACGACGAAGATGCCTTCGGTCGTCTTGTCGTGGAAGCGGTTGCGGTCGATCTTGGCGTCGTCGCCCCGTACGACGACCCAGTCGAGACCGCTGATGTCGGCGAACCGGAAGTCGTTCCGGGTCAGCCGGACACCGGGGCAGCTCGCGGGGATCTCCAGAGTGGTGCTCTGGCGGAAGGCGAATCCGCTGAGGGTGATGTGGCTGGAGTTACTCAGGACGAAGCTGCGCTCGCCCTGGAGCACCGCACCGCCGCGAGATTCCGAGACGATGGTGATCGGTGCGCTACTGGTGCCGTGCTTGCCCGAGACGCTGACGGCGCGTCCCGACGGGACGGTGTACGTGCCGTCGGCCAGCACGATCCGATCGCCGGGCACCGCGCGGTCGATGGCGTTCTGGAGCGCGTCCAGGGAAGTGACGGGCGCCGTTACGGCCGCCGACGCGCGGGTCGACAGCAGGGCGTCGAGCGGCACAGCGGCGACCGCTGCGCCCAGCAGGGTGCCGGTGAGAAACGTGCGTCGTTGCATGATGCCTCCTGCGGGAACGGGAAGTACTGGCCAGCACCATCGGGTGGGCAAGCGCCCGGTGCGGACGGAGGTGCACGTGGCGACGGCTTCCCGTGTCATGCGATCAGTACGGTCTGCTCACAGCTTCGGGCCGCGCTCTGCCGTTCCGCTGACGTACGGCTGACGTACCGCTGACACCTGCCGCGTTCGCGCGCCGGGCACGCGGTGGCGCCGGCTCGCACCGGGCGGCGGGCGACGCCGGGTCGTGGGCCGGGTCCCGAGCGGCCGGCCGGGTCCATTTCGCCGGCGCGTGGCTTCCAGGAGGCTCCATTGGGTATGCGTTGCGCATGGCTGATGTCGTAGACGCAGATGAGCTCTTGCGGCGCATTCGCCGCGCACGGGACTGGGCGGCGCGGGAGGAGCAGCACTGGTCGGCCCACCGGTCGGAGGCGTCCCCGGCGGGTGACGAGAACGGGCCGCGTACAGCGGAGATCCTCCACTCCGTGTACGAGGCGGTCCGTAAGGTCCTCGACGAAGTGGTGGACCCCGGGGCGAACGAACCGGCGGCCGGCCAAACCCACTGAGGCTCTTTCGCCCTTATTGGCGTCCCCCGGAGCCGACTGAGCCTCGTCCCCGGCTCAGGCGGTGGGACGCCGACAACACACCCGTGAACCCTCCGGCCGCGCGCTGTGAAGGTTTGGCGAACGGGAAGGACCCACGCGCACCCCCCGTGGCACCTGCTGGCTAACGTGTTCCACCGGTTGACGACTGCGAATTTCCGACACGAGTGGGGTGCACGACGCCATGGGGGCAGGCTTCAAGGTCGAGGTCAGTGAGCTCGACGGGCTCGTCAGAGAGCTCCACCGGAGCCAGGAGGAGATGCGCGCGGCCCTGAACGCGCTGCGTGACACCGGCCCGAAGACCACGGGGAGCAAGGAACTCGACAACGCCTGCGACGAGTTCCACGACAGCTGGGACGACGCGATCAAGAAGATCGCCGATGGCACGCAGGTCATCGAGGACAAGCTCAAGCAGACCCGCGACACCTACCGGGACGCCGAGGCGGCCATCCGGGACGGCTTCGCCGGCAAGGGCGGCGCGAAGTGAGCGACAAGTACCCCTCCCTCGGCTTCGACCCCGCGCCCGGTGACTCCGGCAACGTGGGTACGCTCGCCGCGCGTACCAAGACGGCCGCGACAGCGCTCGACACCGCGCAGAACAGCATCAAGCGCCTGACGGGCAACGTGAGCTGGGCCGGCGACGCCGCCTCCGCCTTCTCCCAGAAGGTCGGCGAGCTGCCGCGCTATCTCAAGGACAGCCACGAGGCGATGCAGACCGCGTCCTCGGAGCTGTCGAAGTGGCGCGAAGCACTCACCCACTACCAGAGCACCGCCCGTACGTACGAGGTGCAGGCCGCGCAGGCGAAGGGCAAGGTGGCCTCGGCGGAGAAGTCCAACGACGCCGCGGCAGGCCGCTACAACCAGGCGGCGAACGACCCCGCCTTCCGGCTGGCCGGCCAGATGTTCACCGGACCGGCCCTCCAGGACGCCCAGGCGAAGGTCGACGCGGCGAGCAGCCGGCTCAAGCAGGCCGACAGCGAACTCGCCTCCGCCTCCCATCAGCTGGACCAGGCGCAGCGTGAACTCGAAGAGATCATCAAGCGCGCCGAGCGGCTGCTGGAGGAGCACCAGGCCGAGGCGCGCGGCGTCGCGGGACACATGCGCAAGGCCACCGACGCCGCGCCCGACCCCGGCTTCTGGGACCGGCTCGGTGACAAGTTCAAAGAGATCGGGCACTCGATCCAGGAGTGGTGCGCCCGTAACAAGGACCTGCTCAACAAGATCGGCGACTGGCTGGGAAACATCTCCGCCGTACTCGGCATCCTGGCGCTGCTGACCCTGTGGTGCCCCCCGCTGTCCGGCGCGCTCGCGCTGGCGAGCGCGGGGTTCTCGGCGGGAGCCCTCCTCGCGCACGGCGCGGCGAAGATCGGCGGGGCCGACGTCGGATGGGGAACCCTCGCCGGTGACGCGATCGGCATCATCCCGGGCGCGGGATTCGCGAAGACCGCGATCACCGGATCCGTGAAGGTCGCGGTCAAGGTAGGGGACGGGGTGGTGGCACACATCGACGACGTGGCCAAGGTCACCCGGCTGAACCGCCTCGTCTCCGAGGGAGCCGCGGAAGTGACCGAAGCCGCCCGAGCTGCCGGCCGTTTCCAAGGCGCAGCTGACATCCACACCTTCAAAGCCGCAGGCGGCATCGGGAACCGGTTGTCCCTCGCCTGGGAGAACTCGGTGGCGACGAACCTCGGAGCGTCCTTCGGCGAAAAGGGGCTGGGCGCGCTCATCACGAACACTCCGGGCCTGCGCAGCCTCCCAGGTCTCCAGCAAGCCATCCGCGCCGACGAAACGCTCGATCCCCTCTCGTGGTGGTCGAAGGGGCCTCTGCTCGCAGCTGCGGTGCCCGGAGCGGCGAGCGGCATCTACGACAGTGTGACGGGAGACTAGGGATGGCCCGCACGCTCCCCGAAGCGTCCGCCGACCCGGTTCTTCCGCATCCTTCGCGGCTGGGCCTCATGCTGTGGTTCGTCCTGCAATGGGTCCTGATCCCCGTGGAGTTCGTCGCCCGGGTCCTCTGGCTGGTCGCTCTCGTCCTCGGAGACGGTACGGACGACGTGTACTTGCGCCCGCTGAACGCACTGGCGCGTTTCCTCTCGCCGCGCGAGTTCCTGGTCCGGATGTCCCACCGTCCGGCCAGGCACGAAGCCCACCTGGACCGGGAGTTCAGCCGTTTGTCGCAGGAGTGCAGGCGACAGAGTTTCAGCTGGCGTACGTACATCCATCACGAGGTGCGACTCGTAGGGCTGTCCGAGGGCGGTAGCGAGAAGTGCGTCGACCTGCCTCCGCGGGAGTACCGAGGCGTACCGCTCAGTACCCTGACCCGCCTCGCCTCAGCACACGGCCTCGAACTCGCGGCCTCATCGCGCCTCACCGACGGTGTGATGGTGGGCCTGGCACAAAGGAACACGTTTTAATGCAATCCGCGAGCGGCGCGCTCACCGGAGGATCCGCCGATCCTGTTCTTCCCCATGCTTCGAGGATCGGCCTTGTCGTATGGTTTTTCGCTCAGTGGGTGATGATCCCGGTGCAATGCGTCACGCGCCCCCTCTGGCTGCTGATTCTTTTCCTGGGCGGTGAGTCTTACACTGAGCGGATCTTGGAGGCTCCCAGGCGATTCCTCTCCCCGGCCAAGCTCATGCTCCGCATGTCACATGATCCGGCGAACCACGAAAGATATCTGGACCGGGAGTTCGGCCGGATCTCTACGGAGATGCAGAAGGGCAAGTACGGCTGGAGAACCAGGTTCTACCACTACGTCGGAGCCAGGTGGGTGACCGGCGCCAGGGACAGCGAAAGCCCCCTGGTCGGTGTCATGGTGGGCTGCCGCGAGTACCGGGGAGTTCCGCTCAACGTGATGCGGGGCATCGCACACCGGCACCGCCTGATTCTGGATACACCGACGCCCAACAGCATCCGCCCCAGCGTGAGTCTGAGGCCGGCCCAGTGGGAGAACATGTGACAACCGCACCGAGCGCTGAGCTGCACTTGGACATACCCGGCGGATTCCACTCCCTGGGGCTCGACCTGGACGAAGAAGAGCGCCTGGAACAGATCTGGTCCGTCGCGGAGGAGATCTGGCCGACCGGCAGCGACTTCCAACGCGAAGTCACCTTCCACACCTACCGCGAAATGGCCGATCACGCGCTGGCCGGCAATTCCTTCTACGCGGGCTTCTGCCTGGACGAGGCGCCCGACGGCCGGCTCACGACGGCCTCCCTGCTGGCCCGCCTCGACCCGCTGAACGAGCCCGACGCGGAGCTGTCCGCGCGCGGCCTCTTCGAGGCGCTCTCCGCGAACGAGAACAACACGGTCGAGGACATCCGCGTACCGGCCGGGCCGGGCGTGCTCGTACTGTGCGGACTCGAATGGCAGTCCGAGCCGGGGGACGACACCGCGCCGTCCATGCCGCTCGCCAGGGCCGACGTCTACCTCCCCCTCACCCGCATGGGCAGACTCCTCGTCCTCAGCCTCACCACCCCGTCGCTGCCCGATCTCCCCTTCTACGTCTCACTCCTGTCGAAGACCGCGCACGACCTCACGGTCTCCAGCGCCACGGAGTCCCCCGCCGCCCCCCGGGCCGACGGCTCACGGGCAACCACCATCGCGGACGAGGTCAGGGCGGACTTCGGGTAGCGGCGGCCGGCACGGGATGCGCGGGCCGGCCCCTCGCGGCCCGTCCGGGGTGTGCGCGTCCCGGGTGTGCGCGTCCCTGCCCGGTACGATCGCGGGGTGAACACCTACTGGCACGTCGTTCTGCCGCCGCTCCACGCCTGACCGGGCGCGGACACCGACGGTTTGATTTCCCCGGCCCCGGCCGCCCCGCGAGGGCGGTGGCAGGGCTGTGTCGTGCGCCCGTTTCGGATCGAGTCCCAGACGCATTCGACGACGGAAGATCACGACGTGCCGCACAGCACTTGCCCCCTGACTCCCGCGCGCCCGGCCGCAGCCGGCCCGCGCCCTCCTCGTACGGGTTCCCTCGGCGGTCCCGCGCCCATCCTCCTCTCGGCGGTGCTGTGGGGTACGACCGGGACGGCGGGCTCCCTGGCACCGGCCGGCGCACCGGCGGCGGCGATCGGCTGTGCCGGTCTCGCCCTCGGTGGCGTCCTGCTGTTCCTCACCGCCCGCGGCGCCCGCTCGTTGCCCGGCACCTGCACACGCCCCGAGCGGTGGCTGCTCGTGTTCGGTGCGCTCGCGGTGGCGGGGTATCCGGTCACCTTCTACCCGGCGGTGGCCCGGAGCGGCGTGGCCGTGGCCACCGTGATCGCGCTGGGCAGTGCGCCGGTCTTCGCCGGACTGCTGTCCTGGATCACCGGTCGGTCCCGGCCGACCGCGCGCTGGACCGGCGCCACCGCTGCCGCCGTGCTGGGGTGCGCGCTCCTGGTGCTGGGCCCGCGGCTCGCCGGGCATGCCACGCCGATGGACCCGACGGGCGTCGTGCTCGCCGCATGCTCCGGACTGTCGTACGCCGCCTACTCGCTGATCGGCGGCCGTCTCATTACGCGCGGACATCCTTCGGACGCGGTGATGGGCGTGCTGTTCGGCGCGGCCGGGCTGCTCGTGGTGCCACTCGTACTGTCCGTCGGCACGCACTGGCTCGCCACCACCCGCGGCGCGGCCGTGGCCGTCTACCTCGCCCTGTTCACCGTCTGCCTGGCCTACCGGCTCTTCGGGTACGGGCTGCGCCGCACCCCCGCGTCGGTTGCCATGTCGCTGACTCTGGCGGAGCCGGCCGTCGCAGCGGTCCTGGGGGTCGCCGTTCTCGGTGAACGGCTCCCCGCCGCCTCCTGGTGCGGGCTGGCCGTGCTCGGGACCGGACTCGTCCTCCTCACCGTCCCCGTCGGAGCCGGCGACCGGGGCCGGTAGCCGCTGCGTCGTCGCGCTCCCGCCCCGCGGCTCGGGCCGGACGCCGTGAGGCCGGGACGGCACGGACGACAGGGCCGTGCGACTCGAACATCACTCGCACGGCGACCGGAGGCGGGGCTGTGAGCGGAAGGTGCGGCGGTAGGTGTCCGGAGGCACGCCGACCGTACGGTTGAAGTGCCGGCGCAGCGTCGTGGCGGTGCCCATGCCGGTGGCCGCCGCCACGGCGTCGACACTCGCGTCGGTGGTTTCCAGCAACTCCTGGGCGCGGCGGATGCGCTGGGTCAGCAGCCATTGCAGCGGAGTGGTGCCGGTGGCCGCCTTGAAGTGGCGGCCCAGGTTGCGCGAGCTCATCCGTGCCCGGCGTGCCAGGTCCTCCACCGTCAGGGGGTGTTCAAGGCGTTCGATCGCCCAGGGGAGGAGCGCGGCGAGCGGGTGGTCGTCCCCGGCCGGCACCGGGGCGGCGACGAACTGGGCCTGGCCTCCGGCCCGGTGCGGCGGCACGACGAGGCGGCGGGCGACTGCGTTGGCGACCGACGAGCCGTGGTCGAGGCGGACGAGGTGCAGGCACAAGTCCATCGCGGCGGCCTTGCCGGCGGAGGTGAGCACACTGCCGTTGTCCACGTAGAGCACGTCCGGGTCGACCTCCACCCCCGGGTAGCGGGCGGCCAGGGCCCCGGTGTGCGCCCAGTGCGTGGTCGCGCGCTGTCCGTCCAGCAGGCCGGCTGCTGCCAGTACGAAAGCACCCGTGCAGAGGGAGGCCACCCGGGCGCCCGCCTCGTGGGCCGTACGCACCGCGTCGACCAAATCGGCGGGCGGGTCCTCGTCGACGTCCGCCCAGCCGGGGACGATCACGGTGTCGGCGCGGCGGAGCCGGTCGAGCCCGTGGTCCGGCTCCAGAAGGAACCGGCCGACCCGCACGGCGTGAGGCCCGCAGACGGCGACGTCGTACCAGGGGACGGCGACCGCGGCCGGGGCGGCGCCGAACACCTCGTACGCCACGGACAGTTCGAAGTGCAGCATTCCGTCGGTGACGGCCAGCGCGACAGTACCCATGTCCGAAATTGTATGCGCCATGTCGTTCCGGACACTCGTGGCGGACGTCCCCGGACGTCAGGATGTCCGCAGAGGAACATCCGAGCGAGGGGGAGAAGTGATGGAACCGGGGCACAGGGTCGTGGTGTTCGGCGCGTACGGGCACACCGGACGGTTCGTGGTGGCAGAGCTGCGGGAGCGCGGGTTCGTCCCGGTTCTCGCCGGCCGCGACACCGACAAGCTGCGGGCGCTGGCGGCGTCCTGTCCCGGACTCGACGTCCGGGCGGCCTCAGCCGGTGACGCGACCTCGCTCGATCGCGCACTGGACGGTGCGGCCGCCGTGATCAACTGCGCCGGGCCCTTCGCCACGACGGCCGCCCCCGTGATCGAGGCGGCACTGCGGGCCGGGATCCCGTACGTGGATGTGGCGGCGGAGATCGAGGCCAACGTCGACACGTTCGCGCACTTCTCGGACCGCGCCCGCGCGGCGGAGGCGATCGTCGTCCCGGCGATGGCCTTCTACGGGGGCCTCGGAGACCTGCTGGTCTCGGCGGCGATGGGCGACTGGACGGCGGCCGACGAGGCGCACATCGCGTACGGGCTGAGCAGTTGGCACCCCACCGCCGGGACGCGCGCCGCAGGCAAGGTCTCCCGGGACCGGCGCGACGGCCGGGGCGTCCGGTTCACGAACGGGCGGCTGGAGTACCACAACGACGACCCGCGCGTCCTGGAGTGGCCCTTCCCCGACCCCATGGGCACCCAGGCCGTCGTCGGCGGGTTCACGATGGCCGACGTGGTCACCGTTCCCAGCCACCTGCCCATCCCCGAGGTGTCCACCTACATGACGACGGAGGCGGCGAGGGAAGTGTCGGGCCCGGACACTCCGGCGCCGGCCGCGGTCGACGAACTCGGGCGGTCCGCGCAGACGTTCTGCGTCGACGTGGTCGTGCGTTCCGGCGGCAGTGAACGCCGCGCGGTGGCGAGGGGCCGGGACATATACGCCGTCACCGCGCCGCTCGTGGTGGAAGCGGTTCACCGCATCCTCACGGGGCGGACCAGGGCGGTGGGCGTCGCCTCAGCCGGCGAGATCTTCGACGCGCCCGGCATGCTCCGCGCGCTGTCCGCGCACCTCTCCGTCGAACTGCCTCGGCGATGACACCGCGCCCCCGGCGTTCGTCTAGCCGTCGGCCTCCACCCGTGCGTCGAGTTCCTTGACCTGCCGCTTGGGGGCGACGGTCCGGTAGCTCTCCTCCACCCATTCGCACAGCACCTCGGCCGTCGGCGCCCCCTTCTCCCCCAGTGGTACGGAGACCCAGCCGGCCTTTCCGAGACCGTAACCGGTGGGCTCGGCACCCGGCGCGGTCATCGCGTGTTCGTGCAGCGCCGGGTCCTTGAGTTTGACGGAGACACCGGGCGGCTGGGGCCCGTCCGTGTTCCCGAGGAAGACGAAGATCTTTTTGTTGACCTTCACCACGCAGTCCTCCGGACCCCACGGAAACTCTTCCGCCGCCCCCGGCAGCCCGAGAGCGAACGCCCGTACCGCCTCCCACTTGCGCACCGCAGCCTTCACGCCGCCTCCTCCTGCCGAAGGTCCCGCTGCCGCCGCGGACAGCCGTGCCACCACGCTAACCGCAGCGAGCGGCAGCACCCGGGACGGGGCGGCCGAGGAAACCGCGTGCCCTCGCCGCGCCAAGGACGCCTAGCTTCCGCCCGTGCGTCGAAGCCGGGCCACGAGGTGCTGTTGCAGCGGCCGGCCGACCGCCGCGAGCTCGTGTACGAAGTCGAGCGTGCCGTCGTCCGTCAGGGTGTAGCGGCGGCGGGTCGCCTTGACCTCCTTAGCCGTGGGCGTGGAGGCCACCTCGTGGGTGGAGAGGTCCACCTCATTGCCGGCCGCACGGCCGACCGCGATCTCCGCGATGCCGGTGGGCTGTGTGATCAGTGCCTCCACCCGGCCGTCGGGCAGGAGTCGCCACCAGCCGCTCTCCCTGGCCGACGGACGCAGCGGTGCGTCGTCCGCGTCGAGCAGCCAGGCGCGGGCCTCGTAGTGGAGGAAGGGACGGCCGTCGTGGCTGAAGGTGACCTCTTGCGCGTACGAGAAGTCCGCTTCGAGCGTGGGGTACCCGCCGTGGCCCCGGCCGCGCCAGGTACCCAGCAGGCCGGTCACGGGCGAGAGCAGGGCGTGCGGGGCGGGCGCCTCGTCCGCTCGGTGGGCGTCGGGGTACGGATGCTGCTCCGGTGCGGGGTCGAACACGATGTGCGCTCCTGGGGTGGGGGCTGGTGCCGGTGGAAGCCTAGGCCGTCCGTCCCCGGCGCCGCGCGCTGCCGCTCGCCCCCACCGGCTGCGCACCCGCCCGTCGGGCCGACTTCTGCAACCCACTCATTTACCCTCCGCGATCGGACGGTTACCACTAGCGTGGCCGGATCGCCGCCACCGCGAGGCCCGACGGCCGGGACCGCCGCGTTCGGCGGCGTGCTTCACGGCCGGCGTCCTCCGATGCCCGCCAGGCAGCGGCCTCGGCCGCTTCGAGGCTCGAAGGAGCATGTGTGCAGCGGCCGCTTCCCCAGGGGATCGAGTACCTGATCGAGCAGTTCGACGCCTTCGCGGGAAGCCGGAACAGCGGGCGGCGGATACCCGTGGTGCTGCTGCGCCGCGAGGGGACCGCTTCCGGTGCTTCCGGTGCTTCCGGTGCTTCCGGTGCTTCCGGTGCTTCCGGTGAAGCCACAGCCGCTGCCGCGACCGGGGACGCGACCGGCACCACAGACACCGCCGACACGACCGGCACCACCGGAGCAGGTCCGCGGTCCGTCATCGTGGGCTACCGGGACCGCCTCTGCGAACAGGACCTCGACCGTACGACCGACCTGGTCCCGCACGCACTGATCGAGGACGGCGATTTCGCCCCGCGCGCCCCCGAACCCGACGAAGACCCCGCCGACGTGACGGAACCGCACGTCGCCCTGCTCGACAGCATCGTCGACCAGCTGGAGAACTCCATGCCGCTCGACGCCGGCGAACTCAGGCTCCCCCGCTTCCACACCTGCCGGGCGGTGGTGGACATCTCCGTGGGCGCCGGTTCGGCCGCCGGCAAGCGGCGGCGACTGCGGGACGAGCTCTATCACCAACTCCTCGTCCGGCGGCCGCTCCTGGGAACCCTCGCACGGCTGGCCGGCGCCACCGGCGGCAGCTTCCTGGTGAACATCTGGCTCTCGCTGTTCCAGCTGCTCGTCGTCGGCCTCCCCCGCCGGATCTACGGACTGTGGCTCAGCCGGCGACGCAGCCTGCGCTGGGTCGGCTCCCGGCGCCCCAAGGGGCCGAACTTCCTGCGCATGGCATTGGCGTTCACCAGGTCGGGCACTTCCCGGGACAACCACGCCCTGGTCCAGCGCATGCTGCTCATGGCTCTGCTGAACGACCTGAGGAGGGCCGCCAGACCGTCCAGACTGTGGGTCTACCGGGCCCGTCGCCAGTGGCCGTTCGTGCTGCTGCTGCCCGCGGTGGGGGAAGAGGGCACTCCCGTACGCCAGTTGCTCGACACGTATGCGGACATCCTGCGGACCGAGCCGCCGGCCCCGCTGATGGTGCTCGGCGCCCTCGCCAGTGATCCCCCCTCCTACGCCAAGGCGGTGGTGGCCGACCCCCGGAGCGTGACGGGCGTGGCCGACAAGGTGCACGCGCTGTACGCCCGGAGTTCCGCGTCCGCCGTCTACCTCGTCCCGCTGTCCGCGAGCGACGACGACGGCCCGGCGGACCGGTGGCTGGACACGAATCCGAAGGTCTCCGTGCGGGCGAACGGCAGGGGCGACTACGTACGCGCTGTGGGCGCGCCGGTCCTGGTGCTCGCGCTCCTGGCCGGTGTGACGCTGTTCATCAGGGACGAACCCGGGCGGCCGCCGTCGTGCCATGCCGTGGAGAGTGGCGAGATCGTGGGTGTCACGGACGGACGGGAGTGCCATCTGGGGGTCGCCGGCCGCGACGACGAACTGCTGGCGCTGGAGAAGCTCGCGGCGAAACAGAACGAGGCGGCCGTGAACAGCGCACGGCCCTACCGCTCCGTGGTGTTCTTCGCGCCGCTGACGGCGGAGCCGGGTGATTCCACCCCGGTCAGCATCCAGAGCCTGCGGGGCGCCCTGGCCGCACAGGCCCAGGTGAACGGCCGCGAGGGCGACATCGTGCAGATCCGCCTCCTGATCGCCAACTCCGGCAAGTACTTCGCCTACGGCTCGAAGGGCTCACCGGGCGACCCCGATGTCGCCCGGCAGATCATCGACCGGAAGGACCGGGACAAGATCGCGGCGGTCATCGGGATCACGCAGAGCCGTCCCGCGTCGTTCGCCGCCGTGGAGGCGCTGTCCGCGGCGAACATCCCCGTGATCGGGAACTCCGTCACGGGCAGCAGGATGGTCGACGCGAAATCCTCGTCCTCGTACTTCCAGGTCTCCCCGACGAACGAGCGCATCGCGGAGATCATGGCCGAGTTCTCCACGCACTCCGAGCAGATCGGCGCGCTGACGACGAAGGCGGACGGCGGCAGGACGGCGGTCGTGGTCTACGACCCGGACGACGAGTTCTTCAGCGCGGATCTGGGGGCGAAGTTCACGGAGAAGTACAAGGGCGGCCAGACGGTGACCGTCCCGTACTACGAGAACCGGAACGGGCAGATCGCCTCGGACGTGGCCAGGAACATCTGCGCCGAGATCCGCGCCACGGACGGCTTCATCGTCTACGCGGGACGTTCCGGGGAGATGCCGGAGCTGTTCGACGCGCTCCAGGGCAGCGCCGACTGCCGCAAGGAGGACGGCAGGCAGGTCGCCGTCCTCTCCGAGAGCACGGCCGCCAAGTACCTCCAGGATCCGGCGGACATGCTGAAGAAGCACGCCGTACTGAAGCCGTACTACCTGATGCTCAACGACTCCAACGGCAAGGAGACCCCGGGCAGCCCCTACTCGGAGTTCACCTCGCACTTCCGGGGCGTCTTCACGGACGGGGAGGTGCCGGAAGGAAACGCGGCCGGAGCCTACGACGCACTCCGCGTGACCTCCGAAGTGATCAATTCCGTCTACGCCAACTACAAGACCGTCGAGAACACCGATGCCCGCTTCCAGCCGACGGACGTGTACGCGCGACTGTCGAACCCCGGCATCCAGGACTTCTCGGGTGCGTCCGGGCTGCTCTCGCTCGACAGCCGGCACAAGTACCCGCCGAACAAGGCCGTCTACATCCTTGAGCCGCACGTCGACAAGAGCGTCACCACGCTGATGGCGTGCGGGCTTCTGCCCGACCGGCCCCCCGGCCGGAACAACCCGGGCACCTGGGGGACGGCCGGGAAGACGCACCGCTGCCCCTGAGTACGGGCCGGCGGCCGGGTGGCTTCCGGTGGGCCTCGTCCCGAGCGCCCACCGGCCGGGGCTGCCCAGGGGCTATCTGTGCAGGTTCAGCGTGGGCGCGAGCACGATGTCCACGCCCTTCCGGCGGACCTCGGCCGCGAGCAGGCCGCCGAACGCCTCGACGAGACTCTCGTCCCACATCGCGCCGAGCGCCGAGGCGGACGGGAGCAGTACGGACGTCTTCCTCTCGTCCCAGGCCTCGCCCCGGACACCGGCGGGCCCGTCGGACGCCGTCATGTGCCCCAGGGCCGTCGCCGGTTCGGCGCGGGTGCGCCAGGTGGTGGCCCCCGTGAGCAGGCGCACCTTCTGCCCGAGGTCGAGCTTGTCCAGCAGCCGGTCGATCTCTTCTTCCGTCATGTGTCCGCCTCCCCCGCGCTCTTGGGAGAGCGCTCTCCCAAGAGGATGGCCGGGGCCCGTCAACGGACCGATGCAGGCATGCCGAACGGCACGGCGGTGGGGCTCAGGGCCCCGCCGCCGTGCCGGGCGGTGAGGTGGTACCGGTCCGAGGACTCCCGGAGCGGCAGCGACCCCGTGGTCACCGGGTCACCGGGTCACCGTCCACTTCTGGTGGGCGGCCCCGGTGCAGGTCCATATCCGCAACCGCGTGCCGTTGGCCGAGCTGCCGCCGGAGGCGTCGAGGCACTTGTCGGCCCGTGGGTTGACGATGTCCCTGGCTTCGGGGGTGGCCCATTGCTGGGCGGCGGTGCCATTGCAGTCCCAGAGCTGGACCGGCGTACCGTCGGCCGTACCTCCCGACGCCACGTCCAGACACTTGCCGAGCGCGCGGATGGTGCCGTCGGAGCCCACGCTCCAGCGCTGGGCGGCGGTGCCGTTGCAGTCGTAGAGCTGCACGGGGGTGCCGTTGGCGGTGTTGGCTCCGGGCACGTCCACGCACTTGCCGCCGATGCCGGTGATGGGACCGCCGCCGCCCGGCTGACCGCTGTCGGTTCTGACGCGGACGTAGTCGACGAGGAGCTGCTGGGGGAAGACGGTGCTCCCATTGGGGTCTCCGGGCCAGTAGCCGCCGACCGCGAGGTTGAGGATCAGGAAGAAGGGCTTGTTGAAGACCCATTGTTTTCCACCGAGGTCGGCGGGTGTGCGCCGCTGGTAGACGGTCCCGTCGACGGACCACGTGATCGCGTTCGGGCTCCAGTCGACGGCGAAGGTGTGGAAGGCGTCGGCGAACGCCTGGCCGCCGGGCAGGGTGTACCCGGCGCCGATGCCGCCCGAGCCGGAGTACCCGGGGCCGTGGAGCGTGCCGTGGACCGTGGAGGGTTCGAAGCCGACGTTCTCCATGACGTCGATCTCACCGGAGGCGGGCCAGCCCACCTGGCCGATGTCGCTGCCCAGCATCCAGAAGGCGGGCCACATCCCCTGTCCGCGCGGGATCTTCATCCGGGCCTCGACACGGCCGTACGTCGTGGTGAACCTGCCGGCCGTGTTGAGTCGCGCGGAGGTGTACTCGCACCTTCCGTACCAGCACTGGTAGTTGCCCGGGTTCTCACGGCGGGCGGTGATGGCGAGGTGTCCCTGGCCGTCGAGGGCGGCGTTGCGGCTGCCCGCCGTGTAGTACTGCCGCTCGTGGTTGTTGACGTTGTCTCCGGTCTCGGTCTGCCACTTGCCGCCGTCGACGGCGGAGCCCGCGGGCCCGTCGAACTCGTCGGAGAAGGTGACGGCGGCCGCCGCCGCGGGCGCGGGGGGCTGGGTGGCCGCCGAGGGAGCTGAGGGCCGCACGGACGGCGCGGGCGCACCCTGTGCGAGTCCGGTGGACAGCGATGCGAGTGCGAGGACCGAGACGAAGGACAGCAGCAGGCGTCGGGGCAGGCGTGGGGGGTGCATGACTCTCCCTTGCTTCACTGTGTGATCAGGGCTGGGACGGTCCGCCGGGGCGAGCCGTCCCGGGCGCCGGGCATCAGGCGTGGGGGTCGAACGGGATGCCGGCCGGTTTGGCCTTCTCCAGGTGGTAGGTGAAGTTGCCGTCCTTCAGGCCGAAGACGGCACTGCCGAAACCGGCCCGGCTCAGCTTGTCGCGGAGACCGGCGGGGTAGCCGTTCCAGCCGACCAGGCCGGGGAACTGCCAACTGCGGTGGTGGTTCTCCGGCGGCTCGTCGGCGGCGTTCGCGGGGCGGAAGCAGTGGGTGCCGGCTCCGTCCTTGTGGTAGACGACCTTGGGGTGCGTTCCGTCCCACCTGATCCGGTCACGGCTGTGGATGTCGAACCTGCCGTGGGCGGAGGTGGAGACGTACTGCGCCTGGTTGTCCCGGACCCAGACGACGACGTGCTCCCAGTCGTGACGGTGGCCGCCGAGCCCGCTTCCGGCCACGGCCTGGTCCTTCTCGAAATAGAGGCCGTACATGATGGCGCAGCAGCCGTGGTTGCACTTGTGGCGCGCGTATCCGTTGGTGCTGCCGAGGTCCCAAAAATCGCGGCACTGCCCGTTGAGCGCGCCGCTCGGGTTGAGGCCCGTGGCGACGGTCCCGTCCGGGCCGATGGCGGGCGTCGGATAGCAGCCGTCGGTGTCGTAGTCGAAGGCCGGCTGGAACGTCTGCTCCAGGCCGTCCGCGGCGGCGGGCAGGGCCGGCGGCGGAGCGGCTCGGGCGCTGCCCGGGAGGGCGAGGACGAGTGCGAGGGTGCTGCCGAGGACGAGCGATGTCCGGCGAATCCGCGAGCTGCTGATCAACTGTGTCCTCCTCATCGACGTGCTGTGGGGTGCGCGGGATGTGGCTTTCCTCCTCCGTGCGCGGAGGAGGAACGTCGTCGGGAGCGGCGCCCTACCGCAGCTGCCACTTCTGGTTGGCGGCGCCTGTGCAGGTCCAGATCTGGGCCCGGGTCCCGTTCGCGGAGGAGTTGTCGGAGGCGTCCAGACATTTGTCGGCGGGTACGTTCACCAGGTCCCCGGCGGCAGCCGCGTGGTGCCACTGCTGCGCCCCCGAGCCGTTGCAGCCGTAGAGCTGGACCTTCGCGCCGTCCGCCGTCGAGGCCGATGTCACGTCCAGGCATTTGCCGAGGGCCTGCACGGAGCCGTCGGAACGAACGGTCCAGCGCTGCGCGGCGGAACCGTTGCAGTCCCACAGCTGGACCGGCGTGCCGTCGGCGCCGGAACCGCCGGCCACGTCTAGGCACTTGCCGCCGAGGCCCACCAGGGCGCCGGTCCGCTCCGTGCCGCCGGTCTGCGCGCCCGTCCAGGTGAAGGTCGCCGACGTCCTGCCCGGCAGGGAGTACGTGTAACGCTGACCGCCCCAGTTGACGGTCATGGTCTGCGCGGCGGAGGAGTCGTTGTACGCGATCAGCGCCTTGGAGCCGTCGGGGTTGCGCCAGGCCACGTTCGGGACGGTCGCGCTCGCCGTGGAGGCGATCCGGTGGGCGCCGGGCCGCACGAACTTGGTGAGGTGACCCATCGTGTAGTACTCGACGGTGTAGTCGACCTGTCCGTGGCGCGCGTCGCCGTTGTGGACGGTGATCAGGCCGTCGCAGGTGCCGCAGCCGCCGTTGTGCGGGCCTCTGTTCTGGTCGACCGCCAGGGACCACTTGGTCACCGACTTCGCCCAGTTGCGGGTGTAGTCGATGATGTTCATCATGTCCTCGCGCTGCTGGTTCGCGATCCAGGTTCCGCCGGAGTGCTCGGTCTGGAAGGCGTCCAGCTGCGGGTACTGATCGTGGACTTCGCTCTGCCTGGTGACACTGCCGCCGTACCCGTGCCAGGCGATCCCGCCGAAGTTGGGGTGGCTGCGCACCGCCGGATCGTCGACGGTCCGGGATGCGTACGCGTCGTAGGTGTCCCAGTTCCAGTCGTGCGCCAGGACCTTGGTCGGCAGGCCGGCCGCCTGTAGCCCGGGCAGCAGTTCTTCCTTGGTGAAGTACGCGAGACCCGAGGCGTTCCAGCTCATCGACGGGTAGCCGGCGCAGCAGGTCGGCTCGTTCTGGGGCGTGACGTAGTCGACCGGCACGCCGTGGTCGCGCCATGACTGGAGGTACTTCACGAAGTAGTCCGCGTACGTGCCGTAGTTCTCGGCCTTCAGCCAGCCTCCGTTGAGCTGTCCGCTGTCCTTCATCCAGGCGGGAGCCGTCCAGGGAGAGGCGACCGTGGTGAGGGCGGGGTTGAGCTGCTTGGCCTGTTTCGTCAGCGGCAGCACGTCCTGAAGGTCGTGCGCCAGCGAGAACCTGACCAGTGTGGGGTCGCTCTGGCCGGGCGGCAGGTCGTTGTACGTGTAGCCGAAGCGAGCCAGGTCCGAGCCGCCCATGGGGTTGCGGACGAAGGACAGGCCGATGCCCTCGGTGGGCGAGAACAGCTTCTTCATCGTGGCGTCGCGCGTCGTCTGCGACAGCGCGCCGGAGCCCTTCATCAGCCAGGCGGCGGTGTCGGTGAAGGACGCGCCGCCGCCGGTGAAGGTCTGATAGCGCGTGTTCTCGTCGACGGTGATGTTCGTGCCGCCACCACCGTTGCCGGACTGGAAGGTCACGGGGCTTTGCTGCTGGAGACCGCGGGTCACGTGGCGGCCGCCGCTGTCGTCGGTCGTCGTGAGCCAGATGCCCACCTGCTCACCGGCGGCTTGGGCGGTGCCTTCGGAAAGGCCGGTGAGGCCGGTGAGGCTCGCGGTCGTGAGAACACCCGTCAGGAGCAGTCGCGTCAGCCGGGCCGGTCTCCGAACCGGCTTGCCCGTCGATCTGATCATGGTCAACTGCCCTTCTCGGCACGGTGGGGGGCGTGGGAAGTGGTGCCACGGATCGAGGCGTGAGTGAACTCCCGATGCGTACGCGCGTCAAGACTCCGCACATTCATTTCCTGAACGCACAAGGTCCTTTGCCGCGCGGGGACTTGGGAATTTTTCGATGTCCTGTGTGAAGTCTTGACGACAGGGCGGCCCGCATGTTGACTCGCCGCACCAGCCGGAACCGGTACCGGAACCGGTACCGGAACCCGACGCAAAGGCGCACGCATGCGAGCCACCATCGCCGACGTCGCACGTCAGGCGGGAGTCAGCAAGACAACGGTCTCCCGTGTGCTCAACACCCGGGCGGACGTCGACGCCAGTACCGCCGCCCGTGTTCGTGAAGTGATCGACGCACTCGGCTACGTCCCCAGCTCCGGGGCCGTGGGCCTGGCCCGCGGCAGCAGCCGCACCATCGCCATGTTGACGCCGCCCCTCACCTGGCCGTGGATGGGCGAGGTGCTCCAGGGTGTGGCCGACACCGTCGAGGCGGCCGGCTACGGACTGCTGCTGTTCAGCTGCAACCGGGGCGCCGACTCCGTCAGGCACTTCACCGGTCAGGTCTCCGCCCGTGCCTTCGACGGGCTCCTGGTCATCGAACCGGAGAACACCCTCGGCACCATCGCCGAGATGTACCGCAAGGGGCTGCCCGTCGTCCTCATCGACGACCGCGGCCGCCACCCGGCGTTCCCGTCCGTGGCCACCACCAACCGCGAAGGCGGCGCGTCCGCCGCACGGCATCTGCTCGACTCCGGCCGCACCAAACCCCTGGTCCTCACCGGCCGCCGCGACTTCGGCTGCGTACGCGACCGACTGGCCGGGTTCTCGGGGGTCCTGCCCACCGACCTCGTCGTCGAAGGCGAGTTCACTGAGGAGTCCGGCCGCCACGGTGTCGAGCGGGCCCTCGCCCAAGGGCGGGATTTCGACTGCGTCTTCGCGCACAACGACCTGATCGCCGCAGGCGCGTTGCGGGCCCTGCGGGAAACCGGCCGCACCGTCCCCGACGACATCGCCGTCGTCGGCTTCGACGACCTCCCGATCGCCCGTCACACCGAGCCGCCCCTGACCACGGTTCGCCAGCCCATGCGGCAGATGGGGGAAACAGCCGCCCGGCTCCTCCTCACCGGACTCGGGGGCGAGACACTCCCCGCGGTGCCCGTGGTGCTGCCCACCGAGCTGGTCGTCCGACGCTCCGCGCCCTGCCCCTGAGGGGCCGCTCCTCAGCCTGATACGGCGGTCCGGCTGATCAGCAGGATCTGGCTGATCCGGCTGTTACGTCTGTTCCGGCTGTTGCGGCAGAAGCGCACTGCCGGCCTCCTCCCCGCCCCCTTCCCGTCCCCTTCGTCAAGGAGTTGTCATGCCACGACCACGTCGCCCGTTCAGAGCGGGAACGGCGGTGCTGGCCACAGCCGCCGTACTATGCGGTCTGCTCGCCGGCGGCCTCCCGTCCGCCGCCGCGGACGAACCGGCCCCACGCCTCATCGACCGCTTCGAAGGCGAGGTCCCCTTCGCCAACCCGCCGGCCGAAGGGATCTTCACCTGGGGCAGCGACGCCGACGACCAGCCGAAGCTGGAGATCAAGGAACGGGCCGACGCCCCGGAGGGCGCCAAGGTGCTCCAGGGCACGTACGACATCAGCGGCTGGGGCGGCGTCAGCCACGACTTCGCCTTCGACGAGCCGGCCCAGGACTGGACCGCCCACAAGGGCATCCGCTTCTGGTGGTACGGCCAGAACACCGCTCCCCTCCCGCCCGGTTCGGGCAAACGCGTCAACTTCGAGATCAAGGACGGTGGCGCCAACGGCGAGGCGTCCGAGCTGTGGACGACGTCCTTCACCGACGACTGGGAGGGCTGGCACCTCGTCGAGATCCCGTTCTCCGACTTCGTCTACCGGGCCGACTACCAGCCCGTCGGCGGCATCGACCAGGTCCTCGGACTGAAGGAGATGTGGGGGTACGCGCTCACCCTGCCGACCGGCGCGCCCGGTTCCTTCGCGATCGACGGCATCGAGCTGTACGGGAAGGCCGAACCCGCTCTGACCGCCCGGGTGGTCACCGACGCCGCCGTGTACCCCGTGGCGGAGGGCGGGACCGCGCAGGTGAAGGTTTCCGTCGCGACCACCGGTTCCGGCCCGGTCGACGAGCCGGTCACCGTCGCGTACAGCACCGAGGGCGGCAGCGCGACCTCCGGTGACGACTACCGGCCGGTCTCCGGAAGCGTCACCTTCCCGGCGGGCACGGCGTCCGGCGAGAGCCGTACGATCGCGGTCGGCACCAGGAAGGACGGCGCGGCCGAGTCGGCCGAGACCGTTCCGCTCAAGTTGACCGTCAGCGGCGCCAAGGCACCCGCCGAGACGCCGCATGTCGTCGTCGACGCCCACGGGCTGCCGTACCTGGACAGGAAACTCCCGGTCAAGAAGCGCGTCGCGGACCTGCTTTCGCGGATGTCCCTCGCGGAGAAGGCCGGCCAGATGACACAGGCCGAGCGCAACGCCCTCAAGACACCTGGCGACATCGCCTCGTACGACCTCGGCTCGCTGCTCTCCGGCGGCGGCTCCGTGCCGACGCCGAACACGGCCGGAGCGTGGGCGAAGATGGTCGACTCCTACCAGTTGCGCGCCCGGGCGACGCGCTTTCAGATCCCGCTCATCTACGGCGTCGACGCCGTGCACGGCCACAACAACGTCATCGGCTCGACGATCATGCCGCACAACATCGGCATCGGCGCCGGACGTGACCCGAAGCTCGCCGAGAAGACCGGTGCGGTGACGGCCAGGGAAGTACGCGCGACCGGCATTCCGTGGGACTTCGCGCCGTGCCTGTGCGTCACCCGGGACGAGCGCTGGGGCCGCTCCTACGAGGCGTTCGGCGAGGACCCGGCTCTGGTCACGGCGATGGAGACCGTGATCACCGGTATGCAGGGCGCCCGCAACGGCAAGGACCTTGACCGCAACGACAAGGTGCTCACCAGCGCCAAGCACTTCGTCGGCGACGGCGGCACCGAGTTCGGCTCGTCGGCCACGGGGTCGTACACGATCGACCAGGGCGTCACCAAGGTCACCCGCCGGGAACTGGAGGCGGTGCACCTCGCACCGTTCGCCGAGGCCGTCGAGCGGGGCGCCGGCACGGTCATGCCGTCGTACTCCTCACTGGACATCCTGGGCGACGGCCAGGGACCGGTGAAGATGCACGCCCACGCCGAGATGATCAACGGGGTCCTCAAGGGCCGCATGGGCTTCGACGGCTTCGTGATCAGCGACTGGCAGGCGATCGACCAGATCCCCGGTGACTACGCGAGCGATGTGCGCACATCCGTCAAGGCCGGGCTCGACATGATCATGGTGGCGACCGACTACCGGGGCTTCACGCGGACGCTCCAGGAGGAGGTGACGGCGGGGCGCGTCGACAGGGCGCGTGTGGACGACGCGGTGTCCCGGATCCTGACGCAGAAGTTCAAGCTGGGCCTCTTCGAGCAGCCCTACGCGGACACGACGAACCTCGGCCGGGTCGGCTCCGCCGAGCACCGCGCGGTGGCCCGCGAGGCCGTCGCCAAGTCCCAGGTGCTGCTGAAGAACGACGGCGCGGTACTGCCGCTCAAGAAGTCGCAGAAGGTGTACGTCGCCGGCTCCAACGCCGACGACATCGGCAACCAGGCCGGCGGCTGGACCATCAGCTGGCAGGGCTCCTCCGGCGCGATCACGACGGGCACGACGATCCTCCAGGGCATGCGGAAGGCCGCCCCGGACGCCGGGATCACCTACTCCAAGGACGCTTCGGCCGCCACCGACGGTTACGACGTAGGCGTGGTCGTCGTGGGCGAGACACCGTACGCCGAGGGATTCGGTGACGTCGGCAACGGCAACGACCTGGAGCTCACCGATGCCGACAAGGCCGCCGTCGACAAGGTCTGCGCGGCGATGAAGTGCGCGGTACTGGTCGTCTCCGGCCGTCCTCAGCTCATCGGGGACCGGCTGGACGGCATCGACGCGCTCGTCGCCTCCTGGCTGCCGGGGACCGAGGGTGACGGCGTCGCCGATGTCCTGTACGGCAAGCGCCGCTTCACCGGCCGGCTTCCGGTGACCTGGCCCAAGTCGCAGGCGCAGCTGCCCATCAACGTGGGCGACGCCGCCTACGACCCCCCGTTCCCCTACGGCTGGGGCCTGACCACCCTGGTCAAGCCCCCGGCCGGGAACGGAGAGGCCGCTCTGAAGGCCATCGGCAGCGCGGCCAGGACACTCCAGGCAGCTGGCCTCGGCGGCTCCGCACAGGGCAGCGAACTGGTCGCCGTGGCACGGCTGATCGTGCAGGCGAAAATGGCCGGCACCATCAGCGAGGCGTCGGCGAAGCCGTTCGCCGAGGCGGATCATCTGCTGCTCAGCGGTGACCTGCGGGGAGCGGTGGCCAAGCTGACCGCCGCTTACCGGGCCGCCTGAGCACGACCGGGGCACACGCCTGAGCACGACCGGGGCACACACACGGGGCGCGGGCACTGCCCGCGCCCCGTTGGTCAGGGGCGGGGCCGCAGGCCCGGTTCCCGGGGCGGCCGGCCCGCGATGCCGGACAGCAGATCGGCGCACAGATCACGCAGTTTCACATTGCGATGCTGCGAGGCGGTCCGCAGGATGGCGAAGGCTTCGTCGGCGGAGCACTTGCGCTGCCCCATGATCACGCCGATGGCCTGATCGATGACTGTGCGCGACTTCAGCGCGTTGTGCAGGTCTTCGGCGAACTCCTGCGCGTCGGAGATCCGCTGCGCCAGCGCGATCGCCCCTGCGGCGCGGGCCGCCCTTCCCCGCAGGAAGACGAGATCGGCGGTCGCGAAGCCGTCCGGCTTCGGCGAGTACAGATTCAGTGCTCCCGCGGTATGAGCGGAATCGGTGGGAACCGCGATCGGCAGCGACAAGGAGGAGCGCGTCCCGGACGCGGCCGCGTAGGGCGGGTAGTCCCCCCACCTCGGCTCGCTGAGCATGTCCGTGACGACGATTTCCTCGCTGCGGCGCAATGACTGCAAACACGGTCCGTCGTCCTGGCCGTACTGCCTCTCGTCGAGCGGCAGCGCACTGCCACCGGCGCTCGCCACGGTCAGGGGACGACCGTGCCGCTCCAGAGTGATGCCGCATCCCTCTGCCTCGGGCGTATGCGCCAGCGCACTGTCCGCCAGGGCGGACAAGAACCCGTCCAGCGAGTTCGTTTCCAGCAGCAGCGCCGTCAGATCCGGTGCCTCGAATGCCCCGTCAGCCACGGTGGGTACCCTTCGTTCGGACCGAACGTCCTCAGTCGGCCGTGCACGCCCGCCGGGGGCCCCAGGCTCCGGTCCCGCAGGGGAATTCCTCCAGCGCTCCACCCGCCCCGGCCCCGTCGGCGAGGCGAAGAAAGGGCAGGCGGCCTCTTTCCACTATGACACTCGCCCCGCTTCGGACAGAGCGGTGACTGCGGGAAACCGGGCACGCGGCACTCGTCCGCGCATCGCCCCGTGACGACCGACCGAGTCGTACGCTGGTCGTGACATTCGTTCGGGCTTCTCGTTTTCGTCTGCCGAGCACCGTGCCCCGCGGCCCTTCGCATCGTGAGGCCGACGGGCGGACGCGGGCCGTCAGTGTCCGACAGGTCGACCGGTATGGCTTCGCTCATGGACAGCGCCCGTATGCTCCACGCGTTGTTGCGGGCCAGCCATCTGTCCGCGTTCGAGGAGCTGCCTGACCTCGTGGAGCGACACGCCGGCGAGGCGGGACTCCTGCGTGCGCGCATCTACGTGGCCGACATCCAGGAAGTGGTACTGCGCGAAGCCACGGGGCGGGGCCTGGACGCCGGAGCCGGCGGGCAGGAACTGCGGATAGACGCCACGCTGCCGGGCCGGGCCTTCCGCGACGGGCAGTCCCACCCGATGCCTGCCGACGGCCGAGTGCAGCATTGGCTGCCGGTGCTGGACGGCACGGAACGCCTGGGTGTCCTGCGGGTCGAGACCGAGGGCGAGCCGGACGAGCCCACGCGGGTGGCCATGGAGGATCTCGCGTCGCTGGTGGGTCTGCTGCTGGTCTCCAAACGCCACCATAGCGACTCGTACGCCCGCCTGACCCGGGGCAGCCCGATGTCGGTTTCCGCGGAGATGCAGTGGACGCTGATGCCGCCGCGCACGTTCGCGAACAGGCGGGTGACGATCGCCGCGGCCATGGAGCCCGCCTACGCCACCGCCGGCGACGCCTTCGACTACGCCCTGGCCGGCGACACGGCCCACCTGGCGGTCTTCGACGCCATGGGCCACGACACCTCCGCCGGGCTGACCGCCAATCTCGCCATGGCCACCTGCCGCAACCAGCGGCGCCAGGGCAAGAGCCTCACCGAAGCCCGCGATGCCATCGAATCCACCTTGATCGAACAGTTCACCCAGTCCCGCTACGCGACCGCCGTGCTGGCCGACCTGGACCTGGAGTCGGGTGTGGCGACCTGGATCAACTGCGGTCACCACTCCCCGGTCCTGATCCGCGGCCGACGATGGACCACCCACCTGGGCTGCACCCCGAGCCACCCGGTCGGCACCGACCTGGGACTTCCCGCGAACCTGTGCCGCGAGCAGCTGGAACCCGGCGACCAGCTGCTGCTCTACACCGACGGCATCATCGAAGCCCGCGACGCCGAAGGACGCGAGTTCGGCCGCGACCGCTTCGTCGACTTCGTCATCCGCCACCAGGCCGACGGCCTGGCCACCCCCGAAACACTGCGCCGGCTCGTCCGCGCCGTACTCGAGCATCACCACGGACACCTCAACGACGACGCCACCGTCCTGCTCTGCGAATGGCACGGCGGCTCGCAGACGGCCGCCCCCGTCCAGGGAGAGGGCGTGGCCGGGCGGAGTCCGGTGAGCGCCGCCGAGCCGGACTGACCGGCGGCCCGGCGACCGGCCGGATTCTCAGTCGGTCTCGGCGAGGCCGACGAGCTGCATCGCGTTGTGCCGCTCTCGTCGTTGGCGGCCTGCGTCCTGCACGGCGATCAGCCGCTGCTCTCCGGCGACGCCTTTGGCGATCTCGCGCGCAGTCACGATCAGCGGATCTGGCTGGTGGAGCGCCTGGCGGAGGCGATGGAGGCCAGAGCCGGCAGCGTGCCGTTGCTGATCGCCCGGACGACGTGCAGTGAGCCGACCCGCAGAGCCCCTGAGCAGCTTCCGACGCGTTTGCGGAGCTCGCCGGTCCTGTGGATGCTGGCCGGGCGACGGACCCCGCCGGTCCGGCGGAGTAGATCGTCGCGGCCGCGAGCGACGCGATCCCGGCGATCACCGTGCCCTTGCGGCCGTTGTCCGGCGCGACCATCGGCCAACTGGCCGACGACACACTCGGAGCAGCCGTAGACGCACGTACGGGGCTTGCTCGACGGCGCCGGCGGAAACCCGTTTCTGGCCGTCGAGATGCTCACTGGACTGCGGTCCGCCGATGCCCCGGGTGAGACTGTGCCCCCGGGGCTCGTGGTGGGCGTGCCCGGCAGACTCAAGTCCCTCCGGCCCGGCACTCTGCGCTTCCTCCGGATGGGAGCGGTGCTGGGCCGCAGGTTCGGCTTCGCGGACGCCGCCGCGCTGTGCGGCCAACCTTCCGCCGAGTTGATCGCGGCACTCGACGAGGTGGTGCGCACCGGACTCCTGGACGACGACGGCGACCACCTGTGCTCCCGGCACGACCTGCTGCGCCAGGCGGTCTACGTCGACATCCCGCCGTCGGCGCGGAAGGCCCTGCACCGCGAGGCCGCCAACCGGCTTGTCTCCGCGGGCACCCGCAGCACGTCGGCGGCCAGTTCCCCGGCTTCCGGTTCCTCCGCCGGCAGCAGCCGTTCCCGGCCTTCCAGGACGGTGACCGCGCAGCCTAAGCGGGCGAAGACCTGGGCGAGTTCGACGCCGATGACGCCGCCGCCGAGGACCAGCAGGGACGCGGGCAGCTCCTTGGCCGCCATGGCGTCCCGGTTGGTCCAGTACGGAGTCGTCCCCAGCCCCGGAACCGAGGCGATCCGTTAAGCAACCGGAGCACACCCCAGGAGGCCGATCGTGACCACCGAGTCCCAGCCCTTGAGCAGCCAGCCGTGGCTGCACCAGAAGAGCGCGGTGATCCAGGAGTTCGGAACCGTCAAACTTCCACCAACTCCACCTGGTCCTGGGCAAGCACGCGGGAGAACAGCTCGACATCGTCGACACGCTCGCCGAACGGGTGCAGACCCTCGGCGGGGTGGCCGTCGGTGACGGCGGTGCCCTTCGAGCAGCAGCTGGCGGCACTGCGGCCGGACTAGGCAGGTGCGGGCGACGTGGTTTCCCGCTCGCCTGTGGATTCACCACTCGGCTGTGGAGCCGGACTCGCGGGCGGTGGCCCCCGCTCCCGACGTGAGAGAGCCCACGTCGGGGACGGACACCCCGAGATCGGCGGCGAGGTGGCAATGCCCGGCCCGCCGCATCCGGCGCATGAACTCCCCCGCGTTCCGGGCCCACCCGTTGCCCGAGCCGCCTGCGGGCGGGAGCCGTCTTCGGGCGACTACGGGTCCGATGTCGGATATATCACTCTCCAGACCCGTTCGCTTACCCGGGGTGAATGCGTAGCCTGTCGCTACCTGTGCGCTGTCCAAGCAACTGGAGCTCCTGAAGTGGAAGGCGTCACCCGCGACCCGCTTGTCCCCGGGCAAGCGTCCTCCGAGGCGCTCACTTCCAGTGAGCGCACCGTGACCACTCCCCGAGTCCCCACGGCCTTCGTCCCCGCTCAGGCCGGTCCCCCCTCCCCCACCGCGCCTCCCCTGCCGGGTACCGCCGACCGGGAGATGCTGGGGCAGGCAGCCGCCCAGGTCCTGCTGGACAACTGGACCGGCGCGTCGACCGTTCCCTCCACCAGCCTCTACCCCCACCAGTGGAGCTGGGACTCCGCCTTCGTCGCTATCGGGCTGCGGCACTTGTCGCCGCAGCGTGCCCGACGCGAACTGGAGACGCTCCTCGGTGCACAGTGGGCCGACGGGCGCATCCCCCACATCGTCTTCAATCCCGCGGTGTCACACGGCGCATACTTTCCGAGCCCCGACTTCTGGCGGTCCTCCACCGTCGGCAGGGCCGCGGGCGCACCTGCCGCCCTGGAGACTTCAGGCATCGTGCAGCCACCCGTTCACGCCCTGGCTGCCCTTATGGTCCACCGCAGCGATCCCGGCACCTCACGCCGCGAACGGTTCCTGGAGCGGGTACGCCCGGGACTTGTCGCATGGCACGAATACCTGACCGGCCGCCGCGACTTCGGCGGCCACGGGCTCGCGGCCGTACTCCACCCGTGGGAGACGGGCATGGACAACAGCCCTTGCTGGGACGAGCCGCTCAGCAGGGTCGAGCCCGCTCCCGCCGGCTCCTTCCGCCGCGCCGATCTGAGTTTCGGCGATGCCTCGGACCGGCCCACCGACCTCGACTACGGCCGCTATGTCAGCCTGGCCACGCAGTACAGGGACCACGGCTACCGCGACACGGGCACTGAGCACTCGTTCGTGGTCGAGGACCCCGGCTTCAACGCCCTGCTCATCATGTCCGAGTACGCCCTGGCCGACATCGCCGAGGAGCTGGGCCAGGACGCGGAGCCCCACCGTTCGCGGGCGCGCCGGCTGACCACGGCGCTGATGCGGCGGCTGTGGGACGAGGACGCCGGGCTGTTCCTCTGCCGGGACGTACGCACGGGGACCGCACTTCCCGACAAGAGCGTCACGGGCCTGTTGCCGCTCATGCTTCCCGAACTGCCGGAGCGTACGGCCCGCGCCCTCGTGCGGACCATGACGGGTCCGCATTTCGGGCTGGGTGCGACGACTCGGCTGGTGCCCAGCTACGACTTGCGCGGTCGGGCCTTCGACGCCTCCCGTTACTGGCGCGGGCCGGCCTGGTTCAACATCAACTGGCTCCTGGAGCGTGGCCTGCGGCAGCACGGCATGTCCGATCAGGCCGACGCCGTGCGGCAGGCCGTCCTTGACGCGGCCGGTGCATCGGATTTCGCCGAATACGTCGATCCCCGGACCGGAAAGGCGTGCGGCACAACGAACTTCAGCTGGACCGCCGCTGTCGTCCTGGACCTCCTCTCCCCGGCCCACCGGACCTGACCGCAGGGCGCGCGGCGGCGGGGCGGAGTGGCGAGGAGCAGCGTGCCGGCGATCGCGCCGCCGGGAGGCGCGCACATGACCGGACGGTGGCCGCCGATCCGGCCGCCGACGCCTGATCCGCGTACGACGGGCCGGTGACGGCCTCCGCCGAGCGTGTGCATGCCTCTCTGCCGTCGCGCGTCAGCGCGGGTCAGCGCACCCGGCCCCGTGGTTTCAGCGCCACCGGCGGGAGTTCGGGGCGGGAGGCGGTCACCGGCGTAGCCGTGGACCTCGCCGAAGCGGGTGCCTTCCATCCAGTCCTTGCGCGCCAGTTCGATTTCCTCGTGGGAACGCCCGATGAAGTTCCACCACATGACCAGCTCCTCCTCGAAGGGCTCGCCACCGAGGAGCATCAGGCCCGCGTCGGAGTCGGCGCGCAGGGGCAGTTCGGTGCGGCCGCAGCCGAGGTAGAGCATCGAGCCCGGGAGCACGGGGACGCCGTCGACGTGTGCCTCGCCGGACATGGAAAGCACGGCGTACTCGAAGTCCGGGTCGAGCGGCAGCCGGGTCTCCGTGCCGCGTGTCAGTGCGAGGTCGGCGCCGACGATGGGTGTGTACGTCGTACCGGGCGACGCGGCGCCGTCGAGGGAGCCGAGGATGACGGTGGCGGTGAGACCGGGCGCCGTGACGGCCGGGAGGTCCGCGTGGTGCTGGAAGTGCGGTTCGGTGTCGCGGTGGCTCTCCGGGAGCGCGACCCACAGCTGGGCGCCGTGCAGAAGGCGGGCGTGCGGTTTCGGGCTCTCCTCGGAGTGGCTGATGGCCCGGCCCGAGGTCATCAGGCCCAGTTCGCGCGGCCGGATCGTCTGGAGGCTGCCCAGGCTGTCGCGGTGCAGCACTTGGCCGTCGTGCAGCCAGCTCACCGTCTGGAGGCCGAAGTGCGGGTGCGGCGGTACCTGCATGCCGGGCTCGTCGGCGATGTCGTCGGGACCGTAGTGGTCGACGAAACACCAGGCGCCGATCATGCGGCGGCCCAGGTTCGGCAGCAGTCTGCGTACCTGGGTGGACTCACCGAGCTGCACCTTGCGGGCGGTGAGGAGTTCACGTACCGGCTCCGCTACGACGAAGCCGCGGCCGCCGCAGACGGAGGGCACCGCCCGGCGCTCGAGATTGCTCATGCCGCCCAACCTACTCGTTCGCGTCCTGGCGCTCCGGAAAACCGCTCCCCGCCACCTCCCCGGGGCGACGCGAGCCGGCCGGATACGCCGTGCGAGGGCCTTCGCTGAGCGGAACTCGCCTCCCGGAAATACGATGGGCCGTGCCGCTGCGCGCGGTTTCCGTCAGTGGTTCGCGAGCTTGAGCCCATGAATCTCGGAGCGGTCCATGACCCGGCGTCGTCCCACGAGCGCCGACGACCTGCTGACCCGGCTCGGGCGGCTCACGGCGCAAGTCCGTACAGGCACGGAGGCGCAGCAGGCGCGGGTGGAGCTGGCCGAGGCGCTCCAGCGCGAGATGCTGCCGGCCGAGCTGCCGTCAGCGTCCGGCCTGCGGACCGCGGCCCGCTACTCGCCCGCCCGCCACGGCCTGGACATCGGCGGCGACTGGTACGACGGTTTCCCGCTCCCCGACGGTTCACTGGCGTTCTGTGTCGGCGACGTGCAGGGCCACGACGCCGAGGCGGCCGCTTTCATGGGACAGGTCAGAATCGGCCTGCGTGCGGTGGCCGTGGCCGCCGCGGACCCCGGCGAGGTGCTCCGCCGGGCCAACGAGCTGCTGCTGTCGGTGGACAGCAGCCTCTTCGCGACCTGTACGTTCCTGCGCTTCGATCCGGCCACCCAGGAGCTCGAGAGCGCCCGCGCCGGCCATGTGCCCACGGTTTGGGCATCGGCCGACGGCCGGAGCGGCATCGCCGAGGACGAGGGCGGACTGCCGCTCGGTCTGATGCTGGGCGAGGACTACCCGGTCGTCCGCCGCCGGCTTACACAGCCGGGGTCGTACGTCCTGGTGACGGACGGAGTGGTCGAGGGGCCGTCGTTTCCCATAGAGGACGGGCTGGAGCAGGTGGCGGCCCTGGTCGCGGCGGGCTGCGGCGGCGATCCGGACATTCTGGCCGCCGAGGTGATGAAGGTGGCGGACTCCACCGGCCACGCGGACGACGCCGCCGTGCTCGTCCTGACGTACGACGGCCCGGCGCCGTCGGCGGAGCGGCCCGGCTGAGGCAAGCGGCCCCGCGGGGGCGTGTCACGGCCCGTGCGCGGCCGGAGGCATTGTCTGATGGCTGGTGTGATGCGCACCGAGGAGATCCGACGCGTGGCCGGAGCCGTTCTCCGGACACTCGGCGTGGCCGGCGCCTACTTCGCGGCCGGACAGGTCGGTCTGCTGGAACAGGTGACCGTCGAGGGTTCGGTCGTCACGCCCCTGTGGCCGCCCACCGGCATCGCCCTCAGCTCCCTTCTGTACATGGGGTTGCGGGTCTGGCCGGGGATCGCGCTCGGCACCCTCCTCGTCGTCCTGTCGCTCACGTCGTTCCGACTCGCCGAGCTGGGCATCATGGCGGGCAACACGCTGGCTCCGGTGTGCGCGTACCTGATGCTGCGCCGCGTGGGCTACCACGCCGAGCTGAACCGGCTGCGGGACGGGGTGGCGCTGGTCTTCCTCGGGGCCCTCGGCGGGATGCTGATCAGCGCCACGGTGGGCTCCTGCGTGCTGGTCCTCAGCGGCAATCTGCCCCTGAGCAGTTTCTGGCCCGTGTGGGCCGCGTGGTGGGCCGGGGACGCCATGGGCGTGCTCGTGGTCACACCGCTCCTGGCCGTCCTGCGGCGGGTCCGGATGCCGCACGACGCCTCCCGGTGGGCGGAGGTGCTGGCTCTGGCGGTCACGGCCGCGGTGGTGGCCTCCCTGGCTACCCGGAGCGAGATGTCCGTGCTCTTCCTCGTCTTCCCGCTGCTCATCTGGGCGGCCCTGCGGTTCCAGCTCGCCGGGAGCGCGCCGTGCGCGGTGTTCGTCTCCGTACTGGCGATCTCGTCGGCCATCGACCGCGACGGACCCTTCGCGGACCACAGCCTGTTCGAGGTCATGCTCACCCTCCAGGCGCTCAATGGCTCGGCGGCGCTCACCGCGCTGCTGCTCGCGGCGATCATCACCGAGCAGCAGCACGTCCGCCTGAAGATCGAGCTGGCCTGCCAGGAGCTGGCCGAGGTGGTGGAGCACCTCGCGCCGGGGGAAGCCGCGCACCGACTGGGTTCCGGCCTGGACGAGAGCCGCCGAACGGCCGACTGACACCGCACCCACGCTTGGTGGAATATTCAACTAATGCGGACGGTTGAGGCCGTCGCACGGCCCCCGGCCCGGGGGCGCCGACAGGAGGACCCGATGACCGCGCGGACGAATCTGAACGACGCCTACTACAGCCACGGCACCGCCGCCGAACGCTGGGCGCGGGCACGGCTCTTCTTCGACGCCAAGGAGTACGACAAGGCCGCGCGCGTCCTGACCGGTCTGGTCGGCGAGGTCCCCGAGCAGCTCGCACCCCGCCTGCTGCTCGCCCGCTCGTACTACCACTCCGCGCAGCTCGGCAAGGCGGAGACCGAGCTGCGCTCCATAGTGGAGCGCAGCCCGGTCGAGTACTACGCCCAGCTGATGCTGGGACGCACCCTGGAGCGTCAGGGCCGGAGCAGCGAGGCGGCGCCGCATCTGCGGCTCGCCGCCGCGCTGTCCGGGGACTTCCCCGACTAACCCCCTGGCCCGGGCATCTCCCGGGCTAGACGAGCGCGGGAACCGCCACGGGGACGGGGGCAGCCGCGGGGGACGGAGCCGGGGCAGGCGCCGGGGCCGTGTCGGGCGCCGGAACCGGGGCAGGCGCCGGGGCCGTGTCGGGCGCCGGAACCGGGGCAGGCGCCGGCGCCACGTCGGGCGCCGGAACCGGTTCCGGCTGCCCCTTGGTGTCGCCCACACCGGGAACGGGCGGGCGCGGCATCAGCGGACTGTTGCGCGCGTCCTCCACACGCCGCGTGAACCACACGACCTTGCCGTCGGCGGTGCCGCAGGTTCCCCAGCTGTCGCACAGCCGGGCGACAGCGGCGAGGCCGCCTCCGCCGGCGGAGGTGAGGCGCGGCATCGGGGGGCCGTTGTCGGCCACCGAAGCCGTGAGATGCCTGCCGGTCCAGCGCAGTTCGACGACGCACCAGTTGTCGTCGCCGACATGCCGGTGGACATTGGTCAGAAGTTCCTCGACACCCCTGCACACCGGCTGGATGTGCAGCTCGAGATTCCAGTGCCGCAGGTGTGCGGCAAGAATGCGCCGGATCTGCGAGACGCGCTCCGCCGATACGTGCAGTTCGACCGCGTAATACCGGCCGCTGGGAAGTGTCATGGCCGTGGCTCCTTACCGCGAGGCCCACATGCTTCACCTCGTTGCAGCAACGACCCCCGAACACGAAGAGTGAGCGATAGTCACCATTGGGTCAGGGACATCGTGGCCCCCGGATGCGCGCACCGCAACCGGTGCGGCCCAGGGAACACGGCGGCCGGGCCGGTCCGGCCGCCGTGCACGGCTACTCCGACTGCCGGAACGCACCGACTTGCGCGACAGCGCCACATGGGGTTGTTTCGAAGAAAGTGCGGACGTGGTTTCTGTCTCCCCTGGTTTGGGGGTGAACCGCTGTGCTGTTCACCGACCGCGCCGACGCGGGGAAGCGGCTGGCCCTGGCCCTGCGCCATCTGGAGGACGAGCGGCCCGTTGTACTGGGCCTGCCCCGCGGCGGGGTTCCGGTTGCCTACGAAGTGGCACGGGCGCTCGGCGCACCCCTCGATGTGGTCGTCGTACGCAAACTCGGCGTCCCGTACCACCGGGAGCTGGGGTTCGGCGCCATCGGTGAGGGCGGGGCGCGGGTCATCAGCGACGACATCGTCAGCCGCGCCGGGGTCGGGCCCGACGACGTGGCGGCGGTCGAACGCGCCGAGATCGCCGAGCTCGAACGGCGGGCGCTGCGCTTCCGTGGCGACCGGCCCCGGCTGGCACTGGAAGGGCGGACCGCCGTCGTGGTCGACGACGGGATCGCGACCGGCGCCACGGCACAGGCCGCGTGCGAGGTCGTACGGGCGCAGGGGGCGGCGCGCGTGGTGCTCGCGGTTCCGGTGGCGGCGCCCGACGCCGTCGCCCGGCTGAGCAGTACGGTCGACGAACTGGTGTGCCTGTCCGTACCGCAGATGTTCCGCGCGGTGGGCGAGTGGTACGAGAACTTCACCCAGACCTCCGACGAGGAGGTCGTCGCACTGCTGGCGAGGGCCGCGGCCCCGGCGGGGAGTTCGGCCCGTACGGTCGCGCGGAACGGCACGGAAGACGTCGCGGAAGACCTCGCGGAGGGAAGCGAGGAGGAAGTCGAGGTGGACGCCGGTGGCGTCCGGCTCGCCGGGGATCTGATGCTGCCCGTGGGCGCCGCCGCGGTAGTCATGTTCGCCCACGGTTCCGGCAGCGGCCGCCGCAGTCCCCGCAACCGGGCCGTGGCGGAGTCCCTGAACCGCGCGGGTCTGGGCACGCTGCTCTTCGACCTGCTCACGCCCGCCGAGGAAGCGCACCGGGCGAACGTCTTCGACATCGAGACCCTCGCCGGACGACTCGGTGACGCCACCCGCTGGCTGCGCCGCCGCACGCCCGTCCCCATCGGTTACTTCGGGGCGAGCACCGGGGCGGCCGCCGCGCTGCGGGCCGCCGCGTCCGCCGGTACGTCCGCGGACAGGGAGGCGGACACGGACGCGGAGGTCGGGGCCGTCGTCTCGCGCGGCGGCCGGCCCGACCTCGCCCGGCCACGACTCGGCGACGTACGGGCACCCACCCTGCTCATCGTGGGCGGCCGCGACACCCTCGTGCTCGACCTCAACCGGCAGGCGCAGGCGGAGCTGCGCTGCGAGAACCGCCTCGAAGTCGTCCCCGGCGCCACACACCTCTTCGAGGAGCCGGGGGCGCTGGACAAGGTCGCCGAGCTCGCCCGGGACTGGTTCACCATGCACCTGGTGGCCGGGGCGCAGGCGGCCGGCTAGCCGGTTCGCGCGGCGGCGGCCGGCAGGAGCGCACGGCAGTGCGAACTCCGCCCGGCCGCACGTCGGTCCGCACCTCCCCCTCGCCCGGGACCGGCCCGGAACCCTCCCCGTAGCGCGGGTTTCCGAGCGGGCCGAAAGCGTGCGGTCGCATCGCGCACGTGTCATACGCTCCTGATGTGTTCACCGGTTCGCGCCTGCGGCCGGGTTCGGGATCACTGTTGGACATCAACCGCGCTCGAGGTCGAGGCTCCCGTCCGGGTCGCCGTCCCCGGGCCGACGAACGCTCGGGGAGCCATACGTGCCCGCATTCGAGATCGGGGTCGCGAGCGCCGACGACATCGCGCTGATGGGCGACTGGGCCGGCGCCGAGGGCTGGAATCCCGGCGTCGGCGACGGCCTCACCTTCTTCGCCACCGACCCGCACGGCTTCCTGATGGGCCGGCTCGACGGCCGGCCGGCGGCATGCGTCTCGGTCGTGCGCTACGGAACCGGCTCCGGCTTCCTCGGCTTCTACATCACCCGCCCGCCACTGCGCGGCCAGGGCTACGGCATGCAGCTCTGGCAGGCCGGTATGGCGCGGCTCGACGGGCGCAATGTCGGGCTCGACGGCGTCGTCGAGCAGCAGGAGAACTACCGCAAGTCAGGGTTCCGTTCCGCCTGGAACAACATCCGGTACGAAGGCGTCCCGGCCGGGGACGTCACCGCGCCGCCCGGCGTCCGCCTGATGGACGCCCAGGGCCTGCCCTTCACCCGGCTGGCGGCGTACGACCGCCGGTTCTTCCCGGAGGCGCGCGACCACTTCCTCGCGGCCTGGATCTCGGCGCCGGGGCGCACCGCGCTGGCGGCGGTCCGCGACGGCGAGCTGTGCGGCTTCGGCGTGGTCCGCGAGTGCCGGGCGGCCTCGCGCATCGGCCCGCTCTACTCCGAGAGCCCGGAGGTGGCGGGCGCCCTGGTGAGCGCGCTCGCGGCGACGGTGCCGGGCGGGCCGGTGGCGATCGACGTCCCGGACACGCACCCGGCGGCCGGGCCCCTGATGGGACAGCTCGGCCTGACGCCCTCGTTCGAGACGGCGCGGATGTACACGGGTCCGGTTCCGCCGATCGACCGCTCGGGACTGTTCGGCGTCACGAGCCTCGAACTGGGCTGACCGGCCGGGCCGCCCCTGGCGGACCGGCGGCGCCGGGCGCGGCCGCCGCCGCATGGCAGGCGCCGCGGCCGTCGGCCCGGGCGACGATCCGGCCGGCTTCGACACGAACCGCGGCCTCGGTGGCGTCGCTCACGGCCGGTACCCCGGCCGCCCGCGCGAGGGCGCCGGACGCGTCGTACACCACCTGGAGTCGCGGCCACGCCGACGGCGGGAACGCCCGGCGCAGGCAGCCGCACAGGCCGGCGACGGTCAGCCGGGCGAGCGGGAGCAGTTCGGCCGGTTCTCCGGTGACCAGGACGGCGGTGACCTCGGCCCCGGGAGGTGCGGCCCGTACCGCTTCCTCGACGGCCTCCAGCCGGTGCAGCCCGAGGACCGCCACCACACCGTCGCCGTCCAGCCGCGCCGGCTCGCCGCGCACGGCGTCCGTCGCGGGCGGCGGCGACCAGGGCTCGCCGGCCGGACGCGCCTGAGGGATGTAGGGGAGGTGAGGCGGCGGCCAGGTGTCCTCGAGGCCGAGGCCCGCCAGCCGCTCGCAGGCACTGACGACGTTGAAGGGGTCGACGAACCCCGGCGCGGCGTCGGCCAGCTGGCTCGCGCCGTTCAGCGTCGTGAGGACGGCCTCCGCCCGGCGCACCATGCGGGCGGGCGGCGCGCCGGACGGCCGCAGTTCCTCCAGGGCCAGCCCGAGCAGGACGGCGTTCAGCTTCATCAGTTGCGCGAACGGCTGCCGGACCGCCTCCTCGGAGAGCACCTCCGCCATCAGGTGCCTGCCCAGGCGCGCCGATCCGAGCCGCTCGCCGGCGCCCGCTCCTTGGAGCGGCAGTTCCGCGACCCAGGCGCGGGCGAGTGCGCCGAGGGCCTCGGGGGCCGTGCGACCGGGTTGGGGGTGCGCGGGTTCGGGTACGCGCTCCGCGAGATCGGCCAGTACGGCGAAGTACAGGGCGCGCTTGCCGGGGAAGTTCGAGTACACGGCACCGCGGGTCAGCCCGGCGCGTTCGGCGATTGCGTCGACCTTCGCGCCGGGGAAGCCCCGCTCGGTGAACTCGCTCCTGGCCGCTTCGAGCACCCTGGCGCGGTTGTGCTCCTGAAGCTCCGCCCTGCTGAGCCGGCCCATGGTCCTCACTTGCCTGCGCGTTGCTGTCCGTGTCGGTTCAAGATACCGTCGGCATCCAGATGGTAACGCCATATGGTGAGAGCATTTCGATGTTACGAGTGAGGACGTTCCCGAGTGCCACGTATCGGTGACAGCGGCGATCTGCTGAAGTGCACGTTCTGCGGGAAGAGTCAGAAGCAGGTCCAGAAGCTCATCGCGGGACCGGGCGGGATCTGCATCTGCGACGAATGTGTCGGCCTGTGCAACGAACTCGTCGCCGAGGAACCGGACGGGCCGGAGGGACCGGACCGCAAGGGCCGCGGGGAACGGCCGACGCCGAGGGAGATCCGGACCTTCCTCGACCAGTACGTCATCGGGCAGGACGACGCGAAGACGGCGCTCGCGGTCGCCGTCCACAACCACTACAAGCGCGTCGGCGCCGCGACGGCCACCCGGCGGCGGGCGCGGCAGACGTCCGGCGGCCGGGGTGAGGCGTCCCGGACGGCGGGGCGGGAGGAGGTCGAGCTCGGCAAGTCCAACGTCCTCCTGCTGGGCCCCACCGGCTGTGGCAAGACGTACCTCGTCCAGACCCTCGCCCGGATGCTCGACGTCCCGTTCGCGATCGCGGACGCGACGGCCCTGACGGAGGCCGGATATGTCGGCGAGGACGTCGAAAACATCCTGCTCAAGCTCCTCCAGGCGGCCGACTTCGATGTGCGCAGGGCCGAGACCGGGATCATCTACATCGACGAGATCGACAAGATCGCCCGGCGGAGCGAGAACCCGTCCCTGGCGCGCGACGTGAGCGGTGAGGGCGTACAGCAGGCGCTCCTGAAGATCCTGGAGGGCACCACCGCGAGCGTGCCGCCGCAGGTTGGGCGCAAGCATCCGCAGCAGGAGTTCATCAGCTTCGACACCAGTAACGTGCTCTTCATCGTGGGAGGGGCGTTCGCCGGTCTGGAGCGGATCGTCGAGCAGCGGGCCGGTCACCGGGGCATCGGGTTCGGCGCGGCGCCCCCGGCCTCCGGGGCGGTCCGGGAGGAGGGGTCCCTCGCCACGGTCATGCCTCAGCTTGGCGTTTATGGTCTGCCGTCGAACACGGCCTCGAACTTGCTGATGGGTTTGCCTGAGTTCCGGACGTAAGAGCGGCCTTCGCCTGATCCTGTGCTCCGTCACAGAGGCATGGGATCAACACGAAGGCCGTAGATATGAGTGTGCTGCAACACGGCGTCCCGCGGGATGCGTTTGCCGAACTGTCATGCTTCCGGACGGAGCTCTATGCCTGTCTGACCGGGCGGCGCGATGCGCTGTTCGAGCTGAGTGATGCCCTGCTGTGCGCGGATGGTCCGGTGAGGACGTTGGTCGAGCTGTCGTTGGAGCCTGAGCACCGGCGTGGGCATGGCGCCTTGTACGGCGGCCTGAACTGCGGGGATCTGGATGTGGCACGCCTGCGCAGGACGCTGGCAGGGCTGCCGCTTCCCCGCACGGCGTCGGGGCGGCTGGTCCTGGCGGTCGATGTGAGCAACTGGTTGCGGCCGGACGCGAATACCAGCCCGGACCGGATGTTCTGCCACACATACGGGCGAGGCAGAGGCTCGGCCCAGATGATCCCCGGTTGGCCCTACTCCTTCGTTGCCGCTGTGGAGCCGGGCCGGACCTCGTGGACGGCCGTGTTGGACGTGCTCCGGCTGCGGCCCTGGGACGACGCGATCGCCGTCACCGCCGGCCAGGTCCGAGAGGTGTTCCAGCGGTTGTATGTGGCAGGCCAGTGGCAGATCGGCGACCCGCCCGTCCTCGTCGTCTTTGATGCCGGCTACGACGTGACCCGCCTGGCCTTCCTGCTCGCGGACCTGCCCGTGGAGTTACTGGGCCGGATGCGTTCGGACCGAGTCCTGTACTTTCCGCCTACGCCCCAGCCGGCGGGCAAGCGCGGGCGTAAACCCAAGCACGGGGCAGAGTTCACCTTCGAGTACCCGGCCACCCTGCCGGTCCCGTCCATCACCACGGTGACCGACACCACTCACTACGGGCAGGCCGTCGCCACGGCGTGGGACCGCCTGCATCCACTGCTGACCCGGCGCTCGGCCTGGGCCGACCATCCCGGAGAGTTGCCGATCATCGAAGGCACCGTCATCCGTCTGCGGGTCGACCACCTTCGCGGCGACCGCCACCCCCGGCCGATCTGGCTGTGGTGGTCGGCCACCGATGCCACCGCCGGGGACGTGGACCGGCTCTGGCAGGCGTTCCTGCGCAGATTCGACCTGGAACACACCTTCAGGATGTTCAAGCAGACGCTGGGCTGGACGGCTCCCAAACTCCGCGAGCCGGCCGCCGCTGACCGTTGGACCTGGCTGGTCATCGCCGCCCACACCCAACTCCGCCTGGCCCGGCCCCTTGCCGAGGACCTTCGCAGACCCTGGGAGCGGCCCGCACGCCAAGGACGTCTCACCCCTGCACGGGTCCGCCGAGGATTTCGCCGCCTCCACGGCAAGGCCCCTCAACCGGCCGGTGCACCGAAACCCAGCACCGCAGGCCCAGGCCGACCAATCGGCACGAAGAACAAGCACCGTGCACGCGAACGCACCGTCGGGAAACAGGGCCAACCGGACCTCACGACAACCATCACAAGCAGCAGAGCTGGATAAACGTCAAGCTCAGGACCTGCTGAAGTTCGGCCTGATCCCGGAGATTGTCGGCAGGCTCCCGATGATGTCCGCCGTGCAGCCGCTCGACCGGGCGGCGCTGGTACGAATCCTGACCGAGCCGCGCGACGCGCTGATCCAGCAGTACCAGCGGCTGTTCGAGATCGACGGGGTGGAGCTGGAGTTCACCGAGGACGCTCTCGGCGCGATCGCCGACCAGGCACTGCTGCGCCGCACGGGCGCCCGGGCGGCGCGCGCGATCCTCGAAGAACTGCTGCTGGACGTGATGTACGAGGTGCCGGGACGGGACGACGTGGCGCGCGTGGTGGTCGACCGCGACACCGTGCTCGGCAAGGCCGCACCCGCGCTCGTGCCCCGCGCGCGGGGCGGCCGCGACGGCGAGCCGGACCAGGGGCCCGGCCACCGCGGCCGGACCGCCTGAGCGAGCGTCGCCGCCTTCGGCGCGCGGCCCGGGAGTGCGCCGGAGGCATCCCGGATGCCTGACCCACTCCTCTTGACTTCATACCCCTGGGGTATGTTGGAGTGCATCAGCCGCACCACATCAGCAGCGGCTCCTGTCTCCAGGGGAACGTCATGAACACCGGACTGAAGATCACAGCTTTCGCCGCAGCGGTCGCCGCGACGTTCGGTACCGCGTACGGCGTCGGCAAGGGCGTCGGCCCCGTCACGACGACCGAGGAGCGAAGCGTGGGCCACGGCGGGCACGGGGAGAAGAAGGAACGGGATGCCACCGGCGGCGGACACCGTCGGCACGAGGCGGCATCCGCCGCCGGTGGCCTCCAGGTCTCCGAGGGCGGCTACACCCTCGCCCTGGAAACCCCCCGCGTCGCCGCCGGCGGCCGTACGAAGCTCCGTTTCTCCATCCAGGACGAGCACGGCCGCAAGGTCACGGCGTACGAGCGCGAGCACGGCAAGGAACTCCACTTCATCGTCGCCTCACGCGACCTGACGGTCTATCGCCACCTGCACCCGACCCGCGCGGCCGACGGCACCTGGAGCACCTCCGCCGACCTGCCGGCCGCCGGCGCCTACCGGGCCTTCGCCGACTTCAAGCCGGCGAAGAAGGGGGCCGGGGCACTGACACTCGGCGCCGACCTGGCGGTCTCGGGGACGTACGCGCCGGCCGGCCTGCCCGCCCCGGCCGCCACCGCGGAGGTCGACGGATACGAGGTCGCCCTCTCCGGCGGACTGCGCCCCGGAAAGGCGGGCGAGCTGCGGCTGAACGTCGAGAAGAACGGCGAGCCGGTCACCGACCTCCAGCCCTACCTCGGCGCGTACGGCCACCTCGTCGCCCTGCGCTCCGGCGACCTCGCCTACCTCCACGTCCACCCCAACGGCGAACCCGGTGACAGCGCCACCGAGCCGGGCCCGGAGATCTCCTTCACCGCCACCGCGCCGAGTTCCGGAACGTACCGCCTCTTCCTCGACTTCCAGCACGACGGCAAGGTGCGCACCGCGGCCTTCACGGTCGAAGCGGGGAGGAGCCCGGCGGCCGGGCCCGCCGCCGACGAGCACCAGGAGGAGAAGCCGGGCCACGCGCACTGACCGGAAGCGCCCGTACGCCGGCCCGTCCCGCAAGGCCCTTGTCCGCGCGGGCCCGCCCCGTCAGGCCCGCGCGGGAGGCGGCCGCGCCCGCTGGTCCATGAGGATGAAACCGGACGGCCGCCCCTGCGGTGGCCGACGCCCGCACGGAAGCGATCGGCAAGGCTGGCAGGTGCTCCACCGGCCACCCCGCGGGAAACCTCCAGAGAGGCAGGGCGTACCACCATGCTCAGCACCGACTTCGTCACCGGGTCCCTCAACTGGCTCGACCTCGGCAGTCCCGACACCTCGGCCGCCGCGGTCTTCTACGCCGGCGTGTTCGACTGGGACTTCCTGTCGGCGGGCCCCGAGGCCGGTGGTTACGGGTTCTTCCAGCGGGACGGCAGGACGGTCGCCGCGCTCGGCCCCCTGACGGAGGCGGGGGCGAACTCCGCGTGGACGGTGTACTTCCAGACGCCCGACGCCGATGCCACGGTCAAGACGGCCGAGCAGAACGGCGGGGTCGTTCGCGTCGAGGCGTTCGACGTCATGAACGCCGGCCGGATGGCCTGTCTCACCGACCCGGGCGGCGCCGAGTTCGCCGTATGGCAGCCGACCGCCGTCAAGGGGCTGGAGAAGACCTCCGAAAACAACACCCTGTGCTGGGCCGAGCTGCACATCGCCGATCCGGCGGCCGCCCTGCGCTTCTACGGCGCGCTGTTCGCCTGGCGCGCGCGGGAGATGGACGCGCCGGGCATGCCGTACACGGTGCTCTCCACCGCCGAAGGCGACCAGCAGGACGTCTCGTTCGGCGGTGTCGCCCCGTTGCGCGACGCGTCCGAGGAGTCGCGCTGGATTCCGTACTTCGCGGTGGAGGACACGGACGAGACCGTCACCAGGGCGCAGGCGAACGGGGGTTCGGTGGTCATGCCCGCGGCGGACATCCCGGACGTCGGCAGGATCACCTGGCTCGCCGACCCGTTCGGCGCGACCTTCGCGGTGCTCAGGCCCGCGCCTCCAGCGGCTACCGCGGCCTGACCTCGGCACGCCGGTAGCTGCTGCCGTCCCGGGGGCGCGTCAGCAGGCCGGCCACGACCAGGTGGCGACGCAGCGCCGCGGAGTCCTCGTGCACCGTGAGCAGGGCTTCGTTGACCTCGCGCTCGCTGTAGGCGCGGTCCGGCTCGAACAGCGTCCGCGCGAGGTGTACGAGCAGCTGCTCGCGGCGGTTCGCCTTGCGGGGGATCGCCGTCAGGCGCCCGTGGGAGAAGAGGGAAGCCACCCCGTGCGACCCGTGGGTCTCGTTGTCCGACATGACCGGAAGCCTGGCAGGGGCCGGGCGGCCGGGCAACGCGTTTTCCCGGCGGACGGGGTGCCCGGCCCCGGCGGTCAGCGGCGGAACCGGGCACCACGGAAGGGCGTTACGCCCCAGCAGGGCGACTACCTGACGGTGACCTGCTCCGCCTGCGGTCCCTTGGGGCCCTGGGTGACCTCGAATTCGACCTTGTCACCCTCCTGGAGCTCCTTGAAGCCCGTGGACTGGATGGCGGAGAAGTGGACGAACACGTCGGGGCCGCCCCCGTCCTGCTCGATGAACCCGAAGCCCTTGTCCGCGTTGAACCACTTCACAGTGCCTGTTGCCATCAGTTCGATCCTTTGTTCCGTGCCACGGCCCGACCATCGCCGCGCCGGCCGCAGTCCTGTCGCAACTGCGGCTCCTGCACCTTGCCATCCCGACCCGGCTTCCGAATCGTCCTGTTTTCCGTGTCGGTGGAACTCCCCCCGACTCGCCGGGGGCTTCCCCTTCTCGGGCGTGCGGCGCGGAGCGGTCCGCGAGTGCGGGGCGTGTGCGGCTAACGCGGCGCGATCTCCGCGATCAGACCCTCGACGAGCGTCCTGATCTCGTCGCGGATCGGGCGTACGGCCGCGACGCCCTGCCCCGCCGGGTCCTCCAGCACGCAGTCGAGGTAGCGCTTGCCAGGAAAGACCGGGCAGGTATCACCGCAGCCCACAGACGTCGGACTCCTTCACCGCCTCGACCGTGAGCATCTTGGGGGTCTCGGCGGAGATGTCGATGCCGACCTCGCGCATGGCCTCGACGGCGGCCGGGTTCACGGCGTCACCCGGGCTGGATCCCGCCGAGCGGACCTCGACGCGGTCGCCGGCCAGATGGGTGAGCCAGGCGGCGGCCACCTGGGAGCGGCCGGCGTTGTGGACACAGACGAAGAGCACGGAGGGCTTCTCGGACATCAGGGCGTCTCTCTTGTCTCACGACGGGCTGCGGCGATGCGGCTCAGCCGCGGCTGACATCAGCAGCCGATGGTGTCAGTCTCGAATGATGTGGCAGTATCAGCCCATGATGACGTCAGCCGGCACTGAACTGATCCGCGTGCTCGCGGATCCGCTCAGGCTCCAGATCGTGACGCTGCTCGCCCACGAGACCCTGTGCACCACCCACCTGGTGGAGGAGACGGGCGCGAAGCAGACCAACCTCTCCAACCATCTGCGAGTCCTGCGCGAGGCGGGTGTGGTCGAGACCGAGCCCTGTGGCCGGTTCACCTACTACAAGCTGCACGCCGACTTCCTCGACGCCCTCGCCGCGTCCTTCGCCGACCTGGCCGCCACGGCCCGCACGACGGCCGCCACCGACCGGAAGCGCGCCTGCTGATGACGACGCCCGCCACCACGCCGGCAGCCCCGGCGGCGCCCGACGACGCCTCGATCGTCGCCAAGCTGTCGACCCTGGACCGCTTCCTGGCCGTATGGATCCTGCTCGCCATGGCGCTCGGCCTCGGCCTCGGCCGTCTGATCCCCGGACTGAACGACGCCCTGACCGAGGTGGAGATCGGCGGCGTCTCGCTGCCCATCGCCGCCGGCCTGCTGGTCATGATGTATCCGGTCCTGGCGAAGGTCCGCTACGACAGACTCGACGCGGTCACGGGCGACAAGCGGCTGATGGTCTCCTCGCTCGTCATCAACTGGATCGCCGGACCGGCGGTCATGTTCGCGCTGGCCTGGATCTTCCTGCCCGACCTGCCCGAATACCGCACAGGTCTGATCGTCGTCGGCCTCGCCCGCTGCATCGCCATGGTCATCATCTGGAACGATCTGGCCTGTGGCGACCGGGAGGCCGCCGCCGTCCTGGTCGCGCTCAACTCGGTCTTCCAGGTCGTCGCCTTCGGTGTCCTCGGCTGGTTCTACCTCGACCTGCTGCCCGGCTGGCTGGGCCTCGGCGCGGGCGAGCACCTCGGCATCTCGACGGGGAAGATCACCCTCAACGTCGTCATCTTCCTGGGCGTCCCACTGCTGGCAGGCTTCCTCACCCGGCGCATCGGCGAACGGAAGCTGGGCCGCGAGCGGTACGAGTCACGGTTCCTGCCGAAGATCGGCCCCTGGGCGCTGTACGGCCTGCTCTTCACGATCGTGATCCTCTTCGCCCTCCAGGGAAAGACGATCACCTCGCAGCCGCTGGCCGTCGTCCGCATCGCGGTCCCGCTGCTCGTGTACTTCGCCCTGATGTGGTTCGGCACGTTCGCGCTCGGCAAGGCCATCGGTCTCGCGTACGACCGGACCGCGACCCTCGCCTTCACGGCGGCGGGCAACAACTTCGAGCTGGCGATCGCCGTCGCCATCGCCACCTTCGGCGTGACGTCGGGTCAGGCCCTGTCCGGCGTCGTCGGCCCGCTCATCGAAGTCCCGGTGCTCATCGCGCTCGTGTACGTGTCGCTGGCCTGGCGGAAGAAGTTCACGGCCACGGCCGCCGCCACCCCGGGCCACGACGGCTGATGTACGCCTGGGACTCGCTTCGACGCCGCGACAGCGCGGCGGCGCCTGCTGGACAGCGGTGGGCCCGACAGCGGCGGCGTGGCGTCGCTCGGTGACATCGTCGCCGTGCCGCCGGTGCGCGAGGCCCGGGACGCGGGGCTGCTCAAGGCGTCACCCGTGTTCGCGCGGCTCACGGCCGACGGCGTCGAGTGGGCGGACGGTACGAGTGCCGGGGCCGACGCGGTCATCTGGTGCACGGGCTTCCGGCCGGCCCTCTCGCACCTCGCCCCGCTCGAACTGCGGGGCGCGCGGGGGCACATTCCGACCGCGGGCACGCGGTCGGCCGACGAGCCGCGCCTGCACCTGCTCGGGTACGGCGACTGGACCGGCCCCGCGTCGGCGACGCTGATCGGCGTGGGCCGGCCCGCCCGAGACGCGGCCCGCGCGATCGCGGCAGCCTCAGGGACCGAGTCGGGCGTCCCATCGGGTGATCCCGTACGACCTCCAGGCCACCTCCGTGGCCGAACGCTGGGGTACCGGCGCGTACCCCCGCCTGTCCGCACTCCTGGCCGCTCCGGTCACCGTGGCCGGAGCCCTGTCGCCCTGGGCCGGCGCCGCCCTCGCCGCGCCCCTCGGCGGCTCTCCCGCACTCTTCCTCGTACTGGCCGCGACATCCCTGGTGGCAGCGGTGCTGGCGGCCCGCGCCGGGGCGGTCCAGTGGGCCGGGCGGACGCCTCAGCCGCGGTAGGTCTCCAGGAGGCGCAGCCATACCTCGCTAATCGTCGGGTACGCCGGAACCGCGTGCCACAGGCGGGCGATCGGCACCTCGCCGGCCACCGCCACCGTGGCGGAGTGCAGGAGTTCGGCGACGCCCGGCCCCACGAAGGTGACGCCGAGTACGGTTTCGCGGTCGAGGTCCACGACCATGCGGGCGTGGCCACGGTAGCCGTCGGCGTACAGGCCGGAGCCCGAGACCGACGCCATGTCGTAGTCGACGGCCCGCACCCGGCGGCCCGTCGCCTCGGCCTCGGCGAGGGTGAGGCCGACGGCGGCGGCCTCGGGGTCGGTGAAGACCACCTGCGGTACGGCGGCGTGGTCGGCCGTGGCGGAGTGGGCGCCCCAGCGGGCGGTGTCCAGCGGCTCGCCCTGGGCCCTGGCGGCGATGGCGGCGCCGGCGACGCGCGCCTGGTACTTGCCCTCGTGGGTCATCAGCGCCCGGTGGTTGACGTCGCCGACGCCGTACAGCCAGTCCGTGCCGCCGACGCGGCAGCTCTCGTCGACCTCCAGCCAGGAGCCGGGCTTCAGGCCGACCGTGTCGAGCCCGATGTCGTCGGTGCGCGGGGCGCGGCCGGTGGCGAAGAGAATCTCGTCGGCCTCGATGCGGTCGCCGTCTTCGAGGACGACGGTGACCGGACCGCTGCCGCCCTCGCGCCGCTCCACGGCCGCGACGGAGGTTCCGGTCCGTACGGTGGCACCGGCTTCCGTGAGGGCCTCGGCGATCAGCTCGCCCGCGAACGGCTCCATCTTGGCGAGGAGGCCCTTTCCGCGTACGAGCACGGTGACCCGCGAGCCGAGCGCCTGCCAGGCGGTCGCCATCTCCGCGGCGACCACTCCCCCGCCGACCACCACGAGCCGGCCGGGCACCTTGGCGGCGCTGGTCGCGTCACGGCTGGTCCAGGGGTTCGCCCCGGCCACTCCGGGAAGGTCGGGCACGACGGCGCGGCTGCCGGTGCACACTACGACCGCGTGCCGCGCCGTCAGGGTGTACCGCTCGCCCGACGGGGCTTCGACGGTGACCCGCCTGGGACCCGTCAGCCGGCCCCTGCCCCGGTGGATGTCCACACCGATCGACTCCAGCCAGCTCACCTGGCCGTCGTCCTTCCAGTTCGACGCGTAGTAGTCGCGGTGGGCGAAGACCTCGGCCACGTCGAGCGGGCCCTGCACCGATCCGCGCAGTCCGGGCACGCGGCGCGCGTCGGCGCGTGCGGTCACCGGGCGCAGCAGCGCCTTGCTGGGCATGCAGGCCCAGTAGGAACACTCGCCACCGATCAGTTCGTTCTCCACCACCGCCGTCGTCAGTCCGGCCGCCCGGGCACGGTCGGCCACGTTCTCCCCGACCGGTCCGGCTCCGACCACCACGACGTCGTACTGCGCCTCGTCGACCGCGTCCGCTGCATTCGTCATACGGGCAGTCTGGTCGGGGGTGTGCGCCGTGGCCAGCCGGGCAGGCGGAATATCGCGAGCCCGCATGCCGTTGTGCGGGACGGCTTCGCCCGTTATGTCAGGAAAGAGGAGCACACCATGGCCACCGTCGAGCTCACCAAGGAAAACTTCGATCAGGTTGTGTCCGAGAACGACTTCATCCTGATCGATTTTTGGGCTTCCTGGTGTGGCCCCTGTCGGCAGTTCGCTCCCGTCTTCGACGCCGCGTCCGAGCGTCACGACGACCTTGTCTTCGCCAAGGTCGACACCGAGGCACAGCAGGAGCTGGCCGCGGCCTTCGAGATCCGCTCCATCCCGACGCTCATGATCGTGCGCGAGAACGTGGCGGTGTTCGCCCAGCCCGGCGCGCTGCCCGAGGCGGCGCTCGAGGACGTCATCGGGCAGGCCCGCAAGCTCGACATGGACGAGGTCCGCAAGTCGGTCGAGGACGCGAAGGCCGCGCAGGGCGCGCAGGACATCCAGGAAGCGGGCTAGGTGTATTGCCCTGTGAGGTTGGGGACGCGGCTGGCGGGGGGTTGGCCCTTCAGCGCGGTGTGTCCGCGGTGGTGATTGTAGGTGTGCAGCCACTCGGGAAGACGTCGCGTCGTTCCTGCTCGGAGCGGTAGGGGCGGGCGTAGGCCCATTCGTCGAGCAGGGTCCGGTTCAGGCGTTCGACCTTGCCGTTCGTCTGGGGCCGGTAGGGGCGGGTGCGCTTGTGGGTGATCCCGGCCTCGGCGAGGACGTTGCGCCAGTCTCGTGAGCGGTAGCAGGAGCCGTTGTCGGTCAGGACCCGCTCCACGGTGATTCCGGCTTGGGTGAAGAACGCGTGGGCACGGGTCCAGAAGGCTGTGGCGGTCTCCTTCCTCTCGTCGGTGAGGATCTCGCTGTAGGCCAGGCGGGAGTGGTCGTCGACGGCCGTGTGGATATAGCTGTAGCCGGCCCCGCGCCGTTTGCTGCGGCCTTCTTGTCTGCCGAGAACCTTGTGGCCGCCGCCGTTGGGGATGTTGCCGAGTTTCTTGATGTCGACGTGGACCAGTTCGCCGGGCCGCTCGCGTTCGTAGCGGCGTATGACGCGGCCGGTGGCCCGGTCCAGGTGGGTGAGGCGGGCCAGGCCGTAGCGGGTCAGGACGCGGTGCACGGTCGAGGGCACCAGGTGCAGCAGGCCTGCGATGCGGGCCGGTCCCCAGCGGCGCAGGATGCGGACCTTGATGATCCGCCGTTCGGTGCGGGTCGGGGTGCGGCGCGGGCTCGTGTGCGGGCGGGAGGACAGATCCCTCATGCCGGCCTCGCCGTGTGTGCGGTAGCGGTCGGCCCAGCGCTGGGCCGTGGTCGGCGAGACCTGGAAGCGTTCGGCGGCCCGGCGCAGGGGCCAGCCGTCCTCGACCACGCAACGGGCAAGACGCAGCCGTCCGGTCTCGGTCAGGGGTGCATTACGGTGGGGCACGAGGTGTAGACGTCGCAATCCACACCGAACCGGAAGGCCCTCACCCATTTCAAGATCCCTCAGCCGAGACCTGGCTCACCCGTCCACAACCTCCCGGGGCAGAACAGCTAGGCGCGCAGTGGTGAGCTGAGGAAGTGAAGGGCCCCGGCCGCGAACGGCCGGGGCCCGACATGTCTGTGCCCGGGCCCTCTAGAAGGGGTGGTCCGCCGGCTCACGGCGTACGGTCGTCCACCGGATGACCGTGAAGGCGTCCAGGTTCGCCTCGCCGCCGAAGCGCGCACCCGTTCCCGAGGCGGCCACCCCGCCGAAGGGCGCGACCGCCTCGTCGTTCACCGTCTGGTCGTTGATGTGCACGATGCCGGTGGGGATGCGGTCCGCGAGCTGGATCCCGAGGGCGGTGTCGCGGGTGACGATGCCCAGGGAGAGTCCGTACGGGCTCGCCGACGCCAGGGCCGCGGCTTCCTCCAGAGTGGCGAAGGACCGGACCGGTGCGACCGGGCCGAACACCTCCTCGGCGTACGCCGGGGTGTCGTCGTCGGCGCCCGCGAGCACGGTCGGCCGGTAGAAGAGGTCGTGGTGCGTGCCGCCCGCCAGGAGCTTCGCGCCGCTCGCCGTGCTGGCCTCCACCAGGCCGTGGATCTTGTCCAGTTGGGACCGGTCGATGATCGGGCCGAGCTGGACCTGCTCGCGGTGCGGGTCGCCGACCGTGAGGGACTCGGCCTTGGCCACGAGGCGTTCGACGTACTCGTCGTAGAGCGAGGCGTGCACGAGGTGGCGGCCCGTGGTGATGCAGATCTGGCCCTGGTGGAAGAAGGAGCCCCAGGACGCCTGGGCGACGGCGCCTTCGAGGTCGGCGTCCTCCAGGACGACGAGGGCCGAGTTGCCGCCCAGTTCCAGGTGGGCGCGCTTGAGTCCGCGCCCCGCGGCCTCGCCCACCGCGCGGCCCGCCGCCGTGGACCCCGTGAACGAGACGACCGGCACGTCCGGGTCGGCGACCAGCGCCTGCCCGGCCCCGACGCCGCCGGGCAGTACGTGCAGCAGTCCTTCCGGCAGGCCCGCCTCGGCGAACACGGCGGCCAGGGACAGGCCGCCGCACACCGCGGTGCGGGGATCGGGCTTCAGCAGGACGCCGTTGCCGAGCGCGAGAGCGGGGGCGACCGACCGGATGGAGAGGATCAGCGGGGCGTTGAACGGGGCGATGACGCCGACCACTCCGACCGGCACCCGCCGCGTGTACGACAGCCGCGGGGCCTCGCTCGGCAGTACCTGCCCGGCGGGACGGGAGGCGAGCGCGGCGGCCTCGTAGCACTCCTGGGCGGCGACATGGAGCTCGAAGTCGGCCTTGCCGGGTATGGACCCCGACTCCCGTACGAGCCATTCCCGCAACTCGTCGGCGTGTGCGGCGAAGAGGTCGCCCGCCCGGCGGAGCACCGCCGCCCGCACGAAGTGGGGCGTACGGGCCCAGGCCGTCTGTACGGCCCCCGCGGTCCGGGCGGCCGTGCCGACGTCGTCCGCGGTGGCCAGGGTGACACGGCCGAGCGTTTCGCCCGTGGCCGGCTCGACGACGTCCGACTCACCGCCCGAGAGCCGGACGGGCTGCCAGGTCTTGGGGTCGAGCAGGGGCATTGCGGATCTCCAGTCAGAGAGGAAGTCCTGTGTAGTTCGCGGCCAGTTCCCCGGCAGCGGACCGGGAGGCCGCGAGACGGTGCAGCCGTGCGACATGCACGCGGGTGTCGAACGCGTTCTCGCCCGGTTGACTATGCAACATCGTAGTCATGTCGTACGAGAACCGGGTGGCTTGCCACACCCGTCGCAGGCACAAGTCCGAGTAGGAGTCGAGCAGTTCGTCCGATCCGGTGCGGTGGTGGTGATCGAAGGCGCGGGCCAGGATCCGTACGTCGGACACCGCCAGGTTGAGCCCTTTGGCCCCGGTGGGCGGCACGATGTGCGCCGCGTCGCCGGCCAGGAAGACCCGTCCGTAGCGCATCGGCTCGGTGACGTGACTGCGCATCGGTGTGACCGACTTCGAGGTGATCGGTCCGCGCGCCAGGCTCCAGTCGCCGTCGTCCGTCGCGAAGCGCCGGTCGAGTTCGTCCCAGATCCGCTCGTCGGACCAGTCGGCGGGGTCGGTTCCGTTCGGGACCTGGAGGTAGAGGCGCGAGACGCTGGGCGAGCGCATGCTGTGCAGCGCGAAGCCGCCCTCGCCGCGTGCGTAGATCAACTCGTCGCAGGACGGCGGGACTTCGGCGAGGATGCCCAGCCAGGAGTACGGGTACGTGCGCTCGTACGTGCGGCGGACCTCGTCCGGGAACGCGGCGCGCGCGATGCCGTGGAAGCCGTCGCAGCCGACGACGTAGTCGCAGTCGAGCGTCCGCTCACGGCCCTCGTGCGTGAAGCGGACGACCGGATGCTCGGATTCCGGCTTCTCCACGGCGAGGGCCCGCGCCTCGAAGAGGAGGGGCGGGCCCTCGGCCAGCTGGAGGGCGATCAGGTCCTTGACGACCTCGGTCTGGGCGTACACCGTCACCGACCGGCCGTCGGTGAGCTCGGGGAAGCCGATGCGGTGGCGCCGGCGGTCGAAGCGCAGCTCGATGCCGTGGTGGACGAGCCCTTCGGCGTCCATGCGGGCGCCCGCACCACAGGCCCGGAGGACGTCGACCGTGCCCTGTTCGAGGATGCCGGCGCGCTGGCGCTGTTCGACGTACGCGCGGGTCCTGTTCTCCAGGACGACGCAGTCGATGCCCGCGTTGCGCAGCAGACGGGCGAGAAGAAGGCCGGCCGGGCCGGCTCCGACGATCGCGACAGTGGTACGCACCGGCTCAGCGCTCCAGTACGAGTGCGAGTCCCTGGCCGACGCCGATGCACAGGGCGGCGAGGCCCGTGCCGGAGCCCGCGGCGGCGAGCTGATGGGCGACGGACCCGGCGAGGCGGGCGCCGGAGGCACCGAGCGGGTGGCCGATGGCGATGGCACCGCCGCGCGGATTGACGACGGCGGGGTCCAGGTCCGGCCATTCGACGAGGCAGCCGAGCGACTGGGCGGCGAAGGCCTCGTTGAGCTCGAAGGTGGTGAGGTCGGCGAAGGACCTGCCCGCCTTGGCGAGGGCCCGCTGGACCGCCTCGACCGGGCCCAGGCCGAAGAGCTGCGGCTCGATGCCGGTGACGGCGGAGGTGCGGATGCGGGCGAGCGGCTCGCGGCCGGTGGCGCGCAGGCCCTCCTCGTCGACGAGCAGGAGCGCGGCGGCGCCGTCGTTGAGGGGAGAGGCGTTGCCTGCCGTGACGCTGCCGTCCTTGCGGAAGACCGGCTTCAGCTTGGCCAGCGCCTCCATGGTCGAGCCCTCACGGACGCACTCGTCACGGATGAGGTCCACGCCGTCGTACGGGACGACCTCGCCGTCGTACCGGCCGTCCGACCACGCCTTCGCCGCCTTCTGGTGGCTGGCCAGCGCGAACGCGTCCTGCTGCTCGCGGGTGATGCCGTGCTTGTCGGCGATGAGCTCGGCGCCCTCGCCGAGCGGGACGGTCCACTCGTCGGGCATGCGCGGGTTGGTCATGCGCCAGCCGAGCGTGGTCGAGTGCAGCTGCTGATGCCCGGCGGGGAAGGCACGCTCGGGCTTCTGGAGCACCCAGGGGGCACGGGACATGGACTCGACGCCGCCCGCGACGGCGACGGAGGCGTCGCCGAGGGCCACCGCGCGGGCGGCCTGGATGACGGCCTCGAGGCCGGATCCGCAGAGGCGGTTGACGGTGACGCCGGGGACGGAGACGGGGAGTCCGGCGAGCAGCACGGCCATGCGGGCGACGTCCCGGTTGTCTTCGCCGGCGCCGTTGGCGTCGCCGAAGTAGACGTCGTCGATCCTCGCCGGGTCGAGGTCGGGCGTGCGGGCCACCAGCGACTTGACGACGTGGGCGGCGAGGTCGTCGGGGCGTACGGAGGAGAGTGCACCCCCGAACTTGCCGATCGGGGTGCGGACGGCGTCGACGATGTAGACGTCGCGGATGCTCATCGGGTCTCTCCCGGAGTCGTGGACTGCTCGGCGGTCGGTGGTAGCTGGTGGTTCGCCGGTGGTGGCCGTTCGCCCAGTGAACTATCGTTCACATCCGACTTCGCTCCGAAGTCTCTGCCGCGCGCCGCCCGGTGTCAACGGTCTGCCAGGAGGACCCCCATGCCGAGCACCGAATCCGCCGAAGCCACCGAATCCGCCGCAACGGCCGCGTCCGTCGCGTCCACCGGCCCGGGAGACGCGGTCGGCCCCCTGGAGCGCGGGCTCGCCGTGCTGCGGGCCCTGTCCGCGCCCGGCGCCGGGGACCGGATGCGGCACAGCGATCTCGTACGGTCGACCGGCCTGGCCCGCTCCACGGTCGACCGGGTGGTGTCCACGCTCGACCGCCTCGGACTGGCGCGCGGCGACGGGCGGGAGGTCGCGCTCGCGCCACCGCTGATGGCCCTGCCCGGCGCGTACCTCACGGCGTGCGGGATTCCGGCGGCGCTCGGGCCCGCGGCCGAGCGGCTCGCGGACGAGTTCGACGAGTCGGTGTCGGTCGCGGTGCCGGACGACGCCGTCGCCGGGGCGCGGTTCGTCCTCCAGACCACGCGGCGGCGCACGATGTCGCTCGCTTTCCGGATCGGCGACCTGCTGCCTGCCGAGCGGTGCGCCCCCGGGGCGCTGTTCGCGGCCCAGTGGGACGCGCGGGAATGGCGGGCGTGGCACGAGCGGCGGGAGGCAGATCCGCTGGGCGGGGGGTTCGCCGCACCACCGCCGGGCGCCGCCGGGGGCCGGGAGGTCTTCGAGCGGCGGGCGGCGCGGGCGGGTGCGGACGGCTGGGCGGGCGACGACCAGCTGATCGAGCCGGGACTGGTGGCGGTCGCCGTGCCCGTACGCGACGAAGGGGGGCGGACGGTGTGCGCGGTGAGCGTGGTCAGCCACACCAGCCGTCACACCCTGGAGTCGCTGCGGGAGACCGTACTTCCCCGGCTGCTTTCGGTGAGGGGCGAGTTGGAGGCCGCGCTGGCGGCGCCGCGACCGGCGGCGGAGGGCGCGCCCGCACGGGACAGCTCGCTGGAGGCGAAGCGTGAGCTGGGTCCCGGCTTCCTCCAGTCACTGGCGCGCGGACTCGCCGTGCTCGGCTCGCTCGGCGCCGACCGGGGCGAGGGGATGGCGCTGATGGCGGTCGCCGAGGCGACCGGGCTGGCCAGGGCGACAGCGCGGCGCTCGCTGCTCACGCTGGAACAACTGGGGTACGTCACCTCGGACGGGCGCCGGTGGCGGCTGCTGCCCCGCGTGCTCGAACTGGGCTGCGCACGACTGTCCGGACTGGGGCTCGCGGATGTCGCCCAGCCTCATCTGGCGGCGCTGGTGGGCCGCGTGCGCGAGTCGGCGTCGCTGGCGGTGCTCGACGGCGCCGACATCCGGTACGTGGCGCGCGTGCCCACCGTGCGGATCATGAGCGTCAACATCACGGTGGGTACGCGCTTCCCGGCGTACGCGACCTCGATGGGACGGGTGCTGCTGGCGGGCCTGGCGCGCGGGGAGCGGCCGCCGCTGCCCGAGGCGCTGCCGGCGCTGACCCGGCGTACGGTCACCTCGCCGGCCGAGCTGGACCGGATCGTCGAGCAGGCCGCGTCCGAGGAATTCGCCCTGGTGAACGAGGAGTTGGAGGACGGCCTGCGCTCCCTGGCCGTGCCGGTACGCGACGGCCGGGGCCGTGTCGTGGCCGCGCTGAACGTGGCCCGGCACGCGGGGAACGGGGCTCCGGACGAGATGCGGGAGGCGTTGCTGCCGGCGCTGCGGGAGACGGCGGCACTGATCGAGGCGGATCTGCGGGCCCTGGGACGGCGGGCCTGCCCTGGGGGTGTGACGGGGCGTGGACGCGGGCGCGCGGGGACGCGGGCGCGCGGGGACGCGGGCGCGCGGGGACGCGGGCGCGCGGGACGCGGGCGCGCGGGGACGCGGGGAAGCGTGGACGCGGGGAAGCGTGGACGCGGGGGCGGTGCTGCGTCGGCAGCGGACGCACGTCCGCGTGGGGAGCGGGGGCGGTGCTGCGCGGCCCCCTCACGTACTCAGTCGTCGACGGTCAGCTGGACTCGCGGGGCACCGTGTGCGCCGCCATCAGGTCGTGGCGTTCGACCTCGCCGTCCGGATCACGCACCACCCGGTCCACCAGCTCCGCTATCTCGCGGCCCGTCGGCAGCTCGATGTGCACCGTACTCAGCCGTGGCCGCAGCAGCTTGCCCAGCAGCAGATCGTCCGCGCCGACCACCGCGCACTCCCCCGGTACGTCGACACCCGCGTCCTGTAGCGCCCGCATCAGCAGTTGCGCGTACTCGTCGTTGTACGCGTACACCGCGTCGAGGCCGAGCGCGCCCCACCCCGCGGCGAGGCGCGCGGCGGACTCCTCGTCGTACGCCATCGTGAGCGGCTCGACCCGTGCACCGGAAGCCTCCCCCGCCGTCGTCACCGTCCTGCGTACGCCCGCCAGGCGCGGCCTGGAGAAGAGTTCCAGGCCCGGCTCGGCCGGCACCACCACGCCGATCGCGCGCCGGCCCCGCTCCAGCAGGTGGCGCGCCGCCGCGCTGCCGATCGCCCGCTGGTCCATGACCAAGGCGTGCGCGCCCTCGACCCGCTGCGGGCCCAGCGTGATCACGGCCTTCGCGCCGGAGCGCTTGAGCACCTGGACACCGTGCGCGCTGAGCGCGATCTCGCCGAGGGAGAGGACCGCCACGGGCCGCAGTTCCGCCCAGGCGCGGGCCGCCTCGTCGGCTCCGAGCCCGAGGCTGCCGTACTGCACGACCGTGTAGTCCAGTGCCCGCAGAGCCCACTGGACCTCGTTCAGGAACCGGCTGTAGAGCGGGCCGACCGGGACGTGCGACGTCGGCAGCAGCACCATCCGGCTGTGTCCCGCCCGCAGGCTGCGCGCCGCCGCGTGCGGTACGTACCCCAGCTCCTCGGCGGCCTCCCGCACCCGGCGGCGGGTCGGCTCGCTGATCCGCACCGCCGAGGTGTTGTTCAGGACGTACGAAACCGTGGCGCGCGAGACACCTGCCAGGCGCGCGACATCGGTGCTGGTCGGGACGGGATGGTCGGCGGACTGCTTTGGTGGCTGGCTCATCGCGTTCGGCATCTTTCCAGATCGGTACGGAACAGGGTCTGGCGGATGGCCGGAATTGAGTGCTAACAATGCTGACACGCGTCACTGACACGTGTCACCTCACATCTTTTCCCCCTCGCGTCGGCTTTCCCATTCGCTCGTCGTCTCCCACGACACTCCTCATGGAGGGCAGCGTGGCCCTGTCCCCGCCCGGCACCCCCGGCACCCCCGAATCCCCCGGCACCGCCGGAACCACCGCCGGTCCCACCCCTCGCCCCGCCGAGCCGCGGGCTGCTGCCCCTGCTCCTGGTCGGCAACACCGCGATGTACGCGCTCTACATCGGCGTCGGCGGCGTACTCCTCGCGCTCCAGGTCGAGGACGTCGACCCGGCGGACAAGGTGGCCAACCTCGGTCTGGTCGCCGGTGTCTCCGCAATCTTCGCGACCGTCTTCAACCCGGTCGCCGGCGCCCTCTCCGACCGCTCGGGACGCCGCAACCCCTGGATACTCGGCGGCGCCCTGCTCGCCGTACCCGCGATGTTCCTGCTCGGCAGTGTGCACACGGTCCTGATGATCACCATCGCCTGGTGTCTCGGCCAGGCCGTGATGAACGTCTACCAGGCCGCCATCACCTCCGTCGTCCCCGACCGCGTGCCGATGACCGCGCGCGGCAAGGCGTCCGCCGCCGTGGGCCTCGGGCTGCCCTTCGGCAGTACGCTCGGCGCGCTGATCGGCGCTGCCTTCTCGGACGACTACCGGACCGGCTACCTCCTCTTCGGCGCGCTGGTGGCCGCCTCGGCGGTGCTGTTCACCACCTGTGCCCGCGAGCAGCGGATGCCCGCCCGCCGGCCACTGCCCGTACGGGAACAACTGACCGCGTTCGCGGGGGCCTTGAAGTCGCACGACTTCCGCTGGGCCTTCATCGGCCGTGCCCTGCTGATCCTCGGGTACTTCGCCGTCAACGGCTTCCTCCTCTACATCATCAAGGACCACACCGTCCTGCACGGCGGGCTGGAGCCCGAGGACGCGGTGGCGGTCCTGATGCCGGTCACCAGCGTGGCCATGATCGTGTCCACCGTCCTCGGGGGCTACCTGTCGGACCGCTTCGACCGGCGCAAGCTGTTCGTCGGCGCTTCGGCCGCGCTGTCCGCCGTCGCCCTGGTCATCCCCGCGGTGTCGACGAGCTGGGCGGCGATGATCGCCTTCGCCACCGTCAACGGCCTCGCCTTCGGCTGCTACATGGCCGTGGACACCGCGCTCGTGACGATGGTCCTGCCGAAGGCGGAGGACGCCGCCCGCGACATGGGCGTCCTGAACATCGCCAACGCCGGGCCGCAGATCGTCGCCCCGTTCATCGCCTCGGTGATCGTCGGCGTCGGCGGGTACACCACCCTGTTCCTGGTCGCGGCGGGGCTCGCGGTGCTCGGCGCACTCGCCGTACGCCCGATCCGCTCCGTGCGCTGACTCCGTGCGCCGACTCCGTGCGCGGGCCTTCCGCCGGATCATTTACGCCGACTCGTGCGCCGGTCCTGTGCGCCGATCCCGTTTTCCCCACCGTCAGAAAGGCATCACCGTGCAGCTACACACCCGGACCTGGGGCGAGGGCGACCGGCTCGCGCTCCTGATCCACGGCATCATGGCCGACCACCGCACCTGGCGACGAGTCGGCCCCGCTCTCGCCGGCAAGGGCTACCGGGTCATCGCCGTCGACCTGCGTGGACACGGCGCCAGCGGTCGTGGTGAGTACACACCGGAGCTCTTCGCCGACGACGTCGTCGAGACCCTCCCGGCCGGCGCCGACCTCGCCATCGGCCATTCCCTCGGCGGCCTCACCCTGTCCCTCGCCGTGGACCGCCTGCGGCCACGGCGTGCGGTCTTCTCCGACCCGGCGTGGCACCTCGGCACGGCGGAGGAGGGCTTCGGTCCCGAGCTGTTCGCCCGGTTCAAGGCGGCGCCCCGGGAGCGGATAGCGGCGATGAACCCGCGCTGGGACGCCGAGGACATCGACATCGAACTGGCGACGCTCGGGGTCTGGGACGAGGCGTCGGCGCTGGGCCTCGCCGCGCTGCCCGGCGTCGATCTGCTGCCCGCCAAGCCCGTCGTGCCCTCGCTGGTGCAGCTCGCGGACCCGAGCTTCCTCATCGACGCGGCGAAGGCCGCGGTGCTGGCGGAGCGCGGATTCGAGGTCCGTACGGTCCGGGGCGCGGGCCACACCATCCACCGGGACGACTTCGACGCCTTCATGGCGTCGTTGGACGGCTGGATATGACCCTTGCACGGACGCGGCGTACACGCGTACGCCGCGTCAGCCGCGCGCCAGCACCGGCCACAGTTCGGGGTCCTCGAAGTTCAGTGCCCACAGGGCGGTGTTGGCCACGCCGTACTTGCGCAGCACCGGCAGGTGCTCGGCGACACCGCGCGCGTCCTGGTACCAGACCTCGCGCCGTTGCTCCCCGTCCTGGTAGCCGAAGTGGGGTGTCCGGGAGGCCGGATCGAGCGCGTACGGCACGTTCTTGGCGACGCGCAGCGCCTCCGCCTCCTTCCAGGTGACGTGCTTCGCCCGGGACTTGCCGTCGGCGGGCCAGTCCCACCCGTACCCCGGGACATCGACCTCGATCTTGCTGGCCGGGACGTCGGCGGTGGCGATGCGCAGGATCTCGTCGTACCACTGCGGGGAGCACAGTGGGCCCGGCTTGCCGCCCTTCCAGTGGTAGTCGTACGCCATGATGCGCATCCGGTCGGCCGCGCGCCCGATGGCCGCGTAGTCCCAGATCCGGCCGGTGGTCGCCGTCTTGGGCGACACCGTGATGACGCACTGCTTGTCCAGCGCGCGCAGGCCCCGGCAGAGGTCTTCGACCAGTTTCGCGTACCCGGCGCGCACCTTGCGGTAGGTGGCGTCGCCGGACGCGGCGAGACTCTCGTAGTCGAGGTCCAGTCCGTCGTAGTCGCGGCTCCCGGCAAGGGCGAGGAGGGTACGGACGTGGGTCGCGCGGCGGGTGGGGCTGGTGAGGATCGAGCCCAGGGCGCCGGGCTTCATCGTCTCCATCACGGTGGGCACGACCTTGACGCCGGCCGCGTGCAGTCCGTCGACGATGCGCCGCTCCCCCGCGCCCGGATGGCCGTCGACCCGCCCGGCCGAGACGGCCTGGTACCAGAAGGGGCTGACGGTGTGCAGCTGGTCGGCGTGGGCCAGCGCATCGGCGTACGCCCCCTCCTGGTCCCAGTAGGGGAGCCAGCCGGAGACGGTACGGGGTGGGGCCACGGCGCCGGGGGGCGACGCGGACGGCGACCGGGCGGGGTCCGTTCGCGCGAAGGCCGCTCGGGCGGGCTCCGGTCCGGCGGGCTCCGGTTGGGCGGCGGCTGCTCGGGCGGGCTCCGGTCCGGCGGGATTCCGTCCGGCCGGGTCCGGAAACTGCGCCGCCGTGCCTGCGAGTCCGGCGGCGAGGAGGGCGATGACGATGCGTGTGGCCATGGACCGAAGCTGTGGTCCGGTCGCGGGGGCCGCCCTGCGGACTGGGCCGTCCAGGCCCTAACCTCACCCGGGTGACGACTTCTCCCGACGGCATCACCGACCTGCCCGGCCGGCGCGGACCGGCCGCGACGACCGAGGCCGACCCCCGCGCGACCGGTCCGGTACGGACCTCGTACGCGCCGGACTGCGACGGGGATCCCGACCCGGGCGAGATCGTCTGGACCTGGGTGCCGTTCGAGGAGAACGACGGCCGCGGCAAGGACCGGCCGGTGCTCGTGGTCGCCCGCGAGGCCGCCGGCACGCTGCTCGCCGTACGGCTGTCCAGCAAGCGGCACGACCGCGACCGCGAGTGGGTGGCGATCGGTTCCGGTCCGTGGGACGCGAGGGGGCGCGAGTCCTGGGTCGATCTCGACCGGGTGATCCGGGTGCACGAGGAAGGGATGCGCCGGGAGGCGTGCGCCCTCGACCGGCCGCGCTTCGACGGTGTGGTGCGGCGCCTGCGGCAGCGTTACGGCTGGAGCTGAGAGCCACCCGCGCTCCTGCGCGCGCCGGAATCCGGGGGCCCACCGAGTCCAGGGGTGCGCCGGGTCACGGCCGCGCGCTCCGCGTCCGGCTGGGACTACCGCTGCGCGGCGGGCCGTACCGGCGGGGCGAAGGCCGCGCGGAAGGCGCCCAGCACCGACTCTCCGCGCGTGCGGTCGAGGACGCCGAAGACCACTTCGTCGAAGTGGCCGGAGAACCGGCCCTCTCCCATGAGGTGCGTGTGAAACGCGCCCGCCACAGCGGCGGGCTCGTTCATGAAGACACCGCACCCCCAGGCCCCCAGCACCAGCCGCCGTACCCGAGGGCGGCGGCCGTCTCCAGGACCCGCCCGGCGCGGGTCGCGAGCGCCGCCGGGATGCGGTGCGCCTGTTCGGGCTCGCGGCTGCGGATCACGCCCGCGTTGGGCGCGGGCGAGGTCAGGAAGCCCACGGTGTACGGCGCTCCGAGCAGCGCGCCGCGGTCGTCGCGGAAGACGGGGACTCCCGGTGAGTGGATGACCCGGTCGGTTTGACATCCTCTCCGCCCTAAAGGACCCCGTTGCTGATCTCTCAAATCTCCCCTCGTACCCGGTGCGGAAGCGGGATGGTGGGGTGGAGGATCGAGTTCGTTGGCGGTGATGTTCAAGTGTCGTTGGAGTCGTGGGCGGGTGGAGAGATCCCGGAGTTGACCCGGCGGGTGGCGCGCAGGGCCTTCCCGAAGAGCTCGTTGGCGATACGGCTGCGCGACAGTCTGGGACAGATCTTCGATGACGCACTGTTCGCGGCCGCGTTCCCGGCTGATGGGCGGCCGGCAGCCTCGCCCGGCGCGCTGGCGATGGTGTCGGTGATGCAGTACGCCGAGAGGTTGTCCGACCGCCAGGCCGCCGAGGCCGTGCGGGCGCGGATCGACTGGAAATACCTGCTGGGCCTGGATCTCGACGACAGTGGGTTCGACCACTCGTTGCTGGCCCGGTTCCGGGCCCGGCTGGTCGCACACGGACTTGAAGAGCGCGTCCTGGAGGCGGTGTTGGAGGCCGCCGCGGGCCAGGGGCTGCTGCGCCGGGGCGGACGCCAGCGCACCGACTCCACCCGGGTGGTCGCCGACGTGCGCCTGCTGAACCGGATGGAGTTCGTCGCCGAGACCCTGCGTGCTGCCCTGGAGGCGCTCGCCGCTGCTGCACCGGACTGGCTGGAGCAGTCCCTGGCAGAACGGGAGACCGACTGGCTGGGCCGGTACGGAGAGCGCGTGGACTCCTGGCACGGGCTGCCCGACGGCCAGGACCGCGACAGCTGGCTGCGTCAGGTCGGCGAGGACGGATTCCACCTGCTCACGGCTACCTGGAGGCCCGATGCGCCCGACTGGCTGCGCCGCATCCCCGCCCTGCAGATCCTGCGCCAGGTGTGGGTGCAGCAGTACCACCGTGGTCCGGGCGGCGTGCACGTCCGTGAAGGCGAGGACCTGCCCCCTGCGCACCAGATGCTGGTAAGCCCCTATGACACCGAGGCGCGCTACGGCACCAAGAAGACCATCAGTTGGACGGGCTACTGGCTGCACCTGACCGAGACCTGCGACGACGAAACACCCCGGCTGATCACGGACGTTGCGACCGCTACCGCGGCCGACGGGGACAGCGAGGCCCTGCCCGGCATCCATACCCGCCTCGCCGAGCGGAAGCTGCTGCCCACCGAGCAGCTCGTCGACAGCGGCTACGTCACGGCCGGCACCCTGGTCAGCGCCCGTCAGGAACACGGCATCGACCTCGTCGGCCCTGCACGCCCTGTCGCCGGAGGCGACGGCCTCCAACGGTTCGGCCACGACCACTTCCAGATCGACGACGTTCGACGTGAGGCGATCTGTCCGGGTGGGCACACCAGCGTCTCCTGGGCTGCCACCCGCAGCAGTCGCCGCACACGCGTCCCCTTGGTCCAGATCCGTTTCGACGCGGCGACCTGCCGTGTCTGCCCGCTGCGCTCGCAGTGCACGACAGCGGGCAACGGCAAGTGGGGGCGGGCACTCACCCTGCGCGAGCCCGCCCAGAGAGCGGCCCTCCAGCAGCGCCGCCGCGAACAGGAAACCGACGCCTGGCGGGATCGCTACCGCCGACGCGCCGGAATCGAGGCCACCGTCTGCCAGATCATCCACCGCACCCGCGCACGCCGCAGCCGCTACCGGACCGCAGCCGCCACCCACCTCGGACACTGCCTTGCCGCCACGGCCGTCAACCTCATCCGGATCGATGCCTGGCAGCAAGGCCACCGCCCTGAGCGCACCCGCACCACCCACTTATGCCGCCTCCTCGCGCGCCCCTCGAAATGAAAGATCAGCAACGGGGTCCTAAAGGGCGGAGATTCCCGCCTGCCTGTCGGTGGTCACCGGCTGGGGCTTCGGGTGGGTTCCTGTTTCTTCGCGCTGTGCCGGGACGGGTCCCGGTCTTACCCGCGCTCCGCAGGCTGATACCGCCAGTCCGGCGGCCTTGGCGACGTTGACCGCCGCGTTGATGTCCCGGTCAAGGACAGCCCCGCAGGCTCCGCTTTCCCACACGCGTATGCCCAGGGGTTTGGGTCCGTCCTTGACACCGCATACGGAGCAGACCTGAGAGGTCGGCTCGAAACGTCCGACGCGGTGGAAACAACGGCCGAACTTCGCAGCCTTGTATTCCAGCATCATGACGAATGCCGACCATCCTGCGTCGTGTACGGACTTGGCCATGCGTGTACGGGCCAGTCCCTTGACCGCCAGGTCTTCCACTGCCACCGCTTGGTTGTCACAGATGATCTACTCTGGCGCTCCGCGCCTCCGGGGCAACGATGCGCTTCACCCCCACCCTGAAGGGTGAAGCACTGCGCAAGATCAGAGGTAGAACGGGCTGCGGTCCGCCCGGTGGTGGGCGTAGAACTCGGGGGCGCGCAGCAGGGTCGCGTACAGGGCCGACCCGCGGCACAGTGCTTCTTCCTGCGCCTGCGCGCCGTTGAGATAGCCACCGCCGGGGTTCCGGGCCGAGGCGAAGGTGAGCACGGCCACCGGGCCGGGCCCCGCGGCGGTCAGCCTCCGCGCGGCCTCGAGGCTGCTCTCGCCTGTGACCTCGAAGACCGTCGTACGGTCCGTGTCCGGCGTGACAGCGACCGGGGCGGGACCAAAGAGCCTGGTCCCGGCGAGGGCGGCGGCCACCTCCGCGCCGATCGGCACGCCACGGCCGTCGGGGGCCGTGTACCGGCCCGCCCGGACGATCTCTTCGGTCTCTTTCGCGATTCCGCGCAGTCGTGCACTCACAGGTGAGATCGTCGGTGACCGGCGGCCCCCGGCGCAACGGGGTTTCCGCGCTGCAAGGACACCCTTGTGCGATCCGGTCTCAGTGGCTTAGCTGGAGGGCGATGCCCGTCCCGGTCGCCGGGGCGGGCTCAGGCACGATCGCGACCGTCCACCGACCGACAGACGACAAGGAGGAACAGGCCATGCCCACAGGCGACTTCGTACAGGAAGGCGCTCCCGTCACCGAGGCCGGTGCGGAAGCATTACTGCGCGGCATCTGTTTCAAGACCGGTCCGCCGAGCACCGTCGGCGTCGAACTCGAATGGTTCGTCCACGAGCTGCACCTCCCCGAACTGCCCGTCGCACCCGCCCGCCTCGAAGCGGCCGTGACCGCTCTGCGGGCCCTGCCCCTGCTCTCGTCCCTCACCGTCGAGCCGGGGGGACAGCTCGAACTCAGTTCCCCTCCGGCCCCGTCCCTGACGGAGTGCATCGACTCCGTCTCCGCCGATCTGGACGCCGTCCGCGCCGTTCTGCGCTCCCGGGACCTCGGCCTCACCGGTATCGGCACCGACCCCTGGCACCCCCCGAAGCGCGTTCTGCGCGAGCCCCGCTACGACGCCATGGAGGCGTACCTCGACCGGACGGGTCCGGCCGGGCGGGCGATGATGTGCTCGTCGGCGTCCGTCCAGGTGTGTCTGGACGCCGGCCACGAGGAGCCCGGGCCGCTCGGCTACGGACGGCGCTGGCGGCTCGCCCACCTACTCGGGGCGGTCCTGTCGGCAGCGTTCGCCAACTCCCCGTTCCATCACCGGCGGCGGACCGGCTGGCGGTCCACCCGCCAGGCCCTGTGGACGGAGATCGAACCCGGCCGTTCCCTGGCCCCGCCGCTCGACGCGGAGCCGCGCGGCGCGTGGACGGACCGCGTGCTGGACGCTCCCGTGATGTGCGTCAGGGGAGACGCGGGCCGGCCCTGGGACGTACCGGCAGGGCTGTCGTTCCGTTCCTGGATGCGGACCGGGGCGCCCCGGCCGCCGACCCGCGCGGACCTCGACTACCACCTGACCACCCTCTTTCCACCGGTGCGGCCGCGCGGCCACCTCGAACTGCGCATGATCGACGCGCAGCCGGGCGAGAACGGCTGGATCGTTCCGCTCGCCGTCACCACCGCGCTCTTCGACGACCCGGCGGCCTCCGAGATCGCGTACCGGAGCGTCAAGCCGCTCGCCGAGACGGCGGGTTCGCTGCCCGCGCCGCGCAACCCCCTGTGGACCAATGCCGCACGGTACGGACTGGCCGACGCCGAGCTGCGGACGGCCGCCGAGACCTGCTTCGAGGTGGCGCTCGAAGCGCTGCCCCGCCTCGGCGCGTCCACCGCCGTGCAGTGCGCCGTCGCCGCGTTCACCGAGCGGTACGTCGTACACGGGCGATGCCCCGCCGACGATCTGCTCGACCCCGCTCACGGGAAGGACCTTCACACATGAGCGCCCCCACCGGGCCCGCCGGTCCCGCCACCGACCCGGAGTCGCTCCGCGCCCGCGCCGTCGACGCGCTGCTGAGGGCGCGTGAGCGAACCGCCGGGCTCACCGACTGCGTGGATGACGGTGAACTCGTCGCTCAGCACTCCCCGTTGATGTCACCACTGGTCTGGGACCTGGCGCACATCGGCAACCAGGAGGAGCTGTGGCTGCTGCGGGCGGTCGCCGGGCGGGACGCGATGCGCCCCGGGATCGACTCCCTGTACGACGCCTTCGAGCACCCGCGCTCCGAGCGCCCCTCGCTCCCGCTGCTCGCCCCCGCCGAGGCCCGCGGGTACGCCGCCGACGTACGTGGCCGGGCCCTCGACGTGCTGGACCGCAGCCCGCTGACCGGCACGCCACTGCTGGACGCGGCGTTCGCCTTCGGCATGGTGGCCCAGCACGAGCAGCAGCACGACGAGACCATGCTCATCACCCATCAGCTGCGGCGCGGGCCCGTCGTGCTCACCGCGCCCCCGCCGCCGCGTCCCGCGGCCGCGACGACGGTGGACCTGCCGCGCGAAGTCCTCGTCCCCGGCGGCCCGTTCACCATGGGTACCTCCACCGAACCGTGGGCGCTCGACAACGAGCGGCCCGCGCACCACCGCTTCGTCCCGGCGTTCCACATCGACACCGTGCCGGTGAGCAACGGCGCGTATCTGCGCTTCATGGAGGACGGCGGCTACACCGACGAACGCTGGTGGGCGCCGGAGGGGTGGGCGCAGATCCGCAAGCACGAGCTGAGTGCCCCGCTGTTCTGGCGCCGCGAGGGCGGCCAGTGGCTGCGCAGGCACTTCGGGGTCGTGGAGCCCGTACCGGAGGACGAGCCCGTCCTGCATGTGAGCTGGTACGAGGCGGACGCCTACGCACGGTGGGCCGGCCGGCGGCTGCCCACGGAGGCCGAGTGGGAGAAGGCGGCCCGGCACGACCCGGTGTCGGGCCGTTCGCTCCGCTACCCCTGGGGCGACGGCGACCCCACCCAGGAGCTGGCCAATCTCGGACAGCGGCATCTGCGGCCGGCTCCCGTGGGGGCGTACGCCGCCGGTGTGTCGCCCCTGGGCGTACGGCAGCTGATCGGCGACGTGTGGGAGTGGACGTCGAGCGACTTCCTGCCCTATCCGGGCTTCGCGGCCTTCCCGTACCGGGAGTACTCCGAGGTCTTCTTCGGCAGCGCGCACAAGGTGCTGCGCGGCGGTTCGTTCGCAGTCGACGCGGTGGCGTGCCGGGGCACGTTCCGCAACTGGGACCTGCCCGTACGCCGCCAGATCTTCGCGGGTTTCCGGACGGCGCGGGACGCACCGGACACCAGGGGCGTACCCGGCGCGGTGGTGTCCTGATGTGCCGTCACTTCGCCTGCCTGGGGCCCGCGGTGCCCTTGGGGGACCTGCTCGTGAAGCCCGCACACGGTCTGTACCGGCAGGCGTGGGCGCCGCGCCGCCAGCGGTACGGGACCGTCAACGCGGACGGTTTCGGCGTCGGCTGGTACGCCGAGGGCGACCCGGTGCCGGCCCGCTACCGGCGCACGGGGCCGATGTGGGCCGACGCCTCGTTCGCCGACCTGGCCCGGGTCGTCCGCTCCGGGGCGGTGCTCGCCGCGGTCCGCGACGCCACGGAGGCGGGCGCGGACGGCGAGGCGGCGGCGGCGCCGTTCGCCGCCGGACCGTGGCTGTTCAGCCACAACGGGGCGCTCAGGGGCTGGCCCCGGTCGGCCGCGGCGCTCGCCGGGGCACTGCCCGCCGCCGAACTGCTCGCGCTGGAGGCGCGGTGCGACTCGGCGCTGGTCTGGGCGCTCGTACTGCACCGGCTGCGCGACGGCGACGAACTGGGGCAGGCGCTGGCCGACACGGTCCTGGAGCTGGCCGAGGCCGCCCCGGGTTCGCGGCTGAACCTGCTCCTCACGGACGGCGAGACGGTCGCGGCGACGGCCTGGGGCGACACGCTCTGGTACTACGCCGAACCGGGCCGCCGCACGGTCGTGGCGTCCGAGCCGTACGACGACGATCCGCACTGGCGCGAGGTCCCGGACCACACCCTCCTCGCCGCCACCCGCACCGATGTCCTGCTGACACCGCTCAAGGAGCCCACTGCGTGAGCCCGTTCCTGCTGACCCGCACCCTGCCCGAGGACGCGACCGGCGCTGATCTGCGTGCCGACGTACTGCACGGGCTGACCCGCACGCCCAAGGTGCTGCCGCCGAAGTGGTTCTACGACGCCCGGGGCAGCGACCTGTTCGAGGAGATCACCCGGCTGCCGGAGTACTACCCCACGCGCGCGGAACGGGAGATCCTGATCGCCCGCGCGCCCGAGATCGCGGCCGCCACCCGGGCACGCACGCTGGTGGAGCTCGGCTCGGGCTCTTCGGAGAAGACCCGCCACCTGCTGGACGCGCTGGTCCCGGAGCTGGGCAGTTACGTGCCCGTCGACGTCAGCGAGAGCGCGCTGACGGCCGCCGCCTCGGCGCTCCTCGACGAGCGGCCGGAACTGTCCGTACACGCGCTGATCGCGGACTTCACGCGCGGTCTGGCGCTGCCCGGGACGCCGGGTCCGCGGCTGGTCGCCTTCCTGGGCGGCACGATCGGCAATCTGCTGCCGGACGAGCGGACGGTCTTCCTGAAGTCCGTACGGTCGCTGCTGGCACCGGGGGACGCGCTGCTGCTCGGCACGGACCTGGTGAAGGACGAGCGGACGCTGGTCGCGGCGTACGACGACGCGCAGGGTGTCACGGCGGCGTTCAACAAGAACGTCCTGGCGGTCATCGACCGGGAGCTGGGCGCGGACTTCGACCCCGACGACTTCGACCACGTCGCGGTGTGGGACCGCGGGCACGAGTGGATCGAGATGCGGCTGCGGGCGCGGACCGATGTGACGGTGAAGATCCGGGAGCTCGACCTCGCGGTGTCCTTCGAGGCGGGTGAGGAGATACGTACCGAGATCTCGGCGAAGTTCCGGCGGGACGGGGTACGCCGGGAACTCGCCGGGGCGGGCCTCGATCTGCGCGAGTGGTGGACCGACGAGGCGGAACGCTTCGCGCTGTCGCTGGCAGTGGCGGTGTAGGGGCCAGCGGTCCCCACCACGCTCCTCGAACGCCGGAGGGGCCGGACACCGCCCTCGGGCAGGTCCGGCCCCTCCGGCGTGTGCGGGCGAAGCCCCGCGGGGCCCACGCACGACGCCGGAAGCCGGACATGCGCCCCGGCGCCCGCTGGGGCACGGTGGTAGAAGCGCGCGCCGGGACGCCCCCGCGCCGCGAGGAGCAGAGAGGGAGCGCCGCATGTCCGACCACACGTACCGCGTCACCGAGATCGTCGGCACCTCGACAGAGGGCCTCGACCAGGCGATCCGCAATGGCATCGACCGCGCCTCGCAGACCCTGCGCGGCCTCGACTGGTTCGAGATGACACAGGTGCGCGGCCACATCGTCGACGGCCGGATCGAGCACTACCAGGTGGGTCTCAAGGTCGGCTTCCGCCTCGAGGACACCGCGTGAGGCGGTAGGCCGGCACGCCTCAGGTACGGCCCTCGCGCTCCTGCGCGTCCCTGAGCGCCGCCGACGCGGCGGCCCAGCGGGCGCGCACGACCGTGAAGCCCGCCTGTTCGGCCGCGGCGCACACCAGCTCGTCGTCGTCCACGAGCATGCGGACCTCACGGCCGCGCGCCGCCAGCCGTTTCAGGATCTCCAGCTTGGTATGCCGGGCGGGCCGCCGGTCGTGGTCGCGGCGCATCCAGATCCGCCCCTCGGGAAGACCCTGCGCGGCGAGCCAGTCCACGGTGTCGCGCCGGCACCGCTCGGGGCGGCCGGTGAGGTAGACGATCTCGCACTCCTCCTCGCTCTCCCGGACCATCCGCAGTCCCTCGGGCATCGGCGGGTCGTGGGGCGCCGCGGCGAAGAACCCGTCCCAGTCCCGCGGGGTGCGCTCCAGGAAGCGCTGTCGGTGCGCCGTGTCCGCGAGGGTTCCGTCGAGGTCGAAAACGGCCAGTGGCCTGCTGCTGTGCGTCGTACCGGAGGTCATTCCGGCACCTTAGGACGTGTCCGGCCCACGCGCGGGCGCGGGCGGGGAATCCTCGCGCGGGTGAGGCGTTGAAGGGGGTGTGAGCTCAGTGATCGCGCAGACCCGGTTCTCCGTACTCGACCGTTCCCGTACGCGCGAGGCGCACGACGCCCCGCAGGCGCTGCGGGACACCGTGGACCTCGCACGGCGGGCCGAGGCGCTCGGATATCACCGCTTCTGGGTGTCGGAGCACCACAGCGTGCCCGGTGTCGCCGGTTCCGCGCCGACCGTGCTCGCCGCCGCCGTGGCCGCCGCCACGTCGAGGATCCGGGTGGGCACCGGCGGTGTGATGCTGCCGAACCATCAGCCCCTGGTCGTGGCCGAGCAGTTCGGCGTACTGGAGTCGCTGTTCCCCGGACGCGTCGACATGGGGCTCGGCCGCTCCGTCGGCTTCACCGACGGGATTCGCCGCGCGCTGGGCCACGACAAGAAGGACGCCGGGGACTTCGCCACGCGCCTCGGTGAGCTGCTGGGTTACTTCACCGGCGACCAGAGCGCGCATCCGCAGGTCCACGCCCACCCCGCCGAGGGGCTGCGCGTCCCCGCGTTCGTACTGGCCACGGGCGCCGGGGCGCAGGTCGCCGCGGCGGCCGGGCTGCCGCTGGTGATCGCGGCGGCGCGCGGCGAGGAGGAGATGCTGCGGGCGGTCGACGGCTACCGGGAGGAGTTCCGGCCGTCCGTATGGGGCGAGCGGCCGTACGTCGTACTGTCGGGCACGGTGGCCGTCGCGGGTACGACGGAGGAGGCCCGGCGGCTCCTGGTGCCGGAGGCGTGGGCGTCGGCGTACTCCCGCACGCACGGATCGTTCCCGCCGCTCGCCCCCGTCGACGAGATCCTGGCCCGACCGATGAGCGACCGTGAGCGGGGCCTCTTCGACGAGTCCCGGCGGGGGCACATCCACGGCACGGAGGACGAGGTCGCCGACGCCCTGGAGAAGGTGCTCGGCCGCAGCGGCGCCGACGAGTACCTGGTAGCGACGAGTACGTACGATCGGGGGGCACTGCTGGAGTCCTACCGGCGGCTGGCCCGCCTGGTGGGCCTCGGGGGCACGGACGCCGGAGCGGACGCCGTCTAGTCCCGTACTTCGCGGGTCGTTGATTCGTATGGTGTGACCGGTCCGGGAGTGTCCCGGGCCGGTCGCATGGCGTTGGTCCGGATGTGTCGATGACTTCCCGGTCCCCGCGGCCACGATCTGAGCGTCAGCGCCTTGAAGTGGTGGTGACGTCCGTGGTGGAAAAGCGTCTGGGCGCTCGCCTGTCGCTGCCGAGTTTCTGCGCCGGCTGGACGTGGCCGGGATCGTCGACGAGGTGTGTCCAGGCGGCGCGAGCGCGCATCTGACGCACGGGCAGGTCATCGAGGCGCTGGTGGCCAACCGGCTGACCTCGCCCGCACCGCTGGTGCGCGTCGGGGACTGGGCCCGCACCTGGGCGGTGGAGGAGGTCTTCGGCATCACACCAGACCTCCTCAACGACGATCGCCTGGCCCGTGCGCTGGACGCGATCGCCCCGAAGCTGGAAGTCGTCGCCGGCACCGTCGGCGCGCGGGCGATCACCGAGTTCGGGATCGACGTCTCGCGGCTGCACTGGGACATGACCAGCATGTCCGTCCACGGCGCCTTCCCCGCCCAGGACCAGGACGAGCAGTACCCGCTGATCGCCTGCAACGGGCATCCCAAGGACCGGCGGCTGGACCTGAAGCAGATCCAGACCGGGCTCGCGGTGACGGCCGACGGCGGGATCCCCGTGCACTCCCGGGTCTTCGACGGCGCCGCCGCCGAGGTCCGTCAGGTCGTCGGCGCGATGAACGACCTCAAAGCGATGGCCGGCACCCGCGAGTTCTTGATGGTCGCCGACTCCAAGCTGGTGTCCTACTCCAACATCACCGCCCTGCTTGAGGCCGGGGTGGAGTTCGTCGCGCCCGTCCCAGCCGCGCAGATCAAGGACGAGGTCTACGCGGTCCTGGATCCTCAGCGGGGCGAGCCCGTCGACCGGGTGCCTGACGGGACGAGAGGAAACCCGAGGCGGAACGGGAGACCTACCGGGTCCTGGAGGACACCCACACGCTGACCGGCCGCCGCAAAAGCGATCCGCCGCTGACCGTGCGCCGGATCCTGGTCCACTCCACCGCCGTCGCGGCCGGCCAGCAGGCTGCCCGGGCCAAACGACTGGCCAAAGCCGCCGAAGACCTCGACAGGCTCACCGCCGCGGCGGGCGGACGGCACTACAAGACCAGAGAGAAGATCGTTGCCCGGATCGGCGTCATCGCGACCAAGCGCCGCGTCACCTCCTGCCTGCGCTGGCACATCACCACCGACGAGCACGGCACCCCCAGCCTCACCTGGCACTTCGACCAGGACGTACTGGGAGCCGAAACAGCCGTCGACGGCTGGTGGGCGCTGATCACCAGCGTCCCGGCCGAGAAAGCCGGCCCGGCCCACGTCCTGATCCATTACAAGGGCCAGGGCACCGTCGAACGGCGTTACCACGACTTCAAGGGCCCCCTCGCGGTGGCACCGGTCTTCGTGCAGCACAACCGGCGCGTCGCCGCGCTGATCCAGGTCATCTGCCTGGCCCTGCTCGTCTTCTGCCTGATTGAGCGGCAGGTTAGACGCGCGCTCGGCCCCGACGAGACCATGCCCGGCCTCTACCCGGACAACCGCCGCGTCCGCCCCACCGGCCGGATGATCCTCTACCAGCTCGGCGAACTCACCCTGCGGATCGGCAACGTCACCGACCCGCCAACCGTCCAGATCAACCGCGGCGTCCAACTCCACCTCCTCGACCTACTCGACACCGACATCACGCAAACCCGCTGGCCACAGACCTGAAACGGTCACCCGCGAAGTACGGGTCTAGTATCGAACCGTTTGTCGCAACAGTCCCGCGTACGGAGTCCCGCCGATGCCCAGTGCCCACGACCCGTACGCCCCCCACGACCCGTATGCCGCCCATGACCCTTACGTCCGTGTGCGCGGCGCCGACGAGCACAACCTGCGGCACGTCGACGTCGACATTCCGCGCGACGCGCTCGTCGTCTTCACCGGCGTCTCGGGCTCCGGAAAGTCCTCCCTGGCGTTCGGCACCATCTACGCCGAGGCCCAGCGCCGCTACTTCGAGTCCGTCGCGCCGTACGCACGCCGTCTGATCCACCAGGTGGGCGCGCCCAAGGTCGGCGAGATCAGCGGCCTGCCGCCCGCCGTGTCGCTGGAGCAGCGCAGGTCCGCGCCGGGTTCACGGTCCTCGGTCGGGACGGTCACCACCCTCTCCAACTCCCTGCGCATGCTGTTCTCCCGCGCGGGAACGTATCCGCCCGGTGCCGCTCGCCTCGACTCGGACGCGTTCTCGCCGAACACGGCGGCGGGCGCCTGCCCCGAATGCCACGGCCTCGGCCGGATCCACCGCACCAGCGAGGAACTGCTCGTACCCGACCCGTCGCTCTCCGTCCGCGAGGGTGCGATCGAGGCGTGGCCGGGTGCCTGGCAGGGCAAGAACCTGCGCGACGTGCTGGACGCGCTCAGGTACGACGTGGACCGGCCCTGGCGCGAGCTGGAACAACGGGACCGCGACTGGATCCTGTTCACCGACGAGCAGCCGGTCGTCACGGTGCACCCGGTGCGCGACGCGGGGCGTATCCAACGCCCTTACCAGGGCACGTACATGAGCGCCCGCCGCTACGTCATGCACACCTTCGCGGACTCCAAGAGCCAGACCCTGCGGGCGCGCGCCGAGCGCTTCCTGACCGCCGCGCCGTGCCCAGTGTGCGGCGGGAGCAGGCTGCGTCCCGAGGCGCTGGCGGTGACGTTCGGCGGCCGCACGATCGCCGAGCTGGCGGGGCTGCCCCTGTCGGCGCTCGCGCGCGCACTGGACCCGGCGGCCGACGGGAGCGAAACGGCGCGCGTCCTGACGGGTGACCTGCGGGCGAGGATCGCGGTCGTCACGGAGCTGGGGCTGGGCTATCTGAGTCTCGACCGTACGACGCCGACACTCTCCTCCGGCGAGCTCCAGCGCCTGCGGCTGGCGACGCAGCTGCGTTCGGGCCTCTTCGGTGTCGTGTACGTCCTGGACGAGCCGTCGGCGGGGCTGCACCCGGCCGACACCGAGGCCCTGCTGGTCGTGCTCGGCCGGCTGAAGGCCGCGGGCAACTCGGTCTTCGTCGTGGAGCACCATCTGGACGTGGTGCGCAGCGCGGACTGGCTCGTCGACGTCGGTCCGCTCGCGGGCGAGCACGGCGGCCGGGTGCTGCACAGCGGGCCGCCGGCAGCTCTGGCGGAGGTGGCCGAATCGGCGACCCGCCGCTTCCTCTTCGACCGTGAACCCGCTCCCCCGCGCGAGGTCCGCGAGCCGTCGGGTCTGCTGCGGCTGAACGGCGTGGAGCGGCACAACGTGCGCGGTGTGGACGCCGCGTTCCCTCTCGGGGTGTTCACGGCCGTGACCGGAGTGTCGGGTTCCGGCAAGTCGACGCTCGTCGGGCAGGTGCTGGCGGGGGTCCTGGCGGACGGGGCCACCGGCGGCACAACGGGCTGCGCCTCGGCCGAGGGACTGGAAGCCGTGGACCGGCTGGTGCAGGTCGACCAGCGCCCGATCGGCCGTACGCCGCGCTCCAATCTGGCGACGTACACCGGCCTCTTCGACGTCGTGCGCAAGCTCTTCACGGCCACCGAGGACGCCCGTGCGCGCGGGTACAAGGCGGGCCGGTTCTCGTTCAATGTGGCCGGCGGGCGGTGCGAGACCTGCCAGGGCGAGGGGTTCGTGTCGGTGGAGCTGCTCTTCCTGCCGAGTACGTACGCGCCGTGCCCGGACTGCCGCGGCGCGCGCTACAACCCCGGGACGCTGGAGGTCACGTACCGGGGCCGCAGCATCGCCGAGGTGCTCGACCTCACCGTCGAGGCGGCGGCCGGGTTCTTCGCGGGTACGCCGGCGGCCGAGCGCTCGCTCCGGGCCCTGCTGGACGTGGGGCTCGGCTATCTGCGCCTGGGGCAGCCCGCGACGGAGCTCTCCGGCGGCGAGGCGCAGCGCGTCAAGCTCGCGAGCGAGCTCCAGCGCACCCGCCGCGGGCACACCGTGTACGTACTGGACGAGCCGACGACCGGGCTGCACCCCGCCGATGTGGAGGTGCTGATGCGCCAGTTGCACGGGCTGGTGGACCAGGGCCACACGGTGGTGGTGGTCGAGCACGACATGGCCGTGGTGGCGGCCGCCGACTGGGTGATCGACCTGGGCCCCGGCGGCGGCGACGAGGGCGGCAGGATCGTCGCGGCGGGTCCGCCCGCCGAGGTCGCGCGGGCGGCAAACAGCCGCACGGCGCCGTACCTGGCCCGGGAGCTCCGGCCGTCCTGAAACGCCGGTCAGCGGCCGCGGGCGCGGCTGGTGCGGCGCAGTCCGATCAGCTCGGCCACGGACTCCAGCCAGCGGGCGGTCGTCTCGTCGCCGACGACCGGGCGGGCGACGGTCCCGGCCGCCTCCAGCCAGGGGCGGAGGGTGTCCGTGGCGGCCGGGTCCGGGAGCAGTTCGGGGAGCCGGGCCGCGTAACGCACCCCGCCGCTGCGCACCACCTCGGCGAGGAACGCGACCGATCGCGGCAGGACGCCGAGCCGGTCCAGGACGACCGCCGCTCCGACGGCGCCGTCGCCGAAGAGGGCGGTGCGGTGCGGGCCTTCGGCGGGGACGCCGTAGCGCAGCATCCTGGCGGTGTCGAGGCGGGCGCAGTCGTCGTCGGTCTTGGTGGGGCGGGGCGGGTTGGAGTCCATGGGTCCCTCGGATCCGGTCATCGGACGGTGACCGTGTAGATGAAGTACTCGTGGTCGTGCTCGCCGGGCGATCCGCTCGCGACGGGGAACGGCGACTCCGACGGTGAGGGAGACGGCGCGGGGTCGCCGAACTCGGCTTTGCAACTGCCGAGCCGGCAGTACAGCAGCTTGATCTCGGTGGTGCCCGGCTCGACCGCCCGGAAGGTGAGGGACTGGGTTCCGCCGCCTCCGCCGGTGTTCCCGCCGTCGTCCTCCCAGTCCTCGTCCTGGCCCTGGAGCCGGACGACGTCACGGTCGGGACGTGGGTCGGCCAGGTACCAGTTCTCGCCCATGGAGGGACTGGCCGGCAGGGACAGCGTGAACTCGTCGCCCGCGTCCACCTCGACCGACCTCTCGTCGACCTCGTAGGTCTCGGGACCGAAGAGGCCGCAGCCGGCCAGGGCCAGGGCGGACAGTGGCAGGGCGAGGGCGGCTGCCAGTCGGTTGCGCATGACGGAGTTCCTCACTCGGCCGGAAGGTGGACGCCGGAGGCGTTGGGCAGGCGGTTGTCGGACGCCTTCTGCATGTTCCCGTTGATGAAGTCGTCCTCGCTGATCCAGGTGGTGGTGCCCCAGGGGTTGTAGACCTGAAGTATGTTGCCCTCCTGACCGACGATCATCATCGAGTGGCCGACGTAGTCACCGTTCTTGTCCTTCCCCTCGACGGTAATGGGCACGGGCTTGCCCTCCGCGACCGATTTCTCGACGTCGGTCAGGACCTCACGCCGGGCGTCGGCGCTCGCCGTCTCCTGGTACGTGTACTCGCTGCCTGTGTGCGGGCTCATCTCATTGTTGGTGATGGTGGTCTTGCCCTCTTCGTCCATGCCTGCCGGCGTGCTGCCGAAGGGGAAGTCGTACTCGTTGGCACCGTCACCGTCCTCGTGCAGCCGCATCTGCTCGTCGTGCAGCCGTTCACGGAAGGCGGCGGGGTCGTCCTCCTGTCCCGAGGGACCTCCGGTGAGTTCGAGGGCGTACAGAGGATCGACCACGGCACGGCCGGTGACCACGGTCGATGGCACACAGGTGGGGGCGTCCTGGGACCACTTCTCCCCCTTGAACGCGTGCTGGTCCGTGTTCTTGTTCGAACCGTCGGGGTTGAGGCCCTCGTTGTCCATGCTGTCCCCCGCCGTCGTCACCGGCGTCAGGTGCCGTTGCAGCCAGGCCGGGTCCTTGCCGTGGATCTTGTCGCGGAACTCGGAGACCGCGTTCATGTCGTGTCCGGCGGCCAGGGCCTTCACCAGGTAGGCGCGCTCCTGGGGACTCTTGGATTCGGCGAGCATCCGCTCGAACTTCGCCTGGTCCTGGGCGTTCATGCGCTCCATGGCCTTGCCCGAGCGCTCCAGGTCGTTGGCGGTGAGCAGCTCGTTGGTCTCGGGGTCTTTGCCCGCCACCCCGATGTCCGCCAGAACGAGACGGTCGGCGGCGGAGATGTTGTCGGTCTTCATCCTGCCGGCGCGGGCCTCGGCCGCGAACTTGTTGAGGTCGCGGGCGGCCTCGCGGGCCGCGTCGTCGGCCTTCTCCGCCGCCGCGTGCATGGTCTTCGCACCGGCGGAGGCGATGTTGCGGGCGCGCAGCCGCTCTGCCTCCTCCGCGTCCTTCTCGACCATGTCGTCGAAGAAGCCGTCCTCGCCGCCGAGCATGCCGAGCGCTTCGCGCAGCTGCTCGCGGCCGCCCTTGTCCTCGGACTGCGCGGTGGTCAGTGCGTCGGAGAGGAGGATCAGCGCCCTTCGCGCGCCGCGGATCGCCTCGTCCATCTGCGCGGCCGCTCGCGCCGCCGCCGAGACCACCTCCTGGGCCCTGGCGCCGGTGCTGCCCACCCAGGCGTCGGGCAGGCCCGTGAGGGCGACCTGCTCCACGCGGTCCTGGACGTCCCTCGCCTCGTCGGCCTGCTTGGCGTACCGCTTGGCGATGTCGTCGAGGGTGCTCGGGGAGCCGACGGGCGCGGAGACGTTCAGGGCGTCGCGGATGGCCTCGATGAGGGTGTTCTTGTCGTCGGCACCGGCGATGGACCGCTGGTGTCCGGCGAGCTTCTCCCGGCGGTCGGTGGTGGATTCGCCTGCGGCGGGCATGGCTTCGCGGCCTCCGGTATTCGGTTCGGAGCAGTCAACGGGGGGAGGGAGGAGGCAGTGCTCAGCCGAAGTCGGCGAGGCCGACCGGGGGCGAACCGGGGGCGGGCATGGTGCGTACGCCGGGCGCGGCACCGGCGGGTGCCGGGGCCGGCATGGTCGTCAGTCCGCCGCCGCTCGCCTGGAGGTCGTTCATGCTCTGCACGTCGGCGCCCTGGTAGTTCGCCTTTGAGATGCGGACCTTGTCGGCCAGCTCGTGCAGGGCGCTCTCCAGCACCTTGGCCTCGGCCTGCCACGCTGCGGAGAAGTTGTTGAACGCCGGGCCGGAGTCCGAGCCGCCCAGGGCGTCCGGTGTGTAGCAGAGCTGCTCCTGGAGAGCGGCGCCGATGTCACCGGCGTCGTCGCCCGCCCGGTCGAGCTTGTCCGCCTCGGCGTCCATCCCGCTCTTCTGGACGCGGTAGCCACCCTGTTGCGCCTGCTCGGCCATCTTCCCCCGCTTGCCAGCCGTTCTGATCTTGCGGGGGAAGATTAACAGCCGAGGGTGACATGCCCACAACCACCAGACCGCACCCGCCGGAACGGTCACGGGTCACGGGTCACCGTTACCGGTCAGCGGTTCCGCTCAGCGGTCAGCGGTCAGCGGTCAGCGCCGCGGCGCCTTTCTCGTCGCCCGCAGCCACTCCTTGTTCATCGCGGCGATGGACGGCAGCGGAATGCCCTTCGGGCAGGCGGTGGCACACTCGCCGGTCAGGGTGCAGCCGCCGAAGCCCTCGTCGTCCATGGCGGAGACCATGTCGAGGACCCGGGTCTCGCGCTCGGGCGCACCCTGCGGGAGCACGTTGAGGTGGTTGACCTTCGCGGAGGTGAAGAGCATCGCCGAACCGTTCGGGCAGGCCGCGACGCACGCGCCGCAGCCGATGCACTCGGCGTGCTCGAACGCGAAGTCGGCGTCGGCCTTCGGCACGGGCGTGGCGTGCGCCTCCGGGGCGGCGCCGGTCGGCACGCTGATGTAGCCGCCCGCGCCGATGATCCGGTCGAACGCCGACCGGTCCACCACCAGGTCCTTGACCACCGGGAAGGCGCCCGCCCGCCACGGCTCGACGTCGACCGTGTCGCCGTCCTTGAAGTGCCGCATGTGCAACTGGCAGGTGGTGGTGCGCTCCGGCCCGTGCGCGTCGCCGTTGATGACGACGCCGCACGCGCCGCAGATGCCCTCGCGGCAGTCGTGGTCGAAGGCCACCGGCTCGTCGCCACTGAGGATCAGCTTCTCGTTGAGCGTGTCGAGCATTTCCAGGAACGACATGTCCTCGGAGATGTCGTCGATGTCGTACGTGACCATGGCGCCGGGGGTGTCGGCGTTGCGCTGGCGCCAGACGCGCAGGGTGAGCCTCATGCGTAACTCCGCTGGGTGGGGTGGACGTAGGCGAATTCGAGGGCTTCCTTGTGCAGTACGGGAGCCCGGCCCGTACCGGCGAACTCCCAGGCGGCGGCGTACGAGAACTCCTCGTCCCTGCGCTCGGCCTCGCCGCCCGCGGTCTGGCTCTCCTCGCGGAAGTGACCGCCGCAGGACTCGGTGCGGTGCAGGGCGTCGAGGCAGAGCAGTTCGGCCAGCTCCAGGTAGTCGACGACGCGGTTGGCCTTCTCCAGCGACTGGTTGAGCTCCTCCCCCGTGCCCGGCACCTTGATCCTCCGCCAGAACTCCTCGCGGATCTCCGGGATGCGGCCGAGCGCCTTGCGCAGGCCCTCGTCCGTGCGGGCCATCCCGCAGTACTCCCAGAGGAGTTCGCCGATCTCCTTGTGGAAGGAGTCGGGCGTGCGGTCGCCGTCGACGGCCAGCAGCCGCTCCAGGCGGTCGTTGGTCTCCGCGACGGTGCGCACGGCCTCCGGGTGGCTCGCGTCCACGTCGTCGTGGTGGGGGTTGCGGGCCAGGTAGTCGTTGATGGTGGACGGCAGGACGAAGTAGCCGTCGGCCAGGCCCTGCATCAGGGCGGAGGCGCCGAGGCGGTTCGCGCCGTGGTCGGAGAAGTTGGCCTCACCGATGGCGAAGAGGCCGGGGACGGTGGTCTGGAGGTCGTAGTCGACCCACAGGCCGCCCATCGTGTAGTGGATCGCCGGGTAGATGCGCATGGGCACCTCGTACGGGTTCTCCGCCGTGATCCGCTCGTACATCTCGAAGAGGTTGCCGTACTTCTCCTCGACGGCCTTGCGGCCCAGGCGCCGGATCGCGTCGGCGAAGTCCAGGTAGACGCCCTGGCCGCCGGGTCCGACGCCGCGCCCCTCGTCGCAGACGTTCTTCGCGGCGCGCGAGGCGATGTCGCGCGGCACGAGGTTGCCGAACGACGGGTAGATCCGCTCCAGGTAGTAGTCGCGCTCGTCCTCGGGGATGTCGGCCGGCGGGCGGGTGTCGCCCTGTGCCTTGGGGACCCAGATGCGGCCGTCGTTGCGCAGCGACTCGCTCATCAGGGTGAGCTTGGACTGGTGGTCGCCGGAGCGCGGGATGCAGGTGGGGTGGATCTGGGTGAAGCACGGGTTGGCGAAGTACGCGCCGCGCCGGTGGGCGCGCCAGATCGCCGTCGCGTTGGAGTTCTTGGCGTTGGTGGAGAGGTAGAAGACGTTGCCGTAGCCGCCGCTGGCGAGGACCACGGCGTCCGCGAAGTAGGTGTCGACGCGGCCGGTGATCAGGTCGCGGGCGACGATGCCGCGGGCCCGCCCGTCGACGACGATCAGGTCGAGCATCTCGGTGCGCGCGTGCATCTCGACGTTGCCGGCCGCGATCTGCCGCGACAGCGCCTGGTAGGCACCGAGCAGCAGTTGCTGTCCGGTCTGGCCCCGGGCGTAGAAGGTGCGCGAGACCTGTACGCCGCCGAAGGAACGGGTGTCGAGCAGGCCGCCGTACTCGCGGGCGAAGGGCACGCCCTGCGCCACGCACTGGTCGATGATCTCGACGGAGATCTGCGCGAGGCGGTGGACGTTGGACTCCCGTGCGCGGAAGTCGCCGCCCTTGACCGTGTCGTAGAAGAGGCGGTGGACGGAGTCGCCGTCGTTGCGGTAGTTCTTCGCGGCGTTGATGCCGCCCTGCGCGGCGATGGAGTGGGCGCGGCGCGGTGAGTCCTGGTAGCAGAACTGGACGACGTGGTAGCCCTGTTCGGCGAGCGTGGCGCCCGCCGCGCCGCCGGCCAGGCCCGTGCCGACGACGATGACGGTGTGCTTGCGGCGGTTGGCCGGGTTGACCAGCTTCGCCTCGAAGCGGCGGGTGTCCCAGCGCTCGGCGACGGGCCCGGTGGGCGCCTTGGTGTCGACGACCGGCGCGCCGGTCGCGTAGTCGGTGTAGTCCGTGCAACCCGTGTTCTCACTCATGTCAGCCCACCACTCCAGTCATGACGGCGACCGGTACGGAGACGAATCCGGCGGTCAGCACCAGCGCGAGGCCGTTGGCCACGGTCTTGAGGATCCGGTCGCGCCGGGCGTTCCCCACGCCCAGCGTCTGCGCGGCGCTCCAGAAGCCGTGCCGCACGTGCAGCCCGACGGCGAGCATCGCCACCAGGTAGATGACGTTCCCGTACCAGGTGCTGAAGGTCGCGACGACGTTCTCGTACGGGCGTCCGTGCTGCGCGTTCTCGTTCACCGTGAGCGTCGTCAGGTCCAGCAGGTGCCACACGATGAACAGGGCGAGGATGATCCCGCCCCACCGCATCGTGCGCGTCGCGTAGCTCGCCCGCCGCCGCCTGTGCACGTACTTGCTCGGCCGGGCGGCGATGTCCCGCCTGCTGAGCTGGTACGCCGCGACGCCGTGCAGCACCACCGCCGCGAGCAGCACCACGCGCACGACCCACAGCGCCCACTCGTAGTGCAGCAGGGGCTCGCCCATGGTCCGCAGCCAGTGCGCGTACGCGTTGAACTCGCCGGAGCCGAAGAAGATCTTGAGATTGCCGAGCATGTGGGCGACCAGGTACATGAGCATGATCAGGCCGCTCACGGCCATCACCGTCTTCTTGCCGACGGTCGATCCCCAGAACGAGCGAGTGAGGGACGGTCGCCGGTCCGTCCGCGTAGCCAGTGCCATGGCACCGACGCTAGGGCCGGAGTACCCGAGAGGTCCAAGACATGGTCCGGCTCATGTCCATAGCTTCGGCCTATCATGGTTATCGTGGGGGCATGCATTTCCAGCAGCTTGTCTACTTCGTGACCGTCGCCGAGATGCTGCACTTCACGCACGCCGCCGAGCGGGTGCACGTCTCCCAGCCCTCCCTCTCCCAGCAGATCCGGGCCCTGGAGAAGGAACTGGGCGCCGACCTCTTCACCCGCGCCCGCGGCAACATCGCGCTCACCGACGCCGGCGAGGCCCTGCTGCCGCTGGCCCGCCGCATCCTGGCCGACGCCGACACGGCCCGCCACGAGGTGCAGGAGCTGGCACAGCTGCGGCGCGGCCGGGTGCGGCTCGGTGCGACGCCGAGTCTGTGCACCGGGCTGCTCCCGGACGTACTGCGCACCTTCCACGACCTGCATCCGGGCATCCAGCTGCTGATCGAGGAGAGCGGCTCGCACGACCTCGTACGGGAGCTGGCGCGCGGCGCGCTCGACCTGGCCCTGGTCGTCCTGCCGCTGCCGACGCCGTCCCCCGCGCTGACCACCGTGGAGCTGCTGCACGAGGACCTGGTAGTGGTCTCCGCCGCCTCACTGCCCCGTCCCGGACGAGGCGGCAGGTCCGTGCGCATCGCGGATCTCGAGGGCGAGCCGCTGGTGATGTTCCGGCACGGGTACGACCTGCGCGAGCTGACCGTCGCCGCCTGCCGGGCCGAGGGCTTCGAGCCGTCGTTCACCGTGGAGGGCGGCGAGATGGACGCCGTGCTCGGGTTCGTGCGGGCCGGACTCGGCCTGACGGTGGTGCCGCGCATGGTGGCGGCGCGGGCGGGGCGCGACCTGCGGGTCACGCCCCTGGCCCGGCCGGGACTGAGCCGTACGATCGCGCTCGCGCACCGCAGCGACGTGGCGCCGCCGCGCGCGGCGCGCGAGCTCCAGAACGTACTCCTCGCTTCCCGCGTCCTTCAGACGGCGTCGGCCAGCAGCAGGGAGTGAATGCGGTCGGGCGCGCCGGGCCTCGCGTAGTACCAGCCCTGCGCGGTGTCGCAGCCCAGCTCGCGCAATTGCGCGGCCTGTGCGCCCGTCTCCACTCCCTCCACCGTCACGGCCAGGCTGAGGCTGTGCGCGAGCGACACGATCCCCTCCACGATCTTCACGTCGACGGTGTCGGCGGGGTGCTGCTGCATGGACTGGGTGAAGGAACGGTCCAGCTTGAGCACGCTCACCGGCAGCCTGCGCAGATTGGCGAGGTTGGAATAGCCGGTGCCGAAGTCGTCGAGCGCGATGTCGACTCCCATCTCGGCGAGCTGGCGCAGCGGCTTGAGGAGGTCGTCGTCGGCGCCTATCAGGGCCGACTCGGTGACCTCCAGGCACAGGGCCCCCGGTTCGAGGCCCGCCCGTTCCAGTACGTCCACGGTGTCGGAGACGAGGCCGGGGTGATGGAGCTGCATCGGTGACAGGTTGACGTTGATGCGCAGCGGCCCGCCGTCGGAGTGCCGCTCCTGCCAGAACCTGGCCTGGCGTACGGACTCCTCCAGCACCCACCGGCCGAGCGGCACGATCAGCCCGGTGTGCTCGGCGAGCGGGATGAACCGGTCGGGGCCGAGAACCCCGTGCTGCGGATGGCACCAGCGCACCAGCGCCTCCGCGCCGTGCACGCTGCCGTCGCCGAGATGCACGAGCGGCTGGTACTCGATGAAGAACTCGCCCCGCTCCAGCGCGGCGGGCAGCGCGTTGGTGAGACCGTGCCGGGTGATGGCGCGGGCGTCGGCCTCGGCGTCGGCGGTCTCGAAGCGGTTGCCGCCCGCCGACTTGGCGCGGTACATGGTGATGTCCGCGCTGCGCAGCACCTCCGCCGGGCCGCGCTCGCCCGCCGGGCCTTCGACGATGCCGATGCTGCCGCGTACCGTCAGGTCGCGTCCCTCAATGCGGATCGGGGACGCCAGGGCGTTCAGGATGCGGGCGGCGAGTTCGTCCACTTCCTGGCGGGTGTCGGGGCCCGTGGTCAGCGCCACGAACTCGTCGCCGCCGAGCCTGGCCACCATCTCACCGGGCGCGGTGGCGCAGCTCTGGAGCCGGTCGGCGACCTCCACCAGCAGCCGGTCGCCGGCCGAGTGGCCGAGACTGTCGTTGACCGCCTTGAAGCCGTCGAGGTCGAGGTAGCACAGGCCGAAGCGCATGCCGTCGCCCGCGGACAGGGCCTTCTCCAGGCGCTCGAAGAACAGCGTGCGGTTGGGCAGTCCGGTCAGGGCGTCGTGGGTGGCCTCGTAGCGCAGCCGCAGGTTGAGCAGCCGCCGCTCGGTGGTGTCCTCCATGAGCGCCAGCTGGTACTGGGGCCTGCCGTCGGCGTCGCGCAGCAGCGAGACCGTCAGGTTGGTCCACAGGACGGTGCCGTCGGTGCGGTAGTACGGCTTCTCCACGCGGTAGCTCTCGCGCTCCCCGCGCACCAGTTCGCCGTACAGCTTCCACACGTGCGGTGTGTCCTCGGGGTGGACCCACTCACTCACCTTCCGGCCGCGCATGTACTGGTCCAGCCCGCCGAACATCCGCATGAGCGCTTCATTGACCTCCAGGACGTTGCCGTCGAGGTCCGCGATGCCGATGCCGATCGCCGCGCCTTCGAAGACCGCCCGCAAGCGGGTCTCGGTGGCGTGCAGGACCCGCTGGGCCTCACTGGCCGCCAGCAGGGAGGACCGCGCGAGGGCCTCCTGTTCGGCGAGGGTCCGCTCGCGGAGCGCCTTCGCGTATCCGGCGGCGATGGCGTGCTGGAGGCGGGCGCAGCGGGCCCGGTGCTCCTCTGCGCCGGCGGGCGAGTGGTCCTCCCCGGCGCAGTACAGCACCAGGTAGGAGTCGACGACTCCGAGCGTACGGACCAGGGCGTCGGGGTCGGTGCAGTGGGCGGCGACCAGGGCGGCGCCGACCTCGTACCCGGGCGCGGTGTCGAAGGGCCGCCGGTGCAGGGCCTCACTCAACTTCCGCGCGAGGGGCAGCAGATGGCGTTCGACCTCGGGACGGGTCATGGAGGTGGCGGTGACGGGGAAGATCGCCCGGCTCCAGATGGTGGCGAACCGCCCGAGTCTGCCGTCCGGGTCGTCGCGGTCGCTCCGGTCGCCGGGGCCGGACGCGGGAGCCGCGGCCGCCCGCCCTGCCGCCCGGCCGGAACCGGGCCCCGGTGCCTGCGATGGCACGCTCACGCCTTGCGTCCCACTCCTGCGAAGCCCGAGAAGGCGAACGGATCCTCCTGGGCCAGCGGGGTCTCGGGACGCCACTCGGGCATCGCGACGAGTCCCGGGTCGACCATCTCGTACCCCTCGAAGAACCGCGTGACCTCGTCGCGCGAGCGCATGATCAGCGGGTTCTTGATGTTCTTGTAGACGTCGACGGTGCCGCCGGCCTGCTGCTCGGGAAGCGGGATTCCCTCGTAGGAGGCATGGGTGAGGACCAGGAGGCTGCCGGGTGCGAAGGCGTCGCGCAGGGTGGCGACGGCGGCCTGCGGATCGTCGGCGTCCTCGACGAAGTGGAGTACAGCGACTAGCAGCAGCGCCACCGGCTTGCCCAGGTCGATGAGGTCGGTCACGACGGGGCTGTTCAGGATGTCCTGCGGCTTGCGCAGGTCCGCCGCGGCTATGCCGGCCCGGTCGTTCCCCGCGAGCACGGCCTGGCTGTGCGCCACGGCGACCGGGTCGTGGTCGACGTACGCGACACGGGCCTCGGGGCTGGCCGCCTGGGCGACCTCGTGGACGTTGCCGAACGTCGGTATGCCGGATCCGATGTCGAGGAACTGCGTGATGCCCTCGCCGACGGCGAAGCGCACCGCGCGGCGCATGAACGCCCGGTTCGCCTGCATGATCTTGGGGAGGCCCGGCATGAACTCCATTGCCTTGCGGGCCGCTTGCCTGTCGACCTCGAAGTTGTGCGAACCGCCCAGGTAGAAGTCGTAAATCCGGGACACGCTCGGCACCGTGAGGTCGATGCCCTGTGGTGCCCAGGCGGGTCGCTCCATCAATGTCTCCAACTCATCGCCACGGGACATCCGGTCATGAGCAAGACCGGTGTTCGAGCCGAGGCTACTGATCGGCAGGCATCAGAGCGAGCAAAAACGGAAATTAGCGGTCCGTTCTCGGTCACACGCCGCAGGCATGTGCGTCACGAAGCAGACATGTACGGCACGAACGACCGGCCCGCCCCTGCCGCACGGGCGGCGGAGGAGCGGGCCGGCGGGGCCGGGCGCCACAGCGTGGGGACGCTGCCGGACCTACTTGGGCGCGCCGACCAGCTTGCCCTCGGGCGAGACCGCGTACCAAGTGCCGCCGACACCCTGGCCGTTGGTGTCACCCGGCTTCGCGTCGCCCGAGAAGGTGTAGAGGGGCCAGCAGTCGATCGTCTGCTGCTTGATCCCGTCGGGGCGGTCGAAGGTGACGAAGCCCTTCTTGAGGATGCCTTCGGTGTCGTTCTTCTCGACCGGCGGGACGACCGGCCACTTGTCGAGGCAGGCGCCGGTGCAGGCCGTCTTCATCGGCCAGGCGGAGTCCTTCTTGAACCGGTAGACGGTCATGCCCTTGGAGTCCACCACGACGTCGCCGAGCTTGGCGTCCTTGCGTACGGACATGCCTGCCAGGTCGGCGGGCTCCCCGCCCTCGCCCGCGTCACCGGCGCCGCCGCCCGCGGCACCCTTCGCGGCCTTCTTGCCGTCGGGGGCGGAGGCGAACCAAGTGCCGCCCACACCCTGGCCCTTGGCGTCGCCGGGCTTGGCGTCCTTGGCGAAGCGGTACATGGGCCAGCCGCCGACGGTGAGCTGCTTGGTGCCGTCGGCCCTGGTCACCTCGCCGAGCATCGACGCGTCGGTGCCGGGGGCGGCCGTGGCGTCGGCCGCGGGCACGACCGGCCATGCCTTCGCACAGTCGCCCTCGCAGTTCGACTTCGGAGGGCTCACGGTGTCCTTGTCGAACCGGTACAGCGTGAAACCCTCGCTGTCGGTGAGGACCTTGCCGAGCTCCTTGCTGTCCCAGACGGCGAGTTGGCCCGCGGCCTTGGGCGCGGCGGCCTCGCCGGCGGCGTCGTCGCCGTAGCCCCCCTTGTCCGATCCGTAACCGCTGTCGGCGGGCTGCTGAGCCGGGTTGGCGTTGCCCACGGCCTGGCCGTTTGGGGACTCGGTCACCTTGTCCTGACCGCACGCCGTCGTCAGCGCCATCACAGCCGCCGCCGTCACCGCGAGCGAGACGTTCCGCCAGGTCTTCATGTCGACTCCTGTGCACCGAGGGTGTGTTGCGACGCTGCTGTGCGTCGCTCATGGCCCTAGGTACGGGCCGCGGGTGCCCGGGTGTTCAACGTGTTCGCAGAAATTTCGCAATGACCTTCGCCGCGGGCTTACCGATCTCAAACGCGAAGCGGCGAAAGACCCACCCATCAGGCGAATCAGAGGGGAAGACCGCGCGCGAGGGGCACGCCCGGTCCATGATCCGGGACGTGCACCCTCCGCTCTTAGGACGCCTGTTGGCCGCCGTCACCCTGAGCTGGCTGCTGCTGTGCCCCGTACCGGCCGCGGCGGACGCCTGTGCGTACGCCTCCGTCTCGCCCGGCGGCGAGGTGTCGTCGGGGTCGGCGGTCGCCGTGGGCGGAAGCGCGATCTGCACGGCGGGGCCGCAACCGAAGCCTCCGCCGCCCACCCCGATGCCGCCACCGCCACCGCCGCCGCCTCCACCACCACCTCCACCGCCACCACCTCCGCCGCCCGCCGAGCCGGCACCCGCGCCCCCGCCACCCCCCGCGCCGCCGCCACCGCCGCCTCCGCCACCGCCCGTTCCGCCACCGCCACCGCCACCGGCTCGGGCTCCGGCTCCGAAGACCGCCCCAAGCCCTCTCCCACCCCGAAGCCCACTCCCTCCGTCCGGCCGAAGCCGCCCTCGCCCACTCCGGTCGCCGTCCCCGTGTACCGCAAGGCCACCCGTAAGGAGCCCCACACCGGCCCGTCGCTCGTCTCCCTCACCCTCCTCGTCACGGCCCCCGCGGTGTTCGCCGCCGCCGTGCTGCGCCCACGCTCCCGATAGCCGACGGAGAATCCCATGTCGGAATGGCTCGTACTGAGCATCGCGATGGCGTCCGCCTGTGCGGTCGTCCTCACCATCACGGTCATCAACCACCGCCGCGTCGGCGAGGACGACGATCCGTCCGAGACACCGGACGTCATCGAGTACATGACGATGATGATCGGCGTGGTCTACGCGATCGTCCTGGGCCTCGCCATCGCCGGCGTCTGGGAGGGCCGCGGCGCCGCACAGGAGTCCGTACGCCAAGAGGCCCAGGCCCTGCACGAGGTCAGCGTCCGCTCGGAGGTGTACCCCGCCGAGGTCCGGGCCCGTATCCGCACCGATGTCGACGCGTACGTCGCGCACGTCGTCAACACCGAATGGCAGCACATGTCCGACCACGGCAGCCTGACCGAACGGGGCACCGAGCTGCTCGACCAGGTACGCCGCGACGTCACGGACTACGTGCCGAAGACGGACCACGAGGGCCAGGCGTACCAGCCGCTGGTCGACCAGGTGGCCGCGGCGGACGACGCCCGGGGCGCACGGGGGCAGGGCGCGGAGGCCACGATGCCCGGGGTGGTGTGGTTCGGTCTGATCATCGGAGCCGCGGTCGCGGTCGGGCTCATCTTCACGCTCCAGATCCGCCGCACCGGGCGGGAGCTGCTCCTGGCCGGCTTCTACAGCGCCCTGATCGCCTTCCTGCTCTTCCTCATCTGGGACTTCGACGCCCCCTTCGGCCGCGGTCTCTCGGCCACCGCCGGCCCGTTCCTGGACCTGTTCCCGAACGCGCTGGAATAGCGGGTTCCGGGTGGTGCCGCCGTGGTGCGGGACCGCCGCGGCGGCGCCACCCGGTGCACCGGGTGGCGTACCCCGCTACCCCATTTGCGCGACTGTGATCGCGCGCCGCCGCCGTCGCTCCTAGCGTTCGGGGTATCGAGGCGCATTTCCTGCCATGTGTGGATAAAAATTCCGCCGCTGCTCCTCGAGGACCCGGAGGATTGTCCATGCGCGCGATACGTCTGACATCGGCCGCCGCGCTCGGCCTCGCCGCTCTCTCGCTCACCGCCCCGGCCGCCTCTGCGGTCGGCGGCAAAGTCTCCCCGCTGGTCGGCACCGCCACGCCTTCCACCATCGCCGCCGGCGGACAGGTCACGCTGTCCCTCTCGGGGTGCGACGGCGACGCGGACGCGTCTTCGGCCGTGTTCGACGTCGTCCGGATCCCGCCGGGCGGCACGGCGACCGCCACGGTCGACTGGGACGCGAAACGTGGGGCCATGTACACGGTGACGTACACCTGTGACGACGGCCGCCAAACCACCTCGCAGCTCACCATCGCCGGCGACACCCGGCCGACGCCCACCCTCACCACGCTTCGCCCGACCGTGACCGCCACGGCCACGGCGACGGCGACCCGCTCCCCCGCCGGTCCCGCCAGGGGTGGTGTGGGCGGCAGCCAGGACGGGTTGAACGCCGGTGAGATCGCCGCGGGTGCGGCGCTGGTGGTCGCGGCCACCGGTGGTGTGGTCTACGTACTGCGGCGGCGCGGCGGCAGCCGCCAGCACTGACCGGTCGGGGATCTCGGCCCCGCCCCGTAAGCCCGTTGCCCCGCGTCCTCGTAAGGACGCGGGGCAACGGGCGTTGACGCGGGTACGGCCGGCGGACAGCCCGGCGCTCAGACCTCGCCGCGGTTCAGGCGGCGCCGACGGGCGATGAAGAGGCCGCCGCCGATGGCCGCCGCCGCGACGAGCCCGCCGCCGACCTTCATCTCCGTGTCGGAAGGGCCGAGCGAACCGCCGATACCGCCGCGCGCGCCCCGGCCGGCGAGGACCGTGAACTGGTGGGTCGCCACCAGCGCGTTGTCGTTGCACTTCACGGCCAGGTTGTAGTGGCCGGGGGTCGCATTGTGCCTGATCTTGGCGGTGGCGAACGACGTGGTGTCGCTCGCCGGGAGGTGGGCCGGCCGCTGGAAGGCGTTGGACGTTACGGTGCCGCCGTGTCCGCACCCGGAGGCGCTGACCGTCAGCACACCGCCCTGGTGGACCGAGAACGGGTTGACGTTGACATTGCGAGGGCCGTTGGTGGCGGTGGCGGTGGGGGCGACGAGTCCGACCGCCGCAAGGGCCGTCGCGGTCACCAGACAGGCGCGTGAGACACGCATCGTAGAACCTCCACGGGACGGCGCCCCGGAGCGGTGCTCCGGGAAGATCGACGAGAACGCCTCCCATAACGAACACTCACCGGGCAGTGCGATTACCGCATTTCGGGCTGGTCCACCCCGGTGAGGCGACACGCCGGGGCGGCGCGCCCGGATCTGACGGAGCCGCAGGTCACAGACCGTCAGATATCTTGTACGACGAGTTACCCGGATGGGTCACCGTGCGAGCCCCTCGCCACCCGTTCGCCCCTCACGCCTCGCCGCCCCCACCCCGCGCACTTAGCGTCCGTACAGACGCGTCGAAGGGAGCACCATGGGCCAGGAGTACTACGGCTCCGAGCCGAGAAAACGCTCACCTTGGGGGGTCCTGGCCCTCGTCATGCTCACCGGCCTCGCGCTGATGCGCAACGGCGCCGATGTGTCCCTCGGCCCCCCGCAGCCGGCGTCGGCCGCCGCTCCGGACAACCACGCCGAAGCCACCGGCACCCGGACCAAGCGCACCTCCGTGCGGCCGCTGCCGTACGCCCCGGCCTCCCGCATCCGTCTCCCCGACATCCGCGTCAGCGCGCCCATCGTGGACGTGGGTCTCGATGCCGAGGGCTGGATCGAGGCCCCTTCGCCACAGGACCCCAACCTCGCGGGCTGGTACCAGAACGGGATCTCGCCCGGCCAGCGGGGCACGTCGGTGATCGTCGGCCATGTCGACAACGCCGTGGGGCCCGCCGTGTTCTACAACCTGGGTTCGATGAAGAAGGGCCAGCTCATCGAGGTGAAGCGCTACGACGGCCGCGCCGCCGTCTTCGAGGTGTACGGCGTCGAGGTCTTCTCCAAGGAGGAGTTCCCGGGCGTCCGGGTGTACGGCGACACGGGCAGGCCGGAGCTGCGCGTGATCACCTGTGGCGGCGGCTACTCGAAGGGGAGCGGCTACGCCGGCAACGTCGTTGTCTTCGCCTCCCTGGTCGCCACCCACTGATCCGGGGGCGGCCAGGAAGGCGTCAGCGGCAGGACGCCTACCCGCGCGGCGCGGTGCTCGGCACCGTGATCCGGTACCCCGCGTCGAGCAGCTCGGGAAGGTACGTCCGCAGTGCCTCCACGCTCTGGCGCCGGTCGCCCCCCGCGTCGTGGGAGAGCACCACGACACCGGGGCCCGCGCCGGCACGCACCCGCCGGACGATGGCCGTGGTGCCCGGCTCGCGCCAGTCGAGCGTGTCGACGGTCCAGCCGAGCGGCTCCATGCCCAGCTCGGCGCCGATCTCGAACGACCAGCGGTTCCAGGCTCCGTACGGTGCGCGGTACCAGGCGGGCGCCTGACCGACGGTCCGCTCGACCACGTCGCTCGTACGCCCCAGCTCGGCGCGGACACCGGCCGGTGACAGGCGCGGGACCAGGGGGTGCGACCAGGTGTGGTTGCCCACGACGTGGCCGTCCTCCGCCATTTCACGCAGCAGGTCCCGGTTCTCGACCGCCATCTCCCCGCACACGAAGAACATCGCGCGTACGTCGTAGCGCCGCAGCGTGCGCAGGATGGCCGGGGTGTAGCGGGGGTCGGGCCCGTCGTCGAAGGTGAGCACCATGCCCCGGCCGATCCCCGCCATGCGCAGGAACGGCCTGCGGCGCACCGGCGGCCGTGCGGGCCTGAACCTGGGCGGTGCGTACGCCGTCATGGGCCGCAGCCGGTACGCCGAGCCCCTGACCGGCGCCCCGGCCTGCGGCCCCGCCGCCGGGGGCGCTCCGGAGGGGTGGCGGCCCGGTGCCTGGGCGGGGTCGGCGTCGAGGAACCGCACGGCGGAGACGGCTCCGAGGCAGGCGGTGAGGCGCAGCATCGCCCGCCGCCCCGGGTGCATCTGATCAGTTTTCATGACTTATAGCTCGCACGGCCGCACGCCCCGGAGCCCGACCCACACCGGGGGCGGGGTCCGAAGTACCCGATGGGACGAGCCGGTATGTGCCGCACCTTCCGCGGCGGCCCTCACGACGGCCCGGTGACGGCGGACCCGTTGCGGACGCGGCGACCGTCGGGGCCACTTGGCGCACACCGCCTTTCGTGGCGCCCGCGCCTGAGCCATCATGAGCCGCCATCAGCCGACAGTCGTCTGCGGAGGAATGACTCATGGCCGGACTCTGGTCGCGACAGGGCGTACTGCGCCGCAAGCCGATCGAGCAGATCGAAGAGGGGGACGCGAGCGAGCGGCTGACCAGAACTCTCGGTCTGTGGCAGCTCACCGCGATCGGGGTCGGCGGCATCATCGGCGCGGGCATCTTCACCCTCGCGGGTACGGTCGCGAACGGCACGGCGGGCCCCGCCGTCCTCATCTCCTTCCTCATCGCGGGTGTGGCGAGCGCGGCGGCGGCCTTCTCGTACGCCGAGTTCGCGGGCATGATCCCGAAGGCCGGTTCGGCGTACACCTACGGCTATGTGGTCCTCGGTGAACTCGCCGGCTGGTTCATCGGGTGGGACCTGTTGCTGGAGTACACGGCGATCGTGGCGGTCGTGGCGATCGGCATCTCCGGCTACTTCAACTTCCTGCTGGAGGACCTGGGCGCCGAGCTGCCCACCTGGATGCTGGGCGCGCCCGGCACCGGAAGCGGCCACCGGGTCGACCTGTTCGCGGCCGTGCTGTGCCTGTTCATCGCGTACCTGCTGACGCTGGGCATCAAGAGCGCGGCGCGCTTCGAGACGGTCGTGGTGGTGCTGAAGGTCCTGGTCGTGCTCGTGGTGATCGCGGTCGGCTTCTTCCACATCAGCACCAGCAACTACAGCCCTTTCTTCCCCTTCGGGGTCGGCGGCGCCTTCACCGGTGCGGCGACGGTCTTCTTCGCGGTCTTCGGGTACGACGCCATGTCGACGGCGGCCGAGGAGTCGAAGGACGCGCAGCGCCACATGCCGAAGGCGATCATGTACTCGCTCGCCATCTCGATGGCGCTGTACGTACTGGCCACCCTGGTGCTCACCGGCATGCAGAACTACAGGGAGATCGACCCGGAGAGCGGCTTCTCGACGGCGTTCCAGTCGGTGGGGCTCGACGCGCTCGCGGACGTGATCGCGGTGGGAGCCATCATCGGCATCCTCACCGTCATGTTCACCTTCATGCTGGGCGTGACGCGCGTGTGGTTCTCGATGAGCCGCGACGGGCTGCTGCCCCACTGGTTCGCCAAGACGCACCCGACGCGGCACGTGCCGGTGCGGGTGACGTGGATCGTGGGTGTCGCGTCGGCGCTGATCGGCGGGTTCCTGCCGATCGGCGAGGCGGCCGAACTGACCAACATCGGGATTCTGCTGGCGTTCGCCGTGGTGTGCACCGCCGTGATCGTGCTGCGTTACCGGCGGCCGGAACTGCCGCGCAGTTTCCGCACCCCCGGGATGCCGGTGGTGCCCGCGATCGGGGTGGTGTCCTCGATCTGGCTGATCACCTACTTGGCGGTCGAAACGTGGCTCCGCTTCGCGGTGTGGTTCGCGCTCGGCCTGGTCATCTACTTCGCGTACTCGTACCGGAAGTCGGCCCTGGCGAAGACGCCGGTACCGCCGCGCGACGCGGACGCGGGACGCGAGGAGTAGGCCGGGCACGAACGGGGGCGCGCCGCCCCGGCCCCTCTCCCCGAACGCCGGAGGGCTGGACGGTGCGGCGTCCGTCCGGCCCGTCCGGCGTGGGGGCTACCGGCCCATCTCCAGGCCCTCCTTCTCCGCGTCCCGGCTGAGCACGACCTTCTGGATCCGGTCCCGTACCTCCGTGTGGTCCTTGCCTTCCTTGATCGCCGCGTTCAGGTTGACCACCCGCCCGGCCTCCGTGTCGAACCACTGCGGGATGAACTCGGCGCGGCGTACCTCCCACCGCTCGTCCGGCTTCTCCGGCGGCGCGAACGTGAAGCGGCCGATCGATCCCTGGTTGCCGCGCGGGTCGTACGCGCCCGAGTGGTTGACCATGGCACCGGCGATCTGGTCGCCCATGCCGTAGACGACCCAGGTGCCGTTGACCTTCTCGTACGCCTGCGGGACGTGCGCGTGGGTGCCGATGATCAGATCGATGTCGGGGCGGTCGCCGGTCTTCGACGCCGTGAGGTCCTTGCCCAGCCGCAGTTGCTGCGCGTCCGGCTCGTCCTGCCACTCGGTGCCCCAGTGCAGCGAGACGACGACCACGTCGGCGCCCGCCTTCCTGGCGGCGCGGGCGTCGGCGACGATCCTGTCCCGGTCGATCATGTTCACCGCCCACGGCCTCCCGTCCGGCATCGGATAGCCGTTGGTGCCGTAGGTGTAGGCCAGTTGGGCGACCTTGGCGCTGCCGCCCTTGAGCCAGGCGGGCTTTCGTGACTCGTTCTCCGTACGCGCCGAACCCACATGCCGGATGCCGGCCTTGTCGAGCGCGCCGAGCGTCCTGTCGATCCCGTCGGCTCCGTCGTCCAGGCTGTGGTTGGAGGCGGTGGAGCACGAGTCGTAACCCGTGGCGCTCAGCCCCTTGGCCACTTCGGGAGGCGACTTGAAGTTGGGATAGCCGGTGTACGGGCCGCCGTCCGCCCCGTACACCGTCTCCATGTGGCAGATCGCCACGTCGGCCTCGGAGACCACCGGTTTCACACCCGCGAGCATCGGCTCGAAGGCGTAGCCGTTGCCGCCGGCGTCGGCCGCGGCCTGCCGGATGATCGACGCGTGCGGCAGTACGTCGCCCGACGCGACGAGCGTGAAGCCCCGCTGTTCGCGGCCCCTGCCCGCCGCCAGTGGCGCCGACAGCTCCGAGTCGGGCAGTGGGGAGCCCGACGGCGGTCCGGTGCATGCGGTGACGCTCCCGATCAGCAGCGCGGCCATGGCCGCCGCCCCGTGCAGTTTTCGCTTCACCATCAAACCGACTTTCAGCTTGTATGACTTTTGGTGAAATGAATCCATCCGGGTGGCAACGGGATGTCAAGGAGCGGGGCCGCCCGGTCACCGGAACAGACGCACGGCGACGACCGTTCGTCGCGCCACTCGTCGCACCGTTCGACCGCTCACCGCACAGCCCTGCCGCCCGTTCGGCCGCCGCGTTCCGCACCGCCGCGCCCTGGGCGGACGGCGGATATCTTCGCCGCCGTCCGGCCATCGGCCACCCGGTCTCCCGAAGGGGCGTCAACGGTGACTTCCTCCGCTTCCTCCATCGAGCAGCACACCGACGAGCGAGCCATCGCCGACCTCCAGCGCCGGCACGGCAGGGCTCTCTTCGGCTTTCTCCTGGGCCTCACGTACGGGGACAGGCAGCGCGCGGAGGATCTCCTCCAGGAGACCCTGGTCCGGGCCTGGCAGCACCCGGAGGCACTGGCGAGCGACCACGACTCGATGCGCCCGTGGCTCTTCACGGTGGGCCGCAGGCTGGCGATCGACGCCCGGCGTGCCCGGGGGGCCCGTCCGTACGAGGTCGGCGACGACGCGCTGGAACAGTCGGCGCTCCCCGACGACCACGCGGAACTCTCGGTCACCGCGCTCGACGTCCGCCGGGCCGTCGGGGCGCTGCGGTGCGAACACCGCGAGGTGCTGACGCAGGTCTACTTCCGCGGCCGTTCCGTCGCCGAGGCATCCGAGGCGCTCGGTATACCGGCGGGCACGGTCAAGTCCCGTACGTACTATGCTCTGCGCGCGCTGCGGAAGGTGCTGCCGGGGTACGGTCGCGACGCCGCCTGAGGCACCCTCGTACCACCCGCCCCGCAGGTCGCATTCCTCACCCTCCGTAACCGTGCAGAGCAGGCCGATTTCGAAACCGCAGCGTCAAGTTGAGTAAAGAAGGCACGCTGTGCGTCTCTGAGAGTGAAGGCTCGGCGGTGCCCCGAAGAAACACAGAACAGATCAGCCCGGGAGAAGGTGGAGTGCTGTGCTGCCCGAGAGTACGAATGGCACCAGCGGAGGCAGGCTCGCGGTTCCGATGGCTTGGCTGTACGCCGAGTACATCGCCGACGAACTGCTCCGTACGGGCCATCTGATTCCACCCGGCACGATCGAGTTCCGGGCGGGCCGCGAGACCCTCGCCCTGACCATCTATCTGTCCGACAGCACCGACGAGCTGTCCGGCATCGGTGTCGTCTCCAGCCTCGACGAGTGGCTCTCGCTCACCACGTACGACCACCCGTGGGAGACCTGGGTACGGGAAAGACTCGCCGAACGCACCGCCGCCGGCCGCGACAGCGTCGCGGTCGGCCCCGACCTCGAACTGGCCCTGGCGTCGTGGCGCTGGCTCAGCGGCACGGAAATCCTCGCCGCCGACCTCGGCGGCGCGATCCCCTGGCACCAGGCGGCGGACCTCGGCGTGGACGAGAGCGAGAAGGTGTGGATGCCCGCGTGGCAGCTCGGACTGCCCCTCGGCCACCTCGCCATTCACCTCTTCTGATCGCGGTTCTTCTGATCGCGGTCACGGTCACGGTCACGGTCGCGCTCACGACCGGGCCCGGCCGGCGTCGAGGAATGGACTCCCGCACGGTATTTGGGAAACCGCAGGGTGATCTTCATGCCGGCGCCCACGCCCGTCTCGATCACCAGGCCGTAGTCGTCCCCGTACACCTGCCGCAGCCGGTCGTCGACGTTCGACAGACCGATTCCCGAGGACGCGGTGTGCTCGCCGGCGAGGATTCGCCGCAGCCGCTCCGGTTCCATGCCGACACCGTTGTCCTCGATCACGACCACGGCCTCGGCGCCCGCGTCCCGGGCGGCGATGGTGACCTTGAACTCGTCGGTGGAGTCCTCCAGACCGTGCTTGACCGCGTTCTCCACGAGCGGCTGGAGGCAGAGGAACGGCAGCGCGACGGGCAGCACCTCGGGGGCGACCTGGAGCGTCACCTTCAGCCGGTCCCCGAAGCGCGCCCCCGCAAGCGCCAAGTACTGCTCGATGGAGCGCAGTTCGTCGGCGAGGTTGGTGAAGTCGCCGTGCCGGCGGAAGGAGTAGCGGGTGAAGTCCGCGAATTCGAGAAGCAGTTCGCGGGCGCGCTCGGGATCGGTGCGTACGAACGAGGCGATCGCGGCCAGTGAGTTGAAGATGAAGTGCGGTGAGATCTGGGCGCGCAGGGCACGGATCTCCGCCTCCACGATCCGGGTGCGCGAACGGTCCAGTTCGGCCAGTTCCAGCTGTACCGACACCCACCGGGCCACCTCGGTCGCCGCCCGGACCAGCACCGCCGACTCCCGTGATCCGTACGCGACGAGCGCGCCCAGCACGCCCTCCTCGCCGGTCAGCGGTGCGATCACCACCCATCGCAGCGGGCACTGGAGGTCGTCGCAGTCGCTGCGTACGCTCTGACTCCGCCCGGAGTCGAGCATCTCCCGCACGCGCCGCATCACCGGCTCCCGGTGGTGATCGCCGCCGGGCCCGTCCCAGGCCAGGACGCTCTCGCGGTCGGTGAGGCACAGGGCCTCGGTGCCCAGCAGGGAACGGAGCCGGCGGGCGGCCTTGCGGGCGGTGTCCTCGGTCAGGCCGGCGCGCAGCGGGGGCGCGGCGAGCGAGGCGGTGTGCAGGGTGTGGAAGGTGGCGCGCTCGACGGGCGTACCGAGGTCGAGGTCCTCGCCGCGTCCGTGGCCGGCGGTGACCCGGCCGAGGACGATGCCCGCGGCGAGGAGTACGGCGCCGGCGGCGGCCAGGGAAGCGAGTTCGGCTCCGGTCATCGGTCCGCTCCCCCGCCCCTGCCGTCCTTCACCACGAGGTCCTCCGGCAGGTGGAGCCGGGCCAGCGTGCCGGCGGTCCCGGCGGGTATGCGGTCCCGGGTCGCCAGCGACACCAGCACCATCGTCAGGAATCCGAGCGGCACCGACCAGACGGCGGGCCAGGCGAGCAGGGAGTGCGACCAGCCGCCCCCGGGCAGCCCCGCCCGGGTCGCCATCACCGCGGTCAGCGCGGCCCCGCCGCCGACGACGAGTCCCGCCACCGCGCCCGGCGGGGTCAGTCCGCGCCACCAGATGCCGAGCACGAGCAGCGGACAGAAGGAGGAGGCGGACACCGCGAAGGCCAGGCCCACCGCGTCGGCGACCGGCACGTTGACCGTCACGATGCTCAGGGCGAGCGGCACCGCCATGGCGAGGACTGTGGCCAGCCTGAAGTGCCGTACGCCGCGGGACGGAAGGACGTCCTGGGTCAGCACGCCCGCGACCGACATGGTCAGCCCCGAAGCGGTGGACAGGAACGCCGCGAAGGCCCCGCCCGCGAGCAGCGCGCCCAGCAGGTCTCCGCCGACGCCGCCGATCATCCGGTCGGGGAGTACGAGTACGGCGGCGTCCGCCTCCCCGGTCAGGGACAGTTCGGGGGCGTAGATCCGGCCGAGCGCGCCGTACACCGGGGGCAGCAGGTAGAAGGCGCCGACCAGTGCGAGGACGACGAGGGTCGTGCGGCGCGCGGCGGTTCCGTTGGGGCTGGTGTAGAAGCGCACGGCGACGTGCGGCAGGCCCATCGTGCCGAGGAAGGTGGCGAGGATCAGGCCGTACGTCGCGTACAGCGGGTGCTCCTCGCGGCTGCTGGCCGGCGGCTGGGACCAGCTCGACGCGCCGGTGCGCTCGGTGCCGGCCCTCTCCGGGACCTGGGCGTGCGCGGGAAAGGCCAGTTCCGTGCCCGCGCCGACGCGGTGGACGCCTGCGTCGAGGGCGAGGGGTTCTCCGTCGTGGCGCCGGCCGTCGACGGTGCCGGTCACGGTGACGCGCAGCGGCCGGGCGAGGTCCACGCGCACGGTGTCCTCGATCGTCACGACCGTGTGCTCGCGGAACGTGGCGGGCTCGGCGAACCGGGCGCGCGGCGCGTCGTCCCCTAGCCACGCGCCGACGAGGAAGAGGACGGGGACGAGCAGCGCGGTGAGCTTGAGCCAGTACTGGAACGCCTGCACGAAGGTGATGCTCCGCATCCCGCCCGCCGCCACCGCCCCGGTCACCACGAGCGCGACGACCAGACCGCCCACCCAGTCCGGCGCGCCGGTGAGTATCTCCAGCGTCAGGCCCGCGCCCTGGAGTTGCGGCAGCAGGTAGAGCCAGCCGATGCCGACGACGAAGAGGCTGGCGAGCCTGCGGACCTGCGGCGATTCGAGCCGGGCCTCGGCGAAGTCGGAGAGCGTGTACGCCCCGGAGCGGCGCAGCGGGGCCGCGACGAGAACGAGGAGGACGAGGTATCCGGCGGTGTAGCCCACGGGGTACCAGAGCATTTCGGGGCCTTGGAGGAGCACCAGGCCCGCGATGCCGAGGAAGGATGCGGCGGAGAGGTACTCGCCGCTGATCGCGGCGGCGTTCAGGCCCGGTCTGACGCTGCGGGATGCGACGTAGAAGTCGGAGGTGGTACGGGATATACGCAGGCCGAGCGCGCCGATGAGCACGGTCGCGACCACGACGACGGTGACGGCGGCCACCGCGTACGCCTGGTTCACTCAGCGTCCTTCGACGAGCTTGCTGAACGCGCGCTCGTTGCGCTCGGCGCGCCGGACGTACCAGCGGGCGGTCAGCCACATGACCGGATAGACCGCCACGCCGAGCACCACCCAGACGAAGGGCGCGGGCGACGGCAGGTCGGAGGCGGTGAAGACCTCCGGCAGCGAGAACAGCAGCGGCAGCGAACCCACGAGCAGGGCCAGCGCGCCCAGCGCGACGAGCGCCGTCCGCAGCTGGCTGCGCATCAGGGACCGTACGTACGTCGCTCCCAGCGTCGTCTGCTCCGTGATCTCGGAGCGTGCGGGGGCGTGTCCCGGCGGGCGCCGGGCGCCGCGGGGTACGCCGGTGACGGTTTCGCGGCGCGGCGGTCGCGGGGACGGGGGCGGCGGCTGCGGCTGCGGCTGCTGTGTGGACGGCTGATCTGCGGACATCGGCGCGAGTCTACGCAGCGGTGATTACTCCCGGTAGGGTCCGGGGGCGGACTTACCGCCGGACGTGCGGCTGCTCCGGCCGCAGTCGTCGAGCGCGAATTCCAGCTCGACGTACGACTCCTCGGCCCTGCGGAAGGCGACCTCCAGGGCGGCGGCGGTGCGCGGGCCCGCGATGCTCTGGGCGACCTCCCGCACCTCGTACAGCACATCGGCCCAGCGGCCCGCCGCGCTCCTGACCCTGGTCAGCAGCGCTTCGAGGTCACGCGCGTCGGAGGGCGGGGTCGGCGGCAGGCCGCGCAGCTCCTCCAGCAGCGCCTCGAGGTCGGACATCCTGGCTCCTTGTGACGGGTGACCCGACGTGACGGGTGACCCGACGTGACGGGTGGCCCGACCGACGGGTGGCCCGACCGAGCGTAGGTGGCGGACGGTGGGTGTACGGGACATCCGCGGACCGGCTGCGGCGAGCGGCAGGTGTACGGCGGTGAACGGCGGCCCGGGTCGGTCGGCGGTCCGGGCCGTCAGGAGAGCGGAGGCCGGTGGTCAGCGGAGGCCGGTGGAGAGCGGAGGCCGGTGGTCAACGGAGGCCGGTGGAGAGCGGAGGCCGGTGGAGAACCGAAACCGGTGGTCAGCCGCGGGCCCTGCGCATCAGCAGTTCGCGCAGCTCCCGCGCGTGGCGGCGGCTCACGGCGAGTTCGGCGTCGCCGACGCGCACGGTCGTCACCCCGGCGTCCAGCCGCAGTTCGTCGATGCGGCCCAGGGCGACGAGGTGGCGCCGGTGGATCCGGACGAAGCCGCGGGCGGCCCAGCGCTCCTCCAAGGTGGAGAGCGGGATGCGGACGAGGTGGCTGCCGGCGGGCGTGTGGAGGCGGGCGTAGTCGCCCTGCGCCTCGACGTACGCGATGTCGGCGATCGGGATGAAGCGGGTCACCCCGCCCAGTTCGACGGGGATCTGGTCGGCGGCGGCGGCGTGCGGCGGGGCAGCGGTCGCGGCCCCTGCCGTGAAGGCGGGGCTCGCCTCGACCTGGTCGCAGACGCGGCGTACGGCTTCGGCGAGGCGTTCCCTGCGTACCGGCTTCAGGACGTAGTCGACGGCTTTGAGGTCGAACGCCTGGACGGCGAAACCCTCGTGGGCGGTGACGAAGACGATGAGCGGCGGCCGGGCGAATCCGGCGAGGAGCCGGGCGACGTCGAGTCCGGTGAGCCCGGCCATGTGGATGTCGAGGAAGACGACGTCGATGGCGTCGTCGCCGTCGGGGCCCGCGTCGAGTGCGCGGTTGATCCGGCGGAGGGTCTCGGTGGCGTCGGTGGCCCCTTCGGCGCTGCGGACCCGGGGGTCGGCGCGCAGCAGGTAGAGGAGTTCCTCCAGTGCCGGTCGTTCGTCGTCGACAGCCAGTGCGCGCAACATGGTGGGGAGTGTAGGAGCAGGCGGGGTGACCCGGACATACGGGTCGCGTACGCACATGCGGTGGGAGCGCGTCAGGCACTGTCACCGCCCGCCGCCGGGTCGTCCCGCGGCGGCAGCGGCGGCGTCGGCCACCTCCGGGCAGGCGGCGCGGCACACGCCGGACCGGCCGAGGCGGGAGACGACCTCCGCCTTCCCGCCGGCCCGCGGGGCGTCGAGGACGTACACGCCCAGCAGCGGCTCCACGTGGGCATCTGTCACCCTCCCCTTCCGTGGCGGCCTGCCAGGGCTCACGAGAAGCGTCCGGCCGCGGAGAAATGCGGCCGGATCGCCTGGTGGCGTGAGCAAAAACCCCGGGGTCTACGTACCTGAGAATGACCGGTCGGTTACCCCACGAACCACGCGAGCCCCCAAGGAATTGCCCCATGAGCACGGACCAGCGGCATCGGGACGTCGGCGCGTACGCGCTCGGCGTCCTCGATCCAGCGGATTCGTTCCGCTTCGAGGAACATCTGGCCGACTGCGTGACGTGCGCCGTGCGGCTCGGCGAGTTCGCCGGACTGGAGTCGACGCTGGCCGCGTACGCGCATCCCGGCGGCGGCGCGCAGGTGACGCTGCCACAGCGGCCGTCGGCCGGGCTGCTGGAGCGGCTGCTCGACCGGGTGGAGGAGGGGCGCCGACAGCGCGGCAGGCGCCGGCTGCGGCTGGTCGCAGCGGCCGCTGCGCTGATCGTCGCCGGGCCGCTCGCGGCGCTCGGGCTCCAGGCGCCGGCCGGTGAGGAGGGCGGCGAAACGGTACGGCAGTACGCCGCCACCGATCCGGCATCCGGCGTCTCGGCGTCCGTCGCGCTCCAGGAACGCGCCTGGGGGTCGGGGATCGGGCTCGAACTCGCGCGGGTCGAAGGGCCGCTGGCCTGCGAACTGGTCGTCGTCGGCACGAACGGCGAGGAGCAGACGGTCACCACCTGGGCGGTCCCGCCGGGCGGCTACGGAATGCCGGGCGTCGCGGGCCACGAGGAGCCGCTGCGCACGCAGGGCGGCGCGGCGCTGAGCGGAGCCGAGATCGACCGCTTCGAGGTCCGTACGCTCAACGGAAAGCACCTGGTCACGATCGAGGCGTGAGCCCGCCGCCCGCGCTCCGCGACACCGACCACCCCCACGCCACCTGCCCGTACGCCCCCAGGGGCGTTACTTGAGCAGCCGTGACAGTCTGCGGTCCGCGAGCGGCTTGCCGCCTGTCTGGCAGGTGGGGCAGTACTGCAACGACGAGTCGCTGAACGACACTTCGCGGATCGTGTCGCCGCACACCGGACACGCCTCCCCGGTCCGGCCGTGCACCCGCAGCCCGCTCTTCTTCTCCGCCTTCAGCCGCCCCGCGGCCACCCCGCGCGATCGCTCGACCGCCTCGGCGAGGGTGCCGCGCAGCGCCTCATACAGCGTCGTGATCTCGTCGTCGGTCAGGTTCGCGACGGGCTTGAAGGGCGACATCTTCGCCACGTGCAGGATCTCGTCGCTGTACGCGTTGCCGATCCCGGCGATCAGGCTCTGGTCGCGCAGGGCTCCCTTGAGCTGCCGTCGTTCACCGTGCAGCAGCTCCGCGAACCGGTCGCGTCCGAAACCGTCGGCGAGCGGATCGGGGCCGAGCCGGGCGATGCCCGGCACGTCCGCCGGATCGCGTACGACGTACACGGCGAGGCTCTTCTTCGTGCCGGCTTCCGTCAGGTCGAAACCCGCGCCGCCCGCCAGGGCGACGCGCAGCGCGAGCGGCCCCTTGCCGGGGCGCGGCGGCTCGGCCGGCAGGTCGTCCTTCCAGCGCAGCCAGCCCGCCCGGGCGAGGTGGGTCACCATGTGCAGGCCGCCCGCTGCGATGTCGAGGAACTTGCCGTGCCGTCCGACGGAGGTCACCGCGGCGCCCTCCAGCGCGGAGAGCGGCGGGTCGTACGTCTTGAGCACGCTGATCGCGGCCGGGACGACGCGGGTGATCTCCCGGTGGACCAGGTGCGCGTCGAGGAACTCGCGCAGCGCTTCGACTTCCGGCAGTTCGGGCATGTTCCCAGCGTGCCTCAGCCCGTGGCGGCCCGCAGCAGGGCTGCCGTCTCGTCGGTCATGCTCTCGGCCAGCCGGTCCAGGTCGGGGACCGCCTTGGCGTCCGCGACGAGGCCGACGTGCACCCGTCCGCCGTACGTCGTGAGGGCGACGGCCAGGGACTGGCCCCGGGCGAGGGGCGCCATCGGGTAGAGCGCGCGCAGCGGGCTGCCGCCCAGCGAGAGGGTGGAGCGGGGCAGCGGCACGCTCGTCACGAGTACGTCGAAGAGCATCCGCGCCGCGCTGCCCGCGATCGGGGCGCCGAACCGGTGGGCGAGCGGCGGGAGGTGGTCGGCCAGCACGGCGACCGCGCCGGCGCCGCGCCCCGGCCCTTCGGCCTTGTTGCGGTCCATGGCCCGGCGCACGGCGGTCAGCCGCGCCCAGGGGTCGGGCTCGGAGACGGGCAGCCCCAGCAGGTAGGCCGACAGTCTGTTGCCGGAGGCCGCCGCGCTGCCGGGGCGGCGCCGGGACACCGGCACGAGGGCGCGCGGGTCGGCGCCGGGCAGCGGTTCGCCGCGCTCCAGCATCCAGCGGCGCAGACCTCCGGCGACGACGGCGAGGAGCACGTCGTTCGCCGTGCCGCCCGAGACCCGGCGGATCCCGCGTACGTCGTCCAGCCCCAGCACGGCGGTGGCGAGCCGCCGGGTCCCGCTGGAGCCCGCCGCGAACGCGCTCGCCCCCCGCAGGTCGAACCTGCTGGCCCGCATCACGGAGGCACCGATGCCGACGGCCCGGCTCAGCTCCTCGATCCGGTCGCGGGCGAAGCCGACGACCTGGTGCGGCCCCGGCAGCCACGACCGGGGCGGCACGCTGCGCTCCCGCCGGGCTCCCGCCGCGCCCGCGCCCGCGATCTGGTCGAAGATGCCGGCTCCGATGGCGACGGCGCGCATGCCGTCGGCGAGGGCGTGGTGCAGTTTGACGAGTACGGCGAACATCCCGGAGTCCGCGGCGGTCAGGACGTACATCTCCCAGGGCGGCAGTCCGCGTTCGAGCGGCTGTTCCATCAGCTCGCCGGCGATCCCGGTGGCGTGGGCGGCGAAGTCCCCGCCGGGGAGCCGGATCTGCCGTACGTGGCGGCGTACGTCGAAGTCCTTGGCCGCGAACCAGGCCGCCCCGCCCACGGGGAGCAGGACGGCGCGTACGCGCATTCTCAGCCGGGGGATGGCGGCGGCGCGCCCGGCCAGCAGCCCGGCGACCCGGTCACCGTCGGCCGCCGACGTGCCCTCGAAGAAGGCGAGGGCGCCCAGGTGCATGGGATGTTCGGTGGATTCGAGGTGCCAGAACGCCAGGTCAAGCGGTGCCAGAAGCTCGGTGCTCAATGAGCCCTCACGTCGTCGGTGGCCGGTGGGAGAGCCGCAGTCAATACCGAACGATCGGCTACGGTCAAGTACGACCTGACCACAGAACGTTACCGAACAGTATGGTCAGGAGCGCTCAGGGCCGGTCGGGCACGACGAACTCGCACCAGACGCACTTGCCGCTGCCCCGCGATTCGACGCCCCACACGTCCGCCAGCCGGTCGACGAGCATCAGCCCCCGCCCCGACACCCCCGACTCCCCCGCCTCTCGGCGGCGCGGCAGCGCGCTGGAGCGGTCCTCGACCTCGATCCGCAGTCTGCGCTCGGCGCCGGCCAGTACGCGGGCGGTGATGACGGCCCCGCCGTCCGTGTGCATCAGCGCGTTGGTCATCAGCTCGTCGGCGGCCAGCTCGATCTCGTCCGCGCGCTCGCGGGCCCCCCAGGCCCGGACCGCCGCCCGGACCATGTGCCGCGCCGAGCTCAGCGCTTCGGGGTCGTTCTGCGCGACGTGCTGCTGTAGCCGCCCGCCGGCCCTGGGTACGTCCGCGCCCTTGCGGAGGAGCAGCAGCAGCGCCACATCGTCCTCGCCGCCCCGCTCGTCGACGACTTCGCACAGTTTGTCGGCGAGCTGCTGGAGGTCGCGGGGCCCGGTGCGGACCAGGGCGGAAAGCATCTGCATGCCGTCGTCGAGGTCGGCGCCCGGCAGTTCCACGAGCCCGTCGGTGCACAGCAGCAGGGCCTGGCCGGGGTCGAGCTCGACCGTCGTCACCGGGTATTCGAGCTGACCGAACTCCGCCGAGAGGCCGAGCGGCAGGCCGCCCTCGACGGGCAGCCGGCGGCACGTGCCGTCGGCGTGGCGCACGAGCGGGTCGATGTGACCGGCCCGTACGAGCTGGACCACCCCGGTGGTCAGGTCGGTCTCGGCGTACGTACAGGTGGCGAAGCGGTCGGTGTCCAGCTCGTCGAGGAATACGGACGCCCGTGCCATCACCGTGGCCGGCGTGTGGCCCTCGGCGGCGTACGCGCGCAGCACGATGCGCAGCTGTCCCATGACGGCGGCGGCGTGCGTGTCATGGCCCTGTACGTCGCCGATGACGGCGCCGACGCGTCCGCCCGGCAGCGGAATCACGTCGTACCAGTCGCCGCCGACGTCACGGCCGAGGCGGGCCGCACGGTAGCGGACGGCGATCTGCGCACCGGGGACGGACGGGATACGGCGCGGCAGCATGGCCTGCTGGAGGCCCTCGGCCAGGTCCTTGTCCTGCTCGAAGAGCATGGCCCGCTGGAGGCTCTGCGCGATGCTGCTGCCCAGCGCGATCAGGACGTTGCGCTCGTCTGAGGTGAACCCGATCCGGTCGCCGTACAGCAGCCCCAGCGCGCCGACGGGGCGGGCCTGGGCGATCAGCGGCAGGTAGGCGGCGGAGGTGATGCCGAGGCCCCTGATGTGCGGCCAGAGCATCGGGTAGGAGTTGGCGAAGTCTTCCGGCGACTCGATGAAACGGGGCGCGAGGGTACGGACCACCTCGCTCATCGGGTACTGCTCGTCGATCCGCGTGTAGCGGGTGCCGGGCACGAACGAGCCGTCGGGGCCGTCGGCGACGAGATGGATGCGGCCCGCCTCGACCAGCCCCATCACGAGGCTGGTCGCGCCGAGGTTCTCCAGGCCCTGCGAGTCGTTGAGCACGTCGATGACGTCCTTGACGGTGCGCGCGTGGGCGAGTGCGGCGGTCGTGCCCTGGACCAGGCTGGTCTTGCGGCGCCGTTCCGCGTCGTGTTCGAGCCGGTCGGTGGAGTCGGCGAGTTCCTGGGTGGCGTCGCGGACGATGCCGATGATGCGGCGCGGCCGGCCGGTGGTGTCACGGCGTACGCAGCCCTGGGTGTGGGTCCAGCGCAGGCTGCCGTCGCGGCAGCGGATGCGGAAGTAGGCGCCGTACGTCACGCTGCCGTCCTTCAGCGCCTGGGAGACCTGGGCGTCCAGGCGGGCCGCCTCGGTGGGCGGCACACGGCCGGCGAGCTCCTCCGGGCGGCCGGAGTACTCGTCGGGGCGCAGGTCGAAGACGGCGAGGGCGGACTCGTCCATCCGCATGAGCCCGCTGTCGAGGTCCCAGTCGAAGCCCCCCATGCCGAGCACGGACCCGTACACATCGAAAAAGCAGCACGCCACACCGCCTTTCCGCTCCCAGCAGCGGCAGTACTCCGCCGCCCCGCCGCCCCCTGCGCCCGCGTCCATGGGCTCACGCTAGGCGCAGCTCGCGGCGGGCGCATGCGGGACGGCGGCCGCCCCCTGGTACGCCGCCCGCCGCCAGGTGCGGGAGCCCGGGGCGGTCCGCACCCGGGAACAGAGACTTGAACGTGTTCAATTTTCACCGTAGGGTCGCCCCGAGATGATTTGAACACGTTCAAACAGGGGGTTCGCGGTGTCCGTGCTGGTCAATCTGATCGTGATGCTCGGGATGCTCGTCATCGTCCCCATGGGGCTGCGGCTCTTCGGTTCGCCCGGGCTCACCCGGATCCGGCGGCTGTGGCCGCTGCTCGCGGCGCCGGGAGCCGTCGCTCTGTGGCTGCCGCGCGGCCCGGCCGCCACCGCGCTCGCCGCGGTGTACGCCGCCGGAACGCTGGCCCTCGCGCTGCACGCCCCGGCGCGGCTGGCCCGGACCCGCTCGCTCGACCCGGCCGAGATCGCCGTACTCACCGCGCTCGCGACCCCGTCGGTCGCGGGCCTCGCGCTGGTCGCCGAGCGGTCGGGGCACGAACTGTTCGGCTTCGACCTGGAGATCCTCGCGCTCACCGTGCCCCACTTCCACTTCGCGGGCTTCGCAGCCGCCCTGGTGGCGGGGCTGGTGTGCCGGACGACCGCGAACCGGCCGGCCGGCCGGTTCGCGGCGCTGAGCGTGCCGCTCGGCACGCTGCTCGTGCTGGCCGGGTACTTCGTCGACGACTGGGCCGAGCTGGCCGGAGCCGTCGTACTCACCGCCGGCATGTGGGCGGTGGCGCTGCTGACCTGGCAGGACGTACGGGACGACCGACAGGACCGGACGACCCGCACGCTGCTCGCCGTTTCGGCCGCCGTCCTGGTCGCGACGATGCTGCTGGCCCTCAGCTGGGCGCTCGGCGAAGCGACCGGCCTTCCGCACCCCGGTCTGACCTGGATGGCCGCCACCCACGGTCTGGGCAACGCGCTGGGGTTCGCACTGTGCGCGGTGCTGGCCTGGCGGCGACTCGACCGACGACTCGACCCACGATTCGCCAAGGAGAACACCGTATGAGCACCTTCACCTACCCCGAGGTCGGCGCCACCCGGCAGGACACCCTGCCCGCCGGCTACCACCACCTGCGCCACCGCGTTCCCGTGGGCGCCGGACGCGCCGCCTTCGAAGCGGCGGGCAGGGCGGTGACCACCTGGCGGCTGCACCGGGCGTCGGGCGTGCGGGTACGGGCGGACGCCGCGCGGGCCGAGCCCGGCGTGGCCGTCGAGTGCGCGATCGGCATCGGACCGCTGCGCCTGACCGCACCGTGCGTGGTCGTCTGGACGGCGTACGAGAGCGACCGGACCGGATTCGCGTACGGGACGACGGGCCGGCACCCGGAACGCGGCGAGGAGTCGTTCGTCGTGGAGCTGGCCGACGACGGAACGGTGTGGTTCACCGTCACCGCGTTCAGCCTGCCGGGCCGCTGGTACACCCGGCTCGCCGGATCCTTCGTGCCCGTCTGCCAGCACTGGTACGCCCGGCGCCTCGGCAGGACCCTCCAGCGGATCGCCGCGGGAGCACCCGTACGCCGATAATGGGCGTGATGGAGTGGTTCACCGAGCCCGACTACTGGCTGAGCCGGCTGGTCTTCCAGCGGGCCCTGGCCGCCGTGTATCTGGTCGCTTTCCTCGCCGCCGCGCTTCAGTTCCGCGCGCTCATCGGCTCCCGGGGCATCCTGCCGGTGCCGGCGTATCTCCGTCGGGTTCCCTGGCGCGAGTCGCCGACCCTCTTCCACCTCCACTACTCGGACCGGTTCTTCGCGGGGTGCGCGTGGGCGGGCGTGCTGCTGGCGGCGGCGCTCGTCGCGGGCGCGGCGGACCGGCTTCCGCTGTGGACCGCGATGCTGATGTGGGCGGTCCTGTGGGCGCTGTACCTGTCCGTCGTCAATGTCGGGCAGACCTGGTACGCGTTCGGCTGGGAGTCGCTGCTCCTGGAGGCCGGGTTCCTCGCCGTCTTCCTCGGCAACGAGCGCACCGCCCCGCCCGTGCTGGTGCTGTGGCTGCTGCGCTGGGTCCTGTTCCGGGTGGAGTTCGGAGCCGGACTGATCAAGATCCGCGGCGACCTCTGCTGGCGGAAGCTGACCTGCCTCGACTACCACCACGAGACGCAGCCGATGCCGGGCCCGCTGAGCTGGTTCTTCCATCACCTGCCCAGACCGCTGCACCGGGTGGAGGTGGCGGCCAACCACGTGACCCAGCTACTGGTTCCCGTACTGCTGTTCACGCCGCAGCCGGTAGCGGGGGCGGCGGCCGGCCTGATGATCCTGACGCAGCTGTGGCTGGTGCTCTCCGGAAACTTCGCCTGGCTGAACTGGCTGACGATCGTTCTGGCGGTCTCGGCCATCGACTTCTCTCCCTGGGTCACCGCGCCGGACCTGCCCGCCTCCCCGCTCTGGTACGAGGTGCTGGTCATCGCCGTCACCGCGCTGGTGCTCGCCCTCAGTTACCGGCCCGCGCGCAATCTGCTCTCCCGGCGCCAGGCGATGAACCGTTCGTACGATCCGCTTCACCTGGTCAACGCCTACGGCGCGTTCGGAAGCATCAGCCGCGTCCGTCAGGAGATCGTCGTCGAGGGTACGGACGAACCGGTGGTGCACCGGGGCACGGTGTGGCGCGCGTACGAGTTCAAGGGCAAGCCGGGCGATCCGCGCAGACTGCCGCGCCAGTTCGCGCCGTACCATCTGCGCCTCGACTGGATGATGTGGTTCGCGGCGCTCTCCCCCGCCTACGCGTATGCCTGGTTCGACCCGTTCGTCGAGCGGCTGCTGACGGGCGACCCGGCGACGCTGCGGCTGCTGCGGACCAACCCCTTCCCCGACGCCCCGCCCACCCATGTCCGGGCCCGCGTCTACCGCTACCGATTCACCACCTGGCGCGAACTGCGGGAGACGCGCGCCTGGTGGCACCGCACGCTCGTCCGCGAGTTCCGGCCGCCGATGGCTCTCGCCCGTACGGCGCCGTACTGACAGAATCGGCGTCCGGATGAACCGGAAGGCAGGCCGGAGGCGGGCGGAGCGATGACGGCGGGAGCGTTCGAGGCAGCGACCGGCGACGGACCGGCGCCAGGGGCCGGGGATGCGTCCGGTGCGCGGCGGGCCGCCGAGGTGCGGGTCGCGTTCGAAGGGCTGATGCAGATCCGGCGCCTGACGAACACCGAGGCCGGAGACCCGGAGGCCGTACCGGCGGCGTGGGAGACCAACCAGGTGGTGCGGTCCGTGGCTCTGGCGCTGGAGGCAGCGGGCTACGCGCCCTCCGCCGTCGACGCCGGCGGCGCGCGCACCGCGACCGGCTACCGCGTCGGCGCGGGCGAGCGGGCGGGAACGGCCCGCGTGGAGTGGCTCGGCCCGCCCGGCGGCGGCGCCGCCCAGGAGGAACACGAGGCGCTGACCGGGTGCGCCACCGAACTGGGCCGTCTCGGCTGGACGGCCCTGCTGTACCGGGGACCTCGCCGGCGGCGCTTCCTGGAGGTGGAGCCGCCGGCCGGCGGGGAGCACCCCCGCTGACGCACGGCGTCCCCCCTGCCGGGCCGCACTGGCCAAGCAGGGGGGGCGCCGTCGCACAGGGTTCGCTCAGTCGATGCCGGGCAGGATGTGCGGCTCTGCCAGGTCGTCCTCGTACCCGGCCAGTCTGATCGGGGCGGACCGGGACCACACTTCGAGGCTGCCGAGTTCGTCGGGCCTGCGACGGCGGGCCTGACCGGCCCGTTCGCCGCGTTCATGCGAACGCTTGTCCTGCTTTGTCATTTCTGGCGTCACCGCGCACTCCTTTGTGTCGCGCAACCCGTCGGACGTATCGCCTCGGCCTGGGCCGACGGCGACCTGAGCGCCCGAGGGGTCAGGGAATTTGGGGCAGTTCGGTCGCGGTGGCGCCGGTTGTTCAGAATGGAGTGGCCTGGGTGAGGCTGTCCGTGTCCAACAGAGTACCCATATGAGCGCGGTTCCGCTCGATGGTTTACGTCACCTTTCGGCCTGTCGCCCTTCACGCCCTGTTCAGCCGGGGTGCGGTACGCCGACGCATGCCGGAGCCGGCGGCCGTACACAAAAGTCCGGTGGGTGACGCACCCACGACGGGCGTCACGCACCGGACCTGTGTCCGCTCACTGCCGGCTCATCGCCGGCGCGATGCCGGATTCTTACCAGTTGGCGGGGGCGTAGTCCTTGAGGAAGACACCGAAGAGGTCTTCGCCGTCCTCGCCGCGCACGATCGGGTCGTAGACGCGGGCCGCGCCGTCGATCAGGTCGAGCGGGGCGTGGAAGCCCTCCTCGGCCAGCCGGATCTTGTCGGGGTGCGGGCGCTCGTCGGTGATCCAGCCGGTGTCGACGGCGGTCATCAGGATGCCGTCGGTCTCCAGCATCTCCTGGGCGCTGGTGCGGGTGAGCATGTTCAGCGCGGCCTTGGCCATGTTGGTGTGCGGGTGGCCCGCGCCCTTGTAGCCGCGGCTGAACACACCTTCCATCGCGGAGACGTTGACGACGTACTTGCGCTTGGCGGCGGCGGCGGCCATCGCCGGGCGCAGCCGGCTGATCAGGATGAACGGCGCCGTCGAGTTGCACAGCTGCACTTCGAGCAGCTCGACCGGGTCGACCTCGGAAACTGTCTGGATCCAGCTGTTCGTGTCGTCCAGGTCGGGTACGAGCCCGCCGGCGTCGATCGCCGTGCCCGCCTCGATCCTGGCGAGCGACGTCGAGCCCGTCACCAGCGCCAGGTCGGTGACCTGCTGGGCGGTGAGGCCCTCCGGACGGGCCGTGGGCAGGGAGAGCTGGGCGCCGGAGCCGAAGGCGCCGATGACCTCGGCGGCCGGCAGCTCACCGGCGGGCAGCGGGGCGGACTCGGCGCCGATCAGCTCGCTGTACGCGCGCGGGGAGCGGCGTACGGTCTGCGCGGCGTTGTTGATCAGGATGTCGAGCGGGCCCTCGGCCGCGACCGAGTCGGCGAGCGCGACGACCTGGGCCGGGTCGCGCAGGTCGATGCCGACGATCTTGAGGCGGTGGATCCACTCGTCGCTGTCCGCCATCGCCTTGAAGCGGCGGATCGCGTCGTTGGGGAAGCGGGTGGTGATGGTGGTGTGCGCGCCGTCGCGCAGCAGCCGCAGCGCGATGTACATACCGATCTTGGCGCGGCCACCGGTGAGCAGCGCGCGCCGGCCGGTCAGGTCGGTGCGGGCGTCGCGGCGGGCGCGGTTCTCGGCGGCGCACTTCTGGCACAGCTGGTGGTAGAAGGCGTCGACCTCGACGTAACGCGTCTTGCAGATGTAGCAGGAGCGGGGCCGCTGGAGTATGCCCGCGATTTCGGCGGTCGCCGAGGAGGACGGCAGGACGCCCTGCGTCTCGTCGTCGATGCGGTCGGCCGAACCGGTCGCGGTCGCGTGCGTGACGGCCCGGTCGTGGGCCGTCTTCGCGGCACGGCGCTCCTGGCGGCGGCGCTGCTTCACGGTCCGGTAGATGCCTGCGGTGGCGCGGCGTACCGCGATGGCGTCGGGGTGGTCGACGTCCAGCTTGTCGAGCTCGTCGAGCACGCTCAGACAGACGGCCATGCGGTCCGGGTCGATGCCGGGGCCGAACGCCTGGGTGTCCTGGCCGTCCGGGATGTCGCCGTACGCCGCCGGACTGTCCTCTGTCACCGTCATCGCCGCTGCTGTCCTCGTGTGCTCGTGCCGCATGTGCCGCTTGTGAAGTACCAAAATCCGAACTTTACGCAAGCGGGGCACGCGGTGCCAAACCGCTCGCCCCTGTACGGCACGCGCAGCGACGCATCTCACACCCGGGGGTCACGCCACCACCTGTCCCTTGCCGAGCGCGACGACGCCGCTCCCGGAGACCGTGTAGAGCTGCTCGTCACGCTCCGGGTTCACGCCGATCGTCGCCCCGGGCGGTACGTCGACGTTCTTGTCCAGTATCGAACCCCTGACGACGGCGCCCCGGCCGATGCGGACGTTGTCGTGCAGGACGGACCCCTGCACCACGGCCCCCTCCTCCACCACCACCCCCGGCGAGAGCACGGACCGGGTGACCTGGCCGCCGATGCAGCATCCGGCGCTGACGATCGACTCGCCCGCGATGCCGCCGGAGACGAAACGGGCCGGCGGCAGCTGACCGGGGTGGGTGTAGACGGGCCAGCGACGGTTGTGCAGGCTGAACTGCGGCTGGTCGGAGATGAGGTCCATATGGGCGTCGTAGTACGTGTCGAGCGTGCCGACGTCGCGCCAGTAGCCGTGCTCGCGCGGCGTCTCCCCCGGCACGTGGTTGTCGTCGAAGTCGTACACCTGCGCCACCCCGCGCTCGGTGAGCATGGGCAGGATCGAACCGCCCATGTCGTGCACCGAGTTCTCGTCCTCGGCGTCCCGGTGCAGGGCGTCGACGAGCACCTTCGCGGTGAACATGTAGTTGCCCATGGAGGCGAAGACGCGGCGCGGGTCCCCGGGCAGGCCCGGCGGGTCGGTGGGCTTCTCCAGGAACCGCTCGATCCTGGTCCCGTCGGCGGCGGGTGTGATGACGCCGAACGACGACGCCTGGGAGCGCGGCACCCGGATACCGGCGACCGTCACCCCGGCGCCGCTCTCGATGTGGCGTTGGAGCATCTGCCGCGGGTCCATGCGGTACACGTGGTCGGCCCCGAACACGGCGATGTAGTCGGGCTGTTCGTCGTACACGAGGTTGAGCGACTGGAGGATCGCGTCCGCGCTCCCCAGGTACCAGCGCGGCCCGAGCCGCTGCTGGGCGGGGACCGGGGTGACGTAGTTGCCGAGGAGGCTGGACATCCGCCAGGTGGTCGTCACATGGCGGTCGAGCGAGTGCGACTTGTACTGCGTCAGCACACAGTTGCGCATGATGTCGCCGTTCACCAGGTTCGACAGGACGAAGTCGACGAGCCGGTACGTGCCGCCGAACGTCACCGCCGGTTTGGCCCGGTCGGCGGTGAGCGGCATCAGCCGCTTGCCCTCCCCGCCTGCCAGTACGATCCCGAGCACCGAAGGTCCACCGCGCATCTGCCGCCCCCTTCTTGCTACCTGGACTTGAGGATCTCCTCGTACACATCGGCCGTGCGGCGCGCCACGGCGCCCCAGCCGAACTCGCGCACCGCGCGCTCGCGTCCCGCCGCGCCCATCCGCCTTCCGGTGTCCCGGTCGCCGGCCAGCCGGTCGACGGCGGCCGCCAGGCCCGCCTCGAAGCCACCGGGGTCCGCCTCGTCGTACGGAACGAGCAGGCCGGTGCCGCCGTGCTCGACGACCTCGGGGATGCCGCCGACCGCCGAGGCCACGACGGGCGTGCCGCACGCCATCGCCTCCAGGTTGACGATGCCCAGCGGTTCGTACACCGAGGGGCAGACGAACACGGCCGCGTGGGTGAGGAGTTGGACGACGTCGGGGCGCGGCAGCATCCGCTCGACCCAGTGCACGCCGTCGCGGGTGCGGCGCAGCTCGTCGACGAGTTCGCGGAACTCCCGCTCGATCTCCGGGGTGTCGGGGGCGCCGGCGCACAGGACGAGCTGCGTGGCCGGGTGGAGCCGGCGCGCCGCCCGCAGCAGGTGGGGAACGCCCTTCTGGCGGGTGATGCGGCCGACGAACAGGGCGTACGGGCGCCCCCGGTCGATGCCGACGCGGTCCAGCACGTCCGTGTGCGGATCGGGCCGGTAGAGCGAGGTGTCGATGCCGTTGTGCACGACGCGCACCCGGCCGGGGTCGAGCGCCGGATAGCTGGTCAGGATGTCGGCGCGCATGCCGTGCGAGACGGCGACGACGGCGTCGGCCGACTCGATCGCAGTGCGCTCGGCCCAGCTGGAAAGGGCGTAGCCGCCGCCCAGCTGCTCGGCCTTCCAGGGGCGCAGGGGCTCCAGTGAGTGGGCGGTCATGACGTGCGGGATGCCGTACAGCAGCTTCCCGGCGTGGCCGGCCAGTGCGGTGTACCAGGTGTGGGAGTGCACCAGGTCGCGGTCTTCGAGCGCGGCTGCCATCGACAGGTCGACCGAGAAGGCGCGCAGTGCTTCGTTGGCGTCGGCGAGTGCGCTGTCGGGGCGGTGGCCGTAGACCGCGGCGCGGGGGTCACCGGGGCCCCAGCAGTGCACGTCGACCTCGGCGAGGGACCGTAACTCCCGTGCCAGGAACTCGACATGGACGCCGGCCCCGCCGTAGACGTCGGGCGGATACTCGCGGGTGAGCAGTCCCACCTTCACCGCGGTCCCCCCGTCGTCGCCTTCCCTTGATGGTCACTCAGATCCGCGCCCGGCGGAAGACCGCAGCGGAGGACGCTCGAACACGCAGTCGCCGCACAGACCACCGGACGGGCAACGGTAGTAGAGGCAGCAGCTCGCGCGGCGGAAGGACGCGCCGTCCAGAGTGCCGGTGGAGCGCAGGGCGGGATGGCGGAACAACTCGGCGGCCAGAGCCAGGGCCCGCTCCCCCACCTCGGGCCGCCCGTTCTTCCGCGCCCAGGTGTGGAGCTCACGGGCGGCGCCGGCCAGCGCCGAGCCCGCGTTCCCGCGCAGCAGGGGGCGCGAGATCCGGCCGTCCCGGCCCAGCGCGTCCGCGAGGGGTTCGAGATGGCCGTACTGGACCACCTCGCGGATCCGCTCGGCGGTGGCGGGCAGCGGACGCGGCGGCTCCACCAGCCACAGGTCGTGCGGCGACGTCAGGTCGGCGTCCCACCGCAGACCCTCCGGCGGGAGGTCGGGGAACTCGCCGTACAGCGCCGCCGGGCCGAGGGCGAGCGACCACAGCCGGGCGGCGAGCCCCAGCTGCGCGACGGAGGCGGCGACCCTGCGCTCCGGGGCGCCTAGCCGCGCGGCGACCTTGTCGACGCGGAAGGTCAGCGGGGTCGTGTCGCCCGCGTAGATCCGTGCGAGCGGCACGTGGGCGCCCTCGTCGGGTCTTCCGGTACGCAGGGCGAAGAAACCGCCCACCGATGCCACTTCCGCCAGGTCCATGTCCTGCCCGCCCTCTCGCCGGGGCAAGTCTCACACGCCGCCGGGACGGGTGGGGCGCCTGTTGTCCTCCACCCCTGGGAGGGGACATACCACCGGGAGGAGGACCTGAGAGGTACGCCGTACTACGTCGGCAGTACGTCCGAATGCGTGCTCAAGGACGACGACGTGAACGCCGGGAAGAGACATCGTGGAGCACATGAGTGCTCTCGCGCTGTCCGTGCTGCTGGCGCTGGTCTCCGCTGTCGCCTACGCGGCCGGGGCCATCGTGCAGGAGCGCGTCGCGGCCACGACCCCGTCCCGTCCGTACGCCCCGCTGCGCCACGCCGCCTGGTGGGCCGCCGTGGCGCTCAACGGGCTCGGCGCGCTGCTGCACGTGGGGGCGCTGGCGTACGGGCCGCTGAGCCTGGTCCAGCCGCTGGGTGCGCTGACCATCGTCTTCGCACTGCCGATGGCCGCCGTCTTCGTCCGCCGCAGGGCGGGCGCCGCCGCGTGGCGCGGCGCGATCATGGCGTCGGCGGGTCTCGCGGGCCTGTTGTCGCTGACCGGCACGGCCGACGCGCAGTCGCTGGGCGGCGGCGAGCGGCTGGCGGTGGCACTGGTGACCTTCGGGGCGGTGGCCGCGCTGTTCCTCGTGGCACAGCGGGTGCACCGGGCCGTCGTACGCAGCATCCTGCTGGCGACGGCGGCGGGCGTCGCGTTCGGCATCGCCTCTGTGTTCACCAAGACGGTGGCGGTCGACTGGACGGCGGCGGGCGGACTCGACGGGCCGAATGCCCAACTGCCGAGCCTGCTGACGATCGCGGGGCTGGCGGCCGCGGGCATGATGCTTTCCCAGGCGGCCTACCGGGGCGCCGGTCTGGCCGCCCCGCTGGCCACGGTCACCGTGGCCAACCCGGTGGTCGCGGCCGCCGTCGGCATCATGCTCTTCGGCGAGCACTTCCGGTACGGCGCGACCGGCACGGCCCTGGCGCTGGGCTGCGGGGTCGTCGCGGCGGGCGGGCTCATCCTGCTGACGACGGAGCGGCTCGGGGCGCACGCCGAGCGGCCGGCCGGGCTGCCCGGTGTACCGCCGCAGGCATCGGCGCCACCGATGTCACCGCAGCCCGCACCCCAGCCCGCACCGGCGGCAGGGGCAACGCGGACGGCGCCGGCCGCGCCGCAGCCGCGTCCGCGGACACGGCGTCCGGCGGCACGGCCGCACACGCGGACTCAGACGGTGACGCCGCCCGCCCTGAGGTAGGCCAGCGGGTCGATGTCCGAGCCGTAACCGGGCCCGGTGCGGATCTCGAAGTGGAGGTGGGGGCCGGTGCTGTTGCCGGTGGAACCCGAGCGGCCGATGCGCTGGCCGCCACCCACCTTCTGGCCCTCGCGGACGGTGAGCGCCGACAGGTGCGCGTACTGGCTGTACTTGCCGTCGGCGTGCTGGATGACGACCTGATAGCCGTACGCCCCGCCCCAGCCGGCCGAGACGACCCGGCCGGAAGCGACGGACTTCACGGCGGTACCGGTGGGCACCGGGAAGTCGACGCCGGTGTGGTAGCCCTTGGCCCAGGAGGATCCGGCCGCGCGGTAGGGCGTACTGGGGCCGGACTCGACCGGGGCGGACATCCCCCGGGACCTGCTCTCCTTCTTGGGCGGCCTGGGGACGGAGGCGCGGTCGACCTCGCCGCCCTTGCCGGCTGCGGGCCGTGTCTTCGCGCCCGGCTTGGATCTCTGCTTGCCGTCCAGCGACAGACGCTGTCCGGGGATGATCAGGTCGGGGTCGCCGCCGACGACTTCGCGGTTGGCGGCGTACAGGCGCTGCCAGCCGCCCCTGACGTCCTCGGCGTCCGCGATGGTGGAGAGGGTGTCACCACCCGCGACGGTGTACGTCCTGCCGTTGCCCTTGGCCTTCGGCGTGGCCTCGGCCTTCGCCGTGGCCTTGCCCATCGCCTCCGCCCGCCCGGCGCCCCCGGCCGCGCGGCGCTCGGGGGCCGGCGCCTTCTTCGCCTGCGCGGCCGCCCCGGACCGCGCGGCGACGTCCGGCACGTCGCCGCCGCGGGTCAGGCCGGCCCGTACGGAACACAGCGGCCAGGCCGTCGGCCCCTGCCCCTTCAGCACCTTCTCGGCCACGACGATCTGCTCGTCCTTGGTGGCCAGGTCGGCGCGCGGGGCGTATGCCGTACCGCCGTACGCCTGCCAGGTGGACTGCTTGAACTGCAATCCGCCGTAATAGCCGTTACCCGTGTTGATCTGCCAGTTGTTGGTCGATTCGCACGCCGCGACCTTCTCCCAGACGTCCACCGAAGCGGCGTCCGCCGCTCCCGGCGCGACAAGTGGCAAAGCTATTCCGGCGCCGCCTGCCGTGACCGTCAGCGATGCACGGTTGATACGGCTCGGCTGGTACCGGCGGTGTCGACCGGTTGCGGCCATGCTCGGTTCCCCCACTCACGTCACGCGTTTCGGACACGTCGCAATCGGCAAAAGTACGGCCCCGTACGGGCCGTGACAAGGGTCCGTATGCCGGCCTGCGGATCCCACTATCCCCCGAACTCTCCCCTGCCGGTGGCATATTGACCCACATTCAGGCCGCCTTTCCTCCGGCCGGACCGGCTCGGCATGCGCGGCCTCCCGAGTGGCCGGAAGATCGATGAACAGCCCGGTCCCCCGGCACGTATCCCTACGGACGCAGACACGGACACCCCAGGAGCTCACGTATGAGTGGTAAAGCCCAGATCGGTGTAACGGGGCTCGCGGTAATGGGCAGCAATCTCGCCCGCAACTTCGCACGCAACGGTTTCACGGTCGCGGTGCACAACCGCACGGCGGCCAAGACGCGGGCCCTCGTCGAAGAATTCGGCGACGAGGGCACATTCGTACCCACGGAGAGCGCCGAGGATTTCGTCGCCGCCCTGGAACGGCCGCGCCGCCTGGTCGTCATGGTGAAGGCGGGCGACCCTACGGACGCGGTCATCCGGGAGTTCGCGCCGCTGCTGGAGCCCGGTGACGTCGTCATCGACGGAGGCAACGCGCACTTCGAGGACACCAGGCGCCGCGAGAGGGACATGCGGGAGCTCGGGATCCACTTCGTCGGAACGGGCATCTCCGGCGGCGAGGAGGGGGCGCTGCACGGCCCGAGCATCATGCCGGGCGGCTCGGCCGAGTCCTACGCGTCCCTGGGCCCGCTGCTGGAGAAGATCGCCGCGAAGGCGAAGGACGGCACGCCCTGCGTCACCCACATCGGGCCGGACGGGGCGGGCCACTTCGTCAAGATGGTCCACAACGGCATCGAGTACGCCGACATGCAGCTGATCGCCGAGGCGTACCACCTGCTGCGCGCCGTCGCCGGATACAGTCCCGAGCGGATCTCCAGGACCTTCCGCTCGTGGAACACCGGCCGCCTCGACTCGTACCTGATCGAGATCACCGCGGAGGTGCTCGCGCACATCGACGACGCCACCGAGGAGCCCTTCGTCGATGTCGTCGCCGACGAGGCGGAGCAGAAGGGCACGGGGCGGTGGACGGTCCAGATCGCGCTCGATCTGGGCGTACCCGTCTCGGGCATCGCGGAGGCGGTCTTCGCCCGTTCGGTGTCCGGCCACACCGATCTGCGGCAGGCGTCGCGCGGGCTGCCGGGGCCCGTGGCGAGCCCGCTCGACGACGCGGAGGCGGCCGCGTTCGCCGACCGGGTCGAGCAGGCGCTCTACGCGTCCAAGCTCGTGTCGTACACGCAGGGCTTTCACCAGATCAGGGCGGGCAGCGAGGCGTACGGCTGGGACATCGACCTCGGCGCGGTGGCCTCGATCTGGCGCTCGGGCTGCATCATCCGGGCGGCGTTCCTCGACCGGATCAGAGCCGCGTACGACGCCGCGCCCGGACTGGTGAGCCTGCTCTCCGACAAGGGGTTCACCGAGGAGATCGGCGCGGCGCAGGACGACTGGCGCGCGGTGGTGGCGGCCGCCGCGCAGCGGGGAGTGCCGACGCCGGGCTTCTCGGCGTCGCTGGCGTACTACGACGCGCTCCGCGCGGAGCGGCTGCCCGCGGCACTCACCCAGGGGCAGCGCGACTTCTTCGGGGCGCACACCTACCGGCGCACCGACCGGGAGGGTTCGTTCCACACCCTCTGGGGCGGTGACCGGTCGGAGGTGCGCACCGGCTGATCAGCGGCTGATCAGACTCCGGTGGGTCCCGGCTGAGGTTCCGGATCGGGTACGGGGTCGGGCCCCGGCGGCTTGGGAATCGGATCCGGCGCCGGGCCCGGCGGGACCGGCCCGGGGCCGGGTCCTGGTCCGGGGGCCGGGCCGGGTTCGGGGGCCGGGCCGGGTTCGGGAGCGGGGCCGGGTTCCGGTCCGGGTACGGGCTCCGGGCCCGGGAGGGGGCCCGGGTCGGGCAGCGGGCCGGGGCCCGGTCCCGGCACGGGGCCGGGGGGCGGCGTCGGGGACGGCGGAACGGGGTCGGGGTACGGGTGCGTCATGGCTGGCCTCCTGCTCTGTCGCCGTGGGGTCGGGTGGCGGGAACTAGACCACTTTCTCCCCGTGCGGCTGCCCACGCCCGCCGGAGCCACACGCGAGCCGCGGGACGAACCGGAACGCAAGCCCACGCACCCCTACCGTCCCTGCGGCCCTGCGGCCCTGCCGCCCGATCGCCCCTATTGGACGATCGCCGCTGCCGCGCGCAGTCCCGTGGCCGGGCTGGCGAGCACGGGGACGGTGAGGTGGGCACGCGTGCGGGCGGCCGCGTCCGCCATGGACGCCTGGGCCAGTACCACCACATCCACCTCGGTGACGCGGTCGACGGTCCGCGCGACGAGGTCCAGATAGCCGTCCCGGTCGCCGGCCTCGAAGCGCTCCCAGGCGCCTTCCGCCGCCACCGTGCGGATGTCCACCCGCCGGCCCGCGGCGGCGGCCTCTTCCCGTACGACGTCGCACGTCGGCCCGAAGGTGCTGTCCACCGAGGCGACCACGGCGATGCGTACGGTGTCGCGTCCGGGCGCGGCGGCCACGGCCGCCGCCGCCATCGGACGGTCGACGCGCAGTACCGGTACGCCGAACCGCCCGGCGTACGCCTCCGCCGCCGCACCGATGGTCGAGCACGTGCACAGGACGGCCGTGGCCCCGCCTGCGACGGCGTCGGCGAGCGCCGCGGCGAGCGCGGAGTCCGCGGCGCCGGGCCCGCCGGAGCGGGCCAGGGCCAGCAGCTCCTCGTCGACCACATGGCGCAGGCCGAGACCGGGGTGCTCCCGGTCGCGCAGGGCGTCGAAGACGGGCACGTGGACCGGGGACGTGTGCAGCAGGGTGAGCATGCCGCGATGCTAGGCGGTGATCGCGGACACCTTCCCGGACCCGGCGCCCGGGCGCGCGTACGGGCTGCGGACGGTGTCGCTGCCCGGCACGGGCTCCGACGCGTCGGCACCGAGCGAGACGATCCGGTTCCCCTCGTCCACGTGCACGATCCGCGGCTCAAGGGCCCGCGCCTCGGCGTCGTCGACCTGGGCGTAACTGATGAGGATGACGAGGTCACCGGGGTGGACCAGGTGCGCGGCGGCGCCGTTGATCCCGATGACACCCGAACCGCGCTCGCCCTCGATGACGTACGTCTCAAGGCGGGCACCGTTGGTGATGTCGACGATGTGGACGAGCTCCCCCGGCAGCAGATCGGCCGCCTCCAGCAGCGCGGCATCGACGGTGACAGACCCGACGTAGTGAAGATCGGCCTCCGTCACGGTGGCACGGTGGATCTTGGACTTGAACATGGTACGAAGCATGAGGCAACTCCCGAAATGTCTGCTCCCTGCCTGCTCACGCAGGTCAAGGGCGTTCTCCGCAGCGTACAACGGTTCGCATGTCGGGTCAGCTGTCCTCAGGTATTCGCTGACTCACGCTGCCATCCAGGCCGTGATCCAACGCGAGTGGCCGACGCCCATCACCAGCACGGTGGATGTCCCATCTGCTGGAACCCGGCGGACCGTAACCCCGAGGTCCGCCCCGCTTGGACGGAGACAGAAGCACAGCTCCGAGGCGCAGGGCCGTACCAGGTGATTCTCGAGAGGAGTCGGCTCTTCAGCCGCTTCGCCACGGCAAGAACCGAAAGGGGGAAGCCCCGGTCGACAGCGGCTGCGGCACGCCTCCAAAGCCTTCTCATCCGCGCAGCAGGTCCCCGGGCCCCACCTGCGCGCACACAGGTGGCTCCGTTTCTCCCTCGTATGCCAAGTGGAGTTCATGTCGTGCCCGGGTTGCCAGGACGTAGTACGTCATGCGCAGTGCGGCCGAGGTCGGATCGACCGCCGCGTCAGTATGCGTGTCGGGAATGACGACCGTGTCGAAGCCCAGCCCTTTGGCACTCGCCCGGTGGACGAGCACGATCCCCGGGCGGCCGAGGTCAAGCGTGCGGTAACGGCCTTGCGCCGCTCGCGCCCGGGAGGTGTACAGCTGCGGTTTGAGCCGGGGTGCTCTACGCTCCAGACTGCCGAGCAGCGAAAGCTGGGTGCGGGTGGAATTCACGATCACCCCGATGCTCTGCCGCGGGTGCCTCTGCGCCAGAACGATCAGCAGGTCAGCTGCGCCGCCGTGCGGTAGACGGTGCAATCGCGGGGGCGGCCCTTCGCGTTCGGGGAGGGCAGGCAGACCGCTCCCCGTGTTGAAGTGAGCGGCGAAGGAAGCGATCTGGCGTGTGTTGCGATGGTTGCCGTCAAGTGCGAGACGTGTACAGCGGCCCAGCCGCTCGGCGATCTCGGCAAGCGTGGAGTTGGTGTCGGTCAGCCGCTGGCACTCGTCCGCGAACACTGTCGTCCGCGCTCCCAGCAGACGGCAAAGGCGATAGAACTCCGGGGGCAGGTCCTGGCCTTCGTCGACGACCAGGGTGAGTCCGGGCACCGGGCCGGTCTCCACGGCACGGTCGTAGAAGGCGGGCCAGTCGAACCAGCCGTCCGCGCCGCGTGAGGGCCTTCCGCCGTACCACTCGGTGAGCCACGCGTGTGCGGTCGCCACGCGCACGCTGCGGTCCTCCGGGCCGAGCGCGTGCACGGTCGCGGCCAGTGACTGGCGGAGCAGACTGGAGCGGGTCAGCAGGACTGCCGGTGTGCCGGTGAGGGCGAGCATGATGGCCCGTTGCCCCGCCAGGAGGCTCTTGCCACTGCCGGGCGGACCGCTGATCAGGTGATTGCCGTCGAAGGGGAGGGCGTCGAGGCAGGAGCGCTGTTCCGGTACGAGGTCAAGGTAGGTGAGGGTCACATTTCCTCCAGGGCATCCACCGCGGCACTCCGGGCGGCCGTGACGATCGGCTCCAGGTAACCGGGTACACGTTCGCCACCGACGACGAGAGCGCGGTCGAGCAGGGTGTTACCGGTCTCGCAGCTCGTCTCGGGCAGCAGGGCGCAGGCGTGGCAGGCCGCGCGATTGAGGTTGCCGAAGCCCTGGCCGGTGTGCTCGGCGCAGAGGGGGTCGGCGGAGCACCATGCGGCGGCTTCGGTCATCCGCAGCAGGGTCTCGGCGAGGCGAGGCGGCTCTCCCTGCTGCACGAGCCCGCCGAGGGTGCCTTCGGCGTCACCCGCGGCGGTGTAGACGAGGATGCCGTACTGGTCCTGTTCGGGGCGTGCGTAGACGCGTTCGCGCAGGCTGGCCGTCGTGTAGCCGGATTCGAAGGAGAGCTGGCGGATCAGCAGATGGGCGAGGGTGTGCAGGAGGACGAAGCGCGGCGAGAGTGCTTCCCCGGTCAGGGCTTGGAGCCGTCCCTTCTGGAATGAGCGGTCGAAGTCGGCGCGCATGCCCGCGACGCGCCGGCGCACTTCTGGGTTGCCTTCCCATGCGGCGAGTGCGTCCTTGTCGAGCGTGAGGAGGACGCCCTCTCCGAAGACTTCGACGGCCGGGAGCCATTTGAGGCGCCGGGCGGTGTCGGCGGGGACGAGGGACGCGTCCGGGGAGACCCGGCTGAAGCCGGACAGCGCGCGTACCTCGCGCAACCGGTCGGCGAGCACGATCCGTCCGATACGGCGGTGTAGGCCGGCCCAGGGTTCGGCGGTCTCTTGTCCGAGTCCGAGGGTGGTCTCGCGCAGTGCGAAGTCCCGGGTGGCCGGCGGGGTCGGCGCGGTGAAGGCGGCCCACTCCTCACGGCTGAGGTCGGGGCTGGCGGGCGCCGTGGCGGGGCCGGATGATGCGACGGGCACGGGCTGCCCGGTCTCCTCGGCGAGCAGGGCGTCGAGGAGCTGGTCGTCGGCGCCGGTGTCCTCCTGAATCATCGTGCGGAAGACGTCGGCGCGCGGGGTGCCGGCGACCCGGCAGAGCGACACCCACAGGTCGTGCTCGCGTACGCGTCCGGCGAGTTCTTCGTCTCCCTGCGACGTGGGCGCGTCCGACTCGGGGATGTCGAGCGCCGAGTGCACGACCGGGTAGTACAGGTTGCCCGCCGTGCGCTGCACGATCTGCACCGGTACTGCACACTCCGTGGCCTCGCCGACCCGCTGCCAGGGGTTGCGTCCCGAGCAGCGCATGCCGTGCGTGCCGAGGATGTCGAGCAGGTCGCGGGAGGCCCCGCACCCCTTGGCCGTGCAAGTGACGGAGAGCGCTTCGAGGCCAGAGGCGCGCTCGGACACGACGAAGCGGAGTTTCTCCCGTTCACCGCACTGCCGCCGTTCCCCTGCTTCTCGTCGCGAGTGAGCCCAGAACCACCAGTCGACGTCGCTGAGGTGACCGGCCGCGCAGATCTGAACAAACCGCATGGGGGCGAGGGTCCGACCGGGTGAGCAGGATGGGCAGCGAGGCGGCTGTCCCGGCTTTTCGTCGGCGATACGCCACCGCCTCATACGGCGGCAGGCCCCGCAGAACAGCCAGGACGGGAAGCGGATGTAGGGAGCTCCGGGAGCGTCGGGGGAGTCGAAGCGTTCGTTGGCCGTAGGGGGCGCGGCGTAGAAGCCGGTGACGCCGAGCCGGCCCGCTAGCCGGGGCGACTCGACGCGCTGCTTGGCCTTCTGCGGCCAGTCGCCGACACCTGTGGCGACGAACGACTCGCCCTGGATGTCGAAGACGGCCCCGACGCCGAACGGCAGAACGGTCTGCGACTGGCGTACGCGAAGTGTGCGGTTCACAGGTCGGCTCCCTTCACCATCACCTGGCATTCCCGGTCGACGTTGCGCATCGAGTTCGGTGTCTCCCAAAGGCCGTAGCGCTGCTCGAAGCTCTTGATCAAGTTGGACTGTCCCTTGCCCTGGCTGCGGTAGTACATCTCTCGGCCGTCCTTGCGGACCTCGCGCGCGGCGTCCTCCCAGTCGGCGAGGAGTTCCGCGATTTCCTTGCGTACGGCGTCGGCGGCAGACGGTTCACCGGCGGCGGCCCGCAGCGCCAGCTCCTCGACGAGGGCTTCCACCTCGGGCAGCCGGTCGAGGATGTTCCCGGCCTGGTTCTCGGCGGCGAGGCCGAGGCGGTGGCGGTGGCGTACGAGGATGACGAGCGCGGCGTGCAGAGCGCGCCGACGTGAGGGGACGGACCAAGGGGTGACGCTGGTCGGTTCGACGTACCGATAGAGGGAGCGGTGGTACGCGTCGAAGGTCTCGTAGTGCGAACGATCCCTGGGGCGGGTGGCGTTGAAGAAGGTGACAACGAGACCGGGCACGGTATGCCGGCCGACCCGGCTTGTGGCCTGGATGTATTCGGCCGTCGTCTTGGGCTGTCCCTGCATGAGCATCAGCGCGAGCCGCTTCACGTCGATGCCGACGGACAGCATGTTGGTGCAGGGCAGGAACGACACCGACTGCGGGTCGCGCCAGGGCTTTTCGAGCCGGTCGAGGAGGACGGGCTGTTCGGCACGCGGCAGGTTGCTGGTGAGTTCCTGTACTTGGTGGTCCGCCAGTCCCCTGATTCCCGAACCCGAATCCAGCCCCGTGAGCTGTGCGGGGATGTCATCGGCCGCAGCCGTGACCGTACGGCCGAGTTCGCGGAGGCTGTGGTGGTAGGCGACCAGCGTCCAGTAGGCGTCGCGGTGCTCCTCCGGGAGTTCGTAGGCACCCTGGAGCATCGCGGCGGCGGTGGCTACGGCGGCGCGGCCCGCGGTGTGTCCCTGGGCCATGACGCCGAGGTAGCGGCGGCCGGGACGGGACGTGTCAGGTTCGGCGAAGTAGGAATGCCGGGAGTCGAGTCCGGCGGGCGGGAAGAGCTGGGCGCCGCTGCCGTAGAGGGCGCGGATCTGCTCGCCGGAGCGGCGGATCGTCGCCGTGGACGCCACGACCTTGGGTCCGATGCCGTCGCGGTCGGTGCACAGCCCGAGCACTGCCGCCTCGTACAGGCCGACGGTGGTGCCGAGCGGGCCGGTGAGCAGGTGCAGCTCGTCCTGGATGACGAGGGACGGCGGCAGGTTCCCGCTGCCCGCGCCGAACAGCCGTCCCGAGCGCGGTTCCCATGCGAGCCGGGCGAACTTGTCCACGGTGCCCAGGACGAAGGTGGGTGGCCGGTCGTACAGCTGCTCGTCGACCACTGCGACGGGCAGTTCGTCGTGGAAGGCGCACTCCTCGCGCGGGCAGTAGAAGCTGAACGAGTCGGCCGTGGCGCGTACTCCGTAGTCCCCGATGTCGGGTGACTTGTGGGCAGGCACGACGCGTGTGCCACACCAGGGGCAGCGGTCGAGGATAAAGGCATCGTCGGGCCGGGCGGCACCGCGCACGTCGTCGAAGACAGCGCGTGCTTTCTCGTACGAGTTCGGGGAGGTGGACTCGCCCACCCACAGGCCGATGGAAAAGGGCTCGTCCCCGTAGGGAGCCGGGTCGGCGCGGCGCAGTGTCTCCAGAGCGCAGATGGTGGTGGCCGCTCGCTGGAACTGCTGGGTGGTGAGCAGACTCAGGGTGTAGCGGCTCAGGACAGCGGTGCCCCCACCGCCCTTCTCACCCCGGCGGAGCACCATGGCGAACGCGGCCAGCAGGAGATACGCCTCCGTCTTGCCGCCACCGGTCGGAAACCAGATCAGGTCGGCTGTAGCCCGGTCTCGGTGCCGGGGGTCGGCCACGCCGTCCAGGGCGAGCAGGAAGAACGCGAGCTGGAAGGGCCGCCATACGGCGTCCGGGCTCGGCTCCGGGTCAAGGAGCACCGCGTCGCGGCGGGCGCGGCGTTCACCTGCCTGATCGCGAGCGGAGTGCCGCATCTGAAGGGCCATCGCACGGTTGGCGGTGCGGAAGGCGCGCAGCAGCTCGGGCCGCGCCGGATCGCAGAGGGTACGCACGCCGGACTCGATCCGGGTAACGGCAGCGTTGACGCGTGCCAGGATTCGGTCGGCGGCCCCCCGGCCCCACGCGGGGACTTCGGTGTTCAGCTGTCCCAGGTACCAGGCTCGGTAATCGGCGGCGAACTCCGCGAGTTCCTCGTTAAGTTGCGCGAGAGGGACGGTGGGATCGGCGAGATGGAGCACGTTCAGTACGGGGGATCCGGTGAAGCCGGCGGCCCGGACACCGCTGACCTCGGCCTCTGGCATGACGGCGGCCTTCAGAGCCACTACCGTCCGCTCGCCGCGCTCCGTGTACCGTTCCTCGACCGCGCACCCGTGGCCCACGGCGTGTGTGCGGACGTGCCGGTACTGGAGACGCAGCTCCTGTTCCTCCAGGTCACGGCTGGCCAGCCGCACGCTCGGGTAGGGCAGGACATCACCGTCGGCGGGCCGCGCTTCAAGTTCGACCTGGAAGAGCATCCGGTCCCATTGTGCGGCCTTGCCGAGCGCCTGTTCGTGGTGCGCGGTGTTGACCAGGGCCACGGTGACGAGCTGTCCGGCGCCAAAGGCGCGCCTGCGGATGCGGACTTCGCCGCGCCCGTCGAGCACGGGGACGTGGTCGCGGCCCGGCCGTAGCGCGTGGGTCTCCTCCGTCAGCGGGAGGCGCTCCCAGCGGCGGCCCCGCTCACCGGTGGCGGCGAGAGTCCTGTAGCGGGCTCCGGCGCAGCGGACGTCGATGGTCGTCGCGTCGGTGTAGAAGCTGAAGCCCAGTGAGGACGGCAGCCAAGAGTTGGACTCGGGCACGGGGTCCGCCGCGGGCGCCGTGTCCTCGGCGCCGCCTTCCGAGCCGGCGCCCTCGAGCTCCTCCGCTGCGAGGTCCAACTGCTTCTGCAGATCGGCCTCCTGCGGATACAGCGTGCCCATGAGGTACTCGCGGTCGGGCGGCGCTTCGAGCAGCTCGTGTTCCCCGGAGGCAGGACCGACGAGCCGGCGGTGCAGGTAAGAGACGAGTTCCTGTCTGGGGTCCATGCTGGTGCTCCTGAAGCGGTACGAAGGGTGCGGGGCGCGCGGGTCTTGGCTTCGGAGTCAGGACCGGCGCCACCGATCGCGAAACGTGGAACGGTCCGCGGCGGCCGCACGTTCGGCGGCGAGTTGTTGCTGCAAGTCGGTGATGCGGGCCCATGCGTCGTGCTCGGTCTGGGCGATCCGCGCCGTAGCCCGCTGTTCGGCCGCCGCCACCTGGGCCGATGCCTGCTGTTGGGCGGCGCGGAGAGCCCCGTGACGTTCGGCGAGCAGGACTTCCGTCTGCCGCAGCCGCTCCTCCAGGCCCGCGATGCGGGCCTCTCCTTCCTCGCGGTAGCGCCGTAGCTGCTGACCGGTATTCTCCGCCCGCCGCTGGGCTTCGTTCGCCCGCAGGTGCAGTACTGCTGCCCCCTCTTCGGCTGTATTCGCCCTTAGTTCGGCATCGTCGGCGCGCTGCATGGCCGTACGGGCGTGCTGCTCGATGTCGTTGGCGCGCTCCTTTGCCCAAGCGCCGCGCTCGCCGGCCGCGGCCAGGGCTGTCCGTGCCGCGCGTTCCCTCAGCTCGGCGTGTTCGGCCCGCTCGACCAGGGTCTGCTGCGCCTCGCGGTGCCCGTCCTTGAGGCGCGCGATCCGCTCTTCGGCTTGTGCACGCAGGCGCTGCTCGTTGCGGAGCAGCGCCTTGTCCGCCCGGCGCAGCAGCGTGTCCTCCAGGGCATCGAGCTGCCGCTCGGTCTCCGCGAGGGCAACGATGCGTCGGGCTTCGGCAGCCTGCCGCTCCTCGGCGAGGTTCCGCTGGGCTTTGTCGCGTTCGCGGGTCAGCTCGGCTTCGAACGCACGGCTCAGGTCGGTGAGACGCCGTTCAGCATCAGGCTCCGCCTCTCCCCGCCCGGTGCGTCGGTTCGCGGTCCCGGACCTGGGCATCTCGGGGGTCCTTGGGGACGCGGATCCGCGTCCGGCCTTGAGCAGAGACACCGGCTGCTCCTGGGCCGTCGGTGCGTCAGTACTGCCGTGGCTTGCCGACGCGTCCGGCACTGCGACCTCACGCATCTGCCCACTGCTCCCGGGCCCTGGACCCGGCCCCGGGCGGGACTCCGCCACGAAACTGGCCGACGACCTGTCGGCGGGTGCCGCTCTCTGACCGGCACGCAGCGGGACCTCGGCGACGAACTCCCGCAAGGAGTCACGCAGCGCGAGGCGCGACTCGCTCAGCACCAGGGGTCTGGCCGCCAGATACGCGCGCGGAGTCATACCTACCAGCGCCTCGGCCGGCCTTTCCAGGAAATCCTCCGGCCGCAGCCCAGCCTCCTTCACGGCGTCGAACACGCGCCGCAAAACCTCCAGGGCCGCTATCACCGGCCGGTCGAGCACCCCCCCGTCCCGCGCGGCACGCGCGACGGCGTCTGCCGAGGACGGACCGAGCGGCGCAATGAGCTGTGCATGCCCCACCGCCAGCAGCGCGTAATCGGCCAGCCACGCCACTCCCCCGCCGAACTCGGTCGGCATCCGCAGGGCCTGCTGCCAGTCCGCTGTGTCCTGCGTCTGTTCGGGAATCACCGGCTCAGGGGCTGACGGCCCGCTCGCCACAGTGACGGCCTGCGCCGAAGGTGAACCCTCCGGCGCGGACTCCAGCACCGGCTGCGTGCGCGGCTCGTGCACCAGTCCGATGCTCGACTCGGCGTCATGCGCGTCAACCACTGGTCCAAGCCCCTGTTTCGTCACCGGCGGGGGATCATCCGAGCGCCCCTCGGGCCGACGGTCCACCTGCTCCCCGGGCTCATGCGTAAGCGCGATGCGGGCCTCCGGCGGGGTCTCCGTCGCAGAGTCCGTCAAGACGTCACCCGGTGCTGTGTGATCGCCGGGACTGGCCACCGTTCGCTCTTTGAGGCATTCGGCGTCCAGCGTCTTCCCCGCTTCGGCGGACTGTGCCACTTCTTCCAGCGAAGCCGGCTTCGGTGCGGCGCCGGGCAGCGTGTCGGGCACCCGCTTTGCCCCGGAACTTTCTGTCGGAGCCCCAGCTCCGGCACCTGCTCCGCTGCCGGCTCGCTGTCCACCGGGCTGCCTCTCGGCCCTGCCGGGTTCCGTTCCAAGGCCCCCGCCGTACTGGTACGCAGCGGTAAGACCGGCCTCCGCCAACCGTAACCGGAACTGTGTCTTGGCCTTTGATTCGATCTGCCTGACGCGCTCTCGGGTCCGTCCGATCTGTTTGCCCAACTCGTCCAGGGTCGACGGCTCGTCCCCGTCCAGACCCAGGCGCCGGACGAGGATATGGGCCTCGCGTTCGGAGAACGTGTCGACAACACTCATGATCTGGTCCAGCAGGATCGCGTCGAGCACGCCTTTCTCCACCGACGGCAGTGGATTCGTCCACCCGATGAAGTCGCCCAAAGGCACCCCGTCCCCAATGACCCGGTCGAGGGAGTCGGTGCGCCGGCTCAGTTTCCGGGCTTCCTCGACCTTCTGCATCGTCAAGTCGCAGTACACAGCCACGTCGGCGACTCCGGCGGGCCGCCCCTGAATCGCGAGGGTGCGCTCCGCCAGCGCCACCTTACGAACCTGTTCATGCATGTGGACCGGGATGCGAATGACGGCGCCCTCGTCCGCGATACCCCGGCTGATCGACTGGCGGACCCACCAGGTCGCATACGTCGAGAATTTGAAGCCCTTGGCCGGGTCGAACTTCCGCGCCGCCCGCATCAACCCCAGCGCGCCGTGCTGGAACAAGTCGTCATAATCCAAACCCTGTTCCAGATACCGGGGCACCATCTTGTGCACAAGTCGCTGGTTGTGCAGGACGAGACAGTCCCGGGCTCGGACCCTGAGGTCGTCGGTGGGCAGGACGCTGAGAGTATCGTCGTCAGGTTCCTCGGCCATACGGTCCGGTCCGCCCCGTACCAACACGGCGAGTCCGACTTCCGCTTCGGCGCTCAGTAGACGCATATCCGGCCGCCGCCGGAAGCGGTCGTTCTCCAGGACGGTCAGCGCGGCGGCCACGGCGGCCGTGAGGTCCCCCGTGCCCGCTCCAGTCGTCGCCTCCTGCCGCGGGAAGGGCTCGTCCTCCGCGACACCCTCCAATGGGTATGCCTCGACCTCGGTAAGCCTGACCACGCTTTCCGTACCCGTACCCGTACCCGTCGCCGGCGCCTCCGCCCTCGCGACGGCCTCGCCCCGTAAACGCACCCCGGCCCGCACGGCAGCCGCGTCTCGCACACCGAGTCCGGCCAGACGGGTGACCCCGTCCAGCGCGCGCAGGGTCACATAACCTTCGGGGTCGGCATACTGGCTCAGCAGCCCCCGAACCACGTCGCGGGAGGGGAAGACAAGACTGGACACATTTTCTTCACGGATCAGTGCAACCTTTTCCGCATTCGGACCGTCACCGTCTGCATGCGCCACCAACCCGGGAACGGGCAGCCCCAGCGCTGCCAGTTCCTCGCGAAGCCGCTCCCGCTCGACGGGCCCGAGCCCCAGCGCGCCGGCTTGCTCCAAGAACACGGACTCCGACACGGCGCCGTCGGCCGCCGCATTACGCAGGCGGGTCAGCAACACTGCCAGGGCGGCCTTCATTCCAGGTCTACGCCCCTGCGGGGCCGTCGGCACGCCCCCGGCGGCACAGCCTGGTTCCCACCCAGGCGCCCCATCCCCACCAACGAGTTCATGCCTCACGTAACGCCCCCTGCCTGATGACATCACGGAGCGTATGGGGGCGCGTTAACGATGTCAACAGACTGACGCCCTGTTGGGTTTGGCGCAGCTCGTGTACGGTTGCGAACACCGCACCTCCGCTCTGCCACGATGAGCGGTGCGGCAGCGCATCAGGGGGCACGTTCCGTTTCCTTATCCTCGCGCGTGGGTGCGGGAACGAGACGACTGAGGACGAGGGAGCGACAGTGGGCCAGGAGCTACTGGACGGCAGATTCCGCATCGGGCACGTCATCGGCAAGGGCAACATGGGTGAGGTGCACCGGGCCGAGGATCTCCAGGCAGCCGAGGGCACACCCGAGCGCACCGTCGCCGTCAAGACCATCCTGCGCCGCCGCACGGGTACCCGGGTCGACACCGGCGCCGACCCCAAGGCCGCCGACCGCTTCGCCCGCGAAGTGCGCATCATGCGTCGCCTCGACGACCCCAACCTCACGCGCATCGTCGCCGGTGGTGTCGCCGAGGACCAGGGCGGCCTGCCCTACCTCGCGATGGAGTTCCTGAGCGGCGAGACGCTGCGCGATCTCATCGAGGAGGAACGGCAGCTTCCCATTACCTGGGCCGCCGCCATTGGCGCCCAGATCGCGTCCGGCCTCGCCGCCGCGCACGCCGCCGATGTCGTCCACCGCGACCTCAAGCCCGCCAACGTCATGCTCACCCAAGGCGGCACGGTCAAGGTCCTCGACTTCGGCATGGGGCGCATCATCGATGACCCCGATGGAGCCCGTCTGACCAGCACCGGCGTCAGCGTGGGCACTGCCCGCTACATGGCTCCCGAACAATTCGAGGCCAAGCAGGTCACGCCGGCCGCCGATCTGTACGCGCTGGGCTGTGTCCTGTACGAGATGCTCGTGGGTGTACCGCCGTTCACCAGCGAGTCCCCGTACGAGCTCGCCACCAAGCACACGCGCGAAGCGCCGACGCCCATCACCGTGATCCGCAGCGAGGTGCCCACCGAGCTCGCCCGGCTCGTCGACCGCCTGCTCGCCAAAGACCCGGCAGCCCGCCCCGCGGACGCCGTAGCCGTACGCGACGCACTGCTTCCCCTGGCCGGACAGGACGGGCACGCCCCCCAACTGCCGCACTGGAGCGCCCTGGACCCGGCCCGGCCCCTGCGCGACCCCGCCGCCCAGACGTCCGCACGGCAGGCCGCCCCTCCGACGCCGGCGCCCGTCAGCGTCTCAGGCGCGGGCATGGACGTCTTCGGCGTCCACCGCACCCTCATCAGGGACTACCGCTCCTTCACCGAGGGGGGCACTGTCATCCGGGACGACCGGATCGCCGCGTTCGTCGAGGACGATCTCAACAGCAAGTCGCAGTGGCCCGACCCGTGGCTGTCGCTCAACCCGTTCTTCCAGAGCGGCGGCACGGTGGTCGAGCTCGCAGGTCAGAAGGTCCTGCACGACGAATGCGCCCGTATCTTCCAGGCGAAGAAGACCGAGGGCGGCACGGTCCCCGACGGCCGCCCGCTGACACTCCACCAGCACCAGCGCGAGGCCATCGACGCCGCCGCGTCCGGCGCGTCGTACGTCCTCACGACGGGCACCGGGTCCGGCAAGTCGCTCGCGTACATCGTTCCGATCGTAAACAAGGTGCTGCACCAGCGAGACACCGAGGGACCGACTGCCCCCAAGCGGGTGCGAGCCATCATCGTCTACCCGATGAACGCGCTGGCCAACAGCCAGCTCAAAGAGCTGGAGAAGTACCTGCGCGACGGCTACGGCGCGGGCCGCGAGCCGGTCACCTTCGCCCGGTACACGGGCCAGGAGGACGACGAGAAGCGCAAGGAGATCCGCGACAACCCGCCGGACATCCTGCTCACCAACTACGTGATGCTGGAACTGATGCTGACGCGCCCGGCCGACCGGGCGAGCCTCATCAAGATGGCGCGGGGCCTGGAGTTCCTGGTCTTCGACGAGTTGCACACGTACCGCGGGCGGCAGGGTGCCGATGTCGCCCTGCTGATCCGCCGCGTCCGCGAGGCCTGCCAGGCGCTGGACCTGCAGTGCATCGGCACGTCGGCCACCATGTCGACGGAGGGCACGCTCGACGACCAGAAGAAGGTCGTCGCCGGAGTGGCGAGCACCCTGTTCGGTACGCCGGTGCGCCCTGAACACGTCATTGGCGAGACCCTGGTCCGCGCTACCCACAAGACTCCCGAGGCCGTACCCGCCGAGCGTCTCAACTCGCCGGCCGCACCGCGCGCGTACGACGATCTCGTACGCGACCCGCTGGCCCGCTGGATCGAGACTCGCTTCGGCCTTGCCACCGACAAGGCCACCGGGCGCCTGATCCGTCAGCAGCCCACGAAGATCGAGGTCGCGGCGAAGGAACTGCACGAGGGGTCCGGGGTCGCCGAGGACCAGTGTGTCGCGGCGATCCGCGCCACCCTGGAGGCCGGTTCGCAGGCGCGGCACCCGGTGACCGAGCGGCCCCTGTTCGCGTTTCGGCTGCACCAGTTCCTCTCCAAGGGCGACACCGTCTATGTCACCCTGGAGGACAAGCTCGCGCGCCACCTGACGCGCTCGTACCAGCTCGAACAGCCGGGCAGCGACGGCAAGTTGCTGATGCCGCTGGCTTTCTGCCGGGAGTGCGGCCAGGAGTACCTGACGGTATGGCGTACCGACAAGGACGGCGAGGTCCGGTACGAGGCGCGCCGGGACACCTCCGCGACGGGTGGCCGGCAGGGCGACGGCTATCTGTACGTCGATCACGAGCGGGCGTGGCCGTCCAACGTCCAGTACGCCGTGGACGACCGCCGACTGCCCGAGTCCTGGCTGGAGTTGGACGACAAGGGCCAGGAGGTCGTGAAGAAGTCGTACCGCGACCGGGTTCCGCGTGCCGTTACTGTTGATCCGCGCGGCCGCGAAGGGAGCGGCGAACTTCAAGCCGCCTTCGTCCCCTCCCCCTTCCTCTTCTGTCTGCACTGCGGCGTCGCGTACGAGCAGACGCGCGGCCGGGACTTCGCGAAGCTGGCGACGCTCGACCAGGAAGGCCGGTCCTCCGCGACCTCGCTGATCTCCGCGTCTGTGGTGCGCTCGCTGAAGTCGGTGCCGGAGGAAATGCTGGACAAGGAGGCGCGCAAGCTCCTCACGTTCGTCGACAACCGGCAGGACGCGTCCCTCCAGGCGGGTCACTTCAACGACTTCGTGCAGATCACGCAGTTGCGCGGCGCCCTGTACCGGGCGGCTCTGGACGCGGGCGAGGACGGCGTCCACCACGAAGAACTGGCCTCCTCCGTGACGAACGCGCTCGCCATCGAGCCGGCCGACTACACCGGCGAGAGTGATCTGCCGCCCTCCCTTGCCCGCAACGCCGCCAAGACCCTCCGTGACGTGATCGCGTTCCGGCTCTATCTGGACCTGGAGCGCGGCTGGCGTATCACGATGCCCAATCTGGAGCAGACCGGTCTGCTGGAGATCGGCTACGAGGACTTGGACTGGGTGGCCGCCAAGCAGGACCGGTGGGCCGGCACGCACAAGGCGCTGCGCGACGCCGACCCGGCGCTGCGGGCCGAGATCATGAAGGCGCTGCTCAACGAGATGCGCCGCTCCCTCGCCATCGACGTCTCGTACTTCCGGGACGACTTCGACTCGCTCCAGCGGGCGAGTGAGGAGCGTCTGATCGACCCGTGGGTGCTGTCCTCCGCCGACAAGCCGAAGGTCGGCACGGCCTATCCGCACCCCTCCCGCCCGGGGATGGACCGCTCAGCTCTGTTCCTGTCGGCGCGCGGCAAGTTCGGCAAGTACCTGCGCCGCGCGGACACGTCGTTCAAAACGCTCGATCCGGCTGATCTCCAGCTGGTCATCGAGGAGTTGCTGAAGGTTCTGGCCAAGGCCGGCCTGGTGAAGGAGGTCACGGAGGCTCCGCAGCGCGCGGGCCGCTACCGCAGGACCTCCGCCCCGGCCGCTATGGGCTACCGCGTGGCCGCACAGTCCCTCGTCTGGCGCGCGGGTACGGGCGAGAGGGGCACGCACGACCCGCTGACCCGCACCTACCAGAGCGGCGACGGCCCGCGCGTCAACACCTTCTTCCGAGACCTGTACAAGGACGCGGCAGGCACCCTGTCCGGCCTGTTCGCGCGCGAACACACCGCGCAGGTCTCGCCACAGGAACGGGAGCAGCGCGAAGAAGCCTTCCGTAAGGCGGAGTTGAAGCTGTTGTACTGCTCCCCGACGATGGAGCTCGGCGTCGACATCTCGCAGCTCAACGCGGTGATGATGCGCAACGTGCCGCCCACACCGGCGAACTACGCACAGCGCTCGGGCCGCGCCGGCCGCAGCGGCCAGCCTGCCCTGGTGACCACGTACTGCGCGACGGGAAACAGCCACGACCAGTACTACTTCCGCCGCTCGGAGCGCATGGTCGCGGGCGCCGTCGCCCCGCCGCGTCTGGACCTGGCCAACGAGGACCTGGTGCTTTCCCACCTCCAGGGCATCTGGATCGCGGAGGCCGGCTTGAAACTGGGCCGTGCCATCCCCGAGGTGCTGGACGTGTCGTACCCGGACACGGGTGACCGTCCGAACCCCGCGCTGGAGCTGCTGCCGGACATCCTCGCCACCTCCCTCGACGAGAGCGCCCGGCGTCGCACCATCGATGCCGCCCTGCGCGTCCTCGGCCCGCTCCTGCCCGACTTCGCCGAGACCACGTGGTGGCACGACGACTGGATCCAGGACCGTGTGCGGACGGTGGCGACCCGCTTCGACCGGGCTTTCGACCGCTGGCGCCAGCTGTTCCGCTCCGCGCTCGACGATCAGTACATCCAGAACAGGCGCCGCCTCGACTACAGCCTCACCGAGGGCGACCGCATCCGGGCCAACGCCCGCCGCCGTGAGGCAGAGACACAGCTGAATCTGCTGATGAACGAGAGCGTCGACAGCAAGTCGGTCCTCTCCGATTTCAACCCGTACCGCTATCTGGCGTCCGAAGGTTTCCTGCCCGGCTACAGCTTCCCGCGGCTCCCTCTCGCCGCGTACATCCCGACCATCGGCCGCCGCCGCGGGGACGGCGACTATCTCCAGCGGCCGCGATTCCTCGCGATCCGCGAGTTCGGTCCGGGCGCGCTGATCTATCACGAGGGCGCCCGCTACCAGGTGACCCGCATCCAGCTGCCGCCGGACTCCTCGGGAGACATGGCGACCAGCGAGGCCCGCCGCTGCGCACAGTGCGGCTACCACCACGATCCGGAGCAGCTGGAGGACCGCTGCGCCATGTGCCACGAGCCACTGGGCTCGGCGACGTATGGCCTGCTGCATCTTCACACCGTGTACACCACCCGCCGTGAGCGGATCTCGTCCGACGAGGAGGAGCGGCGCCGCGCCGGCTTCAAGCTGGAGACGTCGTACCGATTCCAGGACCACGGCAGCCGCAAAGGCCGCCTGAACGCGGCGGTCGCCGACGCCTCCGGCACGCCGCTCGCCGACGTGGCGTACGGCGACTCGGCGACCGTCCGGATCACCAACACCGGCCGGGTACGTGCCAAGAGCAACGAGCCGGCCGGGTACTGGCTGGACCTCGCGGACGGCCGATGGATGAACGACAAGGACGCGTCCGAGGCGTCCGGCGACTCCAGCGAACTGCCCGTGATCGACGCGGACGGCAATGAGCGGCGCCGAAAGAAGCGGGTCATCCCGTACGTGGAGGACCGCCGCAACATCCTCGTCGTCACCCTCGACGAGCCGCTGCCGGAGCCGGTCGCCCTCTCCCTGATGTACGCCCTGGAGCGAGGCATCGAGGCCGCGTTCGAGCTGGAGGACGCCGAGCTGTCCAGCGAGCTGCTGCCTCCGGACGACGGTCCCCGCAACCGCATCCTGTTCACGGAGGCAGCCGAGGGCGGCGCGGGTGTACTGCGCCGTCTCCAAGCTGAGCCCGACGCCCTGGCGAAGGCGGCCGTACGCGCCCTGGACATCTGCCACTTCGACGCCGACGGCGCCGACCAAGGCGGCCCGCACCCGGACCGGCCGTGCGCGCTCGGCTGCTACGAGTGCCTGCTGACCTACGGCAACCAGCTCAACCACGCCCTCATCAACCGGCACTCGGTGCGGGACCTGCTGGTGCGGTTCGCGACAGCGACGGCCCGGCGGGAGTCGCGTGGCGAGTCGCGTTCGGAGCAGTACCGTCGGCTGCTCGACCAGTCCCCTGCCGAACCGACAGCGGTCGAGACAGCGGCAGCCGAGTTGGCCGCTCAGGGCGACTTCCTGGGCTGGGCGAAGGCACGCGGCCTGCGGCTGCCGGACGAACCGGGCGCGTTCCTCACCGAGGCCATGGCCACCCCCGACTACGTGTACCGCCTGCCCGGCGTGAACGTGGCGGTCTTCGTGGACTCGCCGGACCAGGAGCAGGACACCTTCCGGGACGAGGACGCCGAGGACCGCCTGTTCAACGCCCGCTGGGACGTCATCCGCTTCGTGCACGGCGCCGACTGGGACGCCATCGCCGGCGCCAACACCCGCTACTTCGGCTCTCCGGCCGCCAACTGACCGCCCACCTCATCCGGTCGGACCCAACACGAGGACTCGAAGACTCACATGGCACTCACGTACTCCGCCGGTTCCCTGGTGAAGGCCCGCGGCCGGGAATGGGTCGTGCTCCCCGAGAGCAAGCCCGATCTGCTGGTCCTGCGTCCGCTGGGCGGCTCGGACGACGACATCGCCGCCGTGTTCCCGGCGTTCGAGGCGGTGGCCGAGGCGAAGTTCGCGCCGCCGGTCCCGAGCGACCTCGGTGACCAGCGGGCAGCGGGCCTGCTGCGTACGGCGCTGCGCGTCGGCTTCCGCTCGGGGGCGGGCCCGTTCCGTGCGCTGGCCGGCATCGCGGTGGAGCCGCGCGCGTATCAGCTCGTGCCGCTCCTCATGGCGCTGCGCCAGAAGACGGTCCGGATGCTGATCTCCGACGACGTCGGCATCGGCAAGACGATCGAGGCGGGCCTGGTCGCGAGCGAACTCCTCGCGCAGGGCGAGGCGACCGGCCTGGCCGTGCTCTGCTCCCCCGCGCTCGCCGAGCAGTGGCAGGGGGAGCTGCGCACGAAGTTCGGCATCGACGCGGAGCTGGTCCTCTCGTCGACGGTCTCGCGCCTCGAACGGGGCCTGGACCTGGGCCAGTCCCTCTTCGACAGGTACCCGCACGTGATCGTCTCGACGGACTTCATCAAGTCCCCGCGCCACCGCGACGACTTCGTACGCCACTGCCCCGACCTGGTGATCGTCGACGAGGCCCACACCTGCGTGGTAGCCGACGACACCTCCACGGCTTCGCAGAACCAGCTCCGCTACGAGCTGCTGCGCCGCGTCTCGGCGGACGAGACCCGGCACCTCCTGCTCGTGACGGCGACCCCGCACAGCGGCAAGGAGTCCGCGTTCCGCAACCTCCTCGGCCTGGTCAAGCCCGAACTGGCCGACGTGAGCCTGGATTCGGAGACGGGCCGCAAGCTCCTCGCCCAGCACTTCGTGGCGCGCAAGCGGGCGGACGTACGCCAGTACCTCACCAAGGAGGACGGTCTCACCGACGACTCCCTCGCGGAGCGGACGGCGTTCCCCTCGGACCGCTACTTCAAGGACGAGACGTACAAGCTGTCGCCGGAGTACCGGGCCCTGCTCGACGACGCGATCGCGTACGCCAGTGAGCGCGTCGAGCAGGCGGGCAGCCAGGGCAGGCGGGAGGCGCGCATCGCCTGGTGGTCGGCGATCGCCCTGCTCCGCTCCCTGGTGTCGTCGCCGCGCGCCGCCGCGCAGACGCTGAGGACCCGTTCGGCAGCGGCGGTCGCCGCGTCGGCGGAGGAGGCCGACAAGCTGGGCGCGCCGCTCAACAGCGACGCGGCCGACAGCGACGCGATGGAGGGCATGGACGTCGCACCGGGCGCGGAGACGACCGAGGACCCGCGCTCCTACCTCGCCGAACTCGCGGACATCGCGGCGCAGTTGGAAGGCCCGGCCAAGGACCTGAAGCTCAAGGCGCTGATCAAGCAGCTCAAGGCGCTGCTCGCGGACGGCCACAACCCGATCGTGTTCTGCCGCTACATCCCGACGGCCGAGTACCTCGCCGCCCAGCTGGAGAACGACAAGGAGTCCGGCAGGCGCGGCCCGCTCGGAGCGAAGACCGTCGTCAAGGCGGTCACCGGCACGCTCTCCCCGCAGCAGCGCCTGGAGCGCATCGAGAAACTCGCCGAGGAGGCCGGCGGGGACGCCGCCGCCCGCCGCGTCCTGATCGCCACCGACTGCCTCTCCGAGGGCGTCAACCTCCAGCACCACTTCGACTCCGTCGTCCACTACGACCTCGCCTGGAACCCGACCCGCCACGACCAGCGTGAGGGCCGCGTCGACCGCTACGGCCAGCGCAAGGACCAGGTCCGCGTCATCACCCTGTACGGCGACGACAACGGCATCGACGGCAAGGTCCTCGAAGTCCTCATCAAGAAGCACCGCCAGATCAAGAAGGATCTCGGCATCTCCGTCTCCGTACCCGACGAGCTGTCGACGGGCGTGACGGACGCGATCGTCGAGTGGCTGCTGATGCGCGGCCGCGAGGACGAGGACGCCCTGTTCGGCGCGGACGCGTTCAAGGTGAGCACGGAGAAGCTGGACAGCGACTGGAACTCGGCCGCCGAACGCGAGAAGGCGTCGCGCTCGCGGTTCGCACAGCGGTCGGTGCGTCCGCAGGAGGTGGCGCGCGAGGTCGCGGCGGTCCGGGAGGCCTTGGGCGGCGCGGGCGAGGTCGGCACGTTCGTACGGGAGTCGCTGGGCGCCCTCGGAGCCGTCCTCCGCGGCGACGGCGACGACTTCACGGCCCAAGTGGGCGGCACGCCCGTCGGCCTGCGGGACGCGCTCGCGCCGACGGTCGGCGCGGAGGTGATCGAGAAGGACCGCCCGATCCCGTTCCGCGCGGACCCGGCGGTGGCGCGCGGCGAGGCTGCCCTGGTGCGGACGGACCCGGTCGTGGGCGCCCTCGCGTCCCACGTCCTGAACGCCGCCCTGGACACCCAGGCCGACGGCGCCCGCCCGGCCCGTCGCTGCGGGGTCGTCACCACGGACGCGGTCGGCACCCTCACCACCCTGCTACTGGTCCGCTACCGCTTCCACCTCACGCTGCCCTCCCGCAGCGGCGAGAAGCAGCTCGTCGCGGAGGACGCCCGGCTGATCGCCTTCGAGGGCTCGGCCAGAAAGGCGGAGTGGCTGCCGCCGGAGCGGGCGCGGGACCTGCTCGACGCGACCGCGTCGGAGAGCACGGACCGCCACTACGCCGAGCGCACGATGACCCGCCTGCTCACCCAGCTCCCGGACGTGTACGGCCACCTGCAGACGTACGGCGAGGAACTGGCCGCCGAGCTGGATGCCTCCCACCGCCGGGTGCGCCAGGCGTCCGGCGAGATCGTGCGTGGCCTGTCCGTCACCGTGCAGAAGCCCGCCGACGTCCTCGGCACGTACGTGTACCTGCCCGCCGCCCCTGCCGCCACCCCGGCCGCCGCTTCTGGAGTGTCCGCCTGATGTCCGCCACCACCCGCCACCAGGTGTTCACCGCCGTCCACACGGTCGGGGGGCTGCTGCCCGCCGACATGCTGGTACGGATCTCCGAGGGCAAGGACGTCCCCGGCTCCAAGTCGGCCGACTACGGCCTGCCCTCCTCGCGCTCGGTACGCGACGAGGCCGAGCGCAGCTGGGAGTACCTGAAGCCGCTCTGGCGTGACCTGCGCAAGCACCTCCCCGAGGACCGCGAGACGGGCCTCCCGGCGGCCGACCCGACCGGCCGCGCCGGCAGTGACTGGCTGGCCCCGCTCTGGCGGGAGTTGGGCTTCGGCCCCCTGACGCATGTCGGCCCGGCGGGCATCTCCGCCGACTCGGACGGGGAGAAGAAGTTCCCGGTCTCCCATCGCTGGCGGCACGCGCTCATCCACCAGACGGCTTGGAACTCCAACCTTGACAAGCGAGTCGGTGGAGCCGGAACGGTCCCGCCCCAGTCGATGCTCCAGGAGTGCCTGAACCGCGCGGAGGCCCACCTGTGGGGCGTACTGACGAACGGGCGTCAGGTACGGCTGCTGCGCGACTCCAGCGCGCTCGCCACGGCGTCGTACGTGGAGTTCGACCTGGAGTCGATCTTCGACGGCGAGCTGTTCAGCGAGTTCGTGCTGCTGTACCGGGTGCTGCACGTGTCGCGGTTCGAGGTGGCGGAGGACGCGCCGCCGTCCGCGTGCCGGCTGGAGAAGTGGCGCACGGAGGCCATCGCCTCCGGCACCCGCGCCCTGGACCAGCTCCGCAAGGGCGTCCAGAATGCGATCACCGCTTTGGGTACGGGCTTCCTTCGTCATCCGGAGAACACGGCCCTGCGCGAGGACGTCCGCCCGAAGGCCCTCCAGGCCGCGCTGCTGCGGCTCGTGTACCGGCTGCTGTTCGTCTTCGTGGCCGAGGACCGTGACGCGCTGCTGTCGCCGAAGGCGGACCCGCAGGCACGTGAGCGGTACGAGGCGTACTTCTCATCGGCCCGGCTGCGCGCGCACGCGAGGAAGCGGCGGGGTACGGCACACGGTGACCTGTACGAGGCCCTGCGCATCGTCCTCGACGCCCTCGGCGACGAGAAGGGCCGCCCCGAGCTGGGCCTGCCCGGCCTCGGCGGCCTCTTCAACGACACGAACGCGGACGCCCCGCTGCGTGGGCTGAAGCTGTCCAACGAGGCCCTGCTGACAGCCGTAAGGCACTTGTCGCAGGTGCGGGACGGCAGCTCGGGGCGTTGGCGGGCGGTGGACTACCGGCACCTGGACGCGGAGGAGCTGGGCTCCGTGTACGAGTCGCTGCTGGAGCTGGAACCGAAGCACAGCACCGCCGATCGTACGTTCACGCTGGTTGAGGTGGCTGGTAACACCCGTAAGACGACGGGTAGTTACTACACCCCGTCCTCGCTCATCGAGTGCTTGTTGGACTCGACGCTGGACCCGGTGATACGGGACGCGGTGAAGCGGGGCGAGGAGGCGGCGTCGAAGTCGGGGGCGACCGACCCGGCGGACTCGATCGTGGACGAGCTGCTGTCCCTGACTGTGTGCGACCCGGCATGCGGCTCGGGGCACTTCCTGGTGGCATCGGCGAGGCGCATCGCCAAGCAGGTGGCGGCTGTACGGGAGCGGAACCCCGAGCCGACGCTGGATGCGGTGCGCCATGCGCTGCATGAGGTCGTCGCCCGCTGTATTTACGGCGTGGACCTTAACCCGATGGCTGTGGAGCTGGCCAAGGTGTCGCTGTGGCTGGAGGCGCTGGAGCCGGGTAAGCCGCTCGGATTTCTTGACGCGCATGTGAAGCACGGCAACGGGTTGATCGGGGCGACGCCGAAGCTGCTGCGGGACGGGATTCCCGACGACGCGTTCATCGCCACCGAGGGCGACGACAAGAAGCACGCCAAGGCGCTGGAGAAGATCAACCAGCAGGAACGGGTCGGGCAGGGCAGCCTCTTTGACCTCGGCAACGAGGCGGTCCAAGTAGCGAACACCGCCTTCGCCAGTGGGCTTCGGTCCATCACACTGGCGCAGGCGGAGGAGTTGGCGGACGTGCGCCGCCAGGAGCAGGCGTACGAGGAGTGGGCCGGCTCCTCGGCGTACCAGCGCGCCAGGCGAGTCGCCGACGCCTGGTGCGCGGCGTTCGTGTGGCTCAAGACGCCGGAGGGTCCGCGCGCGGTGACGCACTCGGCGTTCAGGGCGCTAGAAGACCCTAGCGGCGGGGGTATCTCTGCGGAAACCGATGCCGAAATCACGCGTCTGCGCTGCCAGTACAGCTTCTTCCACTGGCACCTGGAGTTCCCCGAGGTCTTTTCCGTCCCGGAGAGCGGCCAGGGCGTGTCCCCGGCGACCGGTTGGGCGGGGGGGGGGTCGACTGTGTTGTGGGAAACCCGCCGTGGGAGAGCGTCGAGCTTAAGGAGCAAGAATTCTTCGCTCAGCGTGCTCCTGCTATCGCTGCGGTAACCAAGGCTGATGCCCGGAAGAAGCTGATCGCCAAGCTTAAGGATTCATCCGAAACCCTTCCCCTCTACAACGAACATGCAGCGGCCAAACGGGCCGTATATGCGGAAAGCCACTTCCTACGACGTTCAGGCCGAGTTCCTCTCACCGGAAAAGGAAATATTAACGTCTACGCAGTCTTCGCGGAGACTGATCGAATTTTGATTGGCCCGATGGGGCGGGCAGGGGTGATCGTTCCGACCGGGATCGCTACAGATGCGCGGACGCAACACTTCTCCAAGGACCTGGTGCGGAGTGGGTCGATCGCAGCGCTGTACGACTTCGAGAACGCGGCACCACTCTTCCCTGGCGTGCACCGCTCGTTCAAGTTCAGCATCCTGTCCATCACGGGCCGTTCGCTACGCGACCTGGCAGCGCGGTTCGCGTTCTTCCTTCACGACCCGACCGAATTGGAGGATGCCAACAAGGCATTTACGCTGACCCCAGAGGAGATCGAGCTTCTCAATCCAAACACCGGGACACTCCCCGTTTTCAGGTCTCGCAGGGATGCCGAAATCACGATTGGCATCTATCGACGCGTTCCGGTTCTCATCAATGAAAACAGGCAGAACGGAAATCCGTGGGGTGTATCCCTAGTCAACATGTTCCACATGGCCCACGAATCACACTTCTTCCGGCCTTCTGAAGATTTGACAGACGAAGGCTGGCGACTGCTAGGCAACGTCTTCACTAAGGACACAGCAAAGATGCTGCCTCTATACGAGGCGAAAATGCTCCACCACTACGATCACCGCTGGGCTACATACGGCAGCGATGGTGCCACCCGCGACGTAAACCTCACAAAGAAACAAGACGCTGAATCAGTAGTAACACCCCGGTACTGGGTACCAGAAAAGGAAGTCACCAGAGTCCTAATCAGCAAGGGCTGGGAACAGGAATACCTCATCGGATTCCGCAAGATTTGCAGGGCAACCGATGAACGGACAACCATCGCTTACGCCTTCCCAAAGGGAGGTATCGGCGACTCCGGCAACCTAATTTTGCCGACTGCAGAAGAACCAGCTCCCCTACTGTATGCCAATGCAGCGTCGCTCGCGCTCGACTATGTTCTGCGCCAAAAACTGGGGGGAACTAACCTGAACTTCTTCCAGTTCGCACAACTTCCTTTCCTGGTACCAAGCATGGCCGATCGTCATCGAGACTTCATCGGGCGCAGAGTTCTTGAACTCGCTTACACCACGTACGACATGAGTTCCTTTGGCGCCGACCTCGGCTACGTCGGTTCTCCTTTCCGTTGGGACGAGGACCGCCGTCAGCAAATCCGCGCCGAACTCGACGCCCTCTTCTTTCACCTTTACGGCATCTCCCGCGAAGACATCGACTACATCCTCGACACCTTCCCCATCGTCCGCCGCAAGGACGAGGCCAAGTACGGCTCATACCGCACCAAGGAACTGATCCTCGCCGAGTACGACCGCATGGCGGAGGCCGGGCTCACCCTCGACAACCCCTTGGTGGACGGCGAGAACTACACCTCCACGCTCACACCACCCCCAGGCCACGGCCCTCGCCACCCTGCCTGACAGCTCTCGACGACCTGACCTGACGAGTCACGCACTCGTGCATCACCATCCATGCCCCAGGGGGGACCATGAGCAACCCGCAGTACTCGCAGCAGCCCGATCAGCTGCCCTCGGATTATGAGCTCGACGCATGGCGTGCCGTCCAGCAGTTCAAGGGCCGCCCGCTGTCCCGAGCGATGAGAAACGCCGGCGAGCAAGTGGCCAACGGCGTCTCGGAACTCGGCAAGCGTGCCGCGAAGCAACTGGAGAACCACCCACGGGCGAAGTCTGCGCTTTCGCGGGGACAGGAAGCCGTCGCCAAGGGCGCTCAAAAGGTCGGCGCGGGGGCGCGCGGAGCCGCCGACGCCCTCCCGGACTGGAGTGGCACTGCCGCTCAGTCCCTACGGAAGACGGTGGGCCGCGCCTCGCGCGCAGGCCTCTCCCCCAAGCGCGTGGTGGCGCTCCACAAGAAGCGCGGGCACGACGTCGAATCGCTGCGCGACCTGCGCCGCCTCGACCTTGAGCAGGTCGACGCAGTCCGTGGACGGGCGGCGAGCCTGCACTACCCAGCCGCCGCAGCGCTCTCGGGAGCGGGTGCGGGGCTGGTGATCTCCGGAGGGCAGCTCGCCATCGCCACTTCCGCCGGTGCCGCCGCAGCGCCTTCGGGAGGTGCGATCGCGGGCGCTTTCGTCGCCGATACCGCGGTCGTCCTCGGACTCGCGTCCCGCGCCGTCGGCCAGGTCTCGCTGTTCTACGGCTACGACCCCGAAGAGCCCGCCGAGAAGCTCTTCGTGATGTCCGTCGTCAACGTCGGGACGGCAAGCTCGGCCACCGCCAAGAACGCCGCGATGGCCGACATCTCCCGGCTCACCCAAGCACTCTTCCGCGGCAAGGCGTGGGACGTCCTGAGCGACGCGGTTGTCACCAAGGTTTCCCAGCAGTTCGCGAAGGCGTTCGGCTTCCGCCTCACCAAGAAAGGGCTCGGCAAGGCCGTACCCGCATTCGGGATCGTCGTCGGAAGCACCCTCAACTGGACCACTCTGGAAGGGATCGTCGACGCCGCCGAAGTGGCATACCGACGGCGGTTCCTCCTGGAGAAGTACCCGCATCTCGCTGACGAGGAGGCATCCGGATCGTTTCCCGACGCCGGCCCGCTCGTCCCGGACGATGCCGACGTAAAGATCAGTTTGCTCAGTGAGATCGTCGAGGCGGGCGGACCCGACCTCCACTGACCCTGTGTCCCGGCGGTGAACGTGACCACAGCTCAGGACCCCGCCGCGAACCCCACGAACCGGGCCCACTCCTCACGCCCTACGGCGAAGTGAGGGCACGTCACGTCCTTGGAGTCCCGTACGTGAATGGCCTGTTCAGTGACTGCGACCTCTACGCAGTCGTCACCCTGGCTCCCGCTGTAGCTGGACTTGAACCAGGTGAGTTCCCTCGTGCTCATAGCTCTCCTCGCAGTAGCTCCAACAGGCTCCGCGAATCTTTGGGGTTCAGGGCCTGCGAGCGCAGTGTGTCATAGCGCTGCTGAAGGAGACTTACCTCTTTCACGTCAGCAATCAGCCGCCCGTTCTGCTGCCCTTCGGAGTACGCGAACCGCCGCCCCTCCGGGGTTTCCAGAAGCCGCACGGGCCCATCCAGACACGCGTGCAACTCTGCTCCCAACGGAACGATCTGAAGCGTCACATTGCGCGGTGCGCTGTGTTCCAGCACATGGTCGAGCATCACTCGCATCTGCGGCACGTTCCCGAACTTCCGCCGGAACACGTGCTCCTCGACGATGAAGCTGAACGGCACGGTCAGCCGCTCGTACAGCATCCGCTGCCTCTCCATCCGGACGGCGAGCAGGGTCTCCAGCTCCTCATCCGTGATCACCGGAATCGTGCCCTCGAACACCGCCCGCGCATACCCCTCCGACTGCAACAACCCCGGCACCAGCCGACACTCATACGTACACAGGCTCACCGCCACCTTCTCCAGCCGGGCCCACCGCCGGAACCAGGCCGCCAGCCCCGCCTCGCCCCGCGTCAGGTGCCCGGCCGCCTTCCGCAACGCCCCCGTGTTCCCCAGCGCCTCCTCCGCCCGCTCCACGAAGGACTCGTCGGGCATTCGTCGCCCCAACTCCACCGACTCCACGGTGTGTTTGGAAAACCTGACCCGCGCCCCGAAGTCCACCCGGCTGAGCCCGGCATGCTCGCGAAGGGCCTGGACGACGGCCCCGAAGGTCCGCAGACTGTCGGAAGGGTCGGGCTCCCGCTCCACGTCGCAAGCCGTCACGTCGCTGCTGTCCCTCATACGCGGCCACCTCCAGGTGCGTACGTCCTCTGCGGTTTCTCCGCGATCGACAGCACCCAGCGTGACGGCAAGATCGCCGTACCGTCCACAGAATGTGCCCGTACGCTGACGCAGCGTACGGGCCGCGCTACTGGTAAGTGCCCCCGCACGCCCGCCACGGTTTCCCCATGCACACCTCCACGCCCCAATCCTGCGCTACCGTACGCACCTTCGCGCAGCGGCTCTCCTCCACTCGCCGCGGCGCCCGTCTGGCCCGGCTCCTGGCCGTGGAACGGCTGACCGCCTGGGACATGTCACCCGCAGTCATCGAGCGAGCCGAACACGTCGTCGCGGAGCTCGCGTCGAACGCGGCGCTGCACGGCCGCGTCCAGGGGCGCGACTTCCTGTTGACGCTGACACTGGACGACGCGGCCGGCCCTCTGCGCATCGCGGTGAGCGACACGCGGGGCGAGTACCGCCCCGCGATCCCCCCTGAGCGGGGACCGGACCACGAGTCGGGCCGCGGACTGCTTCTGGTCGACACCCTGGCCGACCGCTGGGGAACGGAGCCCCGCCCGCCTTCCGGCAAGACCGTATGGGCGGAGATCGACCAACACGGTGAGCGGCTGGAGGCGGTTTCCGGCCAATGAGGCAGCCAATGCCGTTGAGTACGGCCAAACGCTTTGAGCGAGGGCATCCGGTCGACCTACGCTCCGTCAACGGATCACGGCGCCAGTCGCAGCGCCAAAGCGGCGTTGCGGTCTTCAAGAAACCGTCGCTTTCTGAAGATCGTCCTGCGGGGCCGCCCAGACCCCACAAAGCCTTCAAAGCCCGGGAGCGCCACCCCACGCTCCGGCATCATGGCTTCCATGACTAACGCGGTGGATGTGCGCACGTCGGCGGCCGAGTTCGACCGGAGCGCCGTGGCGGACGCCGAGTCGGCCGCCGAGGACGAGCGCAAGCAGGTGCTGGCCCAGTTTCCGTTGGAGGAGTGGGCGGAGCTGCCGCTGGAGCGCTACGCCCTCGGGCAGGCCGCACCGCCCGGGTCTGAGCCGACGTACTGCCGGCTGCTGGAGTTCCTCACCCCGAATCTGGGCAGCATCAGGGGCGGCAGTGCCGCGAAGCACATCATGTACCACCACAACTCTGGCGAATGGCGGCTGGCCGCTCCCCTGCGCGGCATGGACCCGCAGGAAGCCTGGGCGGAACTGCGCGGTCAGTTCGTCCGGGCCTTCGACGCCGTCGGGGCGGGAGACTTCGAGGCGCTGGACGACCTCGAAGTGCTGCGGTACGGGCCGACGTTGGTGACGAAATCCCTGGCGACCTACTTCCCCCAGCACTTCCTGCCGATCTACGCGGCCGAGCATCTGAGGACGTTCGTCACGCTGCTCGGCGGTGAGGCGCAGGCCGGCGTCCCCGCCGCGCGTACGAACCGCCACCTGCGCGAACTCGTGCGGTCTCGTGAGGAGTTCGAGGGCTGGACGGGACAAGAGGTGATGCGCTTCCTGTACAAGCACTTCAATCCCCGGCAACGCACCATCTGGAAGATCGCCCCCGGCGAGCGCGGCCGTCTGTGGGAGGAATGCCGGGACGGCGGGTTCATCTGCGTCGCGTGGGACGAGCTCGGCGATCTCGGTCAGTACCAGAGCGACACGGAACTGAAGCAGGCCCTGGACGCGCACTGGCCGCGCAGCAGTGGCGGCAGCCTGACCCTCGCCCGCCGGCTGCTGGCCTTCCGGGACCTGGAGGCGGGAGACAGGGTCGTCGCCAACCGCGGGACGGAGGAAGTCCTGGCCACCGGCAGGGTCGACGGGAGCTATCGCTACGACCCAGACCGGCCGGAGTTCCACCACGTCGTCCCGGTGGCCTGGGACCTCTCTCACGCGCGGAAACTGCCGAAGCCCCAGCACGGGTGGCGGTCCACCTTCGCCAAGGTCGACCCGTCGCTCTTCGCCGGGTTCACCGCGGACAGCGCGGGCCCCGGCACCGGCTCGGGTACGGGCCAGGCGCAGGCGGGCGCGCCGGTCGCGCTGCCCGACGACGTACAGGTCGTGCTGGACGCCCTGGAGCGCAAGGGGCAGGTGATTCTGCACGGGCCGCCCGGTACGGGCAAGACCCGGCTCGCGCTCGGGGCCGCCCTCGCCCTGGACGGCCGCGCGGACGCGCTCGGCGCCGACGGCCGCCAACGTGCCCAGGCGCAGGCCGAGATGCTGCACGGCGACCGGGTCCGCCTGGTCACCTTCCATCCCTCGTACGGCTACGAGGACTTCGTCGAAGGCTTCAAGCCGGACCTGAGCGCCACCGGCCCTGGCCTCACCCTCGCCCTCACGGACGGCCTGTTCCACACCCTGTGCGGCCGTGCCGCCGCCCGTCCCGACCAGACGTTCCTGCTGATCGTCGACGAGATCAACCGCGGTGACCTGCCGCGGATCTTCGGCGAGTTGATCACGCTGCTCGAACTCGACAAGCGGAACCTGCCGGTCGCCCTGCCGGTCAGCAAGCGGCGCTTCTCCGTACCGCCGAACGTCCGGGTCATCGGCACGATGAACACGGCCGACCGGAGCATCAGCCACCTGGACGCCGCGGTCCGCCGCCGCTTCGCGTTCCTGCCCGTGGGGCCGGACCCGGACGCGGTTTCCGGGACCGTGGGCCCCTTGGACCTGGCCGCGTTCTTCGAGTCCCTCAACACCCGCATCGCCCGTCACCTCGACGCCGACCACCAGATCGGGCACGCCTACCTGCTGCGGGACGGTGAGCCGATCGCCACCGAGGAGGACCTCGCCGCGGCTTTCCACCACGAGGTGATCCCGCTCCTGGAGGACTACTGCCTCGGCCGGGCGGAACTGCTGCACCGTATCCTCGGCGGTCTGGTCGACGCCGACACGGGGCGTCCGCTCCTCATGCCCCCACAGGACCTGGCGGGCGCGCTGGCGACCGAGTTCACCAGCGGCGTACCCGGCCCGGATGCCTGACCGCACCCCGGTCCAGCTCGGCGAGTACGAGTCCGCCCCGCTGGAACCCGGTCAGCTCACGCCCCGGGACGTCGACCGCCTGCACGCCCTCCAGGCAAGCGGCTGCATCACCCTGACCGGGGAGCGCACCGGGTGGCGGCTCAAGGCCGACGCGACCGTCGGAGTCCTGGTCCTGGACCGTGTCCGCGTGGTCATCGCGCCCAAGTTCGCCATTCCGGGAGAGCAGCTCATGAGCTGGCTCGCCTACGCGCTCGCCACGCCCGTCCCGGCGGCGGCCAGGCGGTGGCCCACCGGCCCCGACGGTTACGCCGACCTGGTCGCCGCCGCCCTGCTCGAACAGTGCGAGCGGCTGCTGCGGGAGGGGCCGCGCCGGGACTACGTACGCCGCCGGAGCGTCGAACCGGTGCTCCGGGGACGCCTGGACATCACAGCCCAGGCCACCCGCCGCTACGGGCAACTGGACCACCTGCACGTCCGCACCTTCGACCGGGAGGCGGACATCTGGGACAACCGCGTTCTGGGGAGCGCGCTGAAGGCGGCGCTCGCCCTGACCGCCAGTCCCGACCTCGCGCCCGCCCTGCACCGCGTTGCCGGCGCGTTTCCGCAAGCCCCGACCCCGACCGCAGCCCTCCGCGCTCTGGACCGCACCCACTACACGCGCCTGAACGCCCGCTACCGGCCCGCCCACACCTGGGCCCGCCTGCTGCTGCGCGGCGGCGGCGTGACCGACCTGCTCACCGACCACGGCACCGCGGCGGACGGTCTCCTGCTCGCCATGCCCGCGCTCTGGGAGGCCGTCGTCCGCCGTCTCGGCACCGAGGCAGCCGGCCCGCACGGCGGCCACGCCGTGCCCGGCGGAAGCGGCTTCGGCATCACAGTCCGCGGAGACCTGGGCAGCGCCTCGACCTTCCGGCCCGATCTTCTGCTCAGCCTTCCAGGACTTCCAGGGCACGACACGGCACAACGCACGCTGCTGCCCGTGGACGCCAAGTACAAGCGCTACGACCGCCACGGCGTGAGCGCGGCCGACGTCCACCAGCTCCTCACCTACAGCAGCGGCTACGCGTCCGCCGACGCCCCGACGGCCGTCATCGTCCATCCCCAGCCGGGCAGTCACACGCGGCGGACCCTCCGGGTGCGGAGCCCCAAAGGCGGGTTGGGCAGCATCCTCGTCCTTGGTGTCGACACCCGCTGCACGCCCGAGCAGGCGACGGCATGGATCGGCTCAGTACTGCGCTGACCACCGCACGCTGCCCGATTGGCGACAGCAGCCGTGGGGGGAAGGTGCCTGCGGGGCGGTCGGCTCGGTGGCTCGGGCGGCCCAGCGCATCTCCGTTACGAGCCAGGCACCCGAACACATGTACACGCATCTGATCGTAGTGAATTCACAGAAGTGCGTTGACGTCGCTAACACGCTTGCGCCATGCTCGAATTGACAACGGCCCACCGTCCCCTCGCCTCGCCTTGGGCACGCCCGCCGCAGCCACCCAGAGCCCCAAGGGATCCGAGCCATGAGCGACACCAGCCTCCGTGACCTTCTCCTCTCCCGATTGCCCGGATCAGGGCTCTCCGCCGATGAGCAAGCTCTGCTGCGCGATCTGCTGCCTCCCGCTCCGCCCCGGAGAGGTCGTCGTCCCGGGACCGTGTACATGCGGTCCATCTCGGCCTCCGGCTGGCGCGGAATCGGACCCACCGCCACTGTCCGGCTGAATCCCGGCCCCGGTCTGACGCTGGTGGCGGGCCGCAACGGGTCCGGCAAGTCGAGCTTCGCCGAGGCCGCGGAAATGGCTTTGACCGGCGACAACTTCCGCTGGCAGGGGCGCACTCAGGTATGGAAGAAGGGCTGGCGCAACCTCCACGAGCACTCCGCCCCCGAAGTCGCGGTGGAGCTGGGCTTTGACGCCGGCAGTGACGGCGAGGGCGCCAAGGAGCCCGTGACCGTACGCCGGATCTGGTACGGCGAAGGGCTCGAGGAGTCCCGCACCGTCGTGGAGGAAGCCGGACAGGCCACCGGTGAAGCCGCGCACGAAGTTATCGACTCCGAGCAGCTGTCGCTCTACCGGCCGTTTCTCCCGTACACCCAGCTCGGAGCGGTGATCAACGGGCCGCTGACCACCTTGCACGACGAGATCTCCCGGATCCTCGGCCTCGAACTGCTCAGTGATACCGACGCGGCGGCGCGGGCTCGGGCCAAGACCCTGACCGACACCGAGAACGCCGCTAAGGCCCTCACCGCAACGGTGATCCAGGAGTTGTCGGAGGTGGACGACCCGCGCGCCAAGGAAGCGATCACGGCTCTCTCCGGCAGGAGCCCCGACCTGGACACTGTCCGGGCCCTGTTGCGGGGCCACGGCGCCGCCGACGAGGCGCACCTCGCCCGACTGCGTCGGCTGGCCGATCTCGAGCGCGCGGACCAGCCCTTGGTCGCGAAGGCCGTGACCCGGCTGCGCTCGGCGGCAGCCACAGCCGACGACGCGCGCCGCGGATCCGCCGAGGATGCCCGGCAGTTGATCAAACTGCTCGACGCCGCGCTGGAACACCGCCGCCGTGCCGCTGTCTCCGACTGCCCCGTATGCGGCAGCACGGACCTCTTGGACCGCTCCTGGGCGGAACGGACGCGCGCGCAGGTCGAAAGGCTCCAGACGGAGGCCGCCGAGGCCGAGGCAGCACACCGCGAGCTCGTGAACGCGGTGCGGGAGGTGCACGATCTGATGCGTCCGGCCCCGGCCTGGCTCCAGGCCGACGAGCCCTCCCTGGCCGCGCTCTGGCGGGATCTGGTCGCCTGCCGCGCGGTTCGTGACCCGCGCGAGCTGGCCGACCGCGCGGAACGCGCCGAGGCAGTCCTCGGTGATGCCTGTGATCAGATCCGCGAGGACGCCCGCCGACGCGTCACAGCGCAGGACGGCCGCTGGCAGCCCGTGGCCGGACGTCTGGCCGCATGGTTGGCACAGGCGGAGGCCGCGCAGACGGCCAAGCCCGCCCTCAAGCAGGTCAAGACGGTACGCGCGTGGATGCGGGCGCTCACCGACGAGTTGCGGGAAGCCCGGTTCAAGCCGTTCGCCGACCAGTCGGGGCAGATCTGGCGACTGTTGTCCGAGCGCAGTAGTGTCTTGCTGGGTGCGATCGGGCTCACCGGTGTGGGTCCGCAGCGCCAGGTCAGTCTTCCCGTCTCCGTGGACGATGCCGACGCGCCGGCCTTCGGCGTCATGAGCCAGGGCGAACTGCATTCCCTCGCCCTCTCTCTCTTCATCCCGCGGGCCACCCATCAGGACAGCCCTTTCGGTTTCCTGGTCATCGACGACCCAGTGCAGTCCATGGACCCGGAGAAGGTCGACGGCCTCGCCAAGGTTCTCGACCTGTACGCGCGGCACCGGCAGGTCGTGGTCTTCACGCACGACACCCGGCTCGAGGAGGCCATCCAGCGCCTCGGTCTGAGGGCGACGGTCATGCGGGTGTCCCGGCAGACCGACTCGGTCGTCCACGTCTCCGCCGTCAGCGACCCCGTGAGCCAGGCCCTGGCGGAGGCACGGGCCATCGCCCTCGATCCGCACCTGCCGCCGGAAGTTGCCGATCGCGTGCTCCCCTCGATGTGCCGCCTGGCGCTGGAGGCCGCCTACCAGGACACCGCGCGACGTGCTCTGCGCGAAGCCGGCATCGGTCAGCGCGCCATCCAGGAGCGGGTCACCCGGCCGGGCCCCCTCACCGGCCTCGCGGCCCTCGCGATGGGCATGCAGGGCAAGGAGCGGAGCGAAGTACTGGACGCCGTCGCCCGCGACCACGGACGGTGGGCCAGGGAGTTGATCCATGGGCTGAACCAGGCATCGCACCAGGCGCCGGCCACGCCAATCGGTGATCGCCTGGCCTTGGTCGACCGTACGAAGCGGCTCGCGAAGGAGGTGCTGGCCCGGTGACCGCTCCCGCGCCCTCCACCCCGGTTCTCCCCACGCACGCACTCCTGGCGGCTGCGGACATGCTGCTCAATCCCTCGGAGGACACCGCGCTCTCCCCCGGTGTCCGGGCGCGCGCCGCAGCCACCCTGCTCCGCCTGGCACTCGACGAAACCCTCGACGCCTTCTGGCGGTCGGTCAGCCCTCGTATGACCCGCAACGGACGCACCCGCATGCTCTGCCTGCAGTGGTACGTCAGTCCCTCCGTCGCTCGCCAGTGGTACACCGTCTGGTCAGGTCTCAGCGCCGCCTGTCACTACCACACGTACGACCTGCCTCCTACCCCCGCCGAGGTACGTGCCTGGCATCAGGACGTGAGTGAACTGCTCCCCCTCCTGGCCACCGCCACCGCCTGAACCACGCCGCCTTTGCCTCGTACACGTGAGGAGCAACACGATGGACGCCCGCCGCTACCGCATGGTGGTCACCAGCCGGACCGATTACGTGCAGACCGGTGCACTCGTCGACGAGCAACTGCGCCATTGGCTGGCCCAACCACCCAAGCGCTACAACGTCGACGCATTCGCTGAAGGCCGCAACGAGATAGCACGGGGAGTCACCCTCGACCACGACTCCGTGACGGCTGCCACCGGCACCTACGGACGATGGCGGCTCCGAGAAACCGCGCCGGGCGGCACCTGGCAGACCACCGTCGTAACACGGCAGATCGCCGACGGGCCGACCTGGGTACAGCTCGACGTCGAGCACCTCCCCGACGACGCCGAGGCGGCCCCCGTGCCCGCCAAGACACCCCGGCTCGCGAGACACCTGCTGGAAGCGCTCGACGCACACGACGGACTGGCTGACGTGACGGCCATGCCCCAAGTCGTCGAGGCGGAGGATGTCGAGGCGGTCATCGACGAACTGTGCGACGCCGACCGACGCCTCCCCGTCGTGATGGCGAGCACACCGTACGACGTCGAGTTCGACGCCTGGCTCGAAGGGACGGTCGATCCTCTCTTACGGCCCCTGGTCGGCTTGGCGATCCTCTACGTGCTCACTCCAGGAGCCGAGTCGGTCTTCAACCGGGCCTTGGAACACCACCGCGTGTACAACGGAGGGATCCGCACTTACCTCTCCGGCGTCGACCCGGCCTGGCCCGCCGACGGCCAGCGGCACCGTGTGATGTCGAAACGGCTGATCACCGAGAACCCTCACGTGGCCGCCCGCATCCTGAATCAACTTCCTCAGGGACTCGCCACCCGACTGCCGTTGCCCGACGCCCTGGATTCCGTGCCACTCATGCGCACACGGGCCAGGGACGGAGTGGGCGGCTCCGAACAGGAACGGCTGCGCGACGAGAACGACGCCCTGCACGAGATCCTCGAAGAGGCGGCAAGCGAACAGCGCGTCAGAGCCGACGAGATCCGCGACCTCAAGCGGGAGCTACGTCAGGCCGAGAACAACGAGGCCCAGGTCGTTGTCGACTACGACGAGCAGTACAAGGAACTCCACCGTGCGAAGGCGCAGATACGGGGCCTGCAGAGAGAACTTCTGAGACTGGGCGCCGCCGAGCAGGCGTACGCGACGGTGGCCCCCTCGGTGAACGCTCCCACATCCTTCCGCGAGATCCTGGACCGGATCGACGACATGCGACGCCTCCACTTCAGCGGCCGGCGCAAGTACACCCTGGAACTCGACGACCAGGCCTACGGCTCGTCGTGGGTCCGGATGGCCTGGGACGCCCTGCTTGCCCTCCAGGACTTCGCAGAAGCTGTCGCGAGCGGCAAGGCGAGCAGCGACTTCAAGCAGTGGTGTGCGGACGCGCCCGAGGGAGCGCACGTCATCTCGCCACGCAAGGTCGTCAGGGACGAATCGAAGTCCGTGAAGGCGAACGGCGAATGGAGCCGCGCGCGCACGTTCCCCGTTCCCCGCCACGTGCATCCGGACGGCAAGCTGTTCATGGGTGCCCACCTGCGGATCGGCGGAGGCAACACCGTCGCGCCGCGTCTCCACTATTACGACGGGGCCTGCGCCGACCACGGGATATTCGTCGGTTACATGGGCCCACATCTGACCAACACCATGACCTGAGGCATCGACCGCGGGGATCACCGGCCGTCGTACCCCGCGGGTAGGGTCGCGCGTAGTGGATCCGGAGGGCTGTGCGCTGTCGGGCGCCGGGGCGAGGAGTGGAAGTGAACGAGCGAGACGAGGCCCGCCCCGAGGCGGTGCGGGCCGGGAGCGACACGGGATACCCGGAGTTCCTGCTGCGCCTGCCCAATGGAGGACCGCGGGCCCGGGGCCGGGTCCTGCCCGAGAAAGGGATGAACGGAAGCCTGAAGTTCCTCGTCCTCGCCGGCTCACCCGTGCGTGCGGAGACAATGCCCGGCATCGGGCCTCATCCGTCGGCGCAGCGCGAACGGCTTCTGGCGGACGGTGGTCTCGGGACGGCGTCGGACCGGTGGCCGGGATATTGGGAGACGACCCGGGACATCGAATGCAACTCCCCTTCCGCAGCCGCATCGGTGGTGACCGGGCGTAGCTCCGACGGCCTCTCGGAATGGCGCACGGAAGAGGGCTTCCCCCTCGTCGACTACCTCGGCGCCTCGTGGCGCACCCCGAACAAGGCGTGGCTGGTGCGGGGTTCGAACGTGTCCGGGCGCGATCTGGTCAAGCGACTTTGGGTGACCGAGGGCTGGGTGACCCTCGCGGCCACGCACCTGCCTCAGGTGGACCGGGACGCGCCGACCAAGAGCGTCCTGCGGCGGTACGTGCAAGAGGGATACGACGCCACCACCTCGTACAGCCAGAAGCAGGTGATGGCCGACGAACTGCACTACTTCCTGACCCAGATGCGGCAGGGCGACACCGTCTGCACCATCTCGGACGGGCAGCTGTACATCGGCACGATCACGGGAGACGCGGAGCAGGTCGATTCCGAGGGAGGGCTGTCGAATGTGCGACGGAGGGCCGAGTGGCGGTCCGCCGGTATCCCCTACGACGAGCTGCCGGAGGCGCTCCAGCAGAAGCTGTCCGTGCAACACGACGTCGTCGACCTGACCTCTGTGCTGGCACTCGTCGAGGGACTCGGGCGGAGCGACGAGGACCTCGCTCGGGAGGCCCAGGCCATAGACCGGGACCCGAGCGTGGAGATCCCGGCGATCACCGCCCGCCGTGAACCAGAACTGCCCGGCCCGACGGATGAACTGGCGGCCGAACTCCTTGTGCACGACACAGCGTGGCTGCGCGAAGTACGCGATCTACTGGCCGACGAACGCCAACTGGTTCTCTATGGGCCTCCGGGCACTGGCAAGACGTACCTGGCAATGAAACTCGCCGAGTTCCTCGGCGGCGGACCCGAGCAGGTCAAGCTCGTGCAGTTCCATCCGTCGTACGCCTACGAGGACTTCTTCGAGGGCTTCCGGCCCCAGGAGGACCCGCAGACCAGGGAGGTCGCCTTCCGGATCACCGCGGGCCCGCTGCGCGAACTCGCCGACCTCGCCTCGCGCGAGGGAAACCGGCACATCCCGCACTTCCTGATCATCGACGAGATCAACCGGGCCAACCTGGCGAAGGTCTTCGGCGAGCTGTACTTCCTGCTGGAGTACCGCAACAAATCGGTTCGGCTGACCTACTCCGGCGACGACTTCGCGCTGCCGCCGAATCTGTTCGTCATCGGCACGATGAACACCGCCGACCGGTCCATCGCCCTCGTGGACGCGGCGATGCGCCGCCGCTTCGCCTTCGTCGAACTGTCGCCACGTACTGAGCCGACACGTGGTCTGCTGCGCCGATGGCTGGCCAAGGAGGGCAAGGGCGCGGAGCCCGCCGACCTGCTCGAGGCACTGAACTCCCGTATCGATGATCCCGACTTCCGTATTGGGCCCTCGTACCTGATGACGAAGGGCGTGTACCGGGAGGGCGGCCTGGAGCGGACCTGGCGGACGAAGATCCTGCCCCTGATGGAGGAGCATCACTACGGGGAAGGCGTGGACATCGAGAAGCGGTACGGGCTGGCCGCTCTGCGGGAGTCGCTGGGGTGACGTCCGCAGCAGAACCCCTGCGGTCCGTCGGACTGGTCGAGCACGCGCCGGCGAGCTCTCTCCTCCTGCCGGATGCTGTGGGCCGTGCCCTCGCCGCTGCCGGCATCGTGGACGCGGTGCCCGACCCGTACACGCCCGGGCAATGGTCGCTGCGGGCCGGCAGCAAGGTCGGGGCGGTGGCCGTCACCGCACCGGGCGGCGGCGACCCGGTCACCGTACGCATCAGACCCAAGGTGCCCATCGTCCGGCTCTTCTTCCTGCTCGGCTACAGCCTCGATCCGAGCAGGAGTTGGCGGGACGGCCTGGTCGAGGTCGCCGAGCACCGTGATCTGGTGCCCGCGCTCGCCCACGCCGTGGAACGGCAGGTGGACCAAGCCCTGCGGCAGGGCCTGTTGCAGGGGTACCGGGTGGCTGAGGAATGCGCGCTCGTCGTCCGCGGCCGGGTCAGGGAGGCCGAACAGATACGGCGGCGCTTTGGGGCGATGCTGCCGGTCGAAGTGGCATACGACGAGTTCACCACCGACATCGCGGAGAACCGCATCCTCCGCGCGGCCGTCGAACGTCTCCTGAGCCTGCCCGGCATACCTCACGACGTACGCCGCAGGCTGCTGCACCAGCGCGCCCGCCTGACCGACGTCACTGCGATCGTGCGCGGTCAGCCGCTCCCCGACTGGCGTCCCACACGCCTCAACTCGCGCTACCACCACGCCCTGTGTCTCTCCCGTGTCGTCCTGGAAGGCGCCTCCGCCGAGCACTGCCCCGGCGATCTGCGCATCAACGGCTTCCTCTTCGACATGAACAAGCTCTTCGAGGACTTCGTGACAATCGCCCTACGGGAGACCTTCCAAGGCCGGGGGCGGGCTTCCAGCGGCCACACCGCCCGGCTCCAGGACTCTCACTATCTCGACAAAGCAGCCGCGATCCGCATGAAGCCGGACTTCGTACTGTACGGGCCGGACGGCACCCCGTGCGCGGTGGCGGACGCCAAGTACAAGGCCGAGCGACCGGGCGGTTATCCCGACGCCGACCTGTACCAGATGCTGGCGTACTGCACGGCTCTCGACCTGCGCGAAGGGCACCTGGTGTACGCGAAGGGCAATGGCCCGCACACGGCCCACCAGGTGCGCCACGCAGGCATCGTCATCCATCAGCACGCCCTCGACCTGGACCAGGAACCGCCCGGACTGCTCACGGACATCGAGGAGGTGGCCCAGCGGCTGGCGAACACCCGGCTCGTATGATCGACTGCGGAGTGTCCATCCAGAATGGGGAGTTCACCTCGTGCCACAACTCGCGTTCGCCAACAGCTTCTGGGAGAGCTACGACGTCCTGGAGAAGCCCGTCAAGGCAGGCGTACGCAAGGCGATGCAGAAGTTCCAGCTGCTCTCCGTGCCCGAACTGCACGCGGACAAAGGGCTCCACCTCGAGTCCGTGCACAACGCGCGGGACGCACGCATGCGGACCATCCGCATCAACGACTTCTGGCGCGGTGTCGTCCTCGCCCCTGACGACGGCAGCGATGTGTTCCTGCTCGTCAACGTCGTACGGCACGACGACGCGTACACCTGGGCCGCCAAGCGGCTGTACACGACGAACTCCGTGACGCGCGCGCTCGAGGTCCGCAACGTGGTCGCCATCGAGCAGCTGACCCCGGCTCTGGAAAAGGCGGCCGCCGCGGCCGACTCCCTGCTCTTCGCGAAGTGCTCGGACACGGTGCTGCACGAACTGGGCATTGACGAGCAGGTGTTGCGTGCGGTGCGGACGATCGTCGACAAGGCGCAGCTCAAGGCGTTCGAGACACTGTTGCCGGAGGACCAGTGCGAGGTGCTCCAGTACCTCGCCGAAGGATTCGGCCCCGACGAGGTGTACCGGGACGTGGTCGCCGTCCGGCGCCCGGTCGACGCGGGCCCCGACCCCGACGAGAGCCTCGCCGTCGCCATCTCCAACACCACGAACCGCATCACCCTGGTCACCGGCCCCGAAGAACTTGCGGACATCCTGGAGAAGCCGTTCTCGGCCTGGCGTGTATTCCTGCACCCTTCACAGCGCCGCGTCGCCTATCGGGTGTCGTACGGCGGTCCGGTCCAGATCACGGGCGGTCCGGGGACGGGCAAGACGGTCGCGGCCCTGCACCGCGTCAAGCATCTCCTGACGCGCTCGCCCGACACCCGCGTACTGCTGACCACGTACACGAACGCCCTGGCGGGCTCGCTGCGCGAGAACCTGTCCCTGCTCCTGGACCGTGACGACGCGCTGCTCGGCCGCGTCGATGTGACCACGGTCAACGCCTACGCTCACGGCGTCGTCACCCGTCTCGAAGGCAAGGCCCCCTCTCCCATGAACGACCGGGAGGAACGGCAGCTGTGGCAGCGGGTCGTCAAGCAACTCGGGCTGCCGTGGACGGAGCAGTTCCTGGCTCAGGAGTACCGACACGTCATACTCGCCCAAAACCTGCGCGGACGTGACGCCTACCGCAACGCCCTGCGGCGCGGGCGCGGCAGCGCGTTGGCGTCGGCACGACGCGACCAAATGTGGTCGGCCATGGAGCAGTTCGAGTCAATGCTGCGTGACCAGCAGGCCACGACGCATCTGAAGGTGTGTGCGCGTGCGGCCGACCTCCTGGCTGGGTCGGCACCCACGCACGACCACGTCGTGGTCGACGAGGCGCAGGATCTGCACCCCGCGCAGTGGCGTGTCCTGCGCGGCGCGGTGACACCCGGCAGCGACGACTTGTTTATCACGGGCGACCCGCACCAGCGCATCTACGACTCGAAGGTCTCGCTCGGCTCCCTGGGCATCTCGGTGGCCGGCCGCACCCACCGTCTGCGCATCAACTACCGATCCACCGAGGAGATCCTCGGCTGGTCGACCGGCATCCTGAGCCCCGTGTCGGTCGACGATCTGGGCGGCGAGGGAAGCGACAGCCTGGCCGGTTACCGCTCCCTGCTGCACGGCCGGGCTCCCTGCGTGGAGGGGTACGGCTCCGAGCAGGCGGAGGTCGCGGCGCTCGTCGAGCGCGTCGAAGGCTGGATAGGCCAAGGCATCAGGCCGTCGGAGATCGGTGTGTGCGCCCGCTTCAACGTGCTGCTCGACAAGGCGTACGAGAAGTTGACCGCGGCCAAGATCCCGGTGGTCCGGGTCAGGGACAACCCTGGGCCCGGCACGGACGGGGTGCGGCTTGCCACCATGCATGCCATGAAGGGGCTGGAGTTCCGCTGCGTGACCGTGCTGGGGGTGACGGCAAGCGCGGTGCCGTTCGCCCGCGAGGTGACACCGGCCATGGTGGACGCTCTGCAGCGCGACTCGGATCTGCTGCGGGAGCGATGTCTGCTGTTCGTGGCGTGCACGCGTGCGCGGGAGGCGTTGGCGGTGACGTGGAGCGGGTCGGCCAGTGCGTTCGTGCCGCAACCGCATCGGCGTACAGGACAAGTGGCATGACGCCCCCTGTCAGCTCTCCGGGGCGAGCGCGCCGTTATCGAGTCCGTCCCTTGCCAGGGTCGCCGCGTCCCGGGTCAGCTCCACCACTCTTCGCGCTCGTTGCTCGAACTCCTGAAGCGCGCGGAAGGCTGCCCCATACCGCCGTTGCTCAGTGATGTCCATCTGCGGGATACGGGCGCCCTTGCCGTCGAGGCGGAAGGTGCCGCTGGTGCTCGTGGAGCGCCGGGTGTTGGCCGCGCTGCGCAGGAAGCCTTGCAGATAGTCGGTATCGAGCTGGTCGCTGATCGAGACCGGTTCCGGATCGCCGTGCTCGACGAGGCCTGCGCGCGCAAGGTCGGCGACGCTGACGGTGGGCCCCTCCAGAGAGCTGGGGCCATCGCTCGCGACCAAGGCCGGCAGCAGCTCCGCCAACAGCCTCACCTCATCGGTCAGCTGCCGTCGCAAGGTCTGGTATTCAACCGCGTAGTCGCGATGGGACCCCTCGACATGACGGCCGGGCGTGAGGTCCACGACTTCGTCAAGCAGATCGATCAGGGGAACTTCCGCCACTTGCGGGGGCTCCGGTTCCAGCGAACCGTCCGGGTCGCCTGCCGTCAGATCGACCATGCGGACACTGGTGACGGCATCCCCCTGGGTCCGAGGGCGGCGCAGGTGCCAGAGGTGGACCGGAAGCGCGTGCGAGGCCGCCGAGCCCGATGGGAGGGCGGTGACCTGCGTGAGGATGCCCCGACGTACGAGCTCGGCTCGGATTCGGCGGCCCGCCTTGCGGTAGGCCACCGAGGCGGGCAGGACCACGAGGACGCGACCGCCGAGCGCGGTGTGGGCATAGGCGTGCTGGAGCCAGGCGAGCTCGCCCTCGGCGCGAGACGGGGTGCCGAACTCCCAGCGGGAGTCGAGCAGCAGATCCTCACGCCCCCAGTCGGGCGCACCGACGGGGGGATCGCAGATGACCAGGTCGGCCTTGAGTTCCGGCCACTGGTCGCCACGCAGGGAGTCCCCTGTGACGACGCGGACACCGGCGTACCCGGTGAGGTCAGCCCGCAATTGCGCGAACAAGGCACTGCGGGCGTCGGAGTCCTGGCCGTAGCGCTTGGGGCCTCGCTCAGGGCCGACCGCGAGCAGGAGGGTACCGATGCCGCATGCCGGGTCGAAGAGGGTGGCGTCAGACGCCACCTCACCGGCGAAGTGGCGTACTGCGCGGATGATGCGCGGTGAGGTGATCTGATCCGACCCGGCTCGGCGCACGGAGTCGGTGAAGCGCTCGGCGAGGGCGCTCACCGCCTCGGCCGCACCACCACTCCCTGCCAGATCCTGCGCGAGCCGTGCGACGCCTGCCGGGAGCTTCCGAGGATTCTTTCCCCCGGTGAGGAGGCAGGCGACATCTACGAGCCCGTTGAGCATGTCGTCACCGTACGACCCACGCAGCGCCTGCCACAGCTGTACTTCCAGGGACACTTCCTGCCCCTTGCGCTGCCTGTTGAGCCAGGCTTGCACCTCAGCGAGGTCGAACAGCGGACTGTTGACACCGCCGCCCAACGGCTTCGGAAAGTCGTCGTAGCGTCGCCGCCAGTTCGAGACAGCGGCGCGGGTGACGCCCGCAAGCCTGGCGATCTCGGACCCGGTGACCAGCGAATTGGTCTGTCGGGCAGGGGTGTCCGTCATAAAGACAACCGTACACAGCGCGGTCGCAGCTATCAATGCATCCTTTTGTTGACGTCGTCAACGATGATGACTTCCAGGCTTGCTCCCCACCAGGGGACAACTGTGGCAATGCAGGAGTATCCGCCGGGTCACTACTTCGTCAGAGCGCACCCCTGCAGTGGGGTCCCGTCGCGGCGGTCTTCAAGTCGGCGAGCCGGGAGCCTTGCCGACCGAGCGCTACCTTCCTGTGTTATTGCAGGTCAAGCGGGGCCTCGCCACAGTACAACGAGTGGCATGCGACGCCGTCCAACCGCGCGAGGGCTCATCGGCGGCCGGCGTCCGCGGGCGGGCCTGCCGGGGGCGGGATGTCTCCGTCGGGCGCTCCGCGTGGTGACGTCAGCTCGCTGGTGCAGTGCCCGCACCGGTACGCCTGGACGGGGACGGGGTTGAGGCATGCGGGGCAGTCCCGTTTGTCCGCCTGGACATCCTGGTGCGGGGCGAAACGCTCGTGGAGTTTGTTGACCGGCAGAACGACCAGGAAGTACAGCGCGCAGGCGATGAGCAGGAAGCTGATCGTGGCGTTGATGAAGTTGCCGTACGGGAAGACCGTCTCGCCGATCATGAAGGTCTTGCGGCTGAAATCGCCCGTCGCCCCCGTGGCCAGGCCCACCATGGGGGTCAGGAACGCCTTGACGAAACCGTTGACCACCGTCGTGAACGCCGCGCCGATGACGATACCGACGGCCAAGTCCACCACATTCCCGCGCAGCACGAAGCTGCGGAACCCGTGCAACAGATCCTTCACCAGCTCAGCCCTCTCCTCCGCGTCCCGCCGTCGCCGCCCAGCCAGCCGGGCGGCCGGGCGGCTGCGCTCCTCGCACACCTTGCCGAATTCGGGGCCGCCACACCCGCCGCGCCAAAGCGCCGCGACCGGGCCCCCTTGCGGCAGCGGCCCGGCGTCGTAGCCCGTGTGCGCGCCCCGCCTGGCCCGCGCCGGTGATCACGCCGAGGCTGGTTTGCGGTGCCCTGGATCGCAGGGCGTGAATCGAGGAAGGCTTCGAATGTCAGAACGCAACACAGCTCTGCGCAGCCTGCACGACATCGGGCTGGCGGCCTGGTTCGGTGGCTCACTGATGGGCGCCATCGGCCTCAACGGGGCGGCGAACAAGTGCGGGGACGACGAACTGTCCACCGCGCGAATCGCCAGCACCGGCTGGGCGGCCTGGACGCCGGTGAACGCGGCGGCGATCGGCGCTCACCTGGTGGGAGGGGCCGGCCTGCTGGGTGCGAACAGCGCCCGGGTGGCCTACCAGCAGGGAGTGGGTGCCTCCACGGTGGCCAAGCTGGCGCTCACGGGAGCGGCCCTGGCCGCGACCGCCTACACCCGCGTCGTGGGTAAGAAGGTCGAGCTCGCTTCGTCCCCGGACCCCAGGGACGCCGAGATGGCGGCGGAGCACCCGGTCAAGCTCGAACAGGCGCAGCGCCAGCTCGCCCTGCTGCAATGGGCCGTGCCCGCTCTGACCGCGGGCGTACTGGTCCTCAACGCCCTGCACGGTGAACAGCAGCGCCCCGAGCAACAACGGCTGGGGATGCTCCGCCGGGCCGCCTCACCCCTCGTCACGGCCGGAGGCACCAGCCTGGCCGCCGTTCGGCGGGCGCGTGAGCACGGCATGCCGGGACGGCACTGCTGAGCGTGATGAGACGCCGCCCCCTCCACGAGATCATCCGGCACTCGCGCACCCTCCCCCCGCCCCTCCCAGCCCTGCACTGCCACCCAAGGAGAAGTCCATGGCAAAGGTCACCCAGCCTGTCACCGACGACAGCATCAAGGTGCGCCAGCTCAGTCACTACCAGTTCACATGGGTCGCCGGCGGTCCCGGGGCGCCAGGGACCATCACCTTGCAGCTCGTGCTCGACGAAGGCGCGACGGAAGAAGTACTCACCGTTGACGCGGACGACGCGGACGTCCTCCAGGACCTGCTCTCCGGGACGTCAACCGTGCACTACGACATCGGCCGCCGCACCCTGATGTTCGGCGTCACACCCGTCGGCAGCTGACACGTCACCACCGACCGCGCACCACACCCTGTGCACTACAGATTGCGCACTACAGACTGTGCACTACAGACCGTGCACACAGATGCGTGCGGCGCTCGGTTCTACGTCGCTCTCTCATCGCAGCGAATCAGGCCGGCCCGAGTTCGCCACACCGGGTCGGCCGCCCTGTCGGCCACCGTGTTGGCCACCCGGTCCCGCTCCTCCGGGACGTCCTGCGGAACGACTGCCCGGACGCGGCGTCCGTGCGGCCTCGCCGGGCCAGGCGCACACCCCCGTCTCAGTGCAACCTCGGCACAGGGGGCATAAAATAGGGGCGTCGTAATGCACCGCAGTCCAGCACTGGAGGCGGCGCACATGACCGATCCTCACGGCTTCCTCAGAATCCCCCGCAGGCCCAGCGCGGCACGCCCCGTCGAGGAACGGCTGAGCGACTGGAACGAGGTCCACGCGGGCCAGCCGCTGCTTCCCCTGGTGTCCGAGCAGGCCCGGCGCTGCATGGACTGCGGCATACCCTTCTGCCACAGCGGCTGCCCGCTGGGCAACCTCATCCCGGAGTGGAATGCGTACGCGACGCACGGCGACTGGCGTGCCGCGGCCGAGCGGCTGCACGCGACCAACAACTTTCCCGAGTTCACCGGTCGGCTGTGCCCGGCACCGTGCGAAGACGCTTGTGTACTGGCCGTCAACGCCGAGCCGGTCACCATCAAGAACGTGGAACAAGCCATCGCCGACCAGGCCTGGGAGCGGGGCTACGCGTCACCCCAGCCCCCGGAGCGGCTGAGCGGGAAGACCGTCGCCGTCATCGGGTCGGGACCTGCCGGGCTGGCGGCGGCGCAGCAGCTCACCCGGGCCGGCCACACCGTCGCGGTGTACGAGCGCGCCGACCGGGTCGGCGGGCTGCTGCGCTACGGCATTCCCGAGTTCAAGATGGAGAAGCGGTACCTGGACCGCCGTATCGAGCAGATGCGGGCGGAGGGTACGACGTTCCGCACCGGGGTGCGAGTCGGCAGGGACCTGGACGCCACCGACCTGCGCAGGCGCCATGACGCGGTGATCGTCGCCGTCGGCGCCACGGCGCGCCGTGAACTGCCCGTCCCCGGCCGTGCGCTGCACGGCATCCATCAGGCGATGGACTACCTGACCCTGTCCAACCGGACCAGGGAGCGTGACTACGTCACATCGCCCGTCACCGCCGAGGGCAAGCACGTGGTGATCGTCGGCGGCGGGGACACCGCGTCGGACTGCCTGGGCACCGTGCTGCGCCAGGGTGCCGCCTCGGTGACGCAGCTGGACATCAACCCCGTGCCGGGTGACACCCGGAGCGAGACGGAGCCGTGGCCCGTGTACCCGAAGGTCTACCGGATCTCCCATGCGCACCACGAGGCCCGGGAGCGTCACGGTACGGACCCGAGGGTCTTCTCCAGCGCCACCTTCCGCTTCGAGGGGGAACCGGCCGGCCATGTGCGCGCGCTGCTCGTGACGGAGGTGGAGCCGGTGTCCAGAAGGCCGCTGCCGGGCACCGAGCGGGCGATCCCGGCCGAGCTGGTGCTTCTGGCCCTCGGGTTTTCCGGCCCGGAGCAGGACAGCGGCCTGATGGAGCAGCTCGGGCTCGCCCTGGACGAGCGGGGGAACTTCGCCCGTGACCCCGCCTTCGCCGCCGCCTCGGCGGATCAGCGGCAAGGGACCGGACGCGCCGAGCCACAGGGCGTCTTCATCGCGGGCGACGCGGGACGCGGCCAGTCGCTGGTGGTGTGGGCCATCGCGGAGGGACGGGCCGCGGCGGCGGCCACCGACCGGTACCTGACCGGCTCCACGGCGCTCCCGGCCCCGGTCTCCGCGAGGGACCGGCCCATGACGGCGTGACGCCGTAACTGCGTGACGCCGTGACTGCGTGTCGGCGCGCCCGCGTCACGACGTAACTGGCCGTCGGCGCGCCCGCGTCACGACGTAACCGTGTGATGACGTCGTGTCACGGCGCTACTATCACTGATCACACGTCAACTCTCCGTGGTCAAAAGAGTTTGACGCGCGATCCGCTCCGAGTGGCATCCCGTCGGCGAACGACCGAGACTGGAAGGTGATGAATCGCGACCGGAAGAATTCTCTTCAGGGGTTCGCATGGAAGAAGAATCCGTCGAGGTTCTGCCGTCCGCGCCGGACGAACCCGCATGCGCCGAACGCGGATACACCGAGCCGGCGACCGATACCGAGAGGGACTTCGCCGAAGTCCTGGCCGACGTCGTTCACGTTGAGCGAGTCTCGGTGGACAGTCATTTCTTCGACGACCTGGGTGCGAATTCCCTCGTCATGGCGCACTTCTGCGCGAAGGTGAGGAAACGCACGGACCTTCCGCCGGTCTCGATGAAGGACATCTACCGGAACTCGACCATTCGAAGTCTCGCGGTGGCACTGGGGGAAACCGCCCCCGCCGCTGTACAGCCGTCGGCCCCGGCGCGCGCCGAGGTGGTGGAACCGGTCGGCACGTTCCGGTATTTCCTGTGCGGAACGGCCCAGTTGCTACTCTTCCTCGGCTATTTGTTCCTGGCAGCGACCGTGACCGCCCGCGGCTACGCCTGGGTCTCCAACGGCTCGGGGGCAGTCGGCGTCTACCTGCGCTCGCTTGTCTTCGGCGGCGTCGCCTTCGTGGGCCTGTGCGCGTTCCCGGTCGTCGCCAAATGGATTCTGGTCGGCCGGTGGAGCACCCGTGAGTTCCCCGTCTGGGGACTGACGTACCTGCGCTTCTGGACCGTCAAGGTACTGCTCCACGCCAACCCGATGATCTTCTTCGTCGGCAATCCCTTGTACGTGCTGTACCTGCGGTCACTCGGCGCCCGGATCGGCAGGCACGTCACGATCCTCTCCCGCACCGTTCCGGTCTGCACCGACCTGCTCACCATCGGCGCCGGTACGGTGATCCGCAAGGACTCGCACTTCCTGTGCTACCGGGCGCATGCCGGACGTATCGAGACCGGCCGGGTAACCCTGGGCCGGGACGTGTTCGTCGGCGAGAAGACCGTCCTCGACAACGACACGTCGATGGGTGACGGCGCGCAGCTCGGCCATACGTCGGCGCTGTACGGCGGCCAGCGCGTCCCGGACGGCGAGCGCTGGCACGGATCGCCCGCCCAGCGCACCGAGGTCGACTACGTGCGGGTCGCTCCGGCGCCCTGCGGCACGCAGCGCCGTACCTGGTACGGAGCGCTCACCGTCCTCCAGTTGTTCCTGCTGTACGTGCCCCTGACGGTGGGGGGCTTGTACAAGCTGTCGGCGGTGGTCCCGGCGCTGAGCGACGTGCTCGACCCCGGCACAGCGGGCTTCACGTCACCGCAGCTCTACCTCGACTCCTTGATCATCTCCACTGCGCTGTTCTCCGGCCTGGTCGTCATCGGCCTCGCCGCCCTGCTCACCGTGCCGCGACTGCTGAACCTGGTGATGACGCCCGACAGGATCTATCCGCTGTACGGCTTCCACTACTCGGTGCACAGGGCGATCACGCGCCTGACGAACGTGAAGTTCTTCCTCTGGCTCTGCGGAGACAGTTCGTACATCGTCAACTACTTGCGCGGTCTCGGATACGACCTGTCGCGGGTGGAGCAGACCGGGTCGAACTTCGGCTCCGACGTGCAGCACGAGACCCCCTACCTGGCCTCCGTGGGCAGCGGGACGATGGTCGCCGACGGGCTTTCCCTCATGAACGCGGAATTCTCCAGCACGTCGTTCCGGGTGTCCCGGACGTCGATCGGACCGCACAACTTCCTGGGAAACCACATCGCTTATCCCTCCGGCGCGAGGACCGGCGACAACTGCCTGCTCGGGACGAAGGTGATGGTGCCTCTCGACGGCGAGATACGCGAAGGTGTCGGTCTGCTCGGATCTCCGTGCTTCGAGATTCCCCGCTCGGTGGAACGTGATTCCCGGTTCGACCATCTGCGGACCGGGCGGAGGCTGCGCCGGAACCTGGCCGCGAAGAACCGCTACAACATCCGCACCATGGGCTGCTGCCTCCTCGTACGGTGGCTCCATTTCTTCTTCCTCACGCTCCTCGGCCTCGCCGCCGTCGACCTGCACGGCGCACTCGGCCAGGTGGTGATCGCCGCGTCGCTGATCCTCGCCCTGGTGTCCAGCACGGCCTACTTCGTCCTGTTGGAGCGCGCCTTCACCGGATTCCGCCCGCTGAAGCCCCGGCTGTGCTCGATCTACGACCCGTACTTCTGGTGGCACGAGCGCCTGTGGAAGGTGCCCGACCACTACCTGAACATCTTCAACGGAACTCCATTCAAGAACGTGATCTGGCGATCGCTCGGAGTCCGGATCGGCAACAAGGTCTTCGACGACGGTTGTTACGTGACGGAGCGGACGCTCACCACCATCGGAAGCGCCTGCACTCTCAACGCGGGGAGCAAGATCCAGTGCCATTCGCAGGAGGACGGCACCTTCAAGTCCGACCACAGCGCGATCGGCGACGGCTGCACCGTGGGTGTCGGTGCCCTCGTCCACTACGGCGTGACGATGGGCGACGGCGCGGTGCTCGCCACCGACTCCTTCCTGATGAAGGGCGAGGACGTACCGCCACACGCTCGTTGGAGCGGAAATCCCGCGGTGGAAGCGCGTGAGCCGCGCGCCGTGGAGGCGCGTGACAGCCGCGGTGATCCCGTGACACGGCGACGGTGAACGGAGGGAGAGCGGACATGCGGACGGAGGCCGGCCGGAACTTCTGGAGCGGTGTGCTCACCGCCGGCGGTTCGACCGCGCTCCCGCGCTGGGCGCCGGAGCCGGTGCCGGGGACGGCCACGCACGAGGCGGTGGTCCCGGACGACGTCGCGGCGGCGCTGCACCGGCTCGCAGCGAAACTGGCCGTACCGTTCAGCTCGGTGGTGCTCGCGGCGCACGCCAAGGTGCTCGCGGCGCTGTCCGGTGACGCCGAGGTCAGCACGGGCTACATCGCCGCCGGGGTCCGCCGGCCGCTCCCCTGTCCGCTGACGACCGCACCGGAATCGTGGCGGGAACTGCTGGTACGGACCCGCCGGACCGAGTCGGAACTGCTGCTGCACAAGGACTACCCACTCGACGGGCTCAGGCGCGAGCTGGGCCTGGCCGGACCGTCGACCGAGGTGGTGTTCGACCCGGCCGACGGCGGCGCGGACCTCCCCGGAGATGCCGTCCTGGGGCTGGCGGCGCTGCGGGACGGCGGGAGTCGCTCGCTGCGGCTGCGGTACCGGCGCGACGCGCTGGACGCCGGCGCCGTCGGCCGGATCGCCGGCTACCACCTCACCGCGCTCGCCCACATAGCCGCCAATCCGGACGCGGAGCACCGGCGGCAGAGCCTGCTCAGCGCCGAGGAGTACCGGTTCCAGATCGAAGGACTGGCCGGGCCGCACCGCGACCTGCCGGACCGCAGGGCCCACGAGCTGTTCGAGGAGCGGGCACGGGCCCACCCGGAGACCGTCGCGGCCGTGCACGGTGACCGGCAGTGGACGTACCGCGAACTCGATGAACGAGCCAACCGGCTCGGACGGGCCCTGCTGGCACGGGGGTTGCGGCACGAGGACGTCGTCGCCGTGGTGACCGAGCGCAACCTCGACTGGGCGGCCGCCGTGCTCGCCGTCTTCAAGGCAGGCGGGGTGTACCTGCCCATCGAGCCGCACTTCCCGGCCGAGCGCATCGCGGCCACGCTGTCCCGCGCCGGGTGCGGGCTCGTGCTGACGGAACGGGGCAGCACCGGCACGCTCGACCGGGCTCTCGGTTCGCTGTCCGCCGGCCCGTCGCCCGGAGTCCGGAAGGTCCACGTCGACGAGGCGTACGCCGAGGGCCACGCCGGCGCCGATCTCGGCGTCCGGGTGGCGGCCAGCCAGCCGGCGTACATCTACTTCACCTCCGGTTCCACCGGCGAGCCCAAGGGCGCGATCTGCGAACACGCGGGCATGCTCAACCACCTCTACGCCAAGATCGACGACCTGGAGATCCGGCCGGGTCAGGTGGTCGCCCAGACCGCTCCCCAGTGCTTCGACATATCGCTGTGGCAGCTCCTGGCCCCGCTTGTGGCGGGAGGGCGGACCCTGCTGGTCGAGCAGGAGGTGATCCTCGACGCCCGGCGGTTCGTGGACAAGATCGCCGACGGCGGGGTCACGGTGCTCCAGGTCGTGCCGTCCTACCTCGACGTCGTACTGTCCTGCCTGGAGCAGCGCCCCCGAGCGCTGCCCGGCCTGCGGTACGTGTCGGTCACCGGCGAGGCGCTCAAGAAGGAGCTCGTACAACGCTGGCTCGCGGCCGCGCCGGAGATCCGCCTGGTCAACGCCTACGGGCTGACCGAGACCTCGGACGACACCCACCACGAGGTCATGGACAGGGTTCCGGACACCGACCGGGTGCCGCTCGGCCGGTGCGTCAACAACGTGCGTGCCTACGTCGTCGACGAGTACCTGTCACCGGTGCCGCTCGGAGCACCCGGCGCGATCGTCTTCTCCGGCGTGTGCGTCGGCCGCGGGTACGTCAACGACCCCGAGCGCACGCGGCAGTCCTTCATGCCCGATCCGCACGGCCACGGCCGGCGCCTCTACCGGGGCGGCGACTACGGCCGCTGGCTGCCCGGTGGGAAGCTGGACTTCCTCGGCCGCCGGGACAGCCAGGTCAAGATCCGTGGCTTCCGGATCGAGATCGGCGAGATCGAGAGCGCCCTGATGCGGGTTCCCGGCGTCCGCGACGGTGCGGTGGTCGTCACCGAGCGGCCCGGTCGCGGCAAGCACCTGGTGGCCTTCTGCACCGGCCCGCGGCCCCTGGATGCCGGCGTCGTGCTGGACCGGCTGGGCGAGTCCCTGCCCGCGTACATGGTGCCGTCGGCCCTCCACTGGCGGGAAAACCTGCCGGTGACCGCGAACGGCAAGACCGACCGGAAGGCGCTGACGGCGCTGGCCGGCGATCTCGACGCGGCCGGCGAGCACCGTGACGCACCGACGGCGCCGGCCGGGTCCATGACGCCTGCCGAGCAGCGGCTGGCGGCCGCCTGGGCGCAGGTGCTCGGTGTTCCGCAGGACCGGATCGGACGGCTGGACCACTTCTTCGACCGGGGCGGCACGTCGTTGTCGGCGGTGAAGCTGGCGGTTGCCCTGGACCGCGCGGTGTCCCTCAAGGACGTGGCACGTCACCCGGTGCTCGCCGACCTGGCCCGGCTGCTCGACGGCGGGGCCGAGCGGTCCTCCGGGCTGCTGCAACCCCTGTCGGTACCGGACGGCGCCCGGACCGGCGCCCTCGTCTGCTTCCCCCACGCCGGCGGCAGCGCGCTGAGCTTCGAGCCGATGGCCCGGGCCTTGCAGGGCACCGGACCGGCGGTGTACGCCGTCGAGCCGCCCGGCCACGACGTGACGGCCGAGGGCGGAGCCTTCGCGTCGATCGCGCAGCTGGTGGACGACGTCAGCGCCGAGATCGTCCGTCGCGGCCTGACCGGGGTCCTGCTGTGGGGTCACTCCGCGGGCGCCGCACCGGCCCTGGAGACGGCGAGGAGGCTGGAGGAGCGGGGAGTCGGTGTCCAGCGGGTGTTCGTGGCAGCGCAGCTGCTCGGTGACGCCGCCGGCCGGCGCGCGGCCGCCGCCGAGCTGACCGCGCTGAGCGACCGCCGGATCGCCGCCGGACTGAGCGCGAGCGGGGAGGGCGGCTTCCCGGGGCTCGATGCCGCGCAGGCCGAGCACGTCGCCGCCGCATACCGGCACGACATGGTGTCCGCCCACCGCTATTTCGCGAACGCCCTGGACAGCCCGCCGGCCGTGAAGGCGGCCGCACCGGTCACGGTCGTCGTGGCCGCCGACGACCCGCTCACCGCGGGGTTCCGGGAGCAGCACCGCGACTGGGAGCTGCTGGCCGGTCGGGTCGTCCTGTACGAGCTCGCCGACGGAGGTCACCACTTCCCGCGCACCCGCCCGGCGGAAGCGGCGAAAGCCGTGCTGCGCGCCGCCGAATGGCCGGTTCCCGTCCTCGGCCGGCGCAACGGAGCATCCGACGTGTCCGGCGCGAGCGACGTGAGTTGAAAGGAGACCGAGATGCCGATCTCATCCCCGGCGTCACCGCTCGACCTCGAACTGCGATCCGGCAAACCCCCCGTGCTGCACGCCCGGGCCGCCGACGGCACGCCGCCCGGCGACCCCGGCCACTGGGCGGCCGAGCAGCACGACGCTCTGCACGCCCTCGTCGCCGAGCACGGTGCGGTCCTGGTACGCGGCCTCGGGCTGCGTGACGCGGACGGGACCGGCACCGTCTTCCGCCGGCTGGCCAAGGCCCTGATGACCGAGAAGGAGGCCTTCGCGGCCCGGCGGGCCTACGCGCCCGGCGTGTACTCCTCGGCCCAGTGGCCGCCGAACCAGCCGATGTGCATGCACCACGAGCTGAGTTACGCCCTGGAGTTCCCCGGGCTGATGCTGTTCGCGTGCCTCGGCGCCCCCACCGAGGGCGGAGCCACCGCCGTGTCCGACTCGTCGGCCGTACTGGAGGCGCTGCCGGGCGAGCTGACCGAACGGTTCGAGCGGGAGGGCTGGCTGCTCACCCGCAGCTACAACGACGACATCGGGGCCTCCGTGGCCGAGGCGTTCGGCACGGAGGACCGCGCCGCCGTCGAGAGCTACTGCCGCGCCAACGCTATCGAGTTCGCCTGGCAGCCGGACGGGTCCCTGCACACCAGGCAGCGCCGCAGCGCCGTGGTGCGCCACCCGGTCACCGGTGCGCGCTGCTGGTTCAACCAGATCGCGTTCCTCAACGAGTGGACGATGGCCCCGGAGGTGCGCGAGTACCTGGTGGACGTCTACGGCGCCGACGGCCTGCCGTTCAACACCCGTTACGGCGGCGGCGATCCCATCGGCGCGGACGTCGTACAACTGCTCAACACGACCTACGAGGACAAGACCGTGCGCGAGCCGTGGCAGGCCGGCGACCTGATGATGGTCGACAACGTCCGCACGGCACACAGCCGGGAGCCCTACGAGGGACCCCGCGAGGTGCTGGTCGGGATGGCCGATCCGGTGCGCCTGGCCGACTGCTCGCCGTCCGTGGAGGTGACCACAGAATGACTCCCAGGCGTTCCTCCGCGCTGGAATTCTTCCTGCGCGAGCCGATGAGCGTACCGACGTTCGCCGTCGTCTCCGGCGCCCAGGTCGAGGGCGTGTTGCAGGGGCGCGAGAAGCAGATCGTGGAACTGGTGGAGGCCACCTACCGGCTGCACAGCGCCGGTGACTGCGTGAACCCACCGTCCTACTTCCTGCGGTTCCCCGACCGCCCGTCCTCGCGGATCATCGCGCTGCCCGCCTCGATCGGGGAGCCGATGCGGGTGGACGGCCTGAAGTGGATCTCCAGCTTTCCGGACAACGTGGCGGCCGGCATCCCGAGGGCCTCGGCGGTGCTGATCCTCAACGACCATCGCACCGGCTACCCGTTCGCCTGTCTGGAAGGCTCCATCATCAGTGCCACCCGGACGGCCTCCTCGGCGGCCCTGGCGGCCCAGCGGCTCAGCGACGGCCGGCCGCGTCCGACGCGCCTCGGGTTCGTCGGGGCGGGCCTGATCGCCCGTTACGTCTACGACTTCCTCGCGGCCACGGGCTGGTCGTTCGACCAGATCGGCGTGCACGACCTGTCCGCCGACAGCGCGGCCGGGCTCCGGTGCTACCTGGAGCAGTCGCAGACCACCGCACGGATCACCGTGCACGACAGCGCCGAAGAGCTCATCCACTACAGCGACTTGGTGGTCTTCGCCACCGTCGCCGCGCAGCCGCACGTCAGCGACCTGTCGTGGTTCGAGCACAACCCGTTGGTGCTGCACGTGTCGCTGCGCGACCTGGCGCCGGAGATCATCCTCGGCTCGTTCAACATCGTCGACGACGTGGAACACTGCCTCAAGGCCAACACCTCGCCGCACCTGGCCGAGCAGCGCACGGGCAACCGGGACTTCCTGCACGGCACGCTGGACGACGTGCTGGGCGGACGGGTGACGGTTCCGAGGGACCGGCCGGTCGTGTTCTCGCCGTTCGGTCTCGGCGTTCTCGACCTGGCGGTGGGCAAGTACGTCTACGACGAAGTGGCCCGCTCCGGGGAACTGCACGTCATCGACGGCTTCTTCCACGAACTGCGGCGGCACGGATGAGCAGCCGCCGGTTCCCGGCAGGCCGGGCGGTCACAGAGCCGCGAGGCCGCCACCGACAGACGTACGAGAGTGCTCCACCGCAAGCGAGGAGGCCATCGTGCCCGTCATAACCGTTCCCCACGCCTTCAACGAGGAGGACCTGTACGTCGACCTCCGGCCGATCTTCGGTCAGTCGCTCTTCCTGAAGTGCGAGGGCTTCAATTTCGCCGGTTCGATCAAGCTGAAAACCGCGATCGAAATGGTCGAGGGCGCCGAACGGGACGGCATCCTGACGCCCGAGTCGATCATCGTCGAATCCTCGTCCGGGAACCTGGGCGTGGCACTGAGCGTGATCGCCGCGAGCAAGGGCTACCGGTTTCTGTGTGTGACGGACCCCCGCTGCAACCTGGCCACCAGGCTGATGATGGAGGCGCTGGGCAGCCAGGTGCACGTCATCGCCGCCCAGAAGGCCCAGGGCGGCTTTCTCGGCGCACGGCTCGCTTACGTCCGCGCGCTGTGCGACTCCGACGACCGGTACGTGTGGCTCAGCCAGTACACCAACCCGAGCAACTGGAAGGCGCACTACCGCACGACGGCGCCGGAGATCGCCCGTGCGTTCCCCGATGTGGACGTCGTGTTCATCGGGGCGGGCACCACGGGCACCCTGATGGGCTGCGCGCGGTACTTCCACGAGCGGCACCGTCCGGTGCGGGTCGTCGCGATCGACAGCGTCGGCTCGGTGTCCTTCGGAGGTCCCCCCGGCCGCCGGATGATCCCCGGGCTGGGCATGAGCGTGCGTCCACCGCTGCTCGACGAGTCGTACGTCGACGAGGTCGTCCACGTCGAAGAGGCGAACACCATCCGTACCTGCCGCCGTCTGGCCAGACACGGGTTCCTCTTCGGCGGCTCCACCGGAACCGTGGTCAGCGGCGCGATGGGCTGGCTAGAGCGGCACGACACCCGCGACCTCACCGCGGTGGCCATCGCCGCGGACCTCGGTGAGCGCTACCTCGACACCATCTACCAGACCAACTGGCTACAGGCCCTCTACGGCGAGGACGTACTCGACACCGCCGCCCGGACGGCCGGCTCCCGGCCGCGCGGAGGAGGCACCGCAACGGCCTGACCGCCGCGGCGCCCGTCTGCCGGGCGCCGCGCGCTCACCCGGCCGTGGCCGAGCAGGTGACGCCGGGGGCTGTAGGAGTACGCGCCGGCTCAGACGGTGCGCCCGGATGGTGAGATGACCTTTCCGCGGTGGCCGGTTCGTGTGAGACTGCCCGCCATGCAGCGTCGGCTCATTATTAGCGCCAGCGTGCCGGCACCGAGGTGACCCGGGGGCGATCCCTCCCAGGCGGCTCACCGCCCGCACGCAGACCTCTCGCGTTCCGCGAGGGGTCTTTTTGTTTTCTTCATCAGCAGCCCTGACGCAACGGCCTTACCCGGCCCGGCAGACCTGGACAGGAAACACCCGCCATGACACACGACGTCTTTCACGTCTTCGACACCACGCTGCGCGACGGCGCGCAGCGCGAGGGCATCAACCTGACCGTCGCGGACAAGCTGACCATCGCCCGGCATCTGGACGAGTTCGGCGTGGGGTTCATCGAGGGCGGCCGGCCCGGCGCCAACCCGCGTGACACGGAGTTCTTCGCCCGCGCGCGGCAGGAGATCGCGTTCAAGCACGCCCAGCTCGTCGCTTTCGGCGCCACGCGCCGCCCTGGCGTCCGGGCCGCTGACGATTTGCAGGTCAAGGCGCTTCTCGACTCCGGTGCCCCGGTCATCACGCTCGTGGCCAAGTCGCACGACCGGCACGTCGAACTCGCCCTGCGCACCACCCTCGACGAGAACCTGGAGATGGTCCGCGACACCGTCGCCCACCTGCGCTCCCAGGGCCGCCGCGTCTTCGTCGACTGCGAGCACTTCTTCGACGGCTACCGCGCCAACCCGGACTACGCGAAGGCGGTCGTGCTAGCCGCGCACGAGGCCGGAGCCGACGTCGCCGTCCTCTGCGACACCAACGGCGGCATGTTGCCCGCGCAGATCCAGGCCGTCGTCGCCACCGTCCTCGCCGACACCGGCGCGCGCCTGGGCATCCACGCCCAGGACGACACCGGCTGCGCGGTCGCCAACACCCTCGCCGCCGTCGACGCGGGTGCCACCCACGTCCAGTGCACCGCCAACGGCTACGGCGAGCGTGTGGGCAACGCCAACCTCTTCCCCGTCGTCGCGGCCCTGGAGCTCAAGTACGGCAAGCAGGTCCTTCCGCCGGGCGCGCTCGCCGAGATGACCCGCACCTCGCACGCCATCGCCGAGGTCGTCAACCTGACGCCCTCCACCCACCAGCCGTACGTCGGCGTCTCCGCCTTCGCGCACAAGGCCGGCCTGCACGCCTCCGCGATCAAGGTCGACCCCGACCTGTACCAGCACATCGACCCGGGCCAGGTCGGCAACCACATCCGGATGCTCGTCTCCGACATGGCCGGCCGCGCCTCCATCGAGCTCAAGGGCAAGGAACTCGGCATCGACCTGGGCGACGACCGCGAGCTCGTCGGCCGCGTCGTCGAGCGCGTCAAGGAGCGCGAGCTCAAGGGCTACGCCTACGAAGCGGCCGACGCCTCCTTCGAGCTGATGCTTCGTGCGGAGGCCGAGGGCCGCACGGAGAGCTGTTTCGAGCTGGAGTCGTGGCGGGTGATCACGGAGGGCGGGCCCGGTGTGTCGCGCCAGGCGGAGGCGACGGTGAAAATCCGCGCTCAGGGCAGGAGGACCGTCGTTACCGCCGAGGGCAACGGCCCGGTCAACGCCCTCGACCGGGCGATGCGCCAGGCGTTGAGGTCGACATACCCGGAGGTGTCTTCCTTCGAGCTGAGCGACTACAAGGTCCGCATCCTGGACGGCCACCACGGCACCGAGTCCACGACCCGGGTCCTCGTCACCACCAGCGACGGCAACGACGAGTGGTCCACGGTCGGCGTCGCGGACAACGTGCTCGCCGCGTCCTGCGAGGCACTTCGCGAGGCCCTCACCTACGGGCTCCTGCGCGCTCGGCGCGGAGCAGGCGGGCACGGCGGCCCCTCGCCGCTCGCAGGAGCGCCGGAGCCGGACGATGCGGCGTGCACGCTCAGCGTGGCGCTCCGCGACAGCCGTGGAGCGCTGGGTCGGATCGCCGCCACGCTGAGCAGCATGCCGGTGCTGGCCCTGCACTACGGGGCGGCGGGCGCTTCCCGGGCCACCGCTGAGATCCGGGTGCCCCGGGCCCACGTGGCACGTGCACGCGGCAGGCTGAACCGCATGGTGGACGTACTGGACGTCACCGTTTCGGTGGCCCGGCCCCGGTGAGCCGCTGCCGTCCGTCAGGTGACCAGTCGTACGGGCGCGGGGCGGGGCTCACTGGCGGCGGATGAGGCCGAGGTCGGTGGCGGTGGCGACGGCGGCGGTGCGGGAATCGACGCCGAGCTTGGCGAAGATGCGGGCCAGGTGGGACTTGACGGTTCCTTCGGTGAGGTGGAGCCGGTCGCCGACGGCCTGGTTGGACAGGCCCTCGGCGACCCGGGCGAGGACTTCGGTCTCGCGTCGGGTCAGGGCGATGCCGGGGGTACGCAGCCGGTTCATCAGCCGGTCCGCGACGGCGGGTGCCAGGGTGGTGCGGCCCGTGGCGGCGGTGCGGACGGCGGCTGCCAGGTCCTCGGGCGGGGCGTCCTTGAGGAGGTAGCCGGTGGCGCCGGCTTCGATGGCGGGCAGGGTGTCGGCGTCGGTGTCGTAGGTGGTGACGATCAGGACGCGAGGTGCGCCGGGGCGGGCGGTGATGGCGGCGGTCGCCTCGGCGCCGTTCACGCCCTCGCCGAACTGGAGGTCCATGAGGACGACGTCGATGTCGCCGTGGGCGGCGCGGGCGACGGCGTCCTCGGCGGTGGCGGCCTCGGCCACCACGGTCATGCCTTCTTCGGTTTCCAGTACGGCGCGGAGTCCGGCCCGTACGACGGGGTGGTCGTCGGCCAGGAGCAGGCGGACGGGGGTGTCGGTCACGGGCGGGCCTCGGGGTGGGGCCGGGTGTGGGGCCGGGGATGGGGTCGAGGTGCAGTTGGGCGGCCAGGGCGGTGCCGTGGCTGGGGGCGGTCTCGATGGTGAGGGTGCCGCCGAGAGCGTGGACGCGGGCGCGCATGGCGGCCAGTCCGAACCCGCCGGCCTCCGGGTCGGGAGCGGGCACCTGGTCGGGGTCGAAGCCGCGTCCGTCGTCGACGACGTCGAGGGCGACGTGATCACCGAGGTAGCTGAGGGTGACGTCGGTGGTGGCGGCCCCGGCGTGGCGGACGGTGTTGGCGAGGGCGGACTGGGCGATGCGGAGCAGGGCGACCTCGTACGCGGTCGGCAGCGGCACGGGGTCGCCCGTGAGGTGGAAGCGTGCGGTGATCCGGTGGCGGGTGCTGGTGGTGGCACACAGGCGTTCCAGGGCGCCGGCGAGGGTGGTGCCCTCCAGGGAGGGCGGGGCGAGGGCGGCGACGAAGCGGCGGGCCTCAGCGAGGTTGTCGACGGCGGCCTGCCGTGCCTGGTCGATGTAGCGGACGGCGTTCTCCGGTGCCCGCGGCAGGGCGCGTTCGGCAGCGCGCAGCAGCAGCTGGATGCTGGACAGCCCCTGGGCGAGGGTGTCGTGGATCTCGCGCGCGAGGCGTTCACGTTCGGCCAGCACTCCGGCCGCGTGCTGCGCGGTGGCCAGATCGGCACGGGTGGCGGTGAGTTCTTCGATCAGGCGTCTGCGCTGTTCGCTCTCGCGGTACAGCGCCTGGTACCCCCACACCACCGCCACCGCCACAGCGGCGCCGAGGGCCGGCCCGATCGCCATCGCGGGGCTGAACGAGCCACGGTGCGCGGCGAAGCCGGTGGTGGCCACCACCGCGGTGGTGACCACCGCGGCCAGACCGGAGCGGCGGGACAGCAGATGGAGCTGAAGGAAGTACAGCGGGAACGCCACCCACACCCCGTCGGAGGACAGGGCCAGCAGCACCAGCCAGACAGCGCTCACGGCGGCCAGCCACAGTGCGGCGGCCCGTCGTGAGCGGCGTACCCGGGGCAGGATAGGCCCGGCCGCGTAGATCACGGCACACGCCGCAGCCGTAGTGACGATCAGTCCGGCGTGCGGGCGGTGGTCGGTGACGGCCCGGCCGGCGGCCAGAGCGAGCAGGGCGATGACCAGCAAGTGCAGGCACCAGGCCAGGGCACGCGGGGTCGGGGTCAGGGCGGGGGCAGTGGTGTTCACAGTTCTTCCAGGCTAAGGACACCCCCCGGTCCGCGCCTCCATCGAAAGTTGCAAGCCGCGTGCCGCCTTTCGATGCGGCAAGTGCTGTCCTGGGCCAGATGCCCAGGTGGGGGTCTGACGGCGACGGTGGAGTCATACCGCTTCCATCCCGTGACAACCATGCAAAGGCAGGCCCAAGCCCGTGTTCGTCGCCTGGAGAGACCTCAAGTTCGCCAAAGGGCGCTTCGCCCTGATGGGCACCGTCATCGTGCTGATCACCCTGCTGGTCGGGCTGCTGTCCGGGCTGACTGCCGGGCTGGGCCGGCAGAACATCTCCGCGATCACCGACCTGCCCGCGGACAGGATCGCCTTCGGCACGCCGGGCAGCGGCGAGGAGTTGTCGTACTCCAACTCCACCGTCACCGAGAAGCAGTGGCAGCAGTGGGCCGAGGCGCCCGGCGTGAGCAGCGCCGAACCGCTGGGCATCACCACCACCAAGGCAACCGCCGGCAACCGGAGCACCGGGGTGTCGGCCTTCGGCGTGAAGCCCGGTTCCGCGCTCGCCCCCGACAGCACCAGAATCTCCGATCGCGCGACGGTCCTGTCCACCGCCGCCGCCGACGGCCTCGGCGTGACGGCGGGCGACACCTTCACCCTGGCCGGACAGAAGGTGACCGTCGCCGCGGTGAGCGGGGACGCCTCCTTCAGCCACACCCCGGTCGTCTGGACCAGCCTCGACGCCTGGCAGCAGGTCGCACCCCCCACGGGCAAGAACGACGGACCGGTCGCCACGGTCATCGCCCTGAAGACCTCCTCCGGCACCGATGTGAAGGCCACCGACGAGGCAGCGGACACCAAGACGGTCTCCAAGGACGACTCGCTGTCCGCGATCGGCTCCTACACCTCCGAGAACGGCTCCCTGCAATTGATGCGCGGCTTCCTGTTCGCGATCTCCGCCCTGGTCATCGGCGCCTTCTTCACCGTGTGGACCATCCAGCGCAGCGGCGACGTCGCCGTCCTCAAGGCGCTGGGCGCCTCCACCGGCAACCTGCTCAAGGACGCGCTCGGCCAGGCTGTGATCCTGCTGACCGGCGGCACCCTGATCGGCACTGGCATCGCCGCCGGCCTCGGCGCCCTCGTCGCCGACTCAGCCGTGCCGTTCCTCCTCACCCCCGCCACCGTCCTGGTTCCGGCTGTCGTGATGATCGCGCTCGGCGCGCTCGGCGCCGCCCTGTCCATCCGCCGTATCACTTCCGTCGACCCGCTGACCGCCCTGGGGAGCGCCCGATGAGCCTTGACCTGACCGACATCACCCTCACCTACCCCGACGGCGAGGACCGCCTGACCGCCCTGGACCGGGTCTCCCTCCAGGTGCCGAAGGGCAGCCTGACCGCCGTCGTCGGCCCCTCCGGCTCGGGCAAGTCCAGCCTCCTCGCGGTCGCCGCCACCCTCATCACGCCCGACGCCGGCACCGTCACCATCGACGGCACCTCCACCACCGGCCTGACCCGCGCAGAACTCACGGAGCTGCGCCGCCACAAGATCGGCATCGTCTTCCAGCAGCCGAACCTGCTGTCCTCCCTCACCGCCGCCGAACAGCTCCAGGTCATGACCCAGATCGACGGCCGCCGGCCCCGCACCGCCCACCGCCGGGCCATGGAGCTCCTGGACGCCGTCGGCCTGGCAGACCAGGCCGCACGGCGGCCCCACCAGCTCTCCGGCGGACAGCGCCAGCGCGTCAACATCGCCCGTGCCCTGATGAGCGACCCCACCGTCCTCCTGGTCGACGAACCCACCAGCGCCCTGGACCACGAACGCGGCGCCGCCGTCATCGACCTGATCACCCGCCTCACCAACCGGCAGGCCACCGCGACCGTCCTGGTCACCCACGACCGTACCCACCTCACCGCGGTCGACCAGATCGCCGAAGTCCGCGACGGACGCCTGCGCCTCCCGGCCCAACCCGCTGATCCGCTGATCCGCACCATCAACGCGTGCACCGACAGCGCACGTTGGTCCCGAAACGGTGCGGGCCCCGGCGATGTCGGGGCCCGCACCATTGGGCTGTGTCCGTATTCGCGCGGCCAGTGTCCGGGTCAGGTCTGATCCGCTGCGCGCAGGGCCCGCGCCAGCCATTCCAGTTCCCCGGTCGCTTCGGGCGACGCGTTCTGCCCGCGCACACGGGCGACGAGCCGGCGGTAGTGCTCCGCTCCTGCCTCGATCCCGGCCTCCCGGCTGCGCAGCACGGCGGCCCGATCGGCGTCACCGAACAGCTCGGACAGCACCTCGGCCGCCGCCGGCCCCTCGGGGGCGACCCCGCCGTTTCTGACCTCCGCGACGGTCTGCACGATCTGCCTGGCCCACCAGATGGACGCCCGGGGGGGACGGCCCTGCCCCGGTACGGGCGTGTTGAGTTCCATCCATGTGCGCAACCGGGTGCGGAAACCGGGGTCCCGCACCAATTCGGCCAGTTCGATCCAGGCGTCGACCTGCGCAGGTGTGGGATCGTCGGGCAATTCGATGCTGTAGGCGCGCATGCGGTCGCGCAGGCGCGGGTCGTCGAGGCCGCTGAACACCTCCTCCTTGAACTCGTCGATGATCTGCTTGCGCTCGGCGGCGGAAAGCCGCGCCAACCGGTTCATCAGTGCTGTCTCCTCAACGGTGGAACCCCGTTTCGCCACGGTGGACAGGACGGCCCGGCTCACCTTGAGGGAGCGGATCTGCGCGTCGAGCGCGGCCACATGCGCGTCGGCGACCTCGGCGACCGTGGTGCGGCCGCTCAGGACACGGCACACGTCGTCGAGCCCGAGGCCCAACTCCCGCAGGGTGCGGACCAGTTCGACGCGGGCCACGGACTCGGCGTCGTACAACCGGTAGCCACCCGCGGAGCGGGCCACAGGCGGCACCGCCCCCTCGTCCGACCAGAAGCGCAGGGTACGCACCGGAAGTCCGGTGCGCTGCGCGAGCCGGCCAATGGTGAGCAGGTCGGGGCGTTCGTCGTCCATGGGCAAGATCCTGAACCCTCCGGCGGCTGGAGACTCAAGTGCCTCGGTGCGACAGCCCGTGAGTTCTTCACCGGCCGATCACGCGAAGGAGAGAAAAGCCCCGGGTCAGGAGCTCAGGACCCCGGCAAGAACCACGGGAATCAATGGGATGTCGCACCGTCATGAGGTGCGAATCGCTTACGGGTTGACGGGATCGGGTTCTGTCCGGCGTCTTATCGGCGAGGAGCCGGACGGCAGGACTAGGCGATGTCCGCCGAGCGCTCCTGGCTGATTGACTCGACGGGAAGGCCGAGGTGTGCGGCGGCCGTCTGAAAGGCTTCCAGACCTTCGGCCAGCGCGGCCAGATTCGCCGGAGTCATCTGCTGGAGCACGGTTTCGACCTCACGCGCCCGGAACGCACGGGACTCGGCGAGAACAGCGCGTCCGCGCCGGCTGAGGTGCACTTCGATCTCTCTGCGGCTGGTGGTGCTCGGGTACCGCTCAACGAACCCGGCGGCTTCCAGGCGGTCGCACAGGCGGCTGACGGACGACGGTCGCGTACCGAGTACCTCGCCCAGCGCCCGCAGATTGACACCCTCCTGCCCTGCCAGCGCCGTGAGCGCACGCAACTGAGAAGGCGAGAGCGGGCCGGAAGGCGCGGCTTCCTGCCCACGTCCCCAGAGCAGCTGCAAGAGTTCCGACACCGCGCACGCGGCGTGTGCCACTTGTTCACGGTCAGCGGAATGCAGAGTGCGGGGCATTGGACCACCCTCTCACTCGTGAGAGTGGTTTGTCAGCTCCCGCCAATTCACCATGCCTATTGCTCGTGCCAGCGGCCTTGCGGCGTGCCTGCTCACCGCTTCAACGAGACGCCGCGCGCCTTGGACGGGATCTCCGCGGCTGTCCGGTGAGACCGCCGGCGCAAAGGATGAGGAGGTCGCCCCGGCAAAGGCCGGCGGGCACGTCCCCTGTCGGTGGAAATTCCTTCCCACCCCTCAGTTTTTGCCAGGCGCGCGAGCCGGGCGTCCGGTCGGCGGGCAGGGCCGAGGGTCGCCGCTCAGTTCGCGGACGGATCGGCGCGGCCGAACCAGTCCAGGCACAGGACCAGCGCGTCGTCTTCGGCGTCCGCGTCGCGGTAGGAGGCCAGTTCCTGAAGGAGCGCGCGTGGCACAGCAGCAGCCGGCAACAGGCTGACGGCCTGGATGGCCCGCGCCAGAGCCCGCTCCCCGTATGCCTCCCCGGCACCCGAGACGGCCGAGTAGACGCCGTCGCTGACGAAGATCAGGCGGTCGCCGGGCAGCGCCTCGAAGTCCTGGGCCGTATAGGCGGTCTCGTCGAACATGCCCAACGGGAGCTGCGCCTCGAAGGCGACGTGCTCGACCATCTTGTCCCGCTGCCGCCACAGTTGAGGTGAACCGGCGTCCACCACCTGCCCCCGTCCGGTGGCCAGTTCGAAGGACAGGAGCAGAGTGGACACGTACTGCGCTCCGCGATACTGCGCGTAGACGGCCTGGTCGGCCAGGGCCGCCTGATCGGCGATGCCGATGCCGGCCCTGCGGGCGTTGCGCAGGGCGTTGACGGCCAGATTGGTGAGCAGGGACGCCTCGATCCCCTCCCCCATGCCGTTGGTGACGCTGAGAGTCAGGCTCTCGGCCGAGGACGACCAGTCGAAGTTGTCGCCGTGGATGTCGTAGGCCGGCTCCAACTGGGCGCCGATCGCGTACTCGGGGCGCTTGCACGCGCGGGCCGGCAGCAGTTGCCACTGCATCTCCGATGCCAGGGTGAGGCGACTGGCACGCCGCGCCTGCAAATACAGGTCGGTATCGCGCTCGGCGACGACGATCTCATGCCCGAGCAGTTCGGCCAGCTCGGTCAGTTCCTCAACGGTGTCGGGCGTGCATCTGTGTTTGGGCAGGCGCACGGTCAGGATGCCCAGCCTGTCCCCGCGCACGGTCACGGGCAGATGCAGATCCACGGCCCCGCCCTGGGCCACGTACTGACCGAACGGCTCCTGACTCCCGAACGCGCGGCCTTCGGGACTCGATTCCACCGGCAACGGCTCCGACGTATGGGGCAAGGCCGTCACCGGCTGGAGGCACGTGAGACTGTAGTCGGCCATCAGCAGGTCGACCTCGACGGCTTCGTAGTACGCGATCAGCGCGGCTCGCATCGCGTCGAAGAGCGCATGGGGCGCCGCAGTGCGCACCGCGCGCCCAGCAGCCAGAATGTTCGTCACGATAAAAGCCATTTCGTCGAGAATCATACATATAGGGATTTTGAGCAGACATGCTGCCACGAAGAGGGCGGGCGCCCGGCCCAGCCTCGGCGTCCAACCCTCAATGGCCGTCGCGGCCGCAGGGGCAGCACCCAACTGTTGCCCCATGGCAAATGTTTACTCTACCGAGGTACCACCGCGCCAGGCGGTCCAACTGCCCACGCACTGCGCCGGTCTCGGCACGGCGCCTGGTCTCGACAGAGATCGAATCGCTCAAGTAAGGCGTAAAGCGGATCGGGCAGCGCACCGACCCATTACTTCGACGAACTCCTCGATCTGCGACATGCGAATACCCTCGCCTCCCTTTCGCCACGGCTTCGTCGTTCGACGACACCGCGATCTCGGTTCAGGGAATTGCATGTACCCCCATCGGCGAAAGCCATAGCTCCCCACTCCAGGGAAGACACACAGGGCGGACGAGCGGGCATGCCACGAAAAGAGCAGAGTATGCGTGCGTTTTTGCGTCACATGTACGAACGGGGCACTGGCGCGCCAACCCTGCCCGGGCGGGTCCCGTTTGCGCGCACGGGTGGAGGAAAGTGGTGGAACAAGGCGCCGGCCCGATCGAGTTGCCCGCGCGCCGAGCGCAGGTGTGCCGACCCGGGTGACCCGGTCCAGGGCGCCTCACCCTACGGTGATAGCCACATCCGCATTAAGGAGACACGACGTGCCCACCATGACCGGGAAGCGATGGAAGACCCGCCTGCTGCCCGCTTTCCTCATCGCCGGGTTCGTAGTCTGGATGACCATGGTGTGCGTGTCCATCGCCAACGAGCCGCCCGAGGGCTCGGCGTCCGCGCGGAGTCTGCGCGGCGACGTCGCCAAGGCAGTACAGGACCAGGACGCCGACCGGCTACAGAACCTGTTCCACCCGGACACGGTCGCCGACGGCTACGCCACGGCGCTGCTCGAGCGCCTCAAGGAAGCGGAAAGCAGCGACGTGTCGCCGACACTCCGCACAGAGGACCAGCAGCAGGTCCTGGTGCTCAAGGGAACGAGCGCCGACGGGGCCGTGTGCGTGCCCTGGCAGGTCACGGAGGAGGACAGCCGCTGGTACCTGGACGGCACACCCCCGCTCAACGCTCACTTCTGCAATGGCCGATAACGATCTACCGGGCGAAAGATCGCTCCTCCTAGCGTCGGTGGCGACCACACAAGCACCACCCTTCGCTAGGGGGAATTTTCTCCATGCTCGTTCGCTACGCCGCCGCGACCGTTCTCCTCGCAGGCGCTCTCGCACTTCCCACGTCGACCGCGACCGCGGCGGAGATCAGCCCGCTGTCCGCCCGGGGCTGCACCGGTAACCCCGGCAGCAACGGTTCGAAGTGCATCGAGGTCAAGGGCACCCGGCTGCACGTCGACACGGTCAAGACCACGCTCACGAAGAACCACGCCGACAACTGCGGCAAGGCCACCATCCAGATCGGCTCGTGGAAGAAGACCAGCGGGAACATATGCGAGGCCCGCAGCTTCTCCTGGGGCCCGCTGACCGTCAACAGGTCGTTCCCCGACGGCACCAAGGCCTGCGCCTGGTGGTCCAACTACCCGGACGGCAAGGCCTGCGTCACCATCCACGACTGACCGACGGGCAGACGCGCCCGGTGCACGCCCCGCTCACTCCACGGTGAGCGGGGCGTGCACATGCCGCAGTACCGAGCCTCGCCTCCCACGAGGGCGGCAAGTGACGCGTACGGACCGCCGGCTGGCGGGAGCCGGGCGGCCGGTGAAGGCCCCACGCCTGCCTCGGCCGGCCGCGTCGGCTCTACGTCACGCGGCCATGGCCCCCGGGGGGACTACCCCGGTCCGTCGACGCTGTTCGGGTTGCCCGCCGCCGGATCGCCGTCGCCGAGGGCGACCCACCAGTGCCCGTCGTCGTGGACGAGAAGGAGTTCCTGGCGCTTGCCCGTCTTCTCGTACACCAGGTCCACCTGGTTGAAGTAGTCCACCACGCCTTCCACGACGGTGGCTTCCACGTGGCCCCGCGCGCTCACGGCGTAGTCGCGGACGTGCCTGCGGGCCTCCGCGTCCGGCTGGTCGAAATCGGGGCCGGCGAGCTTCGCCAGCCCTGCGGCGTCCTCGGCCTTGAGCCGCTGGACGTACACCCGTACAAGCGAGTCGACGTCCTCGGCGGTCTCCGCGACGTCCGGGTGGCCGGACTTCCCCGCCCTCACCGTGACGTCGACCGACGGTGAGCCGGCCAGTGAGTAGGGCGGCCGGAACCAGGTCGCCCAGCCGCCGACCGCCACGGCCGCGACCACCAGGACTGCCCCGGAGATCAGTGCGAAGCGCTTGGGGCCCGAAGCCGCCCACTTCCCCGCCACCCGTTTCGTGGACGCACAGTCCTCCGTCACCAGAACCGGCGCGGGGGTGTCGTCGTGCCGAGTCATCCGCCTCTTCCTTCAGGGCTTCCTCTGCTCGAGGAGGTCATGAGAAGGATCTTCGCGCCAGGCCGCCTCGTACAAGACGCTCCGCGATTCGATGCTCATACGTGATCATGAAGGGGCGGTCCGGCGGCCGTTCACCGCTCGGAGACAGGAACCGGCGGGGATCGGCGGGGATCGGCCCATCGACAGATGAACAAAGGCAAACGTGATCTTTCATACGTATGTATGAAGTGGGAGGGGTGGGGGTCTGCGAGAGTGCCGTTCGCGGCAACTAGCTGTGTGGCCTTGGAATTTGGGGGAGTTTCGTGTGCTGCTGTCCGGCCCGTGGGGGCTCGCCCGGACCCGTGGCGGAGACCGGTTTCACCGCACGCCGCTCCCGCCCACGCGGTTCAGGACGTCTGCCCGGAAAAGCAATTGCCGGGACGGCGCATTTCCCCTGGGATTGTTCCCGGACGGTTGCCCCCCAGAGATGCCGGCTGCCCGGCTGTCTTCACTTGAGAAGGAAAGTGCGTGACGGATTCGCCTCAGGAGGCTGTTGTGACTGACGAGTCAGACGAGAACAAGGCCCGGAAGAACGGCCTGTACGGGGGCGTGAGCACCGAACTCGCGGAGAACATGAAGCAGGGCTGGGCCGACACCGAGCGGCGCGACCTCCAGCCCATCGCGCAGGCAGCGCACACCGCGCGCCGCCGGGCGGCGCTTTCCGCCCAATTCTCCGGCGAGCTGCTGGTGATCCCCGCCGGCAACCCGAAGGTCCGCTCCAACGACACCGACTACCCCTTCCGGCCCTCCTCCGACTACGTCTACCTGACGGGTGACCAGTCGCAGGACGCCGTGCTGGTCCTGGAGCCCGGCCAGGACGGCGGGCACCGGGCGGTCGCCTACCTGCTCCCCCGCTCCGACTACGGGTCCGGCGAGTTCTGGCTCGACTACCACGGTGAGCTCTGGGACGGCCGTCGCAACAGCCTCACCGAGAACGAGCAGCTCCTCGGCCTGCCCTGCCGCGACGTCCGCACGCTGACCGAGCGGCTCGCCGCGGCCACCGGCCCGATCCGCCTGCTGCGCGGTTACGACGCGGCCGTCGACGCCGCACTGAACGACAAGGTGACCGCCGAGCGCGACACCGAGTTCCGCGTCGCCCTCTCCGAAATGCGCCTGGTCAAGGACGACTTCGAGATCGCCGACCTGCGCCACGCCTGCCAGGCCACCGCCCGGGGCTTCGAGGACGTCGTACGCGTCCTCGGTACCGACACGCCGACACTGGAGCGGGCCATCGAGGGCACGTTCTACATGCGTGCCCGGATCGAGGGCAACGACGTCGGTTACGCGTCGGTCTGCGCCGCGGGACCGCACGCCACGACGCTGCACTGGGTGCGCAACGACGGTGAGACCCGCCCTGGTGAACTGCTGCTGATCGACGCCGGAGTGGAGAGCCGCAACCTCTACACCGCCGACGTCACCCGCACCCTGCCGGTCGACGGCCGTTTCACGCCGGTCCAGCGCAAGGTGTACGACGCGGTGTACGAGGCGCAGTCGGCCGGTATCGCCGCGGTCGGGCCCGGTGCCAAGTACCGGGACTTCCACCACGCCGCCCAGCGGGTGCTGGCCGAGCACCTGGCGGCCTGGGGCCTGTTCGGCGACCGGTCGGTGGACGAGGCGTACGAGCTCGGGCTGCACCGCCGCTGGACCCTGGCCGGCACGGGTCACATGATCGGCCTGGACGTCCACGACTGCGCCAAGGCCCGCACCGAGCTGTACGTGGACGGCACGCTGGAAGCGGGCATGGTGCTCACCGTCGAGCCGGGTCTGTACTTCCAGTCGGACGACCTGACCGTTCCCGAGGAGCTCCGCGGCATCGGCATCCGGATCGAGGACGACATCCTGGTCACCGAGGAGGGCAACGAGAACCTCTCGGGCGGCCTTCCCCGGGCCGCGGACGACGTGGAGGCCTGGATGGCCAATCTGCGGGGCTGACAGCGACCGCCGCGCCCGTCAGGGCAGCGGCGCCGACGGCCGACCGCACCACCGGGTGCGGTCGGCCGCGGCGTGTACCAATTCCGTTCTCTTCCTCTGGGAGAACGGACCACCACACGACGGGGAGGCGTGCGATGGAACGGCAGGACGGCTTGCGCGGGGTGCGGAGTCATGATCGTCAAGTACCGGCCGCAGTGGCCGAGGTCTTTCGGCACGGGTGGGCGGACACCAGCGTGCGGCCGCCGCTCGTCTCCGGAGCCGCGTGCGCGGCCAAGCGGCGTGCGGCGGTGTCGGAGCGGTTCCCCGGGGAACGGATCGTCGTCCCTTCGGGCGGGCTCAAGGTCCGCAGCAACGACTTCGACTACACGTTCCGGCCGCATTCCGCGTTCGTCCACCTCACCGCCGAGCAGGGGACGCAGGCGGTTCCGGACAGCGTGCTCGTCTTCGAGCCCACCGGCGGCGGGCACGAGGTCACCCTGTTCACCCGGCCGCGCTCACCCCGCGACGCCGGGCCGCACGGTGCGGAGTTCTACAGCGACCGGCAGCACGGTGAGTTCTGGGTCGGCCGGCGCCGTACGCTCCGGGAGACCGCCGACGCCCTCGGCATCGAGGCCGCCGCCCGCGACAGTCTGGAACGGGCACTCGGCGGCGGAGTCCCCACTCGGGTGGTGCGCGGCGAGGACGCGTTCGTCGACGCGCTGGTACCGCCGTCCGCACCCGCCGACGCCGAACTCCTCGCCTTCCTCTCGGAGCTGCGGCTGGTCAAGGACGACTGGGAGATCGAACAGCTGCGCGCGGCCGTGGGGTACACCGTCGCCGGTTTCCACGACGTCGTCGGGGAGCTGCCCCACGCCACTCTCCTGGCGCGGGGTGAGCGCTGGATCGAGGGCACCTTCAACCGGCGGGCGCGGCTGGAGGGTTACGGGCTGGGGTTCGAGACCATCGCGGCGGCCGGCGCGCACGCGTGCGTGCTGCACTGGATGCGCAACGACGGCCCGGTGCGGGAAGGGGATCTGCTCCTGCTGGACGCCGGTGTCGAGGCCGACTCCTTCTACACCGGGGACGTCACCCGGACGCTGCCGGTCGGCGGACGCTTCACGGATGTCCAGCGCCGCGTCTACGACCTGGTGTTCGCCGCCCAGTCCGCGGGCATCGCCGCGCTGCGGCCCGGCGCACGGTACGGCGCCTTCCACGACGCCGCGATGCGCGTCATCGCCGAAGGGCTCGACGCGTGGGGCCTCAGGCCCGCGGGCGGGGCGATGCCGCACGAGGCCGCTCTCTACCGCCGGTACACCGTCTGCGGTTCGGGCCACATGCTCGGCCTGGACTGCCACGACTGCGCCGCCGCCCGCAGCGAGACCTACGTGGACGGTGTGCTGGAGCCGGGCCATGTGCTCACGGTCGAGCCCGGCCTGTACTTCCAGCCCGACGACCTGACGGTCCCGCAGGAGCTGCGCGGCATCGGCGTACGGATCGAGGACGACTTCGTCATCACGGCCGACGGTGCCCTGTGCCTGTCGTCGGGCCTGCCCCGCGGCGCCGACGAAGTCGAGGCGTGGATGGACGCGCTGCGGTGAGGACGCGCCGCCCCTTGGTCGACCAGGTCTGCGGACAGCTGCGGCAGGCCGGTGCGGTGGCGGTGGTCGGACCCACCGGGTTCGGGAAGTCCGCGGTGCTGGACGCGGTGTGCACGGTGTGGCAGTCCTCCGGCGACCCCGTGGTCAGGCTCAGCTCGGCGCCCGCTGACGCACACCTGCCGTACGTACCCCTCGTGGACCTGTTCACCGTGTGCCCGGTGGACGTGAGGGGCGAACTGCCGGACGTCCAGCGATCGACGATCGACTGGGTACTGCGCCGTGTCACCGGACCCGAACCCGACCCCGCGATCCTCCGCGTCACGGTCCTTTCGTGCCTGCGGGCGTGGGGGCGCAGGGCCCGGCTGCTGCTGGCCGCCGACGACATGCACTGGTGGGGCCCGGACAGCCTGGACGTCTTCGGTTTCGCGGCACGCCGCAGCCGCGGCAGTGTGTCGCTCCTGGCGGCGCTGCGTCCCGACGGCCCGCTGCCGCACGACGTGCTCGGCGGCGACGCGGTGGAGATCGCGGTACCCACGCTCAGCCCGCAGGAGTCGGCGGCCGTCGTGCGGTCCTTCGGGATCCCGCTGCGGACCGCCGCGCGCATTCACACGGCGACGGGCGGCAACCCCCGCCTGGTCTCGGACATCGCCGCCGGACTGGCTCGCTCCGGGGCGCCGGCGGTACTGGACGCGCAACCGCTGGCCCCGTACGCGCGCAAGGCGCTCCGAGCCTGGCAGGCCGGGCTGGCCGCGCCGGTGCATCGGGTGCTGCTCCTGGCGGCGCTCGCGGCCGACCCGTCCCTCGACGCCGTCCGCCGGGCCGCGGGACCGTCCGCCGACGCGGCCCTCGCCGACGCCGAGGCGGCCGGGCTGATCCGGGTGACCGGCACCGTGGTCTTTCCGGCCCCGGTCGTACGGGAGGCCGTCCTCGCCGAGGCCGGCGGTCTGGCGGTGCGTCAGGCGCACCTGGCGCTGGCCGCTGCCGCGTCGGAGGCCGGCGACCGTATCTGGCACGAGGCGTCCGCCCTGTCCCCGGCCCGGCTTCCCGCAGGTCTGGTCACCTCGCTGGCCGATGCCGCCACTGCCGCGCGGGAGAGCGGCGACCACACCCGGGCCGCCGAGTTCGGCCTGCTGGCGGGCGGCCGGGCCGACGACGCCCGGCACGACCTGCTGGTCGCGGCCGCCCTGGACGCCGAGTCGGCCGGGCGATTCGACCTGGCCCGCACGGCGCTTGACGAGCTGGACCGCAACCGGGCGGCGCCGACGGCCCGCGCCCGGGCGCGGCTCGCCGTCGTCGACGCCGCCGGGCGGGGCGCCGCACTGGTGGAGCACGTGGCGGCCAGGGCGCTGGCCGAGGCCACGGCCGCCGGCGAGCCCGCGCTGATCTCGGCGGCGCATCTGCGTCTCGCCCGGGGCCTGCGGTGGCACCGCGGCTGCCACGCCCAGGCACTGGCGCACGCCCGGTCGGCCGAGGAGTGGGCCGAGCGGGCCGGTGACGCCGTGACCCGTGCTTCGGCCGTGGCCCTGACCGCCCGGATCGAGCAGAGCCGGGGTACGCCGGACCATGCCGCGGTGCTCCAGAGCGCCCTGGCAGCGGGCACGCCGGCCGGCATCGGCCCGGTCCCCGAGGAGCCGCGCCGGGTCGCCGTCGGTTTCGCCCTGCTCGATGACCGGCTGGACGAGGCCGGGCGGCTGCTGGACGAACTGCGCCCGGCGGACCGCCCCGCCGACCGGCTGTGGCTGCTCGGCAGCGCCGTCCAGATCCACGCACACCGCGGCGAGGGTTCGCTCGCCTGCCAGGAGGCCCACCGCCTGCTGGCTCTGACCCGCGACCTCGGTGCCTCTCCCGGCCCGCCGTGGTACGCGGCGGCGACCGCCGAACTCGCGGGCGGCACCCTCCAGCAGGCGCTCACGTACGCGGAACTCGGTTCGACGGCTTCGCAGGAGGACGCGGACTCCGTCTGCACCGCGCACTGCCTGCACCTGTCCGGCATGACGCGGCTGCTGCTGCGGGACGTCGGCGGAGCCCTGGCCGATCTGCTCAGGGTCCGGGACCTGGTGCAGGGCCTGGGCATCGTGGACCCTGCGGAGGTCCGCTACGACGCCGACCTCGCCGAAGCGCTGTTCGCCGCCGGAGACATCCCGGCCGCCATGCGTACGGTCGCCGATGCCCGGCGCCGGGCCGAGGAGCTGGGACGGCGCGGTGTGCTGGCCTCCCTCGACCGGGCCGAGGCGCTGTGTCACGCGGCGGCAGGCGAGTTCGGTCCGGCCGAGGAACTGCTCAAGCGCGCCATGCGTACCTTCGAACGGCTCGGACACCCGCTCCAGTGCGGGCGGGTGCTGCTGACCCACTCGTCCGTCGAGCAGCGGCGCCGGCGCCCGGCCCGCGCCAGGGAGTTGCGGGCGACGGCCGACGGGGTGTTCCGCAGGGCGGGCGCGCCGCTGTGGGCGCCGGCCCGGCCGGACGGGGCCCGGGTACCGGTCTGGCTGGCCGGTCTGACGGACGCGGAGCGGCGGGTCGCCGAACTGGTCACTGAAGGGCGCGGCAACCGCGACATCGCGGCCGCCCTGTACGTCAGCGTCAAGACCGTGGAGGCGGCCCTCACCCGGATCTACCGCAAGCTCGACGTGCGGTCACGGGTCCATCTGATGGCACTCGTCCAGAAGGACGGTCACCACGCGTGCCGGTGAGAGCGACCGGTGGCCGGGGCAGGGCCGGGTCCGGGACGCGTGCGGCTTCCCGCCGGCGACCCGGGCGCCCCGGCCCCGGGCGGACGCACCGGTGTCAGTCCGCGTACCAGCCGACGGAGCCCAGGATGCTCGAACCCGCCGTCCCCGGTGCGGCGTTGCCCGGCGCAGGGACGTCGTAGCGCACCACGCAGCCGGTCATCCGTCCGCCCATGAACAGCGGGCCGAACACGGCGCGCGTCGATATGCCGAGGTATTCGCCCCGGTCGCAGTCGAACACGTCCGCGTGCATCTCGGTACTGTGGACGGCCTCCTGGGCAATCCACGTGCCGGCTGTCCTGGCCTTGACGATGACGTCCTCCCACGCCGACGCGTCGGTCCTGGAGCCGATGTGGACATCGAAGTTCTGGTCGCCGTCGGAGCGCTTCAGGACGAAGTCCGCTCGCCGTTCCCTCAGCAACTCGTCCAGTTTCCAGGACTCGCCCTCGAATTCGACTGTTTCCTCCCGCGTCCCTCGCGACCAGGGAATGTACTGCTGCACGAACGCCCGGTCCCGGTCGGTCATCCACTCCTGTCCCTTGGACAGCAGGGCGAAGAGCTGCTTGTTCGCCGCCTGGTAGGAACTCTGCGGCGTCAGCACCGCGGAGCCGCACTTCCTGATCCTGAGCAGGGGATCGAGCCCCCGCCCCGCGTCGATCCACTCCTGCGGCACCGTCCGTTCGAGGACCAGTGGGAACTCGCCCCTGCGGGTGCCGAGGGCCTCGATGAACTCGTCCGTGTCGAAGTACTCCGCCCTGATGCCCGACTTCCGCAGTGAGTCGACCTCGATCTCGTAGTACCTCCGGCTCCCACCGGTGTCGGTGAGGAAGACGTCGGGGAGGTAGCCGACGAGCGCCACGTACGGGTCCAGGCCGAGGTCCTCCAGGACGGTACGCAGCATGTCGCCGCGTGCCTTGAGGGGATCCGCGAGCGTGAGCGTGGCCAGGGCCGTGTCGGGCAGCAACTGCCGCCACAGCTCGTTGAGGAGGTGGGCGTAGACCTGACCGCCGGTGGACGAGCAGAAGTTGAACTCTATGAACTTCCACCCGGATTCGGTAAGGATCACGTCCGGCCGGCCCATGACCGTCGCGTACGTGTTCTCGAATTCCTCGTCCGCGTAGAAGTCGGTCAGTCGCTCGTCGAGGCCGAGGGCACGGTGCCGGGTCACGCAGTCGCCGCCCAGGCTCCGCACCGCCCGCCGCAGCAGGCCGGCCAAGTACGCGCTCGCACGCTCCAGTTCCTCGCCCTGCGCGGCGGGCCGGACGACGGGGCCGGCCGGGGCGATCCGGTCGAACCAGAAGGATCTGAAGCCCCGGAACTGGTGGTCGAACGCGTTGAGGAGCAGGCGCGGGTCCGTCGCGTACAGCGCCGGTGCGGCCGTTCCCTGCGCGGCCGTCGAGGTGTGTTCCATGTGTTTCTACTCCTGGTTGAGGGCTTGTGCGGACGGCAGCGCGCCGTCCTTCTCCCGCCGCGCCCGGCGCAGCGCGGAACGGGCCGATCCGTGTGCCGCGTCAGCGGCGGTGGCTGCCGGACCGAGCCCCGGAGCGTGCGGCCGCCCGCGTCCCGTCGAGTACGCGTGGCCGGCCCGGTGCGGCGTCGACGACCTCGCGCCCCGGGCACGCCGTCGCGTGGCACAAATGCACCGTGGCGCGTTCCGCCCCGCGAATCGCGCCGTGGTGCGCTCGATAAGTTCCGGACGGCCCGGCGTGAAAACCGGCATCGTCACGTCGCCCGGAATTTCCCGCTTTACAACCAATTCTCGGACCAAATCGAAGTCGAGCGCGCCGGCCACTGGAAATCCGATTTCGATGTCTTTGAAGCCGGTCGCCGCGAGCAGACCGAACATCCGCTTCTTCCGGCGCACGTCCATGGGAGCGGCCGGCGCCTGATTCCCGTCCCGGAGATCTACCGGCGCCCACACCGGAGCACGGTAGACCGTACTGTCCGGCCACCGCCGCGACCAGCCGGAAGGGGAATCCGACGGGCCCCGCGCACAGCGAGGTAACGGCATGGACGACAGACGATGTGAAATTCCCTGGAACTCTCCGGGAAAGGTCAATGGTGTTCCCCCCTTGCACGCCACGCCGCACTCTCTCGCGGTTCGCAGCCGCTTCGAGACTACGGAGCGTCAGGCCCCGCGGGAAGTGGACGGCCCTCTATACCTGACCCTGGAATCGGGCCATTCGGACGCCCGGACCGGACCGGCGGACTTCGCGGTTGACGCCCCGGTTTTCGTCACTAGGCTTTCGCAGCATTACCGTCACTAATTCACCGCCTCATTTGAAATGGCAGGCCATGGCCGAATCCATAGGTTTTGACAGCCGCGCGTCGGACACAGGCGGTGCGACCGTGCGGCCCGGCCGCGTCCTGACGGTGGCCTGCCTGGCGCACGGGATGATCGTTGTCGACACCAGCATCGTCCATGTCGCGATACCTGCGATCAGCGAAAGCCTCCGCGCGAGCCTTCCGACGATGCAGTTAGTCGTCACCTCGTACGTGGTGGTCATCGCCAGTCTGATGCTGGCCGGAGCCGCGGCGGTCGGACGCCACGGCACGGTACGGATGTTCCGGCTCGGCGTCCTGCTGTTCGGGGTGTCTTCCGTCCTGTGCGCTCTCGCTCCCAGCGGCGCCGCGCTCGTCGCCATGCGGGCATCGCAGGGGCTGGGTGCGGTGCTGATCATGCCGGCCACCCTGGTGATGCTCACCGACACCTACCGGGAGCCCCGCGAGCGCGCCAAAGCCGTCTCCATCTGGTCGATGGTCGCGGGGAGTCCGGTCGCGTTCGGTCCCACGCTCGGGGGCGCCCTGGTCGAGACGGTGGGCTGGCGGAGCATCTTCTGGATCAATGTGCCCGTCGTCCTGCTCGTCCTGTGGCTCTCGGCCCGGCACATGCCCCGTGACCAGCAGTCCGCGCACAAGGAACCGCAGGACGTACTGGGCCAGTTGCTGTCCGTCGTCTTCCTCGGCGGCCTCGCACTGGCGCTCATCGAAGGCCAGCACCTGGGCTGGACCCGGCCCCTGCCCGTGGTGGCGTCGCTGACGGCCGTGGTCGCGTTCGCCGCCTTCGTCGTCCGGCAGCGGAGGTACGCGTTCCCGATGATCCCGGACGACCTGTTCCGGGCCCCCGGGTTCCGCGGCTTCGTCACCGTCGGCCTGCTGCTCTTCGTCGGATACAACGGGCTGATGTTCACGCTCAGCGTGTTCCTCCAGCAGGTACGCGGATACGACCCGGTCACCGTGGGGCTGTTCTTCCTGTCCTCCGCCCTGCCGATCACCTTCATGCCCCTGATCGCGGGACGCTTCGACGCCAGATTCGGCTCCCGGTCGGTGCTGGGCGCCGGAATCCTGTTGTCCCTGCTCGGCGGTGTGCTGCTGGCCGCCGTCGGCAGCAGCGCCCCGATCGGTACGTGCGCCGGGCTCGCCTTCATCGGACTCGGCTTCGGCCTGGTGACCGTGCCACAGATCACCCTGGCCATGGCGGCGGCTCCGGCACACCGCTCGGCCATCGCCGGCGGACTGATGTCGGCGGGCCGGTCGACCGGCTCGCTGATCGGCGTCGCCCTGCTCGCCGGCCTCCAGTCCGGTGGCGGCATCGCCGCCCCGGCGTTCGCCCTCGTCGCCATCTACGTACTGATGGGGCTGGCCGCCTGGTTCGGCGGCCGGGCACTGTCCGCCGACGCCTCCTAGCGGACGCGCGGGCCGGCGGCACAGGCCGCCGGGGGCCTCGGTTCATCGCAGTCCACACACACCGGAGCATTCATGTCGGAGCATCAGACAGGACACGACGTCGCGTCCCGGATCGCGGCACTGCACGCGAACGATCCCGAATTCGCCCGGGCCGTTCCGTCACCTGACGTCGCCGACGCCATCCAGCGCCGCGACGGCAGCCTCATCGGTGTCATCGCGGCCGCCATGGAGGGGTACGCGGACCGGCCGGCCCTCGCCCGCAGGGCCGGCCGCGTCGTCCGCGACCCCGCAACCGGCCGCCGCACCCGCGAACTCCTCCCCGCCTTCGAGACGCTGACCTACGCCGAGCTGTGGCAACGGGTCGGCAGGCTCGCGACCGCCTGGGCCGACGGCGCGGACGGTCTGCGCGCCGGTGACTTCGTCGCGACGCTGGGATTCACCGGCGTCGACTACGCCACCATAGACCTGGCCTGCATGTACCTGGGCGCCGTGTCGGTGCCGCTGCCCACCGGTTCGTCCGCCGCGCGGCTGGCACCGGTCGTCGCCGAAACGAGGCCGCGGGTCCTCGCCGCCGACATCGGTTCGCTCGACGCCGCGGTCGGCGCCGTCCTGGCCTCCGACTCCATCGAGCGCCTCGTGGTCTTCGACCACGACCCCCGCGTGGACGACCACCGGGAAGCCTTCGAGGCAGCCGCCGGCAAGCTGAGCGGACGGGCCCAAGTGGTGGCTCTCCAGGACGAGTTGCACCGGGGCGGCCACCTGCCCGCCAGTCAGCCGTACGACGACGGCGATCCGGACCGGCTGGTCGGCCTGATCTACACCTCCGGGAGCACGGGCACACCCAAGGGGGCGATCTACACCGCCTCGATGATCACGAGAATGTGGCAGAACGGCCGCGGCGGACTGAACGCCGGGGGCGGCAGCGGCACTCCGGTGCTCGTCCTGCACTACATGCCCATGAGCCACGTCAACGGCCGTGCCTGGCTGGTCAACGGCCTCGCCTCCGGCGGCACCGGCTACTTCGCGGCCCGAAGCGACATGTCGACGCTGTTCGACGACATCCGCCTGTCGCGTCCCACGGTCCTGAGCCTGGTGCCGAGGATCTGCGACATGGTGTACCAGCGGTACGTGCTCGAAGCCGACCGCCTCTGCCACACCGGCACCCCCCGCCCGGAAGCCGAGGCAGCCGCATCCGTCCAGGTCCGCGACGGCATGCTCGGCGGCCGGATCGTCATCGCCCTGTGCGGTAGCGCGCCCTTGTCCGAGGCGATGCACACCTTCACGGCCGCCGTCCTCGGTACGCCGGTCATCGACTGCTACGGGTCGACGGAGACCACCCGCGCCATCGTCGTCGACCAGGAGGTGCGCTGCCCGCCGGTGACCGACTACCGGCTGGCGGACGTTCCCGAGCTCGGGTACTTCACGACCGACAAGCCGCACCCCCGGGGCGAGCTGCGGGTCAAGTCGGTCGGACTGTTCCCGGGGTACTACAAGCAGGCCGACGTCACCGCCCGGGCCTTCGACGAGGACGGCTACTACCGCACCGGCGACGTCTTCGCCGAGACCGCACCCGGCCGCCTCGTCTACGTCGACCGGATCAACAACGTCGTGAAGCTCTCCCAGGGCGAGTTCGTCGCCGTGTCCGCGCTGGAGGCGCTGTACGCGACCAGTCCGGACATCGCGCAGATCTACGTGTACGGCAGCAGCGAGCAGGCGTTCCTGCTGGCGGTGGTGGTCCCCGACGCCCGACGCCTGGGACCGGCCGACGAGGCCACCGTACGGGCGAAGGTCCTGGACTCGATGCGGGAACTCGCCCACGGCGCCGGCCTGCACGCGTACGAGGTCCCGCACGACGTCATCGTCGAGCAGCAGCCGTTCACCGTCACGAACGGGCTGCTGTCGGGGGTCGGCAAGCTGCTGCGCCCCGCCCTCAAGGAGCACTACGGCCCCCGGCTGGAGCGGCTGTACGCGGACATCTCGGCCGGCCGGGCAGGCCAGGTCGCGGCGCTCAGGGCCAGGGGCGCAGAGGTCGAACCGCTGGAAGCGGTCCTCGCCGCGGCTCAGATCACCCTCGGCTGCCCCTCGTCGCTGGTCCGGGCGGAGGCCGCCTTCACGGATCTGGGCGGCGACTCCCTGTCGGCGCACACCTTCTCGACCGTCCTCGAGCAGATCGTCGGCGTGGAGGTGCCCATCCAGGTCGTACTCCAGCCGTCCTCGACGCTCACCCGCATCGCGGACCACCTCGGCTCCGCACGAAGCGCCCGGCAGTCCCGCCCCACCTTCGCCTCGGTCCACGGCCGCGACGCGCACGAGGTGAGGGCGGGCGATCTGGCTCTCGACCACTTCGTCGACGGGCGGCTCCTCGCCGGGGCGCCGAAGGTCCCGGACAGCGCCGCCCCCGTCCGCAACGTCCTGCTCACCGGCGCGACCGGGTACCTCGGACAGTTCCTGGCGGTCGAATGGCTCCAGCGCGTCGCCGAGACGGGCGGGCAGCTGACCTGCCTCGCCCGGGCCGCCGACCACGCGGCCGCACGCCAGCGCGTGGTCCAGTGCCTCCGCGCCGCGTCGGCCGACAGGACCGACTGGTTCGACGCCGCCGCGGCCCGGCATCTGACGGTCCTGGCCGCGGACGTGTCGGCGCCCAGGCTGGGCCTCGACGAGGCGGCCTGGGAGATGCTGGCCGACGGGACCGACCAGGTCGTGCACGCCGCGGCGCTGGTCAACCACGTACTTCCGTACCACCGGCTGTTCGAGCCGAACGTCGTCGCGACGGCGGAGCTGATCGAGCTGGCGCTCACCGGTCGGACGAAGCGGTTCGTCCACGTCTCCACGGTGGCCGCCGCGATGCTGCCCGACGGTTCGTTCCTCGACGAAGCGGCCGACGTCCGCACGGCGGCCCCGGTACGACAGCTGAACGACTCCGACGCGAACGGCTACGCCACGAGCAAGTGGGCCGCCGAGGTCCTGCTGCGCGAGGCGCACGAGAGGACCGGCCTGCCGGTCACCGTGTTCCGGCCGGACATGATCCTGCCCCACAGCCGCCTGCCCGGCCGGCTGAACCTGACCGACCGGTTCGCCCGGCTGCTCCTGAGCGTCCTCACGACCGGCATGGCGCCGCGCTCCTTCTACCGCCTCGACCGGGACGGCAATCGCCGGCGGGCCCACTACAGCGGCCTGCCGGTCGACTTCACGGCCTCGGCGATCACCTCGCTCAGCGCCGGAAGCACGGACGGATACGTCACGTACAACACGGTCAACGTCCACGACGACGGGGTCTCGCTGGACGAGTTCGTGGACTGGCTGATCGCCGCGGGACACCCGGTCACCCGGTTCGACGACCACCGGCAGTGGCACATGCGCGCCGAGGCCGCCCTGCGCGGCCTTCCCGACCACCAGCGCCGGCTGTCGCTGCTGCCGTTGATGCAGGCGTACGCCCGGCCGGGCGAAGCCAAGGCGGGCTCCGAGGTGCCGGCCTCGCGGTTCACCGCGGCGGTCCGCGATCTCGGCGCGGGTGAGGGAGTCGTGCCCTCGCTCTCACCGGAGTTCATCGCCAAGTGCGTCGGCGACCTGAGGCTGCACGGACTTCTCTGAACCGCCCCGCGGCATCCTGCCGGCCATCGGGCGGGCAGGATGCCGCGGGTTCCCGCAGGCGGTGGGAAGGGCTCAGCGGTGCGCGGGCGCGATCTCCTCGATGACGTGCCGGGGAGTGGCGAAGAACCCGGACTCGCGCGGGTAGTGGACCACGACGTCGGTGAAGCCCAGCTCCGCACACCGCCCCGCGACGTCCTCGAACGCCTGCGCCGACTCCATCGTCGGCAGCAGCGAGAACCCGGTCAGCAGCGTCCGGTCCAGGGACTTGGGGTCACGGCCCTCCTGCTCGCACGCGGCGTCCAGCTGCTCCATCCGGCGTGCGAGGACGGACCAGGTCCAGGCCGCCGTCCGCTCGTGCCGGGGGACGTCCCCCTGGTCGGTGACGACCCACGACGCGCCGTACCGCGCGACGGTCCGCATCCCCAGCGGACCGTTCGCCGCCAGCACGAAGGGCACGCGGGGCCGTTGCACGCAGCCCGGCTCCAGCCGGGCGTCGATCGCCTCGTAGTAGCGGCCGAGGAAGGTGGTCTGCTTCCGGCCGTCGGGCGCCCCGGTCAGCAGCCGGTCCAGCAGTTCCACGGACTCCCGGTACCGGCCGCCGCGTTCCTGCACCGACCAGCCCTTGCCGCGCTCGCCCTGGCCGAGCACGAAGGCGTCGGCGTCGGGCGAGCCGGCGCCGTAGCCGAGTACGAACCGGCCCTCGCTGATGGCGTCCAGGGTGATGACGTCGTGCGCGAGCGGCACCGGGTGCCGGTAGTTCGGCGAGGTCACCAACGTGCCGAGCCTGATCCGCGAGGTGACCCCGGCGGCGGCCGCCAGCGTGGGCATCGCACCGTACCAGGCACTGTCCGGCAGCCCGGCCCAGGTGATGTGGTCGTAGCTGTAAGCGGCGTGGAAGCCCAGTTCCTCGGCGCGCCGCCAGGTCTCGGCCGCCTCCCGGAACGGACGGTCGGGCAGGATGCAGACGCTGACGCGCACAACGGACTCCAGATTCATCGCTTCTGTTTCGACCTCGGTGACCGGTGGTCACCGGCACGGGAAGCCACTCAGGCGGAGCCGCACCGCTCAAGACGTCGGCGGCCGCCGCGCGGCACCCGATCACTCCCCGTCGGACACCGGGTCACTCGCCCGACGGACGCCCGGGGCCTCGACCGGCCCGGATCCGGGCCCCCGGCCCGGACACACGGCAAGCCAGGTGTTCGTAGCACCACGCTGTCCCCTCCCCCGTCACCTGGCGCTCCAGAGCGTACTGAGTTCCCGCCTCGGCGCGGAGGCAGGAATTCTCTACAACGCACCCTCGAATCCGGCCAATGCGGACAAGGGCGCCGCGTACGGCGGGCACCACCACGTTCATCGCCGTCGACAGGCCATGGGGCATACGCGCCCCGGCCGGCGAGGCCGACGTACTGGATGCGAGCGGCATCGGCGGCCGGGCCCGGCCGCCGCATCGTGCACACGGCCGGGGACGTAAAGGGAGCCTGGTGCCGCATGGCACCAGGCTCCCGGGGGTTCAACACCATCTACCGGCTACTTCTGTGCCGGATTTCTGTTTCCGCATCTCCGCCGGGGGGACGGACGGGAATGCGGGGATCGCGGATGCGTGACCGGGGACCACCTTCTTTCCGGGGCCTTCGGTACCCGAGCGGACTCTTCCTCGCCCGGGCGATCCTGATGGCGTCTGCCTCCTTTTCCTTGCGATCAATCTGTCGTACTGCTGGAACCGCGGGACTGCTCGCGGCCCCTCTGGGCCGCCGGCCCGGCAGTCAGCGACAGGACCCCTGCATGCGTCCGGCCCTGTTGCTCCACTGCCGTGCCACAATCCGCCCCTCTGGGCCGTCCGGCCCGGCCGCCAACCTCAGGACCCCCGCATACATCCGGCCCTGAGGTTCCGCCGCCGTGCCACAACTCGCTTGAACCTGCATGCGCGGCAGTTCGTCTCTGCCGCGCCTCACTCGCTGTCTTGGCTACGAGGAAAACCCTACCCCACTGAGCGCCAATGTCTACTACCGTCACGACAGTTTTCCTCCCAGCGGGAAACCCGGGATTCTATCGCCCGCCCATCAGCCGGATACGCCCCGTGTCCCACCGTCCCGCGGGCGACCCCACCCCCGCGCGAATCGAAGATCCTTCTCTGGCAGGATTGGCGGCACGTCAAAGGTCCGGCCGTGCGGGCGACTTGCCCCGGCCGGGCGAACGGTGACATCCAACGGGGAAAGTGAGATGCGATGCGTACGTGGACTCGCGCCGTACCGGCGGCGATGGGTGCTCTGGCCCTCGCCCTGGCGCTGACCGGCTGCAACGACCTGGGGTCGGGCAAGAACCGGGGTGGTTCCGGCTCCCAGGCGTCCGGCTCCGGTACGAACGCGGACGAGAAGAAGACCTTCCGCCTGGGCGAGGAAGGCCCGGAGCAGGAAAGCGACATGCAGAAGTCGTCCGGTGCCAAGTACACGGTCACGCCGACCGAGGTGCGGACCGGCACGAAGGCCGACATGGACAATTCCGGGCTGAGGAAGGACAAGGAGGACGGTCCGCAGATACCCGTCTACGTCTGGTCGACGCTCACCCACAAGAGCGGCCCGGCCATGGAGGTCGGCGACATGGACGACGACCTCGTCATCAGGGCGGACAGCGGCCTGCGCACCCGCGCCCTGCTCGTGATGCTGGGCGCGGCGAAGTGGCCCAACTGCCCGGAGCCGGACACCGAGAAGAAGCTGAGCCCGGGCCAGTCGGAAAAGATCTGCACCGCCTTCCTCATCCCGGAGGGCCAGAAGCCCACCGCCGTGGAAGTGACGCGCGGCTTCCACAACGAACCGCTGGAATGGCCGGTCGCCGGCTGACCGGGCCGCCCGGACCGACCGGTCACCTGAACCGGCCGGGCGCCCACCACCGGCACGACGCGGCACCCGCGCGTGAGGGCCCTCCCCCGCGGACGCCCCCTGGAAAGTGCCGACGCCGGGGAGGGCCTTCACCGTTGCCGGTGCCGCTCGGCTTCGTCGCCCGCCGACCGCGCACGGCCCCCGGCGGTCGGGGACCAGGTCCTAGACGGACAGCGGCACGGGGTGGATTTCGGAAGCCGGGTGACCGGTTCGTTCGTGTACCCGCTGCACCGCGTCGGCGGAGGGCGCCTCGGAGAGGCAGTACACGACTCCGGCCTCGGGGTCGGCCCAGGCCCTCTCGAAGTGCACGCCTTCCTCCGCCTCGATCTCCAGGTCGGCCCGGTGGGCCGCCGAGAGCTCGTCGGACGTGATGCCCTTCATTCCGTGGTGGACGTCCATGAATGTGGTCATCGCCCCCACCTCCGGTTCGTCTCGTCGGTTCAAGGCTTCGGCACGGACGGGCGGGCGCGTGTCCCGCCCCCGCTGCCGGAACGCTCCTCCCCCCATCGTGCGCCCTGCACCACCCTGGGGCGACCCCGGCCGGCCTCCCGGTGGCGGCCTAGTCCCGCCCGGCCGTCAGGAGGATCTTCAGCAGCTCGTCGGGAGCGTCCCCCATCACGTTGTGACCGGACGCCACCGCGTGTGTGCGCCAGGCGGGGTCGCCGAGGAGCCGTTCGTAGAGGCCGCTGAACGGGGACCGCCCGTCCCAGCCGGTGGCGTAGACGTAGTCCCGGCTCCGGAACCGGTCGAGACCGCCCTCCAGGCGGATCGACTGGAGCAGGGAGGCCAGCGGGTGCGGGGTGGCCCGGGCGTCGAAGAAGGGCAGCGGCGCGCTGGTGTAGCCGGTCTCGCCCGCGCCGTCGAGGTACCAGGCGCGTTCCCGTTCGGTGACGAGCGACCAGCACGAGTCCCCGTCCCCGGGAACCACGGCGTCGACGTAGACCAGCCCGGCCACCCGCCCGGGGACGCGGTCGGCGGCGCCGGTGATCACCATGCCGCCGTAGCTGTGGCCGACCAGCACGGCGTTGGTGACCTGCTGGTCCGTCAGGACGTTGACGACGTCGTCGACATGGGTGTCGAGGTTGACCGAGGCGCTGATCAGGTGCCTGCGGTCCCCCACTCCGGTGAGCGTGAGGGGGTACGCCTGGTGGCCGTGTGCCCGGAGCTGCCGGGCCAGCGGTTCGAAGGTCCATGCCCCGTGCCAGGCGCCGGGTACGAGGACGAAATCGGTCATCGGGAGCTCCCTGGGGTCAGTCGGTGACGGACAGGACGATCTTGCCGGTGGTGCGCCGGCCGTCGGCGAGCTCGTGCGCCTTGGCCGCGTGCTCCAACGGGAAGACCGTGTCGATCTCGGGCCGCAGCAGCCCCTTCCCGGCCAGCGCGGCGATCTCCCGCATACCCGCGTGGTCCGCTTCCACCGCCATGAAGGCGGCGCGCAGGCCGAGCGGACGGGCCTCGTCGGCGAGGTACGCCTCGGCCGGAGAGGCGAGGGCTACGAGTACGCCGCCCGGGCGGAGGGTGCGCAGCGAGCGCGGCCCGTACGCGCCGCCGATCGCGTCGATGACGACGTCGACCGGTTCGATGGCGGTCTCGAAGTCGGTCCGGGTGTAGTCGACCGGTTCGTCCGCGCCGAGGCCGCGCAGGAAGTCGTGCTTCGCCGAGCGGGCCGTGCCGATCACGTACGCGCCTCGGGCCTTGGCGATCTGTACGGCGAGGTGGCCGACGCCGCCCGCCGCCGCGTGGATCAGCACTCTCTGGCCGGGCCGCACGTCCGCGACGTCCACCAGGGCCTGCCAGGCGGTGAGCGCGGCCAACGGCAGCGCGGCGGCCTCCACATGGGTCAGGCGGGCCGGCTTGCGGACCAGGTGCCGGGCGGGGGAGGTGACGTACTCCGCGTACGTGCCCGCCGGGAGAGGGTGGCGCGGCATGCCGAACACCTCGTCGCCGGGGGCCAGCGTGGTCACCCCGAGGCCGACCGCCTCGACCACGCCCGAGACGTCCCAGCCGAGCCGGATCACCGCGCCGGCCAGCCCGCCGGAGGCCCGGTGCCAGGAGTCGGTCGGGTTGACTCCCGCCGCGTGCACCCGCACCAGCACCTCGGCCGGCCCGGGTTCCGGGCGCTCCACCTCGACGACCTTGAGCACCGCTGGCCCGCCGAATTCATCCTGACCGATCGCACGCATCGTCATCTCCCTTTTCACCGGGGCCGGTTCCGGCCCGCCCGGATCAAGGTTTGCGCGTTCCGGCGACAGGAACGAGTGGCAAGATTGCCATTACTTGAAAGGATCTTGCCATGCATCGTGTTGTGGTCCTGGCCCTCGAAGGGGTCTATCCCTTCGAACTGAGCATTCCCGTAAGGATCTTCGGCACCGCCACCGGCCCCGACGGCGAGGCGCTGTACGAGGTGTCCACGTGCAGCCTGGACGGCGGGCCCGTCACCACGAGCGCCGACTTCACCATCGCCGTGGCCCACGGGAGCGAGGCACTCGGGCGCGCGGACACCCTGGTCGTGCCGCCCTTCACCTGCGGCCCCGGCGAGGAACGGGAGTGGCTCTCCGACGAGTTGGCCCAGGCACTCGGGCTGCTGCCCGCCGGGGCGCGCATCGTCTCGATCTGCACCGCCTCCTACGTCCTGGCCGCAGCCGGCCTGCTCGACGGCCGTCCCGCCACCACCCACTGGAACGAGGCCGACCACTTCCAGCGGGCCTTCCCGCAGATCCAGGTCGACGCGAACGTCCTGTTCGTCGACGACGGTCAGGTCCTCACGGCGGCGGGTGTCGCCGCCGGGGTCGATCTCTGCCTGCATCTGGTACGCCGCGACCACGGCAGCGACATCGCCAACCGGGTGGCCCGGCTCTGTGTCGTACCCCCGTGGCGGGAGGGCGGCCAGGCCCAGTACATCGAGCGCCCGGTACCGCGCCCGTCGACCGCCGGCACCGCGCCGACCCGCGCATGGGCCCTGGGGCAGCTCCACCGGCCCCTGCCCCTCGCCGAGCTGGCGGAGCACGCCCGCATGAGCGTGCGGACCTTCTGCCGGCGCTTCAGGGACGAGGTGGGAATGCCGCCCGGCCAGTGGCTCGCCCAGCAACGGGTCGAGCACGCCCGGCGGCTCCTGGAGACCACCGATCTGCCGGTGGACCAGGTCGCCGCCCACGCCGGCTTCGGCACCGCCGTCTCGCTCCGCCAGCACCTGTCCGCCACCATCGGGGTCTCCCCCACGGCGTACCGCCAGGCTTTCCGCACGGGGTGAGGGCCCGGCTCACCCACGCCTGGAAGCGGCCCACCTCCCGGTGGCGGCCCGCCGGGCCCGTCGTCCGCCGGGCTCAGTCGTTGAGGTGTCGTTCCATCCAGTCGGCCGCGGCGCGGCGGAACAGCCGCCGGTTGTCCGCCCGCAGGAAGTCGTGCCCCTCGTTGCGCAGCAGCAGCAGCTCCGCCGGGACGCCCCGTTCGCGAGCCGCTCGTACGATCTGCTCCGACTCGCCGGGCGGGACGTTCGTGTCGTATTCACCGTGGACGGCCAGCAGCGGGGCCCGCAGGGCGTCGACGCGGCTCATGGGGGACAGCGCCCGCAGGAGTTCCCGGTCGTGTTCGGGATGGCCGTACTTGGCCGCCGCCGACTGCGCGATCCACTGCTCGGTCCCGGCGAAGAACGTGGCGAAGTCCGACATGCCGCAGACCGCGACCCCGGTACGGAACAGGTCCGGGTGCCACACCAGGGACGCCAGCACCAGATAGCCGCCGTACGAACGTCCCATCACCGCCAGCCGCGTGGGGTCGGCGAGTCCGGCACCGACGGCGTGCGCGGCGCAGTCCGCGACGTCGTCGATGGCCGCGAACCGCCCGGTGCCCAGATCGGCGTCCACGAAGGAGCGGCCCCAGCCCGACGAGCCGCGGACATCCGGCGCGAAGACGTCCAGTCCGCGTCCGAGCAGTTCGTGGTACAGCGGATTGAACACCGGCCGTTCCTGTTCCTCCGGCCCGCCGTGCAGGTGGATCACGCACGGCGCCGGGCGGCCGGGATCGCGGCCCGGCGCCCGGTAGTACCAGCCGCCGAGCGGAAGTCCGTCGCGGGCCCGCAGGCGGACCGGTTCGGGCCGCACCGGAGGGCGTCCCGGCGGCGCGGCGTCCTCGTCGCGCGCGGACCACCCGGTGCGTACGGGCGTCGCGCCGTCGGGGAGCCGCCACACGCCCGGCCTGCGCCGGGAACCGGAGAGGGCGAGGAACATGCCGTCCGGGCCTGACGCGGCGATACGGGTGACGACTTCGTGCGGCAGCGGCACGGCCCGGGCCGACGACGCGCCGCCGTCTCCCGCGCCGGGCAGCGCGACCGTTTCCAGCTCACTGGCACCGTGCACGTTCCAGGCCAGTACGGCGGAGGTGCCGTCGGCGCAGACGGTCAGCAGTTCGAGGCCCGCGGCCTCGCGTTCGGCCGCGGCGCGAAGGCCCAGACACTCGCCGTCGGCACCCAGCGTGGCGGCCAGGAGGACCGGCAACTCGCGGTCCGCGTCGCTGCGCAGCCACAGGGTCCGCGCGTCGGGTGCGAAGCGGCCGATCCACGGATCGCCGTCGGCCACCGGCACCACGCCGGCGGTCCGCGCGTCGGCGGTCCGCACCACCATCGCCTCACGCCGTCCGCGCGGCCCGTGCCGCAGGAGCGCGAGCCGGCCGTCCGCGCTGATGTCGCACACCCGCAGGGAGGCGGCCCCGGCCTCGGCGGCCAGCAGGACGGGGGCGACCGTCCCCTCGGGGTCGACGAGGTAGGCGGCCAGCCCGCCGTTCGCCGGAGGGGCTGCCGGTCCCGCCTCACCCCGGCCCCCGGCGCCGAGCAGGGTCGCGCGGCCGTCCCGCTCCGCCCAGCCCGGGGGCGGGGCAGCCGCGTACACGTCGGTGGGGGCTTCGTCCGGCACGTGGGCGGCCGGGCCGTGTTCGAGGGGTGCGGCGGCCGGTTCGGCGACCGTGACGGCCAGCGCCGCGCCGTCGCGGGTCCAGCAGCCCAGGTGGGCGAACTGGCCGGGCTCGGCGCCCGCGAGCACCCTGCGGCCGGTGCCGTCGGGGCGTACGCAGAGCACCCGGGTGTGCTCGCCGCCGCCCGGGGCGGAGGTGTACGCGATCCAGTGCCCGTCCGGTGACCAGGACACCTCCGTCACCGGGTCGGGATCGGAGTCCAGGAGGTGGGCCTCGGTGCCGTCGGCCGTCGAGGTCCACAGCTGCGGGACGCCGCCGCGGTCGCAGATGAACGCCACGTGTTCGCCGGTGGGGTCGGCCGACGGGTACCAGCAGCCGTGCACCACCAGCGGCGCCGGCGCGTCCCTCAGCCCCCGGGCGTCCGGCAGCGGCACCGTGGCCGGCGCCGTCGACGTGAACGGCGGAGGCCCGCCGGACGCGGGGCGGCCCGGCGGCCCCGGCGTGCCGGTCGGCACGGCAGCGGCCCGGGCGGGTGCGGCGGGAGCGGTCCGCGGCTGTCGCCCGCGCCGCTCTTCGATCAGCGGATTCCGTGCGTCTGGAGCCATATCTCCAGCAAAGCTACCTGCCACAGGGCGTTGGCTCCCCGCTTGGTCCGGTGGGTGTCGGGCGCCGCCAGGAGTTCGCTCACGTACGACTCGCGGAAGATGCCGCGCCGCCGGGCCTCGGGAGCGGACAGCGCCTCGCGCACCCGGTCGAGGACCGGTCCGGCCATGTGCCGGATCGCGGGGACCGGGAAGTACCCCTTGGGCCGGTCGACGACCGAGTGGGGCAGCACCTGACGGCCGATGTCCTTGAGCACGCCTTTGCCGTCCTGCGCGAGCTTGAGCCCGGGCGGGCAGGCGGCGGCCAGTTCGACCAGCTCGTGGTCGAGGAACGGCACGCGGGCCTCCAGGCCCCAGTCCATGGTCATGTTGTCGACGCGCTTGACCGGGTCGTCGATCATCATGACGTGGGTGTCCAGCCGCAGGGCCGCGTCGAGTGCGGTCTCGGCGCCCGGCTCCGCCATATGGGCCCGGACGAAGTCGCCGGAGACGTCGTGGCCGGCCAGCATGTGCGGTTGCAGCATCCGGGCGAGGTCCGCGTGCGGCCGGTCGAAGTACACGTCGGCGTACGTCTCGGGCTCCCGCTCGCGCGGGGCGGCCGCCAGGTCGGGGTACCAGTGGTAGCCGGCGAAGATCTCGTCCGCGCCCTGTCCGCTCTGTACGACGCTCAGCTGCTTGGCGACCTGCTCGGAAAGCAGGTGGAAGGCGACCGTGTCATGGCTGACCATGGGCTCGCTCATGGCCGCGATCGCCCCGTCCAGGCCGGCGGACACGCGGTCGGAGGGGACCATGAGCTGGTGGTGGTCGGTGGCGAACTCCTTGGCCACCAGGTCCGAGTAGGTGAACTCGTCGCCCTCCTCCCCGTTCTCCGACTCGAAGCCGATACTGAAGGTCGCCAGGTCCGCCTGACCCTCGTCGGCCAGCAGGGCCACGATCAGGCTGGAATCCAGGCCGCCCGACAGGAGGACGCCCACCGGCACGTCCGCCACCATGCGGCGGCGTACGGCCGTGCGCAGCGCGTCCCGTACCGCGTCGCACCAGTCGGCCGCGTCCATGCCCGCGTGCTCGGGTCTTCGGGTGTACGACGGCTGCCAGTAGCAGTGGTCCTGGTGCCTGCCGTCCGGTTCCACGGTCCGGACGGTGGCGGGGGGAAGTTTGCGCACGCCGGCGAGTACGGTCCGCGGCGCGGCCACGGTGGCGTGCCAGCTCAGGTACTGGTGCACCGCCTGCGGATCGAGGGAGGTGTCCACCCCGCCGCCCGCGAGCAGCGCCGGCAGGGACGAGGCGAATCGCAGCCGGCCCGTCTCCCCGGCCAGGTACAGCGGCTTGATGCCGAGCCGGTCGCGGCCCAGCACCAGACGCCCGGTGTCTTGCTCGACCAGGGCGAAGGCGAACATCCCCAGGAGGTGGTCGACGCAGTCTGCGCCCCACTGCCGGTAGGCCTTGAGGAGCACTTCGGTGTCCGAGGTGGAGAAGAAGCGGTGCCCGAGGCGCTCCAGCTTCCCGCGGAGTTCACGGTAGTTGTAGATGCAGCCGTTGAAGACGCCGGTGAGCCGGCTTTCCGCATCGGTCATGGGCTGGGCGCCGTGCTCGGACAGGTCGATGATCTTGAGTCTGCGGTGCCCCAGAGCCACCGCGCCCTGTGACCACAGCCCCCGTCCGTCGGGACCACGCGCCGCCAGCCGGTCTGTCATGCGTTCGACCCCGGAGATGTCGGGGCGCCCGCCGTCGAACCGGATCTCTCCGCTCAGTCCGCACATACGGCACCGCCCCGGCCGGCGGCGGGCAACGGATCAGGAACGCTCACGGTCCTCTCCCTCACAGGTGTGCCTCACTGTGGTGCCCGGAGCCCCTCGGGCCCCGGGCCGACCTCCGGGTTCCCCGGGGCCGGCCACTTATGTCACACGTGCAACATTCTCAATCGAAGCACGCTTGCGGATCCGGCGCGGGCGCGGCGCGTCTTTCCAGCGCGCCGTACGGCCTCCATCACCCGCCGTTGCCCCGGCCGGTCGGGCGTCCGGGGCGTATGCGCTGTCCGGGCCGTCCTGGGCCGTCCTGGGCAAGGATTCCCGCCGACGGATACTGGTCGTATGGACGTGTCCCCGCCTGTCCTCTCGTCCCTGCGCTCGCGGATCGGCAGCGACCTGTTCAGCCGCGTCGCCGGTCCCCGTGGCGCGGACACGCGGGCGCGCATTCACGGCACTCCGGGGCCGCGCTGGTTCGGTCCGGACAGGCCCATCCGTGCGGTGCACGGGGATGCCTCGATGTTCATCGGCGGACTGAGTGCCTTGCTGCTGCAATCGCTGCACCCGCTCGCCATGGCCGCCGTCGCGGCCCATTCCGGCTACCGGGGCGATCCGTGGGGCCGGCTCCAGCGCACCAGTACGTTCCTGGCGGTGACGACGTACGGCACGGCGCAGGACGCGCAGCAGGCGGTGGACCAGGTCCGGGCCGTGCACGAACGGGTGAGAGGGACGACCGCCGCCGGGGAGCCGTACCACGCGGCCGACCCGCATCTGCTGATGTGGGTCCACGTTGCCGAAGTCGACAGCTTCCTGCGTGCGCACCAGCTCTACGGTGCCCATCCACTGGACGCCGACGGCTGTGACGCGTACGTCAGCGATACGTCGCGGGTGGCGGCCGCGCTCGGCGTGAGCGACCCGCCGCGCACCCGGGCCGAACTGGCGGCCCGGCTGGACGCCTACCGGCCCGAGCTGCGGGCCACACCGGAGGCCCGCGAGGCGGCCCGTTACATCCTGCTGCGTCCGCCCCTGCCGCGGATCGCCCGGGCGCCCTACGCCGTTCTGGCCGCGAACGCCGTCGCGATGCTTCCGCCCTGGGCCCGCGAGCCGCTCGGGCTGCCCCGACTGCCGGCGCTGGAGAAGACCTGCGTGCGCTTCACCGGACACGCGCTGACCCGGACGATCCGGTGGGCGATGGTGCCACCCCCGCCCACGCTGCCGCCCGCGCGCTCTCCGGGCGCGGCCTGACTCCCCGGCACCTGTTCCCACGAGGCCGCCGCCCGCGTCGCACCGGGCGCCGCGAGGGCGCCGCGGACGTGGCGGGCGCCGCCACGGCGGTCGGCCGCCCGCACGGGACACGGCGCCCGCGCGATGTCTACGTCGCGTCGCCGGCCGCGTCCTCCGTCTGTGCCTTGCGGCGCTTGGTGAGGACACCGGCCGCCGCGAGCGCGCACCCGGTGAAGGCCAGTGCCACGGTCCAGGGCTGGTCGAAGTGGTGGCCCATGGCGTGGTCCAGCGAGTAGCGGCCGGGCCCGGCGAGGCCGATGGCGGCCGCGGTGAAGCCGAGGAACGCGGGGTACTCGTAGCCGCCCGACTGGGCGAAGAACCCAGCGGGCGCGTGTACGGCGACGGCCCCGGCCATGGCTCCGGCCGCCGCCGCGCCAGCCGCAGGAGTCGCGAGCCCGAGGGCCAGCAGCACCCCACCGCCCGCCTCGCCGAGCCCGGCCGCCACCGCGCTCTGCCGTCCGGGGCTGAAGCCCATGTGCTCCATGGCCGTAGCGGTGCCCTCCACGCCTCCGCCGCCGAACCAGCCGAGCAGCTTCTGCGTGCCGTGCGCCGCCAGCACGACGCCGGTGCCCGCGCGCAGCACGAGCAGGCCGAGGTCGCGTCGGTTGATCTGAGCCATGGTCTCTCCCAGCGTGAAAGGGGTGGGATTACGTCTCCACTCTCGCTACGGGACGCCCCATGCGCACCATTTCGCCCGCCACGGCACGTGCGACGTATCAGCGCAGCAACAGCTGAAGGCCGCCGAGCACGGTGGCCGCGATCACCAGCCGCTCGAAGAGCCGCTGGTTGATCCGGTCGACGCACGCGCGTCCGAGCCAGGCGCCCGGGACGACGAACAGCACGAGGGCCGCGTCCAGCAGCAGGGACCGCCCGTCGATCAGCCCCAGACCGACGCTGAACGGCACCTTCGAGGTGTTGACGATCAGGAAGAACCACGCGGACGTGCCGAGGAAGCCGAGCTTTTGGAAGCCCGCGGAGAGCAGGTAGAGCGACATGACCGGGCCGCCCGCGTTGGCGACCATCGTGGTGAACCCACCGAGCACACCGTACGAACGGGCCTTGAAGCGGCCACCGCCCGGCCCCGCGTCCGCCTCCGGGGGGTTGGGCGGCGCGGGAGCACCTGGGCCTGACCCGGACCCGGCCACGGGCCCCGCCCCGGCCGGTGCGCGGCGGCGCCACAGCGTGACCCCGGCCATGAGCAGCAGGATCGCGCCGATCGACGTGCGTACGGCGTCGTCGTCGGCCCACAGCATGAAGACCGCGCCCCCCACCACCCCCACCGCGACCGCAGGGAACAGCCTCAGCAGCGTCGGCCAGTGGGCGTGCCGCCGGTAGACGAGGACCGCGATGAGGTCCCCGGCGATGAGGATCGGCAGCAGTACGCCGGTCGATTCGCGCGCCGGCAGCACGGCGGCGAAGACCGCGAGGCTGACCGTGTTGGCGCCGCTGACGGCCGTCTTGGAGAAGCCGACCAGGGCCGACGCGGCGGCCAGCGCCGCGCACTGCCACAGGGTGATGTCCATACCGGGGACCGACGCTACAGCCACCCCCGGGCGGACCCCCGGCCAGACCCGCCCTCACCCCTCGCGGGGGCGACAAGGGTTTTCCCCGTATCGAGTTCATCTCGCCGTTCCCTACTGTCTGCCGCACCGGCGAATCCCGTCTCCTGAAGTGACTGTCAGGTGCATGTAGAAGGCGGGGTACGCCGGGGACGGCCTTGACCCAGGGTCGTAGCGCCGGCGGCGGCGCACGGGCTCACCCGGCCCAGGAACCGCGCACCAGTGGCCCCCACGCCACGCGTGGCTCCCGCGCCGCCCGCCAGGCGCTCCGCACGTACGTCATGAAAGGGAACACCTTGAACGGTTCCAGGCGGAGACTCATATCCGTCGTGGCAGCGACCGCCACGATCGCCGGCGTCGTTGCCACCTCCACCGTGGCGTCCGCCGCCGCCGCGGGCCCCTCCCCGAAGCCCGCCCCGGCTTCGCAGGCCATGACCGAACTGCCGGCCGCCCCGGTCGAGAAGGTCATCGTCACCTACAAGTCGAAGGCAGCCGAGGCCGGTTCCAACGCCGCCGCCAAGACCGACGCCGCCGCCAAGGGCAAGGAGACCGGCGAGAGCCTGTCGTTCGAGCGCCGCCTCGCCGGCGGCGCCGCCCTGGTCGACCTGGGCGGCGAGGCGTCGAAGAAGGACCTGAGCGAGGTCATGGCCGCCTTCCGCGCCGACACCTCGGTCGCGTCCGTGGAGCCCGACATCCGCGCCTACGCGATGGCGGTCACGCCGAACGACACCGACTACGCCAAGCAGTGGGATCTGTTCGAGGCCACCGGCGGCATGAACGTCCCCGGCGCCTGGGACAAGACCACCGGCAGCGGCGTCACCGTCGCCGTCATCGACACGGGTTACGCCGCCCACACCGACCTGGCCGGCAACGTCGTCGCCGGGTACGACTTCATCTCCTCCTCCGCCGACGCCCGTGACGGCAACGGCCGTGACAACAACGCCAAGGACGAGGGCGACTGGAACGCCACCGACGGCGAGTGCGGCACCGGTTCGAAGGCGAGCAACTCCTCCTGGCACGGCACGCACGTCGCCGGCACCATCGGCGCCACGGCCAACAACACCAAGGGCGTAGCGGGCATCGCGTACAGCGCGAAGATCCAGCCCGTGCGCGTCCTCGGCAAGTGCGGCGGCTCCTCGGCGGACATCGCCGACGCCATCACGTGGGCGTCCGGCGGCACCGTCCCGGGCGTCACGGCCAACGCGACCCCGGCCAAGGTCATCAACCTGAGCCTCGGCGGCGCCAGCGCCACCTGCCCGAGCGTCTACCAGACCGCGATCAACGGCGCCGTCTCGCGCGGCACCACCGTCGTCGTCGCGGCGGGCAACAGCAACGCCAACGCCTCCGGCTTCACGCCCGCCAACTGCTCCGGCGTCATCAACGTGGCGTCCACCAGCCGTGAGGGCAACCGTTCGTTCTACTCGAACTACGGCACCAGCATCGACGTCTCCGCGCCCGGCGGCGAGACCCGTCGCGCCACGGACACGCCCGGCACCATCACCACCCCCGAGAACGGCATCCTCTCGACGCTGAACTCGGGCACCACGACCCAGTCCACCGAGAACTACAAGCCCTACCAGGGCACTTCGATGGCCGCCCCGCACATCGCCGGTCTCGCCGCGCTGCTGAAGTCGGCCAAGAGCACCCTCACCCCGGCCGAGATCGAGTCCGCGATCAAGGCCAACGCCCGCCCGCTGCCCGGCACCTGCACCGGCGGCTGCGGCTCCGGTATCGCCGACACCACGAAGACCGTGAACGCCGTCACCGGAACCACCACCCCGGGCGGCGCCACCTTCACCAACGCGGCGGACGTGACGATCAACGACAACGCGACCGTCGCCTCCTCGCTGGCCGTGACCGGCCGCACCGGCAACGCCCCCGCCGCCCTCAAGGTCGACGTAGACATCAAGCACACCTGGCGCGGCGACCTGGTCGTCGACCTGGTCGCTCCGGACGGCACCGTGCGCAACCTGAAGGCGTCGTCGTCCTCGGACAGCGCCGACAACGTCATCGCCTCGTACACGGTCGACGCGTCCAGCGAGGTCGCCAACGGCACCTGGAAGCTTCAGGTCCGCGACGTGGCATCGGGTGACACCGGCTACATCGACAGCTGGAGTCTCACCTTCTGAGCACCCAGAAACTTCGCATAACCCCAGCTCAGGGGCGTGTCCGCGGCATATCGCGGGCGCGCCCCGCGCGGCGTTTGTCCGCATGCCGGACAAGTGGTCTGGACGGCGGCTGCCGACTTCGTATTCTCTGCTCGCACGGGCAGAGGGCTCGCGCGCGCCAAAGGGTGGTGGTGGGTTCGTGACGTCGGCGGTGTACCGGCCCGCGCCGGTCGGGCGGGCCGAGCTCCTCGCACGGCTCGAACGGGTCCTGCACTCCCGCGGCCGCGCCCTGCTCACCGGCCCCGCGGGGGTCGGCAAGACGGAACTCGCCCTGGCCGCCGCCGCGCGCGCCGAGTCCCGCGGCGAGGCCGTGATCTGGCTCGCGACCCTCCCCGCCGACCGTGACATACCGGGTGCTGCCGCCGCCGCCCTCGTCGCCTCGGTGGCGGCCTGCGTGTCCTGGCCGGCCGCCGGGACCGCCCACAGCGGCCCCGGCGGGCCGGGCGACCCGGCCGGACCGGGTACGTACGACCTGCTCGACGGGCTCCCCGGCCCGCAGCGGACCGCCGTCGCCATGCTGTGCCGCGAGGCACTCATCCCCGACGGCGGCTGGGACGCCATCGCCCTGCGGCTCGGCCTCGCCCAGATCCTGCGGACCCTCGCCGCGCGCGGACCGGTCCTGCTGGTCATCGACGGCGTGCAGCGCGTGGACGACACCAGCGCCGACCTCGTCCGCTTCGCCCTGCACCTGGCCCCGCCCGCCCTGCGGGTCCTGGCCGTCGAGACCCCGTCCCCGTACGGCTCCGAGCCCTCCGAAGGCGGTACGCCGCGACCCGACCCGGCGGCCGGCCCGGAACCCCTGTGGGTCCCCTCCGAGGCCGACGTCCTGTTCGTACCGCCGCTCCAGGCCGACGAGATAGCGGAACTCCTCATCCACCACCGGCTGCCCTCCCGGATGGCCGGCCGCATCCACCGGGCCAGCGGCGGCAATCCGCGCCTCGCCCTCGCCGTCGGCCGCTCGCTGGCCGACGCCCGGACGCCGGTGCACCACGCCGAGGCGCTGTCGCTGTCCGGGCGCGCCCGCGACCTGGCCCGCCAGCTCCTGGGCGCCGCCTCGCCCGGCGTACGTGCCACGCTCCTGCTCGCCGCCCTCGCCCTGCGCCCCACGGCCTCACTGATACGCCGGGCCGGCCGCCCCACCGCCGAGGCCGATCTGGCCGCCGCCGAACGGGCGAACCTGGTCTCCCTCGACGAGGACGGGACGGTCGGCTTCACAGCCGGCGTACTGCCGTCGACACTCGTGCACGACGCCTGCTGGACCGAGCGCAGCGCCGGTCACGCCGCCCTCGCGCGGGTCGTCGATGACCCCGTCGAGGAGGTCCGCCACCGGGCCCTGGCCACCGACATCCCCGACGGGGCGCTGGCCGCCGAGGTCGCCGACGCCGCCGACGTCGCGCGTCGCCGGGGCAACAGCGCGCTGGCCGCCGAACTGGCCCTCCTGGCAGCCGAATCGACACCCGTGCAGCACGGCGCCAAGCGGATCGCCCGGCTGGTCGACGCGGCCGAGGAGGCGGCCCGCGCCGCCCGCGCCGACCTGGCCATGCGCGCGGCCACCGACCTGCTCGCCCGCGACGCCGCACCGGCCGACCGGGTCCGCGCGCGCCTCGCGGTGCTGGACACGGCGGGCCAGGGCCTGTGCGACCTGGAGGAGATCTACGTCCACGCCATGGAGGACTCCGAGGGCGACACGGCGCTGCGCGCGGCCGTGCAGCTGCGGCTCGCGGTGAAGTACGTGCTCGCCGACGGCGATCCCGTACGCTCCCGCGCCGCCGCCGTCGAGTCCGCCGCGCTGGCCGGCTCGGTCGGCGACCGCAGGACCGCGGCGAGGGCGCTGACCGTACAGGCGCGCATGGACCGTGTCCTGGGCTCGCCCGACGCGGAGCGGGTGCTGGCCGAGGCGCGCGCCCTGGAGGTGTTCGAGCGCCCGCTCGGCATCCGTAACGCCGCGCAGATACTCACGATCCGCCACGCGTTGTTCGACGACCGGCTAACCGACGCCCGCGACCAGGTCAACGCCCTGCTGCCGCTGGTCGAGCGCCGCGGCCCGGTGGAGGACGCCATCGAGCTGTTCCGCACGCTCGCCGAGATCGGCGCCCGGCAGGGCCAGTGCGCGACGGCGCTCGCGCACGCCGGCCGGTCGCTGGCCCTGACCCTGGAGGCGGGTCTCTCACCGGGGCCCGCCTGGTACGCCCTGGCCCTCGCGGAGACGGCGGGCGGCAGTTTCGAGCGCGCGGCGAGCTACGCCCGGCGCAGTGTCCGGGCCTCCGAGGAGGAGGGGGACCACGTCTTCCTCTCCCGCAGCCGGTACGCGCTCGGCCGGGTCCAGCTGATCAACGGCGACGTGGCGTCCGCCCTGGAGAGCCTGCGCCGGGTACAGGCCGACGAGCGCGCCCAGTCGACCGTCGACCCGTCCATGCTGCGCTGGCACGAGGAGCTGGCCGAGGCACTGCTCGCCAACGACGCCCCGGAGGAGGCCGCGGCGCTGCTGGCCGGCGTACGGCCGGTCGCCGAGCGCCTCGGCCGTACGACGGTGCTCCTCGGTTGCGACCGGGCGTACGCCCTGTACCTGGCGGCGAGCGGCAAACCGGACGAGGCCGCGGATCTGCTGTCGCGCACGGCGGACAGTTTCGCCGCGGCGGGCCTGCCGCTGGAGAGCGGCCGGGCCCTGATCGCACTGGCGCGCGTGGAGCGCCGCCGCCGCAGGCGGTCGGCGGCCCAGAGCGCGCTGCACGCCGCGGCCGCCGTCTTCGAACGGGCCGGGGCGGTGCCCTGGCTGGGGCTGACCACGGAGACGTCGTCCCGTACGGCGGAACCCGCCCCGGCGCGCGGCGAGAACCTGTCGTCCCTCACGGACGCGGAGCTGCGCCTCGCCCTGCTGGTCGGCCAGGGCGCCAGCAATCAGGAGGCGGCGGCCAAGCTGTACCTGAGTGTGAAGACGGTCGAGGCCCGGCTGACCCGCATCTACCAGAAGCTGGACGTCCGCTCGCGCGCCCAGCTGGCGACCGCCCTGACCGCCCGGCAGGGCCACCTGCCGGCGTCCGCGGCGGCGGAAAACCCGGCGGCCGGCTGACGCGAAGATGCGCGGCACCGCAGCCGGGGAGCATCCTTGCTGTGTGACCTGGTACGGCGCGGCCGGGCCCGCACCGCCGAGTGAGAGCGGGGCGACAACCGGGAGCGCGAACAGCGACGGCCAAGCTCCGGACGAACTGGCCCTGGTGCTCGCCCAAGCCGCGGTGAACGCGATCGAGTCCGCCGGCGGATTCGCCGGCGGCGTCTACCTGCGCTCCCGCACACCGGGCCTGCTGCGCATGGCGGTACTGGGCGGACTGCCCGGCCGGCTGTTCCGGCCCTGGTGGCGCATGCACGTGAACCGCCCGTTCCCGGTGGCCGAGGCGTACCGCTCGGGCCGGGCCGTCCACCTCGGCGACGCCGAGGAGGCCATGCGCCGCTTCCCGCAGCTCATGGCCGGCCTGCCGTTCCCTTTCGGCTCGCTGTACGTGCCCCTCGCCGACGGCCGCGAGAAGTTCGGCGTACTGGTGGTGCTGCGGGCGGCCACCACCGGGGTGCCCGTGGACGAGACGGACCGACGCCGGATGCGGCAGGCCGGGGAGCGGCTCACCGGCGATCTCGCCCGGCTCCGCGCGGCCGGGCACGCGGTGGAGTGGGAGGGCGAGCCGGTCTGCGTGCACCTGCCGTCGGTCACCACGCCGCCGGTCCGGATCGGGAACTTCGACTGGGACCTGGCCGCGGGCACGGTGACGGCCGACGACGAGCTGTGCGCCATCCTGGGCACTCCCCCGGGGTCGTTTCCCGGCACGATCGGCGCTCTGGCGGCGCGGCTGGCTCCCGAGGACGCGTACGGGCTGTGGGCCGTCGCCCGTCATGTGGCGAAGTCGGGTGCTCCCGCGACGCGCAGGATGCGGCTGCGGGGCCCGGACGGACGTCCCCACCTGCTCGAACTATCCGCCCGCGCGCGGCCGCCCGGAGGCGGCCCCGGGGGCCGGCTGACCGGGTTCCTGGTGGACTTCGGCACCGGTCCGGTCGTCGCGGAGGCGACCGACCGGCTGCCGCGCGCCATCCTCTCGCTCGACCGGGTGGGGCGGGTCACCTACCTGAACCGCAGCGCTGAGACGCTGCTCGGCCACGCGCGGTCCCATCTGATGGGCCGGGTCCTGTGGGAGGTCCTGCCGTGGTTCGGGCACCCCGCTTACGAGGAGCACTTCAGGGCCGCGCTGCTGTCCGACAAGGACGTCCACTTCGAGGCCCGGCGCGCGCCCGGGCCGCAGGAGTGGCTGTCGGTCTCCCTCTATCCGGGCCACGGCGGCCTGACCGCCACGCTCGCCCCGGCGGACGAGCCCGCGTACACGCCGGGGTCGGTCGCCAGGCCGGGCGTCGGGCTCGGTTCCCCGGCCGACCGCGCGTCGGCGCTGTACCGCCCGGTCGCCCTGGCCATCGCGCTGACCGAGGCGGTCACCGCGCGCCAGGTGTCCGCCGTGGTCACCGAGGAGCTGCTGCCCGCCTTCGGCGGCCGCCAGTTGGCGATCTACCTGCTGAACGAGAGGCACCTCTACCTGTCCTGGGAAACGGGGTTCCCCCAGGGCTTCCTCGACCGCTTCGACGGCGTGGCGCTCGACGCCCGGCTGCCCGGTGTGGAGACGCTCACCTCGGGCCGTCCCCTGTTCTTCGAGTCGATGGAGCACCTGGCCGCCGCCTACCCCGGAATCCCGATGGACTCCCATGTCGGGGCCAGGGCCTTCCTGCCGCTGATCGCCTCAGGCCGTCCCGTCGGCTCCTGCATCCTCGGTTTCGACCAGCCGCGCGGCTTCAGCGCCGAGGAGCGTACGGTCCTCACCGCTCTGGCGGGGCTCATCGCCCAGGCCCTCAAGAGGGCCCAGCGTTACGACACCGAAGCGGCGCTGGCCCGCGGTCTCCAGAGCGCGCTGCTGCCGCACCGGCTGCCCGTGATGGAGCACGTCGGCACCGTCGCCCGGTACCTGCCCGGCACCCAGGGGATGGAGGTGGGAGGCGACTGGTATGACGTCGTCGACACCGGTAAGGGACTTGCGCTGGTGGTGGGCGACGTCCAGGGGCACGGCGTCGCCGCGGCCGCCACGATGGGCCAGCTGCGCAGTGCCGTACGGGCCTTCGCGCTCGCCGGACAGGCCCCGCAGGAGGTGATGCGCAACACCAACCGCCTGCTCATCGACATCGACCCCGGCCAGTTCGCCAGCTGCTGCTACATCGTCCTCGATCCGGTCTCCGGCTCCGCGCAGGCCGTACGCGCGGGCCACCCCCAGCCGCTGCTGCGCCACAGCGACGGCGGTACGGAGGTGCTGGACCTGGCCGGCGGCATCGTGCTGGGCGTCGACCCGAAGGCCACGTACCCGGTCACCGGACTGCACCTCGAACCGGGAGCCGTCCTCGCCCTGTTCACCGACGGGCTGGTGGAGCAGCCGGGCATCGACATCGACCTGGGCATCGAGCGGTTGCGCGCCACCTTCGCCGAGATCGGCTCGTCCTCCCTCAACGCGACGGCGGACCGTCTGATCCGGGAAGCCAGGCAGGCCGCGGACCGGCTGGACGACATCGCGCTTCTGCTCGCCGCCCGCTGGGCGGAACCGACAAGGCAGGTGCCATGACCTCGGTATACGCAGCAGGCGACGCGGGCCTCGGTGGTCCCCTCGACGTCTCCAGAGCGGCCACCGCCGTGCTGGACGCGGACGGCACGGTCGTCGGATGGAGCCCGGCGGCGCAGCGGCTGCTGGGACATCCGCCGCAGGAGGTGCTCGGGCAGCCCGTCGCCGCCCTTCTGGTGGGCGGTGAGGACGGGGGCGAGGACGAGGCGCACGAGAGCCGGCCGGACGGAACCGGGACGGCCGCGGGCCCGCCGGACACCGCGTCCGTCAGCCGCCGGGTGCTGCGGATGCGTCACCGCGACGGCCGAGTCCTGCGGGTGGCCACGGCGATGCTCCCGCTGTCGCCCGCCGGCACCGGGCCCGCCCGGCTGCTGGTGGTGGCCGACGCCGGGGAGACGGAGCAGTGGGAGGCCCTGCAGGCGATGCTGCGGGGGCTGGCCACGCAGTCGCCCGTGGGCCTGGCGATCTACGACAGCGGCCTGCGGGTGGTGTGGACGAACGCCGCGCTGCGCCACGAGATGGGGCCCTCGGAGTACAGCGGGCTGGGCCCGGACGAGATGGTCACCCACGGCGAGGTGCTGTCCGAGGGCTACCCGCCGACGCTGGAGGAGATGATGCGGCGGGTGATGGCCACGGGCGAGCCCGTCATCGACCTCCAGTACCGCGGCCGCCCGCCCTTCGACCCGGAACGGGACCACGTCTGGTCGTGTTCGTACTACTGGCTGCGGGACGCGGGCGGCGCGACGCTCGGGGTGTGCGAGGAGACGATGGACGTCACCGACCGCTACCTCGCGCAGCAGCGGCTGGATCTCCTGGTGCGGGCCGGCGGCCGGGTGGGCACGACCCTCGACATGGCCCGTACGGCGCGGGAGCTGTCGGAGGTCACCGTCCCGCAGTTCGCCGACGAGGTCACGGTCGACCTGCTGGAGGACGTGCTGGACGGCGAATCGCCCGCCCCTGGAATCGCTCCGGCGGGCCGCCTCGTCCGCGTCCGGAGGCCGGAAGGCGGACCGGGCGCCCCGCTGGCCCCCGGGGAGCGGCCGCGGATCGCCTACCCGCCGGACTCCCCGCAGACCCGCTGCCTGGCTTCGGGCCGCTCCGTGCGGGAAGACCCCTCCGAACGCCCCGGCGGGCCGCCGCCGCGCGCACGGCTGGCGGTTCCCCTGCGCGCGGAGGGCGCCACGCTGGGTGTGGTGACGTTCGCCTGGGACGGGCGCCGCGATCCGTTCGACGCCGGGGAGCTCGCCGTGGCCGACGAACTCGTCGCCCGGACCGCCGTGAGCATCGACAACGCCCGCCGCTACACCCGCGAGCACAGCGCGGCCCTCATGCTCCAGCACAGCCTGCTGCCGCAGAGCCTCCCCGAGCTGACCGGAGTCGAGCTGGCGCACCGCTACCTGCCCGCCGACAACACGGCCGGTGTCGGCGGCGACTGGTTCGACGTCATCGCGCTGTCGGGCACGCGGGTGGGCCTGGTCGTGGGAGACGTGGTCGGTCACGGTCTGCGGGCCGCCGCCACGATGGGCCGTCTGCGCACGAGCGTGCGGGCGCTCGCGCGGCTGGACCTGGCCCCCGACGAACTCCTCGCCCGGCTCGACGACCTGGTCGCGCAGGCGGCGAACGAGGGAGCCGTCCCCGTCGGCGGCCACACGATGCCCTACGACGAGGCGCTGGGCGTGACCTGCCTGTACGCCGTGTACGACCCGGTGTCGGGCCTGTGCCGGATGGCCAGGGCCGGCCACCCGGCCCCCGCGGTGGTCGACCCCGGGGCCGGCTCGGTTACCTTCCCCGACCTGCCCGCGGGCCCGCCGCTCGGCCTGGGGGGCCTGCCCTTCGAGACGGCGGAGCTGAAACTCGAGGAGGGCAGCCTCCTCGCCCTGTTCACCGACGGCCTCGTGCAGAGCCGCGAGCGGGACCTCGGCGAACAGCTCGACGGCCTGCGCTCGGTCCTCGCCGACCACCGGCGCCCGCTGGACGAGCTGTGCGACCGGACGGTGCGGACGCTGCTGCCCGGTTCGGTGGACGACGACGTGGCGCTGCTTCTCGTACGTACGGGCATGCTCGGCAGCGACCAGGTGGCCGTGTGGGACCTGACCGCCGACCCGGAGGCGGTGAGCTTCGCCCGCGCGGCCGCCACCAAGAAGGTCGGCGAATGGGAGCTGGGGGAACTCTCCTTCACCACCGAGCTGGTGGTCAGCGAGCTGGTGACCAACGCCCTCCGGCACGCTCCCTCCGGCCCGATCCAGCTCCGGCTCATCCGCGACCGGACCCTGATCTGCGAGGTCTCCGACACCGGGCACACCTCGCCCCACCTGCGTCATGCCCGCAGTGACGACGAGGGCGGCCGGGGCCTGTTCCTCGTCGCCCAGATGACGCAGCAGTGGGGTACCCGGTACACGCCCACGGGCAAGACCATCTGGGCCGAGCAGTCGCTCGTACCGGACTGGGGAGGAGACGAGGAGTTCTGATCCGTACGGCGGCCCGGGTGCGGGCGACTTGGCACCGGAAAACCGAAAAGGCCGTATCGGAATGCTCCGACACGGCCTTCGACCCGCGTAAACGCTGGTCGGGACGACAGGATTTGAACCTGCGACCCCTTGACCCCCAGTCAAGTGCGCTACCAAGCTGCGCCACGTCCCGGTGCCCGCCTGACCTGGGGTTTCCCCTGGCTGGGCGTGCACCAGAACAATACCGCACTCCGCGCGTGGTCCCTACTGCGCCGTGGGGGCCAACGCCTTTCGCCCACGGGTCCGGTGAGTGCGCACCGGGACAAGTGACAATGGGCGCATGGACGACAGGGAACAGGACAAGCGGGACAGGAGGGACCGCGACGCCGAGGGACGGGCGCGCAACGCGCGGCCGCGCGACGGGCTCGGCAGGCCACTGCCGTACGGGGCCGAGGGCGTGGCCCGGCAGCCCGAGGGGGTGGAGCGCACCGGGGACGAGACGGTCGTCGAGGCGCAGCGGCTGCTCGACGCCGGTATGCCGTTCCACGCGCACGAGGTCTTCGAGGACGCCTGGAAGTCGGGCCCCGAGGAGGAACGCGCCCTGTGGCGCGGCCTCGCCCAGCTCGCCGTCGGTCTCACCCACGCGGCCCGGGGCAACAGCGACGGCGGCGCGACGCTGCTGCGGCGCGGGGCCGCCGGTCTCGCCGCCTACGGCGACGTGCGTCCGTACGGGATCGCCCTCGTGGAACTCGTCGCGTGGGCGACGGAGCTGGTCGACCGGGTCGTGGTCCGGCAGGAGCCCGTACCGGCCGCCGGGAGCGCTCCGCGCCTGCGCGGGCGGCAGGGGGCCGGCGGAGCCGATGGGGCAGACTCCGTCCGGTGAGAAAGATTCATGTCATAGGCATCGGCGCGGGCGACCCGGACCATCTGACGATCCAGGCCGTCAAAGCGCTCAATACGGTCGACGTCTTCTTCCTCCTCGACAAGGGCGAGGAGAAGTCGGACCTGATCCGGCTGCGGCACGAGATCCTCGACCGTCACATCGCGCGGGGGCGGGAGTACCGGCTGGTCGAGGGGCGCGACCCGGACCGCGACCGCCGGGCCGGGGGCGCCGACTACTCCCCCGCGGTCGGCGACTGGCGCAGCCGCCGGGCCGACATCTTCGAGGCGATGATCACCGACGAACTGGGCGGGGACCAGACCGGCGCGTTCCTGGTGTGGGGCGATCCGGCGCTGTACGACAGCACGCTCGGCATCCTGGAGGAGATCCTGGAGCGCGGGAAGGTGGCTTTCGAGTACGACGTGATCCCCGGTGTCAGCAGCGTGTCAGCACTGGTCGCACGCCACCGCACAGGCCTGAACCAGGTCGCGAAGCCGGTCCAGATCACCACCGGCCGCCGGCTGGCCGAGGGCTGGCCGGAGGGCACGGACGACGTGGTGGTGATGCTCGACGCGCACCAGGTCTTCCAGCGGTACGCCGAGGAGGACCCGTACATCTACTGGGGTGCCTACATCGGTACGGCCGACGAGATCCTCGTGTCCGGGCGGCTCTCCGAGGTCTCGGACCGGATCCTGCGGCTGCGCGCCGAGGCCCGCGCCCGCAAGGGCTGGATCATGGACACGTACCTGCTGCGCCGGGACTGAGGCACCCGAGCCGCTCCAGCTCCGCGACCACTCCGGCCACGTCGGGAACGGTACGCACACCGGGCGGCGTGGGCGGCCGCCGCACGACGACGACCGGCAGGCCGAGCTCCCGGGCCGCGGTGAGCTTGGCGGCGGTCGCGGGGCCGCCGCTGTCCTTGGTCACGAGCACATCGGAGGCGTACGCGCGCAGCAGCTCCTTCTCGCCCTCGACGGTGTACGGGCCGCGGTCGAGCAGGAGCCGCGTGTGGCGCGGCAGCGGCGGCTCCGGGGGCTCCACGGAACGTACGAGGAAGTGGAGCCCCTCCAGGCCCGCGAAGGCGGCCAGGCCGAGCCTGCCGGTGGTCAGGAAGACCCGGCGGCCGAGGGCGGGCAGCAGCGCCGCCGCCGCGGCCAGGTCGTCCACGTGGTGCCATCGGTCGCCGGGGACCGGCTGCCAGCCCGGACGGCGCAGCGCGACCAGCGGGATGCCGGCGGCGGCCGCCGCGATCGCCGCGTTCGCGCTGATCAGGGCGGCGAACGGGTGCGTGGCGTCGATCACCGCGGCGACCCGGTGCTCGCTGAGCCAGGCCGCCATCGGCCCCGGGCCGCCGAAGCCTCCGACGCGAATCTCACCATCAGGCATCCTTGGTTGTGTCACCCGTCCTGCGAGCGAGGTCGTCACACGCAGGGAGGGGACCGGAGCCAGTGTCCGCGCGAGCTGCCTGGCCTCCGTCGTACCGCCGAGTATCAGTACATGGCCAGTGCCGGTGATCATGCCGTCACGCTACCGGAGGGGCCCCGAGCGGGCCGTTTCGGAAAAGTGGTTCAGGTCACTCTATTCAAGGCGTAACGAAATGGCGCGAGCGTGCGATGAACCCACAGGTGTCGTCGCGCTGCCCCTTACGTCATGCGACCTCGCCTAGTCATCATTTTTGCTACGAGAGGCTCCTCGTGTCGGTCAGTCCGTCCCGCCCGTTCCCACAGGAGATTGCGGAATCCCCTTCCCTGGTCGCGCTCATCGAGCGTGGCAAGGAGCAGGGTCACATCAACGGCGACGACGTACGCCACGCCTTCGAGGCGGACAGCATTCCCGCGGACCAGCTCAAGCGGGTGCTGCGCAGCCTCAACCAGGTCCTCGACGAAGAGGGCGTGACCCTTATGGTCACGGCGCCCAAGGCTCCGGCCAAGGCGCCCGTCAAGCGTGCGCGCAAGACCGTCGCGAGGGACGAGGAAAAGCGTCCGGCGACCAAGAAGGCCGCAGTCAAGAAGACCGTCAAGAAGACCGCTTCGGCGACGTCGCAGGCGGCTCCCGCGTCAATATCGGTAATGGACTCCACCGACGGCGCCGACGCCCCCGCGGCCCCGGCGAAGCGTGCCGCGAAGAAGACGACCGCGAAGAAGACCGCCGCCAAGAAGGCCGCCGCGGCCCCCGAGGAGCCGCAGGGCGACGCCTGGGCCGACGAGTCGGTCGCCGCCGACGAGGCGGACGAGAAGCCGGTGAAGCAGCCGCAGCAGGGCGACGGCTACGTCCTGTCCGACGAGGACGAGGACGACGCGCCCGCGCAGCAGGTGATGGTCGCCGGCGCCACCGCCGACCCCGTCAAGGACTACCTGAAGCTGATCGGCAAGGTGCCGCTGCTCAACGCCGAGCAGGAGGTCGAGCTGGCCAAGCGCATCGAGGCGGGTCTCTTCTCCGAGCACAAGCTGGAGGAGGAGGACGAGCAGGACCCTGTCTTCCGCCGGGAGCTGGAGATCCTCGTCGAGGACGGCCGCCGCGCCAAGAACCACCTGCTGGAGGCCAACCTCCGTCTCGTGGTCTCACTGGCCAAGCGCTACACCGGCCGCGGCATGCTCTTCCTGGACCTGATCCAGGAAGGCAACGTCGGTCTGATCCGCGCCGTGGAGAAGTTCGACTACACCAAGGGCTTCAAGTTCTCGACGTACGCCACGTGGTGGATCCGGCAGGCGATCACCCGCGCGATGGCCGACCAGGCCCGCACCATCCGTATCCCGGTGCACATGGTCGAGGTCATCAACAAGCTCGCGCGCGTGCAGCGCCAGATGCTCCAGGACCTGGGCCGCGAGCCCACCCCGGAGGAGCTGGCCAAGGAACTCGACATGACCCCCGAGAAGGTCATCGAGGTCCAGAAGTACGGCCGCGAGCCGATCTCGCTGCACACCCCGCTGGGCGAGGAGGGCGACAGCGAGTTCGGTGACCTCATCGAGGACTCCGAGGCGGTCGTCCCTGCCGACGCGGTCTCGTTCACCTTCCTCCAGGAGCAGCTGCACTCGGTGCTCGACACCCTCTCGGAGCGCGAGGCGGGCGTGGTCTCGATGCGGTTCGGTCTGGCCGACGGTCAGCCGAAGACGCTGGACGAGATCGGCAAGGTCTACGGCGTGACGCGTGAGCGCATCCGCCAGATCGAGTCGAAGACCATGTCGAAGCTGCGCCACCCCTCGCGCTCGCAGGTCCTGCGCGACTACCTCGACTAAGAGGTCCGGGCCCCTGGGGCCCCCGGTCACCGGCTTCGGCGCCTCGGGCGGATCACTCGCCCGTGGCGCCGAGCCGCGTTCCGGTCACGGGATCAGGAACGCGTCGGCCGCCACCGCCGCCGCGAGGCCCGCGCCCAGCAGCCAGGTGCCCAGGCGGGTGCGGCCGCGCCGGCTGAGCTCGATCACGATCCCGCACAGGATCAGGGCCAGGCCGTACACACCGACCACGAGAACGGACGACCGGCTCGCCAGCCGCACGACGAGGACCGCCGCCACGGCCACCATCAGTACCGACGCGGCGGCGACGCGCATCCGTCTGGCCTGACGCGGCGTTGTACCGCCGGCCTGCACGGACGACGGTTCGGTCACTGCCTGTTCCTGGTCAGATGCGCTCATGAGTTCGGATCGTAATCGCTCACCCACGACGCCGTTGCGCCGCCCCGGAGCCCGTCCACCCGCCGCGGGACACCCGTGCGATAGGTTTTGCCTCTCCTTGACCACGACCCACTTCACGCGCGGAGACACAGACCAATGGAAGACATCGTCAACGGACTTGGCCGCTCCGCCGCCTACGGCGCACTGGGCGTGGTGCTGCTGACGCTCGGCATATTCCTGGTGGACGCCCTGACGCCGGGCAAGCTCGGCCGGCAGATCTGGCAGGAGCGCAACCGCAACGCGGCGCTGCTGCTGAGTTCGGCGCTGCTGGGGATCGGCGGCATCGTCTTCACGTCGATCTGGACGACGTACACCGACTTCGGCAAGGGACTCGCGTCGACGGCCGCGTTCGGCCTGCTGGGGCTCGTGATGATGGCCGTGGCGTTCTGGGTCGTCGACGTGGTGACGCCGGGGAAGCTGGGCGAGACGCTCGTCCAGGAGGAACCGCACCCGGCAGTGTGGGTGACCGCGTCGTGCAACGTCGCGGTGGCGGCGATCATTTCGGCGTCCATCGCCTGACCCGGGGGGGCGAGCACAGAGCACGCCACACACGGCCGAGGCCGCTTCCGCTAGCGCGGGAGCGGCCTTTGTGCGTACACAAGGCCCATACGTCACCCGATCGGTTACTCCTTGCGCACACGCGTGAGCCCAGTGTGCAAAATTGGCGAGTCTAAACCGGCCGGGAAGGCCCGTGCAGAGGGTTACGCGAATATGCCACCGCACTGATCCGTTCTGGCTAAGCTCGCTCGAAGCGCGCCGAGTTGATATGAAATCACGCACTTGTTCGCAAGTGTCCGATAGTTCGAAGAAATCCCCGAATCGACCGCCAGAGGGTTTACATGGTTCGCGTTGAATCGCCTCCGACTGACCGAGAATCCGCCCTTTTCCGCGCGCTCGTGCCACCCGTCCTCCTGATGGCCGCGGCCACCGCCGTCGCCTTCGTCGTCGTGCCGGGCTCCGCCCGGATACCGGTCGCCTGTTTCGGCGTCCTGGCGACCGTCGTCGTCACCGCCCAGGTCGTCCGCCGCGGGCGGGCCATGCGCGCGCTGCGCGCCGAGTACGCACAGCGCCTGGCCCTCCTCGACCAGCGCGTCACCGGGCACGACCGGCAGACCCTGCGCCTCAGCAACGAGCTGCTGCCGGCCACCATCCGCCGCCTGCGGAAGGGCCAGTCGCCCGCCGAGGTGATGCGGGACATGGTCGACGCGGACCCGACGTACCGCGACCTTCCGGAGCCGGAGCGCGCCCTGGTGCGCTCGGTCCTCGAAATCGTCGACAACGAGGAGGCGATGCGCGACTCCGCGCAGCGCGCCTTCGTGAACATCGCGCGCCGCGTGCAGGCCATCGTCCACCAGCAGTCCAGCGAGCTGCGGTTGATGGAGGAGGACCACGGGCGCAACCCTGCGGTCTTCGACGACCTGCTGCGTCTGGACCACGGCACCTCGCTGATCGGCCGCCTCGCCGACTCCATCGCCGTACTCGGCGGTGGGCGCCCCGGACGTCAATGGCCCGAGCCCGTACCGCTGTTCAGCGTGCTGCGCGGCGCGATGTCCCGGATCCTGGAGTACCAGCGGGTCGATCTGCACTCGATCGCCAAGGTCGCCATCATCGGCACGGCCGTCGAACCGCTCATCCACGCCTGCGCGGAGCTCCTCGACAACGCCACCCGCTACTCGCCCCCGCAGACCCGGGTGCACGTCACCGCGGTCGAGGTCCAGACCGGCATCGCCATCGAGATCGAGGACGGCGGCGTCAGCCTCAGCGAGGAGGCCAGGGGCCGGGCCGAACGCATGCTGGCCCAGGCCCAGGCGGGCATCGACCTCAACGACCTCGGCGAGACCCCGCGCCTGGGCATGGCCGTGGTGGGCCGGCTCTCGCAGATGTACGACCTGAAGGTCTCCCTGCGCCAGTCCGCGTACGGCGGCGTCCGCGCGGTGCTCATCGTGCCGCGCGAAGTGATCACCACCGGCCCCGCCCCCGGCATCGCCCACGGCATCGGCGCCACCGCGGTTCCCCGGCAGGGCCCGTCCGGCCTGTCCGAGGCTGAAGAGGCGCGTGTCCCCCGGCGCAAGCCGCGGCCGGTCGCCCAGCCGAAGCGGCCGGTGCACGTACCGGTCGCCAGGGAGGAGGACGTCCCCGAGGTGACCGAATGGACGTCGCAGGGGCTCCCGCAGCGCCGCAGCAGGGGCCGGGCGCCGCTCGGCTCCCACAACCTGCCGCCCGAGCAGCGCCCACCGCTCAACGGGCAGCCGAACGGGTACGCCAACGGCCAGGCCAACGGTCGGCCGAACGGCCCGGCCAAGGAGGAGCCGGAGCCGGGGCTCTGGCTCGAAGCCTTCACCAAGGGGTTCAACGGCACGGCGCCGGACCCGTCCGCCGATGACGAACCTGACGACGCGTTGGACAAGGGAGATCTCAAGTGATCCAGCAACGGGCAAATTTCGACTGGATGCTCAAGGAGCTGGCCGACGGGGTTCCGCAGGTCCAGCAAATCGTCGTCCTGTCCGCGGACGGACTGCGGATCGCCCGGCACGGCGGCGACCCCGACGCCGCCGACCGGCTCGCCGCCGCCTGCGCGGGGCTCCAGAGCCTCGCCGGGGCCGTCGCGGCGGAAATCCCGTACAGCGAGGGCAAGATGCGGCTCGTCGTCATCGAAGTCGACGGCGGCCTCTTCTACCTGATGGCGGCCGGGACCGGGGCGTACCTCGCCGTGCTCGCCGACGACACGGTGGACGCGGGCCTCATGGGAACCCGCATGCGCGACCTGGTCATCCGTATCGGCGCCCATCTGACGAGCCCTCCGCGCCATGACGGGCAGACCGTATGAGTCCCCCCCAACGAGAACGGCGACAACCCGGGACGAAGGACCCGGAGCGGCTGTACGTGCTCACCGGCGGCCCGGACGGAGCCGAGCGCGCCCCGCTCGACCTGGTCACGATGGTCGTCTCCCGCACCGAACCGTCACCGACGGTCCAGCCCGAACAGGCCGCCATCCTGCGGCTGTGCCGGGCCCCGTTGTCCGTTGCAGAGGTCTCGGCGTACCTCAGCCTGCCCTTCAGCGTCGTGACGGCGTTACTGACCGATCTGCTCGCCACCGAACTGATCGAATCGCGGGCGCCCATCGTCCGCGCCGCCCTGCCGGACCGGTCCCTCCTCGAAGCGGTGATGCATGGACTTCAGAAGCTCTGACACGGTCACCGGCCCGCGCAGCGAGGACGTTCTCCCCGACACGGCCACGGCCGCGGTGAAGATCGTCATCGTGGGCGGGTTCGGTGTGGGCAAGACGACGATGGTGGGCTCGGTGAGCGAGATCCGCCCGCTGACCACCGAAGAGACCATGACCCAGGCCGGGGTCGGCGTCGACGACAACCTGGAGGGCAAGACCGCCACCACCGTCGCCATGGACTTCGGCCGGATCAGCATCAGTGAGGAACTGATCCTGTACCTCTTCGGCACCCCCGGCCAGGAGCGCTTCTGGTTCCTGTGGAACGGCCTCTTCGAGGGCGCCCTCGGCGCGGTGGTACTGATCGACACCCGCCGCCTCGAAGTGAGCTTCGACGTGATCGGGCGCCTGGAGGAGCGTGGCGTGCCGTTCGTCGTCGCGATCAACACGTTCCCCGACGCGCCCCGGCATCCCGTCGACGCCCTGCGCAGCGCCCTCGACCTGCCCCCGGAAGTACCGATAGTGGACTGCGACGCGCGAGGGCGCGGGTCCTGCCGCGACGTGCTGCTGACGCTGATGCGCTATCTGCACTCCTTGTCCCTGACGGCCTGATCGCCCGACCTCCCCATCCCTGGAGTGACCGTGACAACCCCCTTCCACCATCTGCCCGGAGCGGACGGCGGGGCCGTTCCGCCGCCGGGATGCCCGGCCCACGCCACCACCGGTACGGGCCCGGGCGGCCTGCGCCGGCTGTACGGGCCGGAACACGAGAACGACCCGATGGCCGTGTACGAGAAGCTGCGCGCGGAGCACGGCCCGGTGGCCCCGGTGCTGCTGAACGACGACGTACCGGCCTGGCTGGTGCTCGGCCACACCGAGAACCTGCACATGACCCGTACGCCGTCGCAGTTCTCCCGCGACTCCCGCCGCTGGCGCCTGGTCGCCGACGGCACCGTGCCCCCGGACCATTCGCTGGCCCCCGTCTTCACCTGGCAGCCCATCTGCGTCTTCGCCGACGGCCGGGACCACGAGCGGCTGCGCGGCGCGGTCACCGACAGCATCGCGCGCATCGACACCCGCGGTGTACGCCGCCACATCAACCGGTACAGCAACCGGCTCGTCAACAGCTTCTGCCAGGACGGCAAGGCCGACCTGGTGAGCCGGTTCGCCGAGCACCTGCCGATGATGGTGATGTGCCAGATCCTCGGCATGGCGGAGGAGTACAACGAGCGGATGGTGCAGTCCGCCCGCGACATGATCAAGGGCACGGCGACGGCGAACGCCAGCAACGCCTATGTGATGGGCGTACTGAACCGGCATGTGGCCAAGCGGCGGGCCGCCCCCCAGGAGGACTTCACCACCTGGCTCGTCGAGCACCGGGCCGGTCTCACCGACGACGAGGTCAGCCAGCATCTGCGGCTGGTGCTGATCGCGGCGTACGAGACCACCGCGAATCTGATCGCCAACGTACTGCGCATGGTGCTCACCGATCCGCGCTTCCGCGCCCAGCTCAGCGGCGGCCACATGACACTGCCCGAGGCGGTCGAGCAGACCCTCTGGGACGAGCCCCCGTTCACCACGATCCTCGGCCGCTGGGCCGTCGGCGACACGGAGTTCGGCGGCCAGCAGATCAAGAAGGGCGACGCCCTGATCGTCGGCATCGCCGCCGCCAATGTGGACCCGGTGGTGCGTCCCGACCCGCACGCATCGATGCAGGGCAACCGCGCCCACCTCGCCTTCAGCGGCGGGCCGCACGAGTGCCCGGGGCAGGACATCGGGCGCGCCATCGCGGACACCGGCATCGACGCGCTGCTGATGCGACTTCCGGACGTACAACTGGCGGTCGAGGAGGACGAGTTGCGGTACCGCAGCGCCCTCATGTCGAGGCATCTGACCGCGCTTCCGGTGAAGTTCGCTGCGCGACCGCCCGAGGCCGACACCGTCGGCCCCCTGACCACGGCGTCACGCACCACACCGCAGCCGGACTGGCAGGTGGACTCGCCGGGGGGATCGAGCGCCCCGCCCCCCGCCCGGGTACCGTCGCCCTCCCCGCAGCCCGCCCAGTCGCCGGGACACGCGTTGCCGCAGCCGGCCGCGATGCGGACGCCGGTCGTGATCCCCTCGCAGCGCAGGCCGGTGGCACCCAAGCGGATGTGGCAGGCGGTCACCCGATGGTGGCGCGGTCACTGACCGACAGCTGGTCCCACCACCAGGCGATCGTGGGGAGGGGAAGCGGCTCGAAGCTGTCGTCGGCCGGACGCTGCTTCCACCACCCCTCGTCCGGCATGTCCGTCGGGGCCGAGGGCACCTTGTAACGCGGGCAGGCGGAGGCCCAGTCGAGGTGTCCGCGGATGAACTGGCCGAGCCCCTGTACGTACCTGCGCAGAGCACCTCCCGCGTCCCTGAGCACCTGGTCGCGCAACCGGAGGAAGAGCACCATGACGCGGTCCCGCATCTCCACCGCCTCCTGGAGTGCGTGGTGCGGGTCGCAGCCGAGTTCCTGGCACAGGACGTCGATCAGGTTGAGGTTGTCGTCCGCCCGCAGCAGCTCCTTGTTGCGGGAGTAGAGGTCGTTGTCCCAGCTGACCAGGGTCCAGGTGATCTCGGTGAGGGCCCGCACCCGCGGGTCCTCCAGGTCGTTGTCGGGTACGGAGTATCCGGCGACGATCTCGATCATCGCGGTGGAGGGGGCCATCCCTATCGCGCGCATCCACAGCGTGACGTAGTCGTTCAGCGAGGGCAGTTCCGGGCTGCGGCGCCAGGCCGCCTCCCAGACCAGCCCCGAGGTGTAGACGCGCATGGCATCGGTCCAGCGGCGGATCTGCTGCCGGGAGGCGTACCGCTCCAGCTCGATGCGCAGTAAGCGCAGCGCCGCCGTGTGCGGCGAGTCGTCCGGCCGGCGTGCGGAAGGGGCCTCAATGGCGCGCATGATCCGGGACGTCTCCTGAGCGAGCACGTCCGCGGTGACGTAGGACTCGTCGCACACGCCGTCGTCGAGCGAGAAGAGCACGGCGTGGAACTTGGCCATCAGGGTGAGCGGTTCGAGCTGCCCGTACGCCATGGTGGACGCCGTCAGTCCGCCGAAGTCGCAGAGGGCGAGCCGGCCGCGCTGATGCTCGTCCGCGTCGAGACTCTGCTGGAGCATCCACCGGACCGTCACGTCGTTGAGTGCCTCGGCCGCCGGGTGAACGACGGACGGCACCGGGCAGTAGAACGGCACGATCGGTAGTTGCTGACCCAGTCGATGTGGCGAGATTACGGTCATGTTCGGCCTCCCCTTGGATACCCCGCGTACGCTGGGGCGTATATGCCCATGTCCGACCATCAATAACAATGCAACTGGCCATTGCCTGAGCTGAGTTGATCGGCAGTTGCCCAAAGTCGCAGAAGGCCACTATCACCGCTGTGCCGGGGGTTTTCACGGCTATAAAGCTGACTGATCCATCAGTCAGGGTCTCAACAACGGTCCATTTTCGTTGCGGTGCCTGGTCATCGCGGTCCCGTGTGTTGTGTTCCTCTCAACGCATCGGTACGGTCGCCGACCATGCAGCCAGAACCCGGAAGCCGAGTCGGTGACTCCGGCGGTCAGGTCGCCGAGCGGGTGCGCCGGGTAATCGGCGCCACCGGAGTGAGCCAGCGCGAGTTCGCCCGACGGGTCGCCATGGATGCGTCAAAACTGTCACGTTCGCTCAGTGGTGTGCGCCGGTTCACCGTGGCCGAATTGGTCCGCATCGCCGCTACGGCCGAAGTGGACGTCGGATGGCTGCTCGGCTCCCCCGGCGGAACTTCCGCGAAGCCCTCCGCCGTACGCCGCGGCCGCCCCGGCGCCGCCGCCGCGCCCCCCGAGGGCGGCAGGCCGCTCCAGATCGTCCGGGAGACCGTACGGCTGATCGCGGAGCGCGGATTCCACGCGGTACGGGTCGCCGACATCGCCGAGGCGTGCGCCACCAGTACGGCCGCCGTCCACTACCACTTCCCAGGCCGGGACGAACTGCTGGAAGCGGCGGTGCGCTGGTGCATGGACGAGGACACAGCCCGGCGGGCGGCGGGGATCGCCGACGCCGGTGACGCGGCCGACGAGCTGCGCCGGCTCATCGAGCTCCGGACGCCGTACACCGCGCAGCGGCGCCGGCAGTGGAGCGTCTGGCTCGACCTGTGGGCGGAAGCCGCCCGCGGCACCGCCGTCGGCCGGCTGCACAACGCCTACCACCGGCAGTGGCGGGCCACGGTCACCGACGTCCTGCGGCGCGGCGTCGGCCAGGGCGTCTTCCGTCCGACCACGGACCCGGACGCCGACGCGCTGCGGCTGACGGCGCTGATCGACGGCCTGGCCGCCCAGGTCCTGGCCGTCGCACCGGGCGCGACGGCCGGCACGAGCCCCGCGGACATGCGGGCGGCGCTGCTCGCCTACGTGGACGTCACCTTGACCGCACCGGGCCCGTCCCGCGGCTCTGCCGCGCGGTCGTAGGGCAGATCGAGGAGACCGGCACCGGCATCGTCAGCCTCACCGCCGACCTGGGTGGGTCGTTCGATCACCGCCGTGTGACGCTCAGGCTCCCGGACCGGGATCGGGCCTCACCGGCTCGCGCAGCCCCGCGCGGGCGGCTTCGAGCTGGGCGGCGAACGCGACGCCCAGGAAAAGCGCTATGCCGGTGAGGTTCGCCCAGAGCATCAGGGCGACGAAGGCGGTGAGCGGTCCGTACACCGCGCCGAAGGAGCCGCTCTCGGCGACGTACAGGGCGAGCAGCCAGGTAGCCACCACCCAGAGCACCAGGTGGACGGCGGATCCGACAGCGAGCCAGGTGTAACCGGGCTGGTCACGCCGCGGTGCCCAGCGGAAGATCACCGCGGACGCCAGCAGGGCGAGGAGGACACCCACCGGAATCTGCAACGGACCCCACAGGTCGAGCAGCGACTCGGGCCACCGGAGAGCCTCCACCAGCGCGTCCCCCACCGCTTCTCCGGCGATGAGCACGAGGAAGCCCAGCACCATGGGGATCCCGGCGCCCAGAGCCAGCAGCAGGCTCCGTCCGTACTTCGCGAGGAAGGGACGGTCTCTCTCTATCCCGTAGATGCGGTTGCTGCCGCGCTCGATCTGCCCCATGGCAGAAGTGAGGTTCAGTACGGCGAAGGCCAGGCCGAGCCACATCGCGACCGCTATCGAGGTACTGCCGCCGGCGCTGCGCCGGGTGTCCGCGAGTGCCTCCTGGACCAGCTCGGTGCTCGCCCCGGGCACGATGTGTCCCAGGGTCAGCTCGACGACGCGCCCCACGCTCTCGGTGTGCACACTCGCGGCGACGCCCACCATGGCGATGGCGAACGGCACAGTACCCAGCACGACTTGGAAGGCCAACGACCGAGCGTGGCTGAACCCGTCGGCGTACCGGAACCGCGCAAAGGCATCGAGGAAGAGCTTGCGTCCCCCGTAGTGCCGTAGAGCGGTGAGGGCTTCGTCGCCGGAGAGTTCCTCCCCGATCATGTCCCGAGTCTGGGGGACATGCACCACAGTTCCCATCGGACGCCAGCTTTCATTCGAACCTGTTTGTTGTCCGCACAGAGACTACGAGCATTTTGGACGCAAAAAAGCCCCGGCCCCCGGACATAAGTCCGGGGGCCGGGGCGTAAAAATTGTTCGGCGGTGTCCTACTCTCCCACAGGGTCCCCCCTGCAGTACCATCGGCGCTGAAAGGCTTAGCTTCCGGGTTCGGAATGTAACCGGGCGTTTCCCTAACGCTATGACCACCGAAACTCTATGAAGTTGAACAAACCGGAATCGGCACAGTTCGTTACTTCAGAACTAACACAGTGGACGCGAGCAACTGAGGACAAGCCCTCGGCCTATTAGTACCAGTCAGCTCCACCCGTTACCGGGCTTCCACATCTGGCCTATCAACCCAGTCGTCTACTGGGAGCCTTAACCCCTCAAAGGGGGTGGGAATACTCATCTCGAAGCAGGCTTCCCGCTTAGATGCTTTCAGCGGTTATCCTTTCCGAACGTAGCCAACCAGCCATGCCCTTGGCAGGACAACTGGCACACCAGAGGTTCGTCCGTCCCGGTCCTCTCGTACTAGGGACAGCCCTTCTCAATATTCCTACGCGCGCAGAGGATAGGGACCGAACTGTCTCACGACGTTCTAAACCCAGCTCGCGTACCGCTTTAATGGGCGAACAGCCCAACCCTTGGGACCGACTCCAGCCCCAGGATGCGACGAGCCGACATCGAGGTGCCAAACCATCCCGTCGATATGGACTCTTGGGGAAGATCAGCCTGTTATCCCCGGGGTACCTTTTATCCGTTGAGCGACAGCGCTTCCACAAGCCACTGCCGGATCACTAGTCCCGACTTTCGTCCCTGCTCGACCCGTCGGTCTCACAGTCAAGCTCCCTTGTGCACTTACACTCAACACCTGATTGCCAACCAGGCTGAGGGAACCTTTGGGCGCCTCCGTTACTCTTTAGGAGGCAACCGCCCCAGTTAAACTACCCATCAGACACTGTCCCTGATCCGGATCACGGACCGAGGTTAGACATCCAGCACGACCAGAGTGGTATTTCAAGATTGACTCCACACACACTGGCGTGCATGCTTCAAAGTCTCCCACCTATCCTACACAAGCCGAACCGAACACCAATATCAAACTGTAGTAAAGGTCCCGGGGTCTTTCCGTCCTTCTGCGCGAAACGAGCATCTTTACTCGTAGTGCAATTTCACCGGGCCTATGGTTGAGACAGTCGAGAAGTCGTTACGCCATTCGTGCAGGTCGGAACTTACCCGACAAGGAATTTCGCTACCTTAGGATGGTTATAGTTACCACCGCCGTTTACTGGCGCTTAAGTTCTCAGCTTCGCACGCCCGAAAGCGCACTAACCGGTCCCCTTAACGTTCCAGCACCGGGCAGGCGTCAGTCCGTATACATCGCCTTACGGCTTCGCACGGACCTGTGTTTTTAGTAAACAGTCGCTTCTCGCTGGTCTCTGCGGCCACCCCCAGCTCACGGAGTAAATCCGATCACCAGTGATGGCCCCCCTTCTCCCGAAGTTACGGGGGCATTTTGCCGAGTTCCTTAACCATAGTTCACCCGAACGCCTCGGTATTCTCTACCTGACCACCTGAGTCGGTTTAGGGTACGGGCCGCCATGAAACTCGCTAGAGGCTTTTCTCGACAGCATAGGATCATCCACTTCACCACAATCGGCTCGGCATCAGGTCTCAGCCTTAACGAGGGACGGATTTACCTACCCCTCGGCCTACACCCTTACCCCGGGACAACCACCGCCCGGGCTGGACTACCTTCCTGCGTCACCCCATCGCTTACCTACTACCACCTTGGACCGGCGGCTCCACCACTTCCCTTTGCCCGAAGGCTCCAGGACGGCTTCACGGCCTTAGCATCAATGGATTCGATACTGGGCGTTTCAAAGCGGGTACCGGAATATCAACCGGTTGTCCATCGACTACGCCTGTCGGCCTCGCCTTAGGTCCCGACTTACCCTGGGCAGATCAGCTTGACCCAGGAACCCTTAGTCAATCGGCGCACACGTTTCTCACGTGTGTATCGCTACTCATGCCTGCATTCTCACTCGTGAACCGTCCACAACTCGCTTCCGCGGCTGCTTCACCCGGCACACGACGCTCCCCTACCCATCCCAGCGGGCGTTGGCCCTTAATGCTGGAATGACACGACTTCGGCGGTACGCTTGAGCCCCGCTACATTGTCGGCGCGGAATCACTTGACCAGTGAGCTATTACGCACTCTTTCAAGGGTGGCTGCTTCTAAGCCAACCTCCTGGTTGTCTCTGCGACTCCACATCCTTTCCCACTTAGCGTACGCTTAGGGGCCTTAGTCGATGCTCTGGGCTGTTTCCCTCTCGACCATGGAGCTTATCCCCCACAGTCTCACTGCCGTGCTCTCACTTACCGGCATTCGGAGTTTGGCTAAGGTCAGTAACCCGGTAGGGCCCATCGCCTATCCAGTGCTCTACCTCCGGCAAGAAACACACGACGCTGCACCTAAATGCATTTCGGGGAGAA